>CAVVNA010000001.1:0-48305 GCA_963749275.1 uncultured Acidobacteriaceae bacterium
ATTGCGGTATTTGTCCGCGAGGTCGAAGGCTAGCATGGTGAAGTCGGCCATCTCCTGCACCGATGCGGGAGCCAGCACGATATTGCGGTAGTTGCCATGGCCGCCGCCCTTCACCATGGCGAAATAGTCGCTTTGTTCCGGCGCGATGTTGCCCAGTCCCGGTCCGCCGCGCATTACATCCACGATCACGCAAGGGAGCTCCGAGCCGGCCAGATAGGACATACCTTCCTGCATCAGGCTGAGTCCGGGGCCGGAGGAGCCACTCATGGCGCGGACGCCAGCCGCGGCTGCTCCATACACCATGTTGATGGCGGCGACTTCGCTCTCCGCTTGAATGAATGTTCCGCCGACCTGCGGGAAGTAGAGCGCGGCCGCCTCGGCGATTTCGCTGGCTGGAGTAATCGGATATCCGTAGTATGCGCGGCACCCGGCGAGGATCGCGCCCTTTACCACCGCTACGTTTCCCTTACAGAGTTGCCGCATGTTCGCCTCCTGGCGCCTGCACCGCCGCCGCCGCCGGCGTCGGCGTCAGAGCCTTGGCTTTCGCCTTTATGCGGTAGACCGTAATCGCGCCCGGCTCCGGGCAGCAATAAAAGCAGATTCCGCAACCGGTACAGTCGTGTCCGAGGTAGCGCGCGGGATGAGCTCCGTAAGCATTTAACTCCGGCGCCAGTTCCAGGCACTTCGGCGGGCAGGACTCCACGCATAGCCCGCATCCCTTGCATTCTTCGACATCGACCGTGACCTTACCGCGCGCTTGGCCTGCCATGCTTCACCTCGTTGACGTTCGCCTCGATGACGTTTACCTCGTTGCCTCAGCTAAAGGCCGATGCAGAAACCAGGTTTTCTCGGAAAATTGATAGAGTTCTTCTCGAAAATCGGGATGCGCAATGTCGATCAGCGCCTGCGCCCGTTCCCTGATAGTCTTGCCGTGCAGATACGCAACCCCATATTCGGTCACAATGTAACGGACCAGCCCGCGCGAAGTAACCACTCCCGCGCCCGGGCTCAGCATGGGCACGATCCGCGAGATCGCGCCGTCTTTTGCGGTAGAGGAAATGGCGATGATCGGCTTGCCGCCCTTGGCGCGCGAACATCCGCGCAGAAAATCCACTTGTCCGCCAATGCCGCTATAGAACTGGCTTCCGATCGAATCGGAGCAGACCTGACCGGTGAGATCGACCTGCAGCGCAGAGTTGATCGCCACCATGTTGTCGTTACGGGCAATGAGTCCGGGGTCGTTGGTATAGGACGTGGGATGGAACTCGAAGATGGGATTGTTGTCCACGAAATCAAACAATTTTTTCGTGCCCAGAGCAAATCCCAGGATGATCTTCCGTGGCTTAAAGTTCTTGCGCGCACCTGTAATCACGCCCGCGTTGATCAAAGGCATCACGCCGTCCGAAACCAATTCGCTGTGGATCCCGAGATCCTTGCGATCCATGAGAAGCGGCAGCACCGCATTCGGGATTCCACCGATGCCAGTCTGCAGCACGGCCCCGTCGTCAATCAAATCAGCGACGTTGCTGGCAATGGCCCTTTGCAGGTCGGTGATTTGCGGGATCTTCAAGGCGCACAGAGGCCGCGAGGAATCCACAATAGCGTCCAGCTCAGACACGTGGATGAAGCTGTCTCCGAAGGTGCGCGGCATTTGATCGTTGATCTGCGCCACCACGTAATGCGCACATTTGGCGGCAGTGAGCGACGTATCCACGCCCACGCCGAAGCTGCAGAAGCCGTGCGGGTCGGGAGGAGAAAGTTCCAGCAGGGCCACATCAATTGGCATGGCGCCGGTTTCGAACAGTTCCTCAATATCACTCAGGTAGATCGGCGTGTAGTCGGCCCGGCCTTCGTTGATGGCCTGGCGCACATTGGCGCCGATAAACACTGCATTATGCCGGAAGTGCCCGGCCATCTCAGGAGCCACATAAGGGGCCGCTCCCATGGTCATCATGTGCACGATTTCGACGTCCTGCACATCGGGACCACGGCGCATCAGCGCCTCTACCAGAGTTTCAGGTTCGGCGCAGCCCGGCTGGATGTAGACACGCATTCCCGATTGCACACAAGTCAGCGCCTCGTCTGCCGTTCGCAACTTTTTCTTGTAATCAAGTTCCCAGGACATCAGTTTTCCCCCTCGCCCGGGCTACCCAACAGCCCCACAGCACCGGACTTATCGCAGGGCGAAATCCCTGTCACAACGACCGCCTCGCATCTCTTACATTCCATTAGAAACGCCTCTCCGGTCTACGGCGGTGATCTTACGCACTAGACACAGTGAGGTGCGTCACACTCTTGCCACTCGCCAGAGGTGCTCAAATGCGCATGGTCAAATAGCCAGGGAGTGATTGCCGCAACATTGTGGACCGCTAGACCGCGTCGTCGATTCGCCGCTCACGAGACCTTCAATGTCTCTCGTCCGGGTACCAGCACATGCTCCAGACCCTTGACGGCTCGCATGTATTGGGCGCGCTCGAAAGCTCCCGGATCGGGGCAGCGGAACTGGCTCATGCTGCCTTGCATCTGGTGCACAGATTCATATTCGTGAGCTTCCATCCACTCCCGAACGCCTAGTTCTACGGAACGAAGAAGCCCGACCCCATGGCGCAACAGAGCCGAGCACATCATTGTCACATCGGCGCCGACCATAAGCAGCTTGATTACGTCCTGGGGCCCATGGACACCGCTGGTCGCCGCCAGGTTGGCCCGAATCCGGCCATAAAGAATGCCGATCCAAGTCAGGGGCAGCCGTAAATCCTGCGGGCCGCTGAGCAGTACGTTGGGCTTAATTTCTAATTCTTCCAGGTCGATATCGGGCTGGTAGAAGCGGTTGAACAGCACCAGGGCGTCTGCGCCCACCTGGTCCAACTGCTTTGCCATATTGGCCAAATTGCTGAAAAATGGACTGAGCTTGACGGCTACCGGAATGCGAACCGAAGTTTTTACCTCCCGGAGAATGTCCGTATAGAGCATCTCTGCGTCGGAACCAGAGAGGGCCATATCTGTCGGAATGAAGTAGATATTGCACTCGATGGCGTCGGCTCCGGCTTGCTCGATCTGCTTGGCATACTTGGTCCAACCACCCAGAGTCGCACCGTTGAGGCTGGCGATAATCGGAATCTTCACCGCTTCCTTGGCTTTGCGAATGTGATTCAGATAGCCCTCGGGGCCAAGGTGGAATTCGCTGGACTGGGGAAAGTAAGTAAGCGACTCGGCAAAGCTCTCTGTGCCGGCGTTGAGATCGCGTTCCAGCTCAAGGGCTTCCTGACGCAGTTGTTCTTCGAACAGGGAGTAGAGGACGACGGCCGAGGCGCCGGCATCTTCGAGGCTGCGGATCCCGGCGATTTCCTGCGAAAGCGGGGAAGCGGAGGCGACCAGCGGCGTGCGCAACTGCAGGCCAAGATATTTCGTGCTTAGATCCATGATGTTTCCTCTTCGAGATGTAAGTCGCTTTAGGGTAAGTCGCTTTGGTGCGAGCCGCTATTTCCCCGTTATCACTGGTATCTGGACCGCCTCCGCGGGAGCCGCAGCCTGCTGCGGTCTGCGCTGCGCCATATACTCGTACAGGCGATAGCGCGCTTCAGCATCTTGCTGCGCCTCCAGCCACAGAAGTTTGGCGTGTTCAGGATGGCTCTTGAGCAGCATCTTGAAGCGCGTTTGCTGCTGCAAATAGTCTTTAACTTTGCGCGTGGGGGTGCGGGAATCGAGTATCAACGGATTCTCGCCGGAGAGGGCGCGCTCCGGATGGTAGCGATAGAGCAGCCACTGTCCCGAATCGACCGCGACTTTCTGGTCCGACATTGCCGTTGTCATGTCGATGCCGTGCGCGATGCAGTGCGAGTAAGCGATGATTAGGCTGGGGCCGTCGTAGGCTTCCGCTTCCAGGAAGGCTTTGAGCGTGTGCTCGTCCTTGGCGCCCATGGCGACGCTGGCCACATAGACATTGCCGTAGGCCATGGCCATCAGCCCGAGGTCTTTCTTTAGCCCCGGTTTGCCTCCCGCCGCGAACTTTGCGACTGCCGCGCGGGGCGTGGATTTCGAGGCTTGGCCTCCGGTGTTCGAATAAACCTCGGTGTCGAGCACCAACAGGTTCACGTTGCGGCCGCTGGCGATCACATGATCGAGGCCGCCATAGCCAATGTCATAAGCCCAGCCGTCGCCGCCGACGATCCAAACGCTCTTCTTCACCAGCATGTCGGCGAGCGCCAGCAGTTGCTTCGCATCCGGGGAGTCCTGACCCTTCAACTTTTCCTTCAGCAGTTCAACGCGCTGCCGCTGCTCGTAGATGTCCGCCTCGTCTTTCTGCAGACTCTCCAGCAGAGCGATGACCAGTTCGTCTCCGATGGAGGCAGACTGACGGCGAACTAACTCGCGGGCGAATTCGGTCTGCTTGTCGATGGAGAGCCTGAATCCCAGGCCGAACTCGGCATTGTCTTCAAACAGGGAATTCGACCAAGCCGGTCCGCGACCGTCGAGATTCTTAGCCCAAGGCGTAGTCGGCAGGTTGCCGCCGTAGATGGAAGAGCAACCGGTCGCATTGGCGATCACGGAACGATCTCCGAAGAGTTGGGAAAGCAGCTTCAGATAGGGCGTCTCGCCGCACCCGGAACAAGCTCCCGAAAATTCAAATAAAGGCTCCTGTATTTGTTGCTGGCGGATACTTGTGCTCTTGATCTTCCGGCGATCGAGCTCTGGAATCTTGAGGAAGAAGTCCCAGTTCTCCCGCTCCGGCTCGCGCAGCGGCGGCTGGGGCACCATGTTGATCGCTTTCAGGCGAGTCTCGCTCTTGTTTTTTGCGGGACAGATGTTGACGCAGATGCCGCATCCGGTGCAATCTTCCGGCGCAACCTGGATGGTGTACTTCAGGCCCTGCCAGTCTTTGTCCTTGTCGCGCACCTCGGTAGATTTGAAGGTCGTGGGCGCGCCCTCCAGTTGATTTGAGTCGTAGACCTTGATGCGGATCACGGCGTGCGGGCAGACCATGGCGCACTTGCCGCACTGAATACAGATCTTCGTATCCCATGCCGGAATTTCAAGCGCGATGTTGCGCTTCTCCCATTTGGCGGTGCCGGTGGGAAAGGTTCCATCGACTGGGAACGCGCTCACAGGGATCTCGTCGCCGTGGCCGGCGTAGATTACGCCGAGCACATCGCGCTCAAACTGGGGCGCCTGCGGAGAAAACGCCGGCGGCATTTCGGCTTGGCTCGTGACCTTGTCGGGTACGCTGACTTCAAAAAGGTGGGACAGTGTTTCATCCACGGCGTGCAGGTTCTGCTGCACGATCTCGTCACCTTTCCTGCCGTAGGTGTCGCGGATGGACTGGCGAATGGCTTCAATAGCTTGTTCGCCGGGCAGAACCTTGGAGATGGCGAAGAAGCAAGTCTGCAGAATGGTATTCATGCGCGAGCCCATGCCGGTATCGCTCGCCACCTGATAGGCGTCAATGATGAAAAATCTGGCCTTCTTGGCGATCAGTTGTGTCTGGACTTCGCGCGGCAGGTGGTCCCAAACTTCGTCCTTATTAAAAGGGCTATTGAGCAGGAAAACGCCACCGGAAACCAGGGCGCTGAGCATGTCGTAGCGTTCGAGGAAAATCCATTGATGGCAGGCCACGAAGTTGGCCTTCGAAATCAGATAGCTGGAGCGAATCGGCTGCGGCCCGAAACGCAGATGCGAAACCGTCATCGCGCCCGACTTCTTGGAGTCGTAGACGAAGTACCCCTGCCCGTAGTTGTCGGTGTTTTCGCCGATGATCTTGATCGAGTTCTTGTTCGCGCCCACGGTGCCATCCGCGCCCAGGCCGTAGAACATCGCTCGCACCACGCTCTCGGGCTCGACGGAAAAATCGGAATCGTAATCCAGGCTGGTATGGCCCACGTCGTCTTGAATGCCGACGGTGAAGTGGTCCTTCATCTTTGAACTTGGCTTCGCCAAGTTGTCGTACACGGCTTTGACCATCGCGGGCGTGAATTCTTTGGAAGAGAGTCCGTAACGTCCACCGATGATTACCGGCGCGACCTTCAGCGCCCCATAGCCCAGCCTGATTCCTTCGTGAATCGCGCTGACGACGTCAAGATACAGCGGCTCTCTGCCGGCGCCAGCTTCCTTGGTGCGATCGAGAACGGCGATCTGGCGCACGGTTGGCGGAAGAGCTTCGAGGAATCGCTGGACGGAGAACGGGCGGTACAGCCTGACTTTCAGCAAGCCAACTTTCTCACCCTGCTGATTCAGATGATCCTTATTCAGATAGTCAACCGTCTCGTGCGCGGTCTCTGCGCCCGAGCCCATCATGACGATCACGCGCTCGGCATCGGGCGCGCCCACGTAATCGAACAGGTGATACGAACGCCCCACCACTTGGGAAAACTTATCCATCACCGCCTGGACCTTATCGGGACAGGCGTCGTAGTAAGGATTGCAGGCTTCCCGCGCCTGAAAGTAGACGTCGGGATTTTGTGCGGTACCGCGCAACACGGGATGGTCCGGAGAAAGCGCACGCTGCCGATGTTCGACGACGCGATCCATGTTGATGAGGGCGTGCATGTCGTCTTCGGTGAGCATCTCGATCTTGTTGACTTCATGCGAAGTGCGGAAGCCGTCAAAGAAATGCAGGAAAGGGATGCGGGTTTCGAGCGTAGCCGCGTGCGCGATGAGGGCCAAGTCCATGGCCTCCTGGACCGAGTTCGACGAGAGCATCGCGAACCCCGTAGTTCTGCAGAACATCACATCCGAGTGGTCGCCGAAAATCGAGAGGGCGTGGGTTGCAACCGTGCGCGCGCTGACGTGGAATGCCGTAGCCGTAAGTTCGCCGGCGATCTTGTTCATGTTGGGGATCATCAGCAGCAGGCCTTGCGACGCCGTGAAGGTCGTGGACAGGGCCCCGGTCTGGAGCGCGCCATGAACCGCACCGGAAGCGCCGCCTTCGCTCTGCATTTCGATCACGTGGGGCACGCTGCCCCAGAGGTTGGGCACTTCTTCCGACGCCCATTGGTCCGCCCATTCGCCCATGTTCGACGAGGGGGTGATGGGATAAATGGCGATGACTTCATTGAGGCGGTAGGCGACATACGCCACAGCCTCGTTGCCATCCATGGTCTTGAATTTACGCTTCATAGAATCCCCTCTGCTTTCTTTGTAACCCCGCTCGTTCTGTGGAAATGGTTAGGTAAAGCATGACGGAATAAGGTGATATTGTCGGGAACGCTGCTCACAGCGACGTGTGATTTACGTCACAAATGAGAAGAAATAAGGAGCGGCCGGACGGGAAACATCAAGCTGCCTGTTCTTTGTTACCTCGGGCTAAAACCTCAACCAAAAGGCGAGGGTGCAAGCCCAGCCCATCGCTCCGCGTCCTCGGGGTAATTTTAAATAGCGCCGATTTTGCTTTCTGTGACTCTGGTCACACTCGGGTAAATCGTTTACAGGTCCAAGGTTGCCCGCAGCGAAGTTAGATCTTCATCGGGGTGAATATGAAAGCCCAGGCGCTTAAAGACGGCTCGCATCGCTATATTGTCGGGCAGCATTTCCGCGGATACTAGAGCTATCTTTTCATCGCGGGCAACCTGGACGACCCGGCGGAGTAATTCATATCCCAAACCCCGACGTTGATACTGATCTGAAACCAGCGCCGCGACCTCCGCTTCATTTCTAGTGTGTAACTTGTTCATACGCCCGACGCCCATGATGCGGCGCTCTCCCGTAGCGGGATCGGTGTGCTCGGCGACCAGCACCATTTCGCGGTCGTAATCGCCGAAACAGATGCGCAACAGGCGTTCATGCGCCACCCGCCGAATCAGGCTGAGGGAGGAGAAGTAGCGCAAATAGACGCTGCGATCGGAAAGCGTCTCGTGAAACTTAACGAACAGCGGTTCATCTTCGGGGCGGATCGGACGAATGCAAACCTGAGTTCCATCCTGCATTGTCCAGGACGAGACATACTGTGAGGGATAGGGACGGATGGCGGGCTTGGGCAACTGGTCGAGGGTTACGTTGGGCCCATGCAACACGATTCTGGCATCGAGCGCCAGTATACGCTCTGGTGAAGCCAGCAGAGGATTGATGTCAATTTCCGCAATCCACCGCCGTTCGAGCACGAGCTGGCTGAATCGGACCAGCAGGTTCTCCAGAGCCGCCAGGTTGACCGGCTTGCGGCCGCGGACTCCCTGGAGCGCGGTGAAGATACGGGTTTGCTCCATCAATCTTTGCGCCAGCGTTGTGTTCAGTGGTGGAAGCGCCAGCGCGCGGTCGCGATACACTTCGACCAGCTGGCCGCCGGAGCCGAAGAGGACGACTGGCCCAAACTGCGGGTCCACGCTGCTGCCGAGGATTAATTCGTAGCCATCGAGCTTCACCATCGGCTGCACCACGACGCCCAAGAATTGCCCTGGGCCGGCTTTTTCCGCAACCGAAGACTCGATGGCGCGATAGGCGGAGCGGACCGCCGCTTCATCCTGCAAGTTCAGTTTGACGCCGCCAACATCCGTCTTGTGGGTGATGGTTTCGGACAAGACTTTCAGCACCACGGGAAAGCCAAGCTCGGAAGCCAGCTTGACCGCCTCGTCCTCGCTGGCCGCAGCGCGCGTCTCCACCGTGGGGATGCCGTAAAGCGACAACAACTGCTTCGATTCCAGTTCGGTGAGCAGAACGCGGCCCTTCCTGCGCGCATTCTGAATGATTTGCCCGATCTGATTGCGGGATGCGCTGTTCACGTCCGACTGGTCAGCCAGTGCGGGAGTCTCGTAGAGTCCGCGCAGATTGTAGTTGTAGCGCAACATGTGCGAGAAAGCCCGCGCCGCCGTGTCGGGATAATGAAACGTTGGAATGCCCGCCGAATTCAGCACGGCTTCGCCGGCAGCAATGCTGTTGCCTCCCATCCAACTGGCGAGCACGGGCTTGCCATATCCTTTGGCATAAGGTTTCATGCTTTCTGCAACCAGCAAAGGGTCGGCCATGGCTTGCGGGACAAGGATGACCAGCAGTCCATCGCTGTTCGGGTCTTGCGAAGCAATCTCGAGGGCGCGAGCATAGCGCTCGGAATCGGTATCGGCGAGAACATCGATAGGATTGCCGTGGCTCCAGTGGGGAGGCAGGAACTCATTCAGTCGCCGGAGGGTCTCCGGAGAAAGCTCGGCCAGTTGTCCACCGCTGGCTACCAGCGCATCCGTGGCCAGGACTGCAGGGCCGCCCGCATTGGTCAGAATCGTGAGCCGCGGACCCTTGGGGCGAGGCTGTCTGCCGAGCACCTCCGCCATATAGAAAAGATCCGAGATGCTGTGTACCCGCAACACTCCGGAACGGCGGAAGGCTGCGTCCAGCACTTCGTCGCTGCCCGTGAGCGCGCCGGTATGTGAGGCTGCAGCCCGCGAGGCCGCTTCCGAGCGGCCGGCTTTAATCACGATGATCGGCTTGGTGAGCGCGACTTCACGAGCTGCCGACACGAACGACCGCGCATCCCCCACCGATTCCATGTAGAGCAGGATGCTCTTGGTATGCGGGTCGTCGCCCAGGTAGTAGATCAAATCGCCCCACCCCACATCGAGCATCGAGCCGGTGGAAACGATGGCGCTGAAGCCAACTTGTTCGCGGCCGCTCCAGTCGAGGATCGCGACTAAAAGCGCTCCGCTCTGACTCAGGAACGCGACGTTGCCCGCCTTGGGCGGATCTTTTACGAACGTGGCATTCAACCCGATGGTCGGGTTCATGATGCCCATGCAGTTTGGGCCCAGCAAGCGCATGGTACCGCGCCGCAACTGTTCTTGAACTTGCTGTTCGAGCGCGGCGCCGTCCGCGCCCCGCTCCCTGAATCCAGCGGAAATCACAGCCGCAGCCTTGGCGCCGGCATCCACACACTCTGCAATGACCTGCGGGACCGTTACTGCCGGGGTGGCAACGATAGCCAAATCCACCTGTCCGGGGATGTCGCGAATGCTCGCGTACGTTTTGAGCCCCAGCACTTCCGGATGCTTGGCGTTGACGGCATACACTTTGCCCTGAAATTTACCGGACAGCAGGTTCTCCAGAACGGAGCGGCCTACGGTGCCGGGACGACTGGTCGCACCGATGACGGCCACCGAACTGGGAGCGAACATGGCGTCCATGCCGTAGCCCATTGGTGTGGTCTGTTTCTCTTCACGATTCGGCGGTCGTCCCACCAGACCAGCCTCGATCGAACTCATAATTGTTCCTCATCCCTTAACTTTGCGCGGCGAGATCTTGCGCGGCAAGACCCCGCAGCTCAAAGGATAGACTATGAGGATAGTCTAAAACTGGTCTCATAAATGGGTCGGGTAGGGCACGGCTTGGAAAACTATCGGGGAATGTTTAGGCGCGTCTTCTCGGATGCACGGACAGTGTCTCGGTTTTGAAACTGAGACACTACCGAAGCACGCCAACCGTTGCGATTGCGCGCTGTCAACGTCCAGCGTCTTTGTGGGAAACTGGCAAAGGTCGGCTCGCTTCCACTCGCGGTTCACCCACCTGCACGCGTGGTTCAAATTTCTGTTCGACCGCGAGGGCGCGCGACACCAGGCATAGCTCCTGAGCCTTGTGCAAAAGCTTGCTGGCCTGTGCCCGGTCCTCTTCCTGCGAAATCGTCAGATTCGCGCGAATCGACACCTCGCCAAAGCTGTAGCCGGTGGCACCCTTGCTGATCACGCCGTCCGCTTCCACCTGCAGGTCGGTGTACTCGAACTTCGAGTATTCTGCTAGGGTGCGAAAGGTCGTGGTGTAGCAACTGGCGACCGCACAGAGCAGCAAATCCTCCGGTGTCCACCTGCCTTCCAATCCGCCAAAAGCAGGCGGCGAAGTGAAGTGGATGGCATTGGGCGCGGAACTGGATTTTGCAATGCCAGTCCGGCCAGAGGCCCACCAAGCCACTACTCGAAACCGATGTCCTTCTGCCATGGTGTCATCACCTTTCTTGTTCCGCATTTGAAAGTCACAGAGACATCAAGAACGCAGTCGGAAAGCTCGAAATTTTACGACTTTGGCCGTAGCTTCGGGTGCGGGGTAGTGGGGGGCGCTCATGGAGACCTTCATCTGCACAGCTTCCACACACTCCCGTGGTAATAGATTCTGCTCGCAGAGTGTTTTCGAGACCATGCGTAAAGTCACGTTCTTTTGTGATTCTGATCACAGGTCAGTGATACAATTTGCGCGGAAGAGGGTTACGAATGCGCGCACCCTACGGGCTCAACATCCTCGACAACTGCCTCACCTGCCCGATGCGGGAGGAGTATTTATTCTGCAACCTGCCGGTGGCGGCGCTGCACAGGTTGAATGAGATCAGATCCACCGCGGTCTACCCAAGATCCGCGATGCTGTTTATCGAGGGACAGCAGCCACGCGGGGTATTTGTTTTGTGCACGGGGAAAGCGAAGCTTTCGACTTCATCGGATGAGGGCAAAACCGTCATCACCAAGATCTCTGAAGCGGGAGATGTCCTGGGGCTCAGCGCCACGATTTCCAACCGGCCTTACGAAGTGACCGCCGAGATGATCGAGCCGGGCCAGGCAAATTTCATTACCCGGGATGCCTTGCTGCAATTCATGCGTGAATATGGAGAAGTGGCGGTGCGGGTAGCGGAGCAGCTAAGCCGCAATTACTACACGGCGTATGAAGGGATCCGCGCCCTGGGACTCACCAACTCCCCTTCCGAGAGATTCGCACAATTACTGCTGGGGTGGTCCAATGCCGTGGGCAATGGCGATCCTCTGCAGTTGAAACTGACCTTGACGCATGAGGAAATCGCCGAAATCATTGGCACGACGCGTGAAACCGTCAGCCGCTTGTTCTCGCAGTTCAAGAAGAAACAACTGGTGCAATTAAAAGGCGCAACCCTGATTATCCGCAACAAAGCCGCGCTGAAAGAAATGGTTCATTCCTGACCGCCGGGACTTCCTGTTCCCTGGTTGAGCAAAAGCGGTTGCGCTCAAGCCTGTGCCGGCTACTTGCGCTCGGGAACCGTTCGTTCGGCTTCGATCCGGCTGATCTCCCGGCGGAGCCAGTTGCGCAGGGCCTCTTCGATCTCTTCTTGTGTTCCGGTGCGGTAGAGGGAGTCGATCGTCTGACCTTTGTCGTTGAGCGGGATGAACCGGCACGGCACGTCTTTCTTTCGGAATTCCGGGGGAACCAACTGCGTCAGCAGGCAATCAATGCAGGGATGGGGCCGGGCGGCATCCCCAAAGTTCAGGCAGCTTGGAGAATCCTCAAAAATGTAGGGGGCGCGCCAGGGCGCGAAGGGCGTGTCAGCATAGCCGCCCTCTTCCAGGAATTTCAACTCGAGTCGCAGGATTTCAAGAATGTCGCGATTTTTATGTGGCATAGTGTCTATCTAGCCGGACTCCGCGGAGCCGGAGACCTCTCGTTGGGAACCCGCTCTTCTCGTGTATTCGATCCCCTATGACATCTATAGCGGCCGTCTCCTTATAATACTTTATCCTTTCTTGGATGATGCGCCAGTTTCCCTGAGAGCTGGGTTCGCGACCGCCTGTTCGTAACCGACCGAGGCATAGTAAATTGCCCGGTCAAAAAACTGCTCCAGCAACTGCAGCATTTCCAGTTCGCCGAAAACTTCCACCGGGCGTTCCAGAACCGATTCTTTCTTGATGAACTCCCACAGGTTATCCTTCGTCAAAACGATCACCCAGATTACCTCGCTCATCGGCACACGCTGGCTGGCCCGCCGCGCGCCAATCTGCAAATAGCGCTCCTCCAGTTGGAGTTCATCCTTGCCCATGAGCCACTCCCCCAGATGACGGTAGATCTCGCCCACCCGTTCGTTAAGATCTTCAGGCGGGACCTTTTGTTGGAAGTGTTGGGTCAACTTGGAATTCCGGACTTGATCGAGAAGGCCAGCAGCCAGTGCTTGGGAGTGGGTCTCGATCAGCCGAACGAGACGATATAACATCATTATGGCAATCCTCCCGTCCTCGACTTATTTCCAGTCTCAGCGCCCGCAATCTCTGTAGCCATGACGGGCGGTACCTTCTGTGATGAGTATCGCAGAGGGAATGCCTTGTGGGGAATAGAAATTGGGAAATAGAAATGAGGCCGGACCGACAGCGCTGTTCCGGCCGGGATTGTTCTGGCCTATACTTCGGGTCGTAAGGGCCTCTACGAAGCGCTGGCAAAGCGAGGTTTCCAGGCGGTAGTGCTTGAGCGTGCGCTGCATGGCCAGATAGCCGCGGCACGTCCTGACGGGTGTTGGCGAAGGTGACGCCAAGAAATTAAGATACGAAACAGCACGAAATAGAAAGGCAGGATTCGATGACTCCCGTAGCCTCGATAAACTCACCGCAGCAGCATACTTCCATGCAGCCCCTGACGCCCGAAGAATTGCGCAAAATCGACGCCTACTGGCGTGCGGCCAACTATCTTTCCGTCGGTCAGATTTATCTGTACGCCAATCCGCTTCTCCGCGAACCGCTGAAGATCGAGCACGTCAAGCCGCGACTGCTCGGCCACTTTGGGACCACCCCCGGTCTGAACTTCATCTACGCCCATTTCAATCGCCTGATCAAGAACTACGATCTGAATGTCATCTACCTGGCTGGCCCCGGCCACGGCGGCCCCGGAATGGTCGCGAATACCTACCTGGAGGGCACCTACAGCGAGTTTTATCCGAACATCACGCAAAACGAAGAAGGCCTGCAGCGGCTGTTCAAACAGTTTTCCTTTCCCGGAGGAATTCCGAGTCATGCGGCGCCCGAAACTCCGGGCTCGATCCACGAAGGTGGGGAACTGGGTTATTCGATCATGCACGCCTGCGGCGCGGTGTTCGACAACCCCGACCTCGTCGCATGTTGCGTGGTGGGAGACGGCGAGGCGGAAACGGGCCCGCTAGCTACGAGCTGGCACGGCAATAAATTTCTGAATCCTGCGCGTGACGGTGCCGTGTTGCCGATTCTTCATCTCAACGGCTGGAAGATCGCGAATCCCACCGTGCTTGCCCGGATGGACGATCAGGAGCTTACCAACCTCTTCACAGGCTACGGCTGGAAACCTTATTTCGTCGAAGGGCACGTGCCGGAAGAAATGCATCAACTGATGGCCGGAACTTTGGACACGATCGTAAAGGAAATTCGCTCGATTCAAGACACCGCTCGCCAGAATAACGCTCGTCAAAATAACGCTCGCAACGGTGGGGATTCGAGCCTGCCCGCCTGGCCGATGCCCGCGTGGCCGATGATAGTCCTGCGCAGCCCGAAGGGTTGGACCGGCCCGAAAGTGGTCGATGGAAAGCCCATAGAGGGTACATGGCGCGCGCATCAAGTGCCGGTGGCCGACCTGCAGTCGAAGCCAGAACACCTGAAGATCCTGGAAGACTGGATGAAAAGTTATCGGCCCGAGGAATTGTTTGACAAGAACGGCAAGTTAATTTCGGAACTCGCGGAACTGGCCCCCAAGGGCGACCGCCGGATGGGGGCGAATCCGCATGCCAACGGCGGGCTGTTGTTGCGCGATTTGGTCATGCCCGACTTTCGCAATTATGCCGTCAGCGTTCCGAAGCCGGGCATCGAGAATGCCGAAGCCACGCGCGTGCTCGGCGGATTTTTGCGCGACGTGATGAAGCTGAACGCTGATGCCAAGAACTTCCGCGTCTTTGGCCCCGATGAGACGGCCTCGAACCGACTGGACGCTCTCTTTGAGGTTACCGACAAGGAATGGATGGAGCCAACCCTCCCGGTCGACGAACATCTCTCGCAGCGCGGCCGCGTGCTGGAGATGCTCAGTGAGCACATGTGCCAGGGCTGGCTGGAAGGCTATCTGCTCACCGGGCGGCATGGCTTCTTCTCCTGCTACGAAGCGTTTATCCACATCATCGATTCTATGTTCAACCAGCACGCCAAATGGCTGAAGGTTACACGCGAGATCGAGTGGCGGCGTCCGATCGCATCGCTCAACTATTTGTTGACTTCTCACGTGTGGCGGCAGGATCACAACGGCTTCACCCATCAGGATCCTGGCTTCATCGATCATGTGATCAATAAGAAAGCCGACATCGTCCGGGTTTACCTTCCGCCCGACGCTAACTGCCTGCTTTCCGTCGGCGATCATTGTCTGCGCAGCCGGCATTATGTCAACGTTATCGTGGCCGGCAAGCAACCTGCATTGCAGTTTCTCGACATGGAGTCCGCCATCGAACACTGCACCACCGGGATTGGCATCTGGGAGTGGGCAAGTACAGACAAGGGTGCCGAGCCCGACGTCGTAATGGCCTGCGCGGGGGACGTGCCCACGCTCGAAACCTTGGCTGCGGTCGATCTTTTACGGCAGCATTTTCCCGACATCAAGATTCGCGTGGTGAATGTCGTCGACCTGATGACCATTCAGCCTTCGAGCGAGCATCCGCACGGTCTCTCCGATCTTGATTTCGATTCCATGTTCACGGTGGACAAGCCGATTATCTTCGCCTATCACGGCTATCCCTGGTTGATTCACCGCCTCACCTATCGCCGGCACAATCATGACAATCTCCACGTGCGGGGCTACAAAGAAGAGGGCACGACCACAACTCCGTTTGATATTACGGTGATGAACGATCTGGATCGCTTCCACCTGGCTGGGGATGTGGTGGACCGTGTTCCCAGACTGCAGAAGGTCGGAGCCCACTTCAAGCAGTTGCTACGCAACAAACTGGTCGAGCATAAGCAATACATTCGCGAACGCGGAGACGACTTGCCGGAAATCCGCGACTGGACTTGGCCGTACTAAAGCCGAAAACCAGTAGCGCCGGCATCCCTTCGGCAAGCTCAGGGCAGGCTTTGCCGGCTGTCCCGAGGGCGTCTCGCCCTCGAAGCGGCGGGCGAGAGGCTGCCCTGAGCGAAGTCGAAGGACGCCCGCCGGACAGCCGCCGGGACGGCGGCGCTACTCTCAGTGATACAAATCGCGCGGTCACGGCACAAGCGTTATGAGTCAGTGTTCACTGTAGTTAAAACTCAGAGTAACTTGTGGGCCGAACCGAGATAGCTTCGAATGAAAGTGCTTGTCCTCAACTCCGGTTCCAGCAGCCAGAAGAGCTGTCTCTATGAAATTGGAGATGCCCTCCCGGACGATCCACCGGGTTGTGTTTGGGAGGGTAAGATCGAGTGGACGGATCACCAGGCTGAATTCTCGATCAAGAACTCCCGTGGCGTTTCCCGAAAAGACCAGACGTCGGTGGGCTCTCGCGGGGAAGCCATTGAGCGCTTGCTTCAGAGCTTGTGGAGCGGCGAAACGCAAGCGATTTCCGGCCCTTCCGATATCGATGTGGTGGGACACCGGGTGGTCCACGGCGGTCCGCAACATTTCGAGCCTGCGTTCGTTTCCGCGAAGGTTAAGTCGGCAATCGAAGGCGTTTCCGTTTTCGCGCCCCTCCACAATCGCGCCGAACTCGAAGGCATGGAGATGGTCGCGAAGTTGCTGGGTCCAGTGCCGCAGATCGCCGTCTTCGACACCGGCTTTCATCGCACCATGCCTTTATCGGCAGTCACCTATCCTGGTCCTTACGAGTGGTTCGGGCAGGGAATCCGCCGCTACGGGTTCCATGGGATCAATCATCAATATTGCGCACAGCGAGCGGCGCAGTTGCTGGGCAAGAATCTGAATTCGCTGAAGCTGGTTACTTGCCACCTGGGGAATGGCTGTTCTTTGGCGGCGATTCGCGAAGGTCGAAGCGTGGATACGACTATGGGTTTTACCCCGCTGGAGGGTCTCATGATGGGCACGCGGTCGGGCTCCGTCGATCCCGGCATCCTTACCTATCTGATGCGCGAGAAACATTTATCGGGCCAGCAGCTTGATGAGGTCCTCAATCAGAAGTCGGGACTACTTGGTGTCTCGGGAATTTCGAGCGATATGAGGGAGATTCTTGCCGCCAGCAAGAATGGAGACGAACCCGCAAAAATGGCGCGCGCAAAACTGGCGCTTGATATTTACATTCATCGCCTGCGATCGGGAATTGGCGCCATGATCGCGGTGCTCGGCGGAGTTGACGCCCTCGTATTCACTGCGGGAGTCGGCGAAAACTCACCCGAAGTTCGCGCTGCGGTGTGCGACAATTTTGCCTTCCTTGGTCTGAAGCTCGATCAGGAGAAGAACGCACCATCGCCTTTGAAAAATGATAACGACAAGGACATCTCCGCTTCCGATGCAGCCATCCGCGTTTTAGTTATTCACGCCGAGGAAGACTGGATGATCGCTCGGCAGTGTTGGAATCTCGTCAGGCAACAGGCTAGCGGCTAGTACAATCAGTTGCCAGCGCCTATAATTCACAGAAGAGAACACACAGTATAAAATTTCTACGGTTCATATCGCGATTGCCTGGGTGCCGGGTTCCTGCGTTTCCCACGGTCAGTCTCCAAGATATTGATATGAAGCGATTTAGCCATTTATTTTGAGAACGCGAAATGGCATTCGTCGTGCTTTAAGTAGGAGCGCGACCAGTGCGCAGACTTTTACAGGATCTAAAAAACAGATTTCAGCACAGAGCAATATTTGGGCAAGGAGCCCTGAATCTATGAATCGCACCTCGTTGAGATTGACCCTAATGCTGGCGGCGACACTGCTCGCAACGATCGGATGTTCCACCAAGAATTACGTCCGTCAACAGACCACGCCGCTGATCAATAAGACCAATGAACTCGACGACCTGACCGCGAAGAATTCGAAAGACATCAAGGACGTAGACCAGCGCGCCCAAGCCGGAATTCAGGACGTGCAGACCCGTGCCGCAGCGGCAGACCAGAAGGCTCTAGCTGCGGGCAGCGAAGCCGATAAGGCGCAATTGTCGGCGAACGGCGCGACCCAGCGGGTGGACGCTCTGACCAACGCGGTCGTCAACCTCGATAACTATCGCCCGGTGGTGGAGACGGCGGTGCACTTCGGATTCAACAAGGACAATCTGACGAAGGATGCCAAAGAAGCCATCGACCAACTGGCCGCCAGCGTCACCACTACCAAGGGATACATCATCACGGTAGAGGGTGCGACCGACTCGGTGGGCAGCGCCGAGTACAACTACGAACTGAGCCAGCGCCGTGCCGATGCCGTAATTCAGTACCTGGCGGCGGAGAAAAGCGTTCCGGCCTACAAGATTTATGTGATCGGGCTGGGTAAGGATAAGCCGGTCGAAACCAATAAAACTGCCAGCGGCCGCGCCGAGAATCGCCGCGTGAATATCCGCCTGATGACCAACACTGGGGCGGCAACGACACCGGCGCAAGCGCCCAGCAACCAGACGCCGACGGCGAGCGCGAATCCGCCGTCGTTATAAGTACAAGTTTCCCCTCCTCCCCGGAGGACTTTGCCAAACCAGGCCGTCCCTTTTGTGGGCGGCCTGTTTTTTTTGGATTCTGTCTGACGTTTCCGCTCATCGGCCCTTCGCCCACCGCGCGGGTGGCGACAGGAGTGTCAGCGGCAAAGTTCCTGCATCGGTTCCAACTCTGGTTGCATGACTCTGAGACGATTCACAACAGACTCGAGAAGCTTCTCCCGCTTACGCAGTGCAAGCTTGAATTCGCGATGGTCCGTATGTGAGATCTCTCTCAGCAGTGCAATATGTCTTTCACCAAGAATCTCCAACAAAAGCTCCCGCTCCTCTATGGTTAACGTGAGTTCCATAATTCCTCCTATGGTGTTAGTGCGACGGTGGCAGATCGCTGGACCCGGAACTGGGGTCAAGTGAACGTTGCCAATCGAGGTCTCGAATCGAGAGTCGATCCGCAAATTGATCTTTTCATCTTTAATTCTAGGCCTGCGCGATCGCAGACTCAATCCTTCTGCAAAGTGATCATCGGGGATTACGGCGCCACCACTATGCGACGTTCCCGTTCACTGTTTGGTGTCCCTAGTGAATATCAACAACTGTCGCAACCAGCGATTTCGCCAACTGACGTTTCCGCTCATCGGCCCTGCTTCGACCGCGCTCTGAAGCGATACAATTGAAGCGTGCGTATTCGATTCATGATTGTTTCTTTGGCGCTGCTGACGACTTCTTCGCTGGCGCAGGATGCGCCAGACAAGACGGCTTCGGACAAGACCGCCGCGGACAAGGCTGCCGCCCGGAATCGTGAGGCCGAGGTGAGCTCCAGTCTCGATACAAGAATCGATATCAGCGCGCCCAAGGACGATGCCAAGAACCATCCTGCCAGCAGGTCTGCCGTCGGGGATCTGGACGTTGGCGACAGTCCCGACACCTCCGGCGTCCAGGAGTTCCATCCCTGGAACCCGATGAAGGCGCTGAAAGACATTGAGGTCGGCGATTATTACTTCAGGCGCAAGAACTATCGCGCTGCGCGCGAGCGCTACAAGGAAGCTCTCTACTACAAAGACAACGACGCCGTCGCCAGCTTCCGTCTCGCCGAGTGCCAGGAAAAACTCGGAGATAAAGCCGACGCCACGAAATACTACGAGCAGTATCTAAAGATTCTGCCCGAAGGTCCGTTTGCCAAGGATGCGCACGCTGCGCTCGACCGGCTGGGGAAAGCGCAATGAGCGCATCGAGCCACGAGTTGCGAGCAACGGTCCCTGCTCGCTCGCAGCTCGCAGCCCGCAGCCCGAAGCCCGAAGCAGTTTACTCCCACAGGTGAGGAGTCCACTATGAAGGTATCCGTTTTTATCGGGATCAGCGTCAACGGCTTCATCGCGCGGCCGAATGGCGATCTCGACTTTCTGCCGGAGGGCGGCGGCGAACCCCACGGCTATGACGAGTTCATAGCAAGCGTCGATACGCTGGTGATAGGTCGCAAGACCTTCGAAACGGTTCTGACCTTTGCGACTTGGCCGTATGGTGACAGGCGCGTGGTTGTACTGAGCAGCCGGCCCCTCGACTTCTCCGCGGCGCGCGGAGGCGTTGTGGAACAGATGGCCGGGTCTCCGGCTGAGATCGTTTCCAAACTCGCGGCCAGCGGCGCCCGCCACGTCTACGTCGACGGAGGGATCACGATTCAAGGATTCCTGCGCGCAGGCCTGGTTCAGCGTCTCGTTATCACTCGTGTGCCTGTGCTCATTGGAGACGGAATTCCTCTCTTCGGCGCTTTACCGCGCGATGTGCGGCTGCGTCACGTAGCGACGCAGCACTATCCGAGCGGCTTGGTGAAGAGCGAGTACCAGGTTGCCAGCTAACGGTCCAAGCGCCCTTTCGCTACGAGCTACGAGCGATCGGTTCCTGTTCGCTTGCAGCCCGAAGCTCGTAGCCCGAGGCAGCTCACTTCTCCACCCGCGAAAACACCCCGGTGGATGCGTTCACGGCCACCCGCAGCTTGGCGGTATCGCGGTCGGCTCCATAGATTACGTGCCACAGGAGTTCGTTCGTTTGCCGGTTCCAGTCCAGCACATAAAGAACAGGCGTGTCGGGTTCTTTCTCCAGCAACTTTTCTCCGCCGTGCTGCTGGGCGACGGCAAAGGCCTTGTCCGTATCCACTTTGAGAAACTGGACATTGAAGACCTGAGTACTGGAATTCGTCGGGCTGTAGGTGTCGTCGACGCCGTGAGAAATATCGCCGTTCGCCCAGGTGTAGAACTTGGTCGCGCGCTGCGACGGCGAGGCGAATCCGGCACGCCACTCTCCCGCCTTGCCGTCGCGGCCCTTGGAGTCCGCGGCAGGTTGCGACTCCACCCGATACGGTTGAGCATCCTGCGCCCAGCCGCGCGCGGAGATGTAGCACTTATAGAACGCGCTGCTTCCGGTGATTGCCTCCGGCGCCTTCGGTTGAGGCTTCTCCGCCGTTGCCGGCTTGCTCGGCTGCGAAGAGCACCCGGACATCAATTCTGCTGCTAGAATTGCAACTGCAACTCCGACGATTGGTTTTGTCATCGACGACTTCCTGCTCGGGCTTTCCGTAGTAGTTTGGCCTTGGTTTCGCGATTCGTCGTTTCGCCATGCTTCTTCGGCGAATCGTCGTTTCGCGACTCATTGTACTGAATCGGCGCCATGGATTCCTATCTCGAACGTTTGCGGCGGGAACTCGAAGATGCGACGGGCGGTGCCACCGCCGCCGGCTTGGCGCAGGCTCCTGCCGGAAAGTGGAGTGCGGCGCAGATACTAGAGCATCTTTTGCTCACCTACCAGAACACCAACCGCGGATTGGCAAAATGCCTGGCACAAGGTGCTCCGTTGGCTACGCGCGGCACGCTGAAGCATCGCTTGGCTGCGCTGTTGGTCGTGAATCTCGGGTATCTCCCCGCAGGCCGCAAGGCCCCGGAACGTGTGACCCCGCGAGGAATGCCGCCGGAAGAGATTCGGCAAGCCATCGCGCCTGAGCTGCAGAAAATGGCTTCGGGCCTGGAAGATTGCGAGCGCCGGTTCGGCGCCGGCACGAAAATCATGGACCACCTGTTTCTCGGACCTTTGACGGCCAACGAGTGGCGCAAGTTCCACTGGGTCCACGGGCGGCATCACGCGCGCCAGATTCGGGAGCGCATGGGGAAATCCTGATCCCCAGGGCAGGGAAGACGATCTAATCGGCGATCTTTACTCTTTGTCCTTAGTGTTGTCCTTGTCGCTGCTTTTATTGTTGTCTTTGTCCGTTGGATTCTCGGCAATCCCGGCCTTATGCGCCTGGCTCTGCATCTCGTCGAGCTGCTGACGGGCGGTATCAAGCGCTTTCTGCTTGGCGCCGATGTCGCTCCTGAACTGCGCGTCGTCCTTATTCCACTGAATGTTGCGCGCGCTGAGGCTCGGGTCGCTATACAGTGCGGCCGCGCGCACACGAAGTTCGCGCTGGTCGAGGTCGATCTCGTGATTCAGGGAATCGATCTTTGCTTTCTGCTTGGCGATTTTTTCGTTCCACTCGTCCGCCGTCTTCTGGCGTGCGGAACCCGCTGCGGCAGCCGCCGCAGCGGAATCGACGGCAGCCGCCTTCTGCCCTGCGTTGGCGGCGGCCCCCGGCGGCGGCCCGACCACGCTAAGAGTTTCGTTGGTAGGCAGATTGTCGTTATCGTAGTGGCGGGCGGTCGAACTCGTCTCGACTTTGTTCTTGCGAACCGCACGCGCGTAATCCCCCAGTGACTGAGCGGCTGCACCGCTGGCCCCGAGCAGGAGCATAGTAACGATTGCCATAAGTTTCGTGTGCTTCATGTCCTCATCCTTTCGCAAGCCCGCGATTGTGATCGCGGCTTGCCATCGCTAATATCAAAAACTCGTGGATACAACCCCGACGCCTCCCAGGAAGCTGCCAATGGTACGGTCCAATTGCGCCGCTTCGTGGGCGATGCCATCCGCCAAATGGCGCGCCAGTTCCGCATCCCGGCTGCACGCCAGCTGCTGCGCGTATCCCGCAATCGTAGTCAGGGAATGGCGCAATCCCAGCGCAAGTTCCGAAGAGATTTCCTGATGCACCTTTTGATCGTGCCGGATGCGCTCGATGTCGGTCTTGTCCGTCAGCACAAGAGTCGTGCCCATGAGACTGGCGTCTTCGGCCAGAACCGGAGAAGCAGCCACTTCGAGTACGCGGCTCTCTCCATCCCGGGTGAAATAATTCAACACCAACCCTCGAATTGCCGACTTCCCCGCCAGAGCGGGGGCAAGAGCTTGCTCGACGGTCGCTTCTGAACATAATCCATTCTTTACCGGGCAATTGTTTTCCGGGCGCAACGTCGCCGTGCGGAAAAGATCGTCGGCATGCAGTCCCACCGGCGAGGCGAATCCCAACAGCTTGCGCGCCGCCGAGTTCGCTTGCCGCACCAGTCCGCTGGTATTCAAGAACAGCACGCCGCAGGAAAGGTTCGAGAGTATGGTCGAGCTCAGCGTGTCGGAGGCCTTGGCTTTTCTGCGCTCCGACAGTTGCCGGGTGGTGAGCTCATGTTTCTGCTGCTTCAGTAGCTGAATGACGGCGTGATAGGCGTGCACGGGCAACCCCTCCGCCGCCAACGGAGCGTGATTCAGCGATTCGGATTCCTGAGAGAGATTCTTCCGCAGGCGCCGGATCAAGAACAAGCCCACCCCGAAAGCTGCGATGGCTGCGACGAGAAGCAGCACCATGCGCAGTATCATCGGATTCACTAGCGGATTCGCCAGCAGCCTCACAGCGCCCTCCAATACCACTGGAGGAGCCGGTTTCCAAAGAGGAACGACAAAATCGCCATGCTGCCGAGAAACACGCCAAACGGCATCTCGTAAAAGCGGAGCACCAGGCGCGCCGATTGCCAGGCGCGCCGCCGCGCCTCTTTAGAGGAAATGCCCGAAGAAATACGCGAAGAAATGCTGCGCGTCTCAAAGCGGCGAGTCCGCTTCATCCAGACTGCGAGCACCATGCTAAGTCCAAATATCGAACCGGCCAGCGAGGCCGCAAAAATGGTTAAGACCGTGAGCTTGGTTCCGAGGAACGCGCCGATCAACGCCATCAGCTTGACGTCGCCGAATCCCATCCCCTCGACCCCACGGGCGCGCAGGTAAATAGCCGCCGCACCGTAGAGAAACGAGGCGCCGACCGCCGCTCCCAGCAACGAGTCTGACAGGGACCACAGGCGCCACGAAATCTCGCTTCTCATCGCGGGCGAGACCATGCCAGGCATGATTCGCGAAGCCAGATCATTCACTGGAACCACCAGGCTGAACAAAAGTCCCAGAGCCAGCCCGGGCAGAGTCAGCGCGTCGGGAAGAAGCTTGGTTTCCGCATCAGTGAAGATCAAGCCCAGCAGCAGGTAGCCGAGCACGGTGCATTTCAGCATCCCGAGCGTCAAGCCAAGATGCGTGTAACAGCCAAGAAAGAGCAAGCCCGTGAGCAGTTCGATCAGCAGGTAGCGCGGGGATATTGGCGCCTTGCACGAGCGGCACTTTCCCCGAAGAATCAGCCAGCTCAGTACGGGCACGTTGTGGTAGAGAGGGATCAAGTCTCCGCAATGCGGACACGCGGAGCGCGGCGTTACCACCGACTTGCCGCGCGGCAGCCTGTAGATACACACGTTCAGGAAGCTGCCAAAGCACAGCCCAAAGGCGAAGATCGCAGGTGCAAGAAAAGGTTCCACGTCGGCTAAGTGCTCATCCTGCTTGGATTTAAATGATTATAAGCCGCTGCCGGTGAGGCCTTCTAAGTACGAAGGTCACTGTACTTCTGCTGCCTCCAAGTCATTGTGAGCAATGAGGAAAGCACTGCTCATGCCACCCGGCTGATTTCGCGCTGTTGGGGCAAGAAGATGAAGAATACCGTTCCGGTCGCGCGCCCGTCTGCCCGGCTCCGCACCCGAATCGATCCCCCGTGCTTCTGCACAATGCCGCGCGAGACCCACAATCCGAGCCCGGTGCCGGTTTCCTTCTTCGTGGTGTAGAAAGGTTCGAAGATCTGGCGCAGTTTGTCGCGGGGAATCCCGCTGCCGTTGTCGGCAACCGTAATGCGGATTCCCTCCCTGCCATTGGACCAGTCGCGTCCCGCCACCACGCGGACTTGCAGAGAACCTCCCTCCGCCATCGCATCCACCGCATTCACCAGAAGATTGGCCAGTAGCTGCCGCAACTCGCCACTGTAGCCGGCGACCTCGCAACTGCTGCGGTAGCGTCGCGTCACGCGGATTTGCCGGCCCAGCAGTTTGCTGGAATACAACCGCAGAACTTCGTCCATGATGGCGGCAGGATCCATCGACCCCGGAGAACTGGTATCGCGTACAAACCCCAAAGTTTGTTGGGCCAATCGCGCTACGCGTCCCACCTCCTGTTCTGCCTGGGCCAGATACTCCGCGGCATGGCTGGAGTCATGGCGCGCCAGGTAAAGCAGGTTGACGATGGCCTCCAGCGGATTGTTGATCTCATGCGCAATCGAAGCGGCGAGCCGGCCCGCGATAGCGAGCTTTGCGCTGCGGCGCATGGCTTCTTCGGATTGCTTCTCGGCGGAAAGATCGCGTGCGATAGCCGACGTTCCCACGATTTTGCCGCGCGCGTTTCGAAGTGACGACACCGAGAGCAGTATCGGACAGCGGGTGCCGTCCTTCCGCATGCGCTCGGTCCGATAGGAAGCCACGTGCCCGCCGCCATTGAGGAGCGCGAGGTTGCGTTCCATCTCGTCGCGACGCTCTGGCGGCGCTAAACGCGCCACCGGCAACCCGATTGCCTCTTCGGCCGTGTAGCCATAGAGCTGTTCGGCGGCGCGATTCCAACTGGTGATCGTGCCATCAGGGCGGGAGCTGTAAATTGCGTCACAGGAGTATTCCACGATCGCAGCCATCTCGCGGGTCGTGCGATCGGCGCGCAATTCCGCCAAGGTTTTCTGCCGAGCCATGCTCGCGGCGAACATCGAAATGGCAAGGAAAGCCGCCAGCCGCTCTAGATCGGCGCTCGTGCCGATGCGGAAGCCGAAGTGGGGAACAGCGAAAAAATCCAGACAAGCGGTCGAAACCAGCGAGCAGAAAACCGCGGGGCCAAAGCCCAGGAAGCGAGCGGTAAAAAGCACCGCCGCCAGCAAAAGTACAAAGAGATGGCGGTGCAGCGCGGCGGAAAGCGTCCAGCAGCTGAGCGCCACCCATACCGCAAGCGCGGCTCCTAAGTATTGCACCAGCGCCGAATATCGATTCCGCGCGATCCAATTCTTCAGATTAGACCCAATTTCAGACATTTTTAAAAACGCTGCCGGCTCCAGCTAGCGGGCGAAGCGCGGCTAGACCATGTGGGCAAGAGTGCTTTCGATGTGTCGAGAAAACTCTAGCAGCAGACGGGGGCGCGCTGCAACCGCCGCGAGCACGTCGGTTGGCA
The DNA here is from genome assembly GCA_963749275.1 of uncultured Acidobacteriaceae bacterium. Classification (GTDB taxonomy): domain Bacteria; phylum Acidobacteriota; class Terriglobia; order Terriglobales; family Acidobacteriaceae; genus Acidiflorens. The sequence continues at coordinate 25,661 of CAVVNA010000001.1, forward strand.
GGATAATCGGAAAAAGGAGAATCGGAAAGAGGAGAATCGGAAAGAAATGCTGACCGCGCAATCCGCTCGCGTTTAGGGCACCGGGTCGCAGGTCAGTGCTTGTGGAGAAACTTGTAATCGAGGATGGAGGCCACCAGCCCGAAAGCGTCTTCGGTATTGTCAACCGCGTCCTTGACGCGAATCAGCCTCCCCTGGCAAAGTACATTGCTGTTCTTTTGGCCGGAGATTTCTTCGGGCATCTCGAAGATCAGTTCCACCAGCGCATTCGCCGGCAGTTGCTGCGGGCCGTGAAACAGTATCCCCGACTGGCTGATGTTCTGGATCATCCCCTCGTACCAGGTATGGAGATTCTTCCCGCGGTATCGCAGCGGAAGGTTCGTTCGCAGGCGCCGTGCCCGGGGCATCCAGGTCGGTTTCCTTTGACCGGAGCGCTGTCGGACGGTCGCGGTCTCCGCCGTCGCTTCCACCCGGCTTCCGCGGCGCATGGTCTTCCAGTCATACTGGTAACTGGTCGCGCACAGCAGGCAGACTTGGTAGTACTCTCCATTCGCCGCGCGGCGCGGCCAGGAAAACTCGTGCGAACAGCGTCCCATCATGAGAATGTCCATGAGTTTTTGCGGCATGATAAAGAGTGGTGCCTCGTAATTGGACACATTCATCTTCCGACGGCTTGGCCGTTCTGAATAGGTTACTTTCGTGTATTACGGTCTAGGCCTTATGCTTTTGCATATGGCACAAACCGAACTGTCGCGCATGGGCTTTCTCCTCGCCGGAGGCAAGAGTTCTCGCATGGGTGCGGATAAAGCTTTTCTGGATTTTGGCGGCCAAACACTCTTGGATCGCGCGCTCACCGTGATGGGCGCGGTCTGCGGCAAGGTGACGATCGTCGGCGACCCTGACAAGTTTGCGGAATACGGATCTTCTAAGGATGGATCCGTCGTGGCCGACATTTTCTTCGGATGCGGTCCCCTCGCCGGCATTCACGCTGCGCTCGTGCATTCAACTGCCGCGTTGAACCTGATGCTCGCGGTGGACATGCCCTTCGTCTCCCGGGAACTGCTCGCGTTCATTTTCGCGGCGGCCGAAAGAGAAGATAACCACGCCATCGTCACCGTGCCTCGCACCGGCAAAGGATTCCAGCCACTCTGTGCGGTTTATCGGCGCGACTTCTCCGCTGCCGCCGAGCAGGCTCTGCGGGCGGGGAAGTACAAGATCGATGCGACATTTTCCAGCGTGTCTGTCCGGGTGATCGAAGAGGACGAACTAGCGGCAGCCGGTTTTTCCGAGCAGAGTTTTTTCAATGTGAACACCCCTCAGGACCACCGGGCAGCCGAGGGCGGGGATTTCGACTCCTCATCCTAAATAGGTAGCGGGTCGGATTTCGGTTTGCCCTTGACGCGACCAGAATCCGCCCCTCCTCGTCGTGGGCGCAATCGCCTGCTTAGACCAACTGAAAACCCTTTGTTCCGGAAGCGTGCTATTCTGACGCCGAAAAGATAGGCAACATGGTGATTGCAGACGAGGTATGCGCGTGGCTGATCTTGCTTGCCGGTTGTACTCACATTGTGCTCACGGAGCTTTTTCACTCGGGAGGGAGTGTTCTCGATACGGGGCTGCTTTACGTGTTCGTGGCGATGTTCAACATTCTGCGAATCCGAAACAGTGAGACGGTTAAGCGGCTCAAACTCTTCTGTCTGGGAGCAAATATATCCACTTTAACGCTCGAAATTGTTCGATGGAACATGTTCGGCAGGTCTTCGTCCCCGGGACTGGAGACCGGAGCCTCGGGCCTTGCCCTCTTGCTTTTCGTGCAAACCGCATTTTCCGTCGTGGACATCGCACGCCATCGAACAGCGCCTGAGCAGGCAGACAAAAATAAGGGAGTCAATCGTAGCGTTGACAGGGCAACGACAGGGTGCTTGTCTATTGTCATTTCCGTTGTTGCGGGATTCTTCTTGCTGACTCCCCTTATGGGAATATTCGACGCGATGCATTGGCCAGTGTTTCACAGTTGGGGAATGTGGCATGGCTCGATTATCATCGCGTGGCCAGCTCTAACACTTTTGAGCTTCTGCGTGCTGCGCGTGATCCGGTGGCGAGTGAAACGGAACAGTTCGAACGAGCTAGCGCAATAGCAACCCTTCAATGCTGTTCGTAATATCCCGATAAGACTCACAACGCCGGAATCGGCTCGCCACTGGGTGGTCTGCTGGCTAGTCGGAAACTGGCCCACTGCGCCTAGATACGCTAGCGCTTGAGCGGAGCGGGCATCTCATGCCATGCTGATAGCCATGGCTGCTGGGGGCACGCTATCTCCCTACATCGAGTTCAAGGATGTCTCCAAGGCATTTGGAGATCGGGTCGTTCTCCAGGACGTCAGCTTCGACGTGTTGCCGGAGGAGATGGTGTGCATTCTCGGGCGCAGCGGCGTCGGAAAATCGGTGGCGCTCCACACCATCATGGGCTTCCTGAAGCCGGATTCAGGTCGCGTCATTGTTGCTGGCCAGGACATCACCGGCTACAACCGGGAACAACTCGAAGGAATCCATAAAAAAGTCACTATGGTATTCCAGAACGGCGCGCTCTTCGATTCCTTATCGGTCGGCGAAAACGTTGCCTTCCCGCTGCGCGAAAAAAGAGAGCTCTCAGAAGACCAGATTTACCAGGTCGTCGATGGCCTCCTCGAAATGGTTGGAGTCAAGGAGATGCGCGAGTTGTTGCCATCCGACCTTTCGACCGGCATGAAGCGTTCCGTCGCCATTGCGCGAGCGCTCGCCGCCCAACCTGAGTGCGTGCTCTACGACGAGCCCACCACCATGGTCGATCCGCTGATGGGGAATCTGCTCGGCGATCTCATCGCCCGGCTGAAACTGCAACTGCACCTGACCTCTGTTGTGGTCACACACGACATGCGCCTGGCCAAGAAGTTGGCCGACCGGGTCGTTTTCCTCTACGAAGGCCGCGCGATCTTCTTCGGGCCCTACAAGGACATGGAGAAATCGACTGAACCCATCATCCGTGAGTTCCTGGAACTGGACGAGTTGAAGCTGGAAGCGTAAAGGCAGGTCTCAGTTCCCAGTTCCCAGTTCTCAGTAAAACCGGACGGCGCTCACTGAGAACTGGGAACTGAGACCTGCCCCTAAAACCCTTGCCTCACCAACTCCTCCACGGTGATCGAACTTTGCGCTGACTCGCCTTTCATCATCTTCTCGACGTACTTCGCGATCACATCGGCTTCCAGGTTCACAGGGTCTCCCGGCTTCAGCGAGCCAAGATTGGTCAGTTCGACGGTATGCGGAATGATCGCGATCGTGCAGCGGTTTCCTTCGAGCTTCGCAACCGTAAGGCTGATGCCCTCGATCGAGATCGACCCCTTGTACACCGTGTACTTCTCGATCTCCGGCGGGATTTCAATGTGCAGCCACCAGTTCTCGGAATCCCGGCCGTCCGAGTCTACGATGCGCTCGAACTCGATCAGCTTGCCCACGCCATCCACGTGCCCCTGGACGATGTGGCCATCGAAGCGCCCGTCGGCCTTCATGGGCAACTCCAGGTTCACCAGTGCGCCCTCGTGCATCCGTGAGAATGAAGTTCGCACCCAGGTTTCCGGCGCCAAGTCCGCGCAGAATGATTTCGCTTTGATATCAAGCGCCGTCAGGCAAACGCCGCTCACAGAGACGCTGTGGCCGGTTCCCAATTGTTTCGGAGTGCTCGCAGCCTCGATAGTGATCCGGCGGTTCTCACCGCGCTGCGCGATCTTTACGACCTTGCCCACTTCCTCGACAATTCCGGTAAACATAAGAGCTATACCTCCTAAATCCAAGTTGTCAGCAATTCAAATTGTCATCCTGAGCGAAGCGAAGGACCTATGGATTCCGGCGCTACAAACAAATGCATAGGTCTTTCGCTGCGCTCAAGATGACACAATAATGTCACGCGTACGGGTCGCGGAGATAACCTTCCAGCGCGAAGTCTTCGCCGAAGCGGCGCAATTCGAAATGTTGCACGAACTGTGGTCTCCCGCGCAGATCCTCACCGGCAATGAAGGGAACCGCGCCCCCGCCAAGAATCTTCGTCGCGTAGTAGAGGAACACCTTGTCCACCTCGCCCGACGCCAGGGCCGCCCCGTTTATCAGCGCTCCACCTTCGAGAAGCACGCTGGTGATCTCCATTTCTCCCAGCGCTTGGACAATCGCTCGGAAGTCAGGCCGTCCGTCCGCATTGGCCCCGGATATTTGCATTACGCGAATCCCCTTCGCTTCCAGCGCCTGCCTGGTCTCGTCCTCCGCCGTGGAACACAGGACCAGAACATCGCTCTCCGCCGTCCGGATCACTCGCGACGCCGGTGGAATGCGCAAGTAGGAATCCAGGATCACGCGCAGCAGCTTGCGCCGCCGCGGCAGGCTGCTCCGGTCGGTCAGCAGCGGATCATCCGCCATCACCGTCCCCACTCCGACCAGGATCGCGTCGTTCTGATGACGGAGTTGCTGCACATGCGCGCGCGCCACCTCGCCGGTGATCCAATGGTATCCGCTGCGCGCACCCTCGGTCACAGGCGTGGCCGAGCGAGCTTCTGAACTGTGCTCGGTGCCCGGTTTCGTGGCATCAGCGATTTTCCCATCGAGAGTCATGGCCGATTTCAGCGTGACCAGCGGCTTGCCAAGCCGGATGTACTTGGCAAAACTTTCATTCAGTTTCTTGGCTTCCGCCTCGAATAAGCCGACCTGTACGCTGATGCCCGACGCGCGGAGCTTCGCAAATCCCTGACCCGCCACGCGTGGATTCGGATCTTCCATGGAGCAGATCACGCGGCAGATTCCAGCCGCGATCACGGCATCGGCGCAAGGCCCGGTCCGGCCCTGATGCGAGCACGGCTCCAGATTCAGGTAGAGAGTTCCGCCGCGGGCCGCATCGCCTGCCTGCTCCAGCGCGAGAACCTCAGCGTGCTTCACGCCGTCATACGTGTGCGTGCCCGCCCCGACTTCGCCGCCCGACGCGTCCACCACAACCGCGCCCACCGCCGGATTGGGCGACACCAGCCCAATGCCCGCTCGCGCTAACTCCAGCGCCCGCCGCATGTGTTGTTCGTCAATGGTCATCAGATCAGAAAAGCTGCTTCATCACGTCCGAGAAAAACTAATTAAAGATTACGACGCGGAAAACTGTGATTCTCGTCTTCCTCATCGGGCTCGGCCAAAGCCACTGCGCCAGATCGATTTTGCGGACCTCGTCTTTTGGACGATGGTATACCCGCCAATGGACGACCCTTTGGACCCCTTGGTGGAATATCCTTCGATTCGGAGGGTTCTCGGGGACTGAACCGGCTTCCCACGAAGCGCAGAACCAACCACAGGACAACGATACCAATCGCCAGTTGCCACCAGACACTCATCGGATGTGCTCCTCCGTGGTGAATCCTTCGGGCGAACAGTTTTCACGAGAACCGTCTTCAGGAGAACAATGACTCCACAAACTCCTTGGGATCAAACGGCAGCAGATCGCCCGCTTTTTCGCCCACGCCCACATAGCGCACCGGCAGCCCCAACTCCCGCGATATTGCGACCACGACCCCGCCTTTGGCCGTGCCATCAAGCTTGGTCAACACAATCCCCGTCACTCCGGACGATTGCGTGAACTGCCGCGCCTGTTGCAATCCATTCTGACCTGTCGTGGCATCCATCACGAGCAATGTCTCGTGCGGCGCGCCCGGCACGATGCGTTGCGCCGTACGCTTCATCTTTTCGAGCTCGAGCATCAGGTTTTGTTTGGTGTGCAGCCGCCCGGCGGTATCGACGATCACGTAATCGGTTTTGCGCGCGGTGGCCGACTGCAGCGCATCGAACAACACCGCGGATGGATCGCCCCCGGCTTTCGTCTTGATCACTTCCGTTCCCGTGCGTTGTCCCCAAATCTCGAGTTGCTCGATCGCGGCTGCGCGGAACGTATCCGCCGCGCACAGCAGGACCGTCTTTCCTTGTGCACGAAAGACCTGTGCTAATTTTCCGATGGTGGTGGTCTTGCCCGTGCCGTTCACGCCCACCACGATGATCACTTCCGGCGTGCCGTCCACCTTGGTTACGGGCCGTGAACCGGTCGAGGTCAGAATCGCCAGCAATTCTTCTTTCAGCAGACGTTTGAGTTCATTCACATCTTTGATCTGCTTGCGATCGGCTTTGTCGCGCAGCTTCTGCAGAACCTCATGCGTGGTAGTGGTGCCCAGGTCCGCGCCAATCAGAGTGGCTTCAAGATCGTCCAGCGTAGAGCGGTCAATCTCTTTGCCGATGGAGACGACATCCTCGATGCGCTCGGCCAGGTTCTCGCGCGTGCGCGAGACGGCCTCCTTCATGCGCTCAATAAAACTTGGTTTCTTCTCTTCGTCCAGACTGCCAAAAAGAGTTTGAATCATGAGGTGTAACGATTATAGGAGAATCCGGCAGGAGGAATTTGTAATTGTGTAATTTGTAATTTGGTAATTTAAGACCCCAAAGTGAATTAGGTTTCAAATTATAAAATTACCCGATTACCAAATTACCAGATGTTTCTAGGTGCGCGTGGTTTCGACCGTCAGGGGATCGCCAAGTTCGCAGGGCGCCGCAACTAGGGCGGCGGATTCCAGCGTGCTCGTGTGCGTCAGTGGCTTCTGAATGCGAATTTCTCCGCGCTTATACACCGCCAGGAGCGCGGCCACGGCCTTGGGGTCAAGGCGCTTTCCCGAGACGCTCTGAATGATGCGCAGGGCCTCTTCAGAATCGTGTGCCTTCTGGTATGGACGGTTCGTGGTCAGGGCGTCAAAGGTGTCTGCGACCGCAATCACCCGAGCCAGCGGAGGAATGTCGTCGCCTTTTAGACCGTAAGGATATCCGCGCCCGTCGAGAGCCTCATGATGCAGTTCGATGCCGGGCAGCATCTCCACCAACTGCGGCACCGGACGCAGGATGTTCGCGCCCTTGGTGGTGTGGGTCTTCATGATCTCGAATTCTTCCGGCGTCAGAGCGCCCGGTTTTTTCAGGATGCGGTCTTCAATGCCGATTTTGCCGACATCGTGCAGCTGCGCCGAGACTCGCAGGATCTCCAGAAACCCCTGATCCATCCCCATCTCTCTCGCGATCATCAGCGAATATTTCGTTACCCGGTCGGAGTGGCCGCGCGTGTAAGGGTCTTTTTCGTCGACCGCGCCGGCCAGCATCTGGATCGACCCCATGAACAGCGCCTTGTTTTCATCCGCGGCGCGCTTCAGGTCTTCGACGAACTGTTCCAGGTCTTGTGACATCGTGTTGAACGTTGTCGCCAGTTCGCCGATCTCGGTGCGGGTTTTCAAGTGCACGCGCTGAGAAAAATCGCCGCGCGCAATGGCTTGGCTCGACTGCGCCAGCACCTGCAACGGGCTGGTAATCCGCCGTGCTGAGAAAATACTCACACCCACACTCACAAACACCGCCAGCCACGCCAGCAAGCGCCCCGTGCGCTGCATCTCGTAGATTCCGCGATACGCGTCTTCGCGCGGCTTCTGCACTACTACTGCCCATTCCAGGGAGGTCACCGGACTGTACGTCCCCAGCATTTCGGTCGTGTCTTTGCCATCGCGAATTGTGAACTCGCGGGTCTCCGCCAACTGGGCTTTCGCGCCTTCGCCCACAAAACTGCGCACGATCTCGAATTGGCTCATGTCCTGCCCGGTAGCATATTGGCCAGTCGCCGCCGCCACCAGCCTTCCCTGGCGGTCCACGACGTACGGCATCAATCCGCTCAGACTGACTTGCTGCAGCCGCCGGATCAGGTAGTCCATGTCTACCACCGAACCGATCATCCCTAGGAAGCGTCCGTCGTACATGATCGGCGAGCTGACCAACATGACGGTTCGCGCCGATTTCCCGCTGCCCACCATCAACGGCTGCCCGCTGTAGACGCGGCCTTCGCGGGCGGCTTGATAGGCTCGCTCCAGTTCCCGTTGCAGAAAGGCGTCGGGCTCCATACGCCCGGCGGACACTCCCCTGGCATCGGCATTCAGCAGCGTGGCATAGGCAATGTCGTTCGACGAAGAAACAAAATTCTCCACCATCGCCCGCAGTTCTGGCGTCAGAAATTTCTGCGCGCTCAGGTCGCTCCCGCTCGGATTGGCCAGCATCATCACCTGAATCGACGACGACAAATTGGCCAGCATCATGCGCAGCGCTTCCTGGTGCTGGGAAATGTCGTCGGCCAGCGAACGCGTGACCGTGTTTTGCAGCAGCATTTCGTTGGTTTTCAGGCGCTCCCGATTCATGTTCTCGATCTGCGCCGAGTAGAAGTACATCGGGAGGACACTGATGGCCAACAGCACTCCCAGGATGACGTAAAGCAGTGGAATGCGCGCGGGAATGTGAAGCTTCAATGGCAAAAGGCAATCCTGTCGGCCCAAGCCCGGGGATGGGTTGGTCCATGCTGCATCCATTCTAAGTTGCTTTCGGGTGCTGACCTCAGGTGCTTAAAGTACAACGCACCGTTACGGAAGTACTCAGGCAGCCGGTGACCCTGGGTAGTTCTAAGTTCTCAGCATCTAACCCGGAGCTTCTCACTGAAAGCTGAGAGCCGAGAGCTTGAGAGCTTGTTTTTGCGGTTTATAATTAAGCCAGTGGGCCCGGGGTGCTCCATGCGGTACTTTCAAGTTGACTTCGTTGGTTATCGTCTGTTGGCGATCCTTCTAGTCTTCTGCGCGCTAACGCTCGCCGAGAGCACTCCGCCCCCAAGGATTTCCAAAGAAACCCGAGAAGAAATTATCCACGCCTTCAATGCAGAACTGGTCTACATTCGCACGAGTTTTCCAATGGGGAAGACTGGACTGAAACTCAAAAACGGCGCCGTAACCCCCAGCGGCCCGGAACTTCAACAGTTGATGGCGCTCTGGGGACCAGCCGCGAAGCCCGGCGACCGGGCCCGCATCAGCGACGTCGTCATCAAGGAAGACCACATCCACTTTGAGATCAACGGCGGTCCCATCAAGCGGCCGAAGTGGTACCAGCGCATAGAGATTTCCGGTGCGAACGGAGGTGGGCCGATTGCGCCCTCGGACGCGTCCGCCAACGCCCACGGCTCGTTCGTCGATCTCTACTTCGACAAGTATGTTCCGGAACTGACCGGCCCAGAGCTGAAGCAGTTGCTGCGTCCGGTGTTTGATTTCGATGCCAAGTCGGCGCTCGAGGCCTACCTGGAAACTGTCCCTCCCAAGGTCAAAGAGGCCATCAAAAATCACCACGTGCTGGTGGGAATGAACCACGAGATGGTGATCTATGCCAAGGGACGTCCGCCAAAGAAAGTGCGCGAACACACCGGCGGAGTTGAGGACGGAGTTGAGTACGAAGAATGGATCTACGGCACGCCCCCAGAGGACGTAGATTTTGTGCGCTTCGTCGGCGACGAAGTGGTGCGCGTCGAGACCATGAAGGTGGATGGCCAGAAAATCGTGCGCGTCGAAAAGGAAGTCGATCTGGGTGCGCCAACCGTTGCCAAGAAACAGGAAGATCGCCCAGCGACTGCGCCCACGTTGAGGCGTCCCGGAGAACAGATGCCGGAGTCCCATCCGGCCAACCCCTCCAACCTGCCACCGATGGGCGCGCCTCCATCGACTGGTCCGGGGTCGGACCCAGGCCCCAACTGGGCTAAAATTATTGAACCATTGAGCGATTGAGGCATTGAATCAACGGTATCGCTAAAGCGATGCCCTGATACGAACCTCACTAGCGCCACGGGTCTGGTACGCCTCGACCTTCCGCACCTCGACCTTCTACACTAGGAGGGTGAAGATTGCCCTTGGCCAGATCAACCCCACCGTGGGGGACTTCTCTGGCAACGCTGCCAAGATCATCCAGTTTGCGCTTCAGGCGCGGAGCGCTGGCGCTGGCCTGATTCTTTTTCCAGAGCTCGCCGTCTGCGGTTACCCGCCTCGCGATCTGGTCGAGAGGCCGTCGTTTGTGGCGCGCTGTCGCGCTAGCGTCGAGAGGATCGCAGCGGAAACGCAGGGCATTGCCGTGATCTGCGGGACGGTAACTCCAGCCGAAGCGGACTCGGGCAAGAAAGCGATGAACTCCGCCGCCCTGCTGCGTGAAGGGCGCATCGACTTCATCCAGTCGAAGATGCTTTTGCCCACCTATGATGTCTTCGACGAGATGCGCAACTTCGCTCCCGCCAAGAGCCAGCAACTCTTCAGCTTTTGCGGCAAGCAGATGGCTTTGACCATCTGTGAGGATGCCTGGAACGACAAGCGCTTTTGGAACCGGCGGCTTTACGGCATCGACCCGGTGGAAGAATTGGTCCGGGCCGGCGGCAACTTCGTGCTCAACATATCCGCGTCGCCATTTTGGCTGGGCAAGCGCGAACTGCGCCGCGACATGCTGGCAGCCATCGCGAAGAATCAGAAAGTGCTGGTCGCGATGGTGAACCAGGTCGGGGGCAACGACAGTCTGGTTTTCGACGGATCGAGCCTGGTGATTGCGCCCGATGGACAGGTGATCGCGCAAGCGAAGTCGTTCGAGGAAGACCTGATCTACTTCGATTCCCAGAAGCTCGATTTCGCGAACATCATTGGAGACATGCACCCACAGGTTGTCGGTGAAGAAGCCAGCGCGTACGAAGCGCTGGTTCTGGGCACGCGAGATTACGTTCACAAATGCGGCTTCCAGCGGGCGATCGTCGGACTCAGCGGCGGCATCGACTCCGCGCTCACCGCTTCGATTGCGGCCGATGCGCTCGGCTCCGAGAACGTAATCGGAGTCGGCATGCCCGGACCGTACTCCTCGCGAGGTTCGATTGACGATGCGCGGGAACTTGCCAGCAACTTGAGGATTCGCTTCGAACTGGTCTCGATCCAGGAAATTTACGAAACCGTGCGCCAGACGCTTGCGCCAGTGTTTGGCGAGCTGCCGCAGGACGTCACCGAAGAAAACATTCAGTCCCGCGCCCGCGGGTTGCTGCTGATGTCCATGTCGAACAAGTTTGGCGCGCTGGTGCTTTCGACCGGCAACAAGAGCGAATTGGCCGTCGGCTATTGCACTCTCTACGGCGATATGGTGGGTGGGTTGGCCGTGATCTCAGACGTACCGAAGACGTTGGTGTACCGCCTGAGCGCTTATGTGAACTCGCGGCGCAAAGTGATTCCGGAAGCAACGATTGAGAAGCCGCCGTCTGCCGAATTGCGGCCGGATCAGAAAGATTTGGATTCACTCCCACCCTACGATGTGCTCGATGCGATTCTCGAAGACTTCGTAGAGGAGTTGTGCTCGGCCGAACAGATTGCTCGCAATCGCCATTTTGATCTGGATCTGGTGCGGCGAGTCATCCGCATGATTGAGCGTAGCGAATACAAGCGGCAGCAAGCGGCGCCCGGAATCAAGATCTCCGCCAAGGCGTTCGGCTATGGGAGGAGATTCCCAATCGCGGCCAAGTCGGAGCTCTAGCACCGTGACCGCCTGATGAGATGTTCGGTGGAGAGAGGGGCGTCTCGCCCGTCCAGCAGTTCGGCGGCCGGGCGGGGGCGACCGGCTCTCCACTGGCGAAGCTTCGGAAATGACAACCGCGCTGCTTTTTGTAACAATCGAATTCCAAACGAACTCAAAACATATTATGACAATCATGCAACGCGCACTGTTCGCTGGTCTTCTGTTGTCCGGCGTCGCCATCGGTCAGCCCCAACCCACTCGCCCGGCAAAAACAGCAGCCAAACCAGCGGCCCCTTCACCCGCCGGGGGAAGCTCGACGGCTCTGCCCACCGAAGACACGGTCGACTCGTTCCTGTTCCAAATGTTTGGCTACGATCCCACGGTGACGTGGAAGGTGACTGATATTCGTCCTTCCGAGGTGCCGGGACTGGCGGAGGTGTCGCTGGTGATCACCAACCCGCAGGGCTCAAACCAGAATCGGTTGCTGGTCAGCGGTGATGGCAAGCATGCAATTTCGGGCGACATCCTGCCCTTTGGTGCGAAGCCCTTTGACGATGCCCGCGCCAAGCTGGAAAAAGGCGTGAGCGGCCCCGCCAAGGGACCGGCAAAGGCTCCAGTGACGATTGTCGAGTTCAGCGATATGCAGTGCCCGCACTGTGCGAAGGCCGCACCCGCGATTGAGCAACTGCTGGAGCAGGAGCCCGAGGCCCACTTTGTTTTCCAGAATTTTCCACTGCCCGCGCACGACTGGGCAGAGAAAGCGGCCGGCTATATCGAATGCATTGGGCGCGCTTCGCCGGGGCAGCCTTCGAATGATGCAGTCTGGAAGTTTATCCAGAAGACGTTTGACGAGCAGGCCAATATCACACAGGCGAACGCCGACGAAAAGCTGAAGGCCATCGCAACCGCATCGGGCGCGAATGCCGAAGAGATCGCCGCCTGCGCCGCCAAGCCGGATACGAAAGCCCGAATCGAAGCCTCTATTGCCCTGGGCAGATCGGTGGGCGTCAGTGCCACGCCGACCCTGTTCATCAATGGACGGAACCTACCCGGAGGCGCGCCCGTCGAGCTGCTGAAGAAGATTGTGGACTTCCAGGCGAGCCAGAAGTAGATCGGGTGATCGGGTCGTCGGGTGATCGAAGGTCAAGACCTGTTGGGTTTCAGGTTTTCGATCACCCGATGGGCCGATCACCCGATTTACTTGCTCATCCAGATTTCCCTCGGTGCGGTGCGCTCCGGGCTGCGGACGACGTACGGCGTGATCAGGATCAGTAGCTCATCGTTCTCTTCCTGCTTGGTGCTCTGGGAGGTGAGGAGGCCGAAGCCCGGGATTTTGGATAGCCCGGGCAGACCGCTCAGGGTCCTCTCTTCGGACGCGGTGACCATTCCCGCTACGACCGCCGGTTGGCCTTCCTTGAGCATGATCCCGCCCTTGTACTCACGATTGGAAATTATCGGAATGCCATTTGAGTTTGTAGCGCCCAAAGTGCGGAATTGCAGCTCCAGCTCGAGCGCTATGTCTGAATTGTTGTGCACCAGCGGCTTCGCCTTGAGCGTGAGTCCGATGTCCTCATAACTGACGGAAGGAAAGGGCGCGGCGTATGACTGATTCCCGACGACCGCCGCGATGGCGGAACTGTTATAAATCGGCGCAAAGCTGGCGTTGAGGATGGGATAGCGCTCTCCCAGCTTAAAAGTGGCGTCCTTTTCCTGGGAGGCCCGCAGGTGGACGTGATCGAGCTCCTGGACGGAACTCGAATTCATGGTAAGCGCGGCGGACAGATTATCCAGGCTAAGGCCCATCAGCGTGAGCCCGCCGCCAAAGGTCGCGAGCGGCTGGCTGAAGACGGAATTCTGCTGGCTTTGCAATTGCGCGAGCAGGGCGGAAATACTCTGACTGCCTGCTTGGTTGATACCGCCAGAGGAAATCAGTTGGTTGATCAGGCTCTGGATGTTTTGTCCGCCAAGAAGCTTGAGTGCGGCCGCCGGAATATTGAAAAGATTGAAATTATCAGGAACGTGCAGCCCGATCGAACGCATGTAGGTGTGGCTCACCTGGAAGACTTTCAGATCGAGCATTACTTCCGGACGCGGACTATCGAACTCTTCGAGAAACTGGGTTGCGGCTTCCAGTGCCGCCTTCGGCCCGCGCACCGTGATCGTGCTCGAGGCGGCGTTGAGGTTCACGAACTTGAACTCAAAGAGCGTCCGCAGCGTGCTGATCAGGTCGTTCAAATCCTTGGCAGGATCGCCGCCCGCGATGTAAAACGAGCGCATGCCCATGCGGTCGTAGGAGCGGTGGTTTTCAGGGGTGTCAGCGCTGGCAAAAAGAATGGTGTCTTCCAGCGCCACGCTGAAGCTCTTGGTGGCCTCGGAGGCCGCCTGCAGGGCGGTTGCGAAATCGGCATTCTCAATATCGAAGCGCACCCGGCGGCTGGCGAAGGTATCGTCGAAGATCACCGTCAGTCCATAGCTTGCAGCGACTGACGTGAGCAGACCGCGCGAATCGCCGCGGTAGTGGAAGTCGTGGCGTCCGTCGATCGGTTTAGCGGCGATCGCCTCGGCGCTGGCGACCACTTGCGGCGGGCTTGCAACGCGCATCGGCGCGGGCCCCAGGGCGTCGCTTATTCGTTGCTGAGCGAATTCGTTCTGCGGATCGAGGTTGAGCGCCGTTCGAAACTCCGCCAGCGCCTCGACTTGCCGACCATCGAGCAGGTCGCTGTTTCCGCGTTCCAGATGCATCCCGGCCAGATGTTGTCGCGTCATCTCCCGCGCGGTCAGGTACTCCACGTTTTGCGGGACCAAGCGAGACGCTTCCTCAAATTCGTAAAAGGCTTGGTCGAGATTCTTCGATTTCTCGAGTTTCAGCCCGCGCGCGAAAGCTTGGCGAGCGGCCTTCAGGTCTTTGACAGGACCCTGGCAGGCGGGCGCGCCCTTGGAATTGGAGCAGAGCGATGGCGCAGCGACCGGGGGAGTGTCTGTGGCCAGACACATTCCGGCAAGCAAGAAAACAATGCCTGCTGGCAGCCATCGCATATTACTTACTATAGAATGCCCGGCTGCTGCTGTCTTGCAAGCGAAATCGGGCTTGGGAACTACGGTCGTAACGGGCGGAGTCGGAACGTGAGGGAGAGGTTCACCGCAGCATTAGCCGTTCCATCCGAGTGGCGCGCCCGGTGCGGTCATCGCACTCGACCAGCACGGCGCACAGTCGGACGTCGCCGTTAGCAGCTTCGAAGCGCGCCGGCATCCCGCTGAGAAACTTTTCGATCACTAATTCTTTCTTGACCCCAATGACGCTGTCGTACGGCCCGGTCATGCCGACGTCCGTGATGTAGGCGGTGCCCTTGGGCAGGACGGTCTCATCCGCGGTGGGAATGTGCGTGTGCGTGCCCACGACGGCGGTGACGCGCCCGTCGACGTACCAGCCGAAGGCGATTTTTTCGGACGTGGCCTCGGCATGGAAATCCACCAACACGACCTTCGACTTGATCTGTTCCAGAAGCTGATCGGCGTAGCGAAAGGGATCGTCGCTTGACCCCATGAACACACGTCCCTGAAGGTCCACGACGGCATAAGCGACGCCGTTTTTTTGGCCTTCGTACACTCCCCAACCGGGCAGGTTCTGCGGAAAATTTGCCGGCCGCAGCAGGCGGCGCGCCGGACTGTGTGGATTGCCGTCGGCCATGTGGAAGTATTCGATGATTTCGCGTTTGTCCCAGACGTGATTTCCGGTGGTCATCACGTCGATACCCAGATCGAAAAGCTCTTCCGCCAGCGCAGGCGTGATTCCGAAGCCAGCCGCGGCATTTTCGCAGTTGGCGATGACCAGATCCACGGCGTGCTGCTGGCGCAGTTCAGGCAGGCGATCTTTTACGATCGTCCGCCCCGGGCGGCCAAAAATGTCACCGATAAAAAGAATTTTCAAGAGACGATGGTAACACGCTGAAAATTGCGGATGCTTCGCGCACTGGCAACTGGCTACTGGCTACCGATTTCAGCCGTCTTCAGAAAGTCGTAATTGCCCGACGGATTCAGGGTCACGTTCCGCACGCGCCGCGTGTGCACGAGCACGTTATCGAAATACCACAGATTGATATACGGCTCATCTTGTGCCAGCACTTCCTGAACTTCAAAGTACAGCCGTCGGCGGGCATTCTGATCGGTTTCGCGGCGCGCCTGGTCGATCAACCCGTCGATACGCGGATTGGAATAGAAACCGCGGTTGGCGCCTTCGGGCGGGAATCGGTTGGAGTGAAAGGAGTACTCAAAAATATCCGGATCTTCGTTGCCGCCGATCCAACGCAAAGAATAGAGCTGAAAAGCGCCGCTGGTGACGTCGGCAAAGAATGTGGCGAACTCGAAGGTGCGGATGTCGAGCGCAATGCCCACATCTCGCAACTGCTGCTGCAACACCGCAGCCAGCAGCCGCGTGGACTCCTCCGTAGACGTCTTCATCGTCAGGTGAAAGCGAACGCCGTCGCGAACCCGGTAGCCGGCGGCATCGAGCATCTGGCGGGCTTTCTCTGGATTGTGTGGGTAGGCCGCCACGTCCGCGTCATACGCCCAGCTTTGCGGCGGGAGCACACTCCGAGCCGGTTGCGCGAAGCCGCGCCAGATGTATTCGAGTAGAGGACCGCGGTCGATGGCATACGCGATCGCCTGGCGAACCCGCACATCCTGCAAGGTCCGGTCGCGCAGGTTAAACGCGAGATAGGAAAGCACCGTGCCCGGAGCGCGCTCAACCTGTAAATTCGACTCGCGCTCCAGCGCCACAATGGTGTCGGAAGTAAGCGCATTGATCGCGACATCTGCGCTGCCCTTGCGCAATTCCAGCGCCCGCGTGGTCGCGTCGGGCACGACGGTGAAGCGTACCCTGGCCAGGCGCGCCTTTGCACCCCAGTAGTTGTCGTTGCGCTCGACGACGACCTCTTTGTCCTGCTCGGCGCTGACATACTTGAACGGTCCCGAGCCCATCGGATTCCGCGTGATCTCCTCGAGCATCCCGTAGGGCACGATGCCGATCGCCCCCTCCGAGAGATTCCACAGCAAGGTCGCGTACGGCTCCTTCAGATGAAATACCACGGTGAACTCGTCGGGCGCATCGATGTGATCCACGAAACGGTATGCCGCCGACTTCGTACTGCGCATCTTTCCCTCGAGCAGCGAGTCGAACGTCCACTTAACGTCGCGGGAGGTAAGCGGGCGCCCATCGTGAAAGGTTACGCCGCGATGCAGGTGGAAGATGTAGGTCAAGGGATCCGGAATCTCCCAACGCTCCGCCAGGCCGGGCTGAACATTTAGGTGCTCGTCGCGGGTCAGCAGCGCGTCAAAGAGGAGTTCGCCAATGCGCTCCGATTGCGCGTCGATCCCGACTCGGGGATCAAGATTGGTTGGGCTGCTTTCAATAATCATCACCAGCGTGTTGGGATCGGGAGCTGGCGAGCAGGAGAGGAGAGGGAGCACCACTGCGGCGGTGACTAGCAGCAGAATTGTCATCCTGAGGGAGGTGTGTCGGGAGCGGGCAGAAAGCAGGTCCTTCGCTTCGCTCAGGATGACAATTCTTTCTTGCGCTGGTCTTTCTTGCGCTGCCGTCTTACGCATACGAGATCTTTCCTAGGATCGCCGCCCGCTTCGCTCCCGTAGCCGACGGCACATTACTTGGCCTTCGATGCCAGGTCTCATGCGCGAGCAGGGCAAAAGCCACTGCCTCCTTGGCCTCCGCCGGAAGGCCAAACTCGTCCGAGAAATGCAGTCCGATCCCCAAGGGTGCGATTTCATCGCGCAACATGGCCATCAGCGTCGGATTCTTTGCGCCTCCGCCCGAGACGATCATCTCGTGATCACGGCGCCGCGCCCCGAATTGCGGCACCACGAAGCGCTGCAGTGCGTCCGCAATCGATCGCGCCGTCAATGCCGTTGCCGTCGCCACCACGTCAGCCTTGCTGGCGCCGCGGCAGATCCGGAGAAATCGGCCCACGTATTCCCGGCCGAATTCCTCGCGACCCGCCGTCCGCGGAGGCTTCTGCCGGAAAAAGTGCGCGCGCAACAACTGTGCGATCACGCCATCCAATACGCGTCCCGAGGCCGCGACTTTGCCATCGCGATCATAGCGCCGTGCGAATAGCTCCTCCATCACCGCATCAATCACCATGTTGCCGGGGCCGGTGTCAAATGCAACCACCTGGCATAGCGAAGCGCCCGCAGGAATCGCCGTCAGATTCGCAATTCCGCCAACGTTCTGCGCAATGCGGTCCTGCGCAATGCGTCCCACTCGCGCATCGCGATAAAGAAGGAAGTCGAGGAACGGCACCAGCGGCGCGCCTTTCCCCCCGGCCGCGATATCCGCGGGACGAAAATCGGAAACCACCGGCACGCCCAGCCGCGCCGCGATCACCGCGGCTTCACCCGTTTGCCACGTTACCGCCAATCGTCGCCCGAAAAATCGCTCTGGTGTTCCCTGGTGATACAGCGTCTGGCCATGGCAGCCAACCAGGTCGAGCTTCACGCGATGCTGGCGCGCTGTCTTCGCCACCGCCTCCGCGTACAGTTCGCCGAGAAGAAAGTTCAGACGGGCCAGATCCGCAACGTGGGCCAATTCCGCATTCATCATCTCCAAAATTGCGCGCCGAATCGGGGCAGGGAACGGATACTGCGCGTGAGCAAGAAGTCTAAAATCTGAGCGCTGGTGTTTGTGTGGGGACGGGCGCCTCGCCCGTCCGGTGTTGGCTGAGAAGCGCACCAGCGCCACATTGATTCCGTCCGCCGAGGTGCCACTCATCACGCCGGCAATAATCATGCCCACTCTCCTCCCGAGCGAGCCAGCGTAGCCAGCCGGATTTCTTCTCCGAACTCCCAGAGCTGCCGCGTCAGCTTCTCGATTCGTGCGGCAGTGGGAGCGGGAGCGTGGCGCCTCGCCGCTGATTTCTTATCAAACGCCTTTTCTTTGAACGCCAGCTTGAACGCTAGCACGCGCCCTGCCGATTCCCGCACGCGGCGGGCAAATCGGCCGTCGCGCTCCGCTTCGCGGATCATGGCCGCGTGCGCCCGCAGAATGAAATCTTCGCGATGGCAGATCAGGCCAAGATCGCCCCCGGCGCGGATGTGCCCGATCATCACTTGTTCGATCGCGGCCTGTTCGATCGGACCCGCCGCCAGCACGCCGCCCATCTCCAGATCGTCGGAACAGACCAGGCCGCGGTAGCCAATCTTCTTGCGCAGAATGCCGGTGATCCATTTCTTCGAGAGCGACGCCGGAATGCGCGCCTTGGTCACCGCTGGAAATGCGGCGTGCGAAACCATGACGAACGGCAATTCGCGCCGCAACGATAACGAGCGATAGGGAAGCAGATCCTCGTCCCACAATTTGCGCAGCGGTTTTTCCACGCTGGGGAGTTCATGATGCGTATCGAGCGTGGCCTCGCCCAGTCCAGGGAAGTGTTTGCCGCAGCCGAGCACTCCGGCCTCGCCCAATCCGCGCAGAAACTCACGGGCGTAGACAACCACCTGCTTCGGATCGTCCGAAACCGCCCGCGAACTCAGCACCGAACGCGACGCCTGGTAGGCCAAGTCGAGCACCGGGGCAAAATCGACGTTAAAGCCAAGCGCTGCGCAGTTTTCGCCGATCACACGCCCATGCTTGCGAAAAAGCGCGCGGCTGCCCGTGGCAAAAACCTCGGCCGGAGACGGCGTCCGACCGATCACGTTGTGGAAACGGTCCACCGTGCCGCCTTCAAGGTCCACGCAAGTGAAAAGCGGAGTGGCCACGCACTTCTGGCATTCGCGCAAAAGGGCGTGAGTCTGCTCGGCCCCCTTGATGTTGCGGGCAAACAGAATCACGCCCGCCGGCTGAATCTTCGTGAGCAGGGAAGCGAGACGGGGAGACATCTCGGTCCCGTCGAAGCCGATGATTAGGAGTTGGCCGACGTTGAGTTTTAAGTCACGCATCTTTATGTCTGATTTAAGGAAACGTTCCGTGTTTCCGCTAGGAGTGAGTTGAAAGCATTTGCGTCAACAGCGGCAGCAGTGGCGCAAACAAAGTCATGTGGTTCGCGGCTGACGTGATGAAGCCTTGATATGCCTGCAAAAAACCGCCTGATTTACACGCCAACTCCAGCTCGCCTATACGGGCGCGAATATCCTCGCGGGCGGTTTCGTCTTCAATGGAACTGGCTTTTTCATGTAGCTCCACAAAAAGCCGGTCGTTGGATTTGGAGACGATATTTGTAGAGTTGTCGGTGCTGTTCAGGTTGATACGAGAGTTGTCGCCGTGCAAGTGAAAGGTGTGCATGGGTGCCGCTGCCCTGCCCCCTGAACTGGTCAAAGGTGTTGGGATCAGTTCGAGGTTGCATCCGGGTTCCCTGCGCTCACCGTGTACCGTGTCAATTGTGTGCCAGTATTCCCCGATGGGCCCCTGTTCGTCGTCAACCTGCATGACAGTGCCATTCACGCCGGGCATTTTAACTCGGACCTTTTCACCAATAGCAAACCTCAGTTTCTTATGTACAGGAAATCGCTTTGGGCCTTTCATGGTCATAGCCTAGACAGTCCGGATTGCAATTTACTTGCCGTTGATGTATTTACAGACGGACACAAAGTGATGCTTGAATCTGTGCGCAACGTGTGTCTCTGGATGCGTAGTCATCAGTACATCCCCATCTTTGTTGAGCAGAGTGAAGTGCCAGTGGCTGTACGAGTCCCCGTCCGAGTAAGTCATTTTACTTGAAGCCTCCAACACATAGTCGGCCTTGGATTCGTTCTCCGTGACCACAACGTTAGGGCAATACTTGGCAAATCCTTCCGAAACACTGGCCGTGTCCAGATTAGACTTCGGAGACAGAATCACATGCTTGATCGCCGAGGTTTGTCCAAGAACAAGAACTGGTATCGCCGCGGCAACGATTACGAGAACCACAACAATGCGCTTCATGCTTATCCTCCTATTCCGCCCGGCTTCTAAGTCTTTAATAGTCTCGAACATGATAATTGATTCGCGTGCTGACCGGAAACTTGGGGAAAGACGGGATGCTTTCTGTGCTTGCACTTAACAACCTTGATGAAAACTCCGCGTCTCAACGGTTAGATTTCTTTCTTCAACTCCGCCAGCAAGTTTAACGCTTCGAGCGGCGTCAGCCGATTCAAATCTACTTCGCGCAGCTTTTCCAGCACGGGCTGCGAGAGCGGCGTGAAGATGGTCAACTGCGTCGGACGCTCCGGCTCTGTGGAACTGCCCGGCGTCAGATGCTCCGAGAGCCGGTGCTCGGACGATTCATGCTCGGCCAGCACCTCGCGCGCACGCACCACGACTTCGTTCGGCAGTCCCGCCAGCTTTGCTACTTCAATTCCGTAGCTGCGGTCGGCCGCTCCCGGTTCAACACGGCGCAGAAAAACTACGCTTCCGCCGGTCTCTTTGACGGAGACGTGATAGTTTTTCACGCCGCTCAACTGCTCCGCCAATTCGGTAAGCTCGAAATAGTGCGTGGCAAATAAAGTCTTGGCATGCACTCGCGCGTGCAGATACTCGATGGCGGCCCAGGCGATCGCGAGGCCGTCATAGGTGGACGTGCCGCGGCCGACTTCGTCTAACAGGATCAAGGAGCTCGCTGTCGCCGTGTGTAGAATCGCGGCTGTCTCCGTCATCTCGACCATGAACGTCGACCGCCCCCGCGCCACGTTGTCGCTCGCGCCGATGCGGGTGAACACGCGATCGACGATGCCCAGCCGCACGGCTCGCGCGGGAACAAACGAGCCCATCTGCGCCATAATCACGATCAGCGCCGCCTGCCGCAGATACGTGCTCTTGCCGCCCATGTTCGGCCCCGTCAGCACAATGATGTTGTGCGTTGAGGCATCCAGGAATAGATCATTGGCAACAAAGCGCTCGCTGCCTGCGGCCAGTTCTTGCAGCTCGATCACCGGATGACGTCCTTCGACAATTTCCAGATCAAGGACGTCCACGGTTTTTTCAGCTTCGTCAAACCGCGGCCGGCAGTAATTCCGCAGCGCCGCAATGTGGGCCAGGCAGCCGAGCACATCCACTTCAGCCAGTGCCAGCGCAGTTTGCCGGATGCGCTTGGCCTCGGCGGCAATGGCGGAACGCAATTCGGTAAACAGACGGCGCTCGATTTCTACAATCTTCTCCTGCGCGTCCAGAATCTTGGACTCATACTCTTTCAGCTCCGGAGTCGTAAAGCGCTCGGCATTCACCAGCGTCTGCTTGCGTTCGTAGTCGGCGGGCGAAAGGTGCAGGTTCGCCTTTGAAATCTCAATGTAGTAGCCAAAGATGGAGTTGAACTTTACCTTGAGCGATCCAATCCCCGTCCGCTCCCGTTCGCGCGTCTCCACTTGCGCCAGGTATTGTTTCGAGTTGCGGCTCAGGTCGCGCAGTTCGTCCAGATCTTTGTCAACGCCCGCAGCGATTACCCCGCCATCGCCTAGCGTGAGCGGAGGCTCTGGAACCAGCGTGCCGTCGATCTTCTCTCGCAGATCGCCCAGTTCGTCGATCGCTTCGTGCAATGTGCTGAGTCGCGATGCCGAGAACGCGCCGAGCACCGTTCGCACCTTGGGAATTCTTGCGAGCGATGCCGATAGGGCCAGCACGTCCCGCGGATTCGCGGTCTCCAGTGTGACCCGGCTCAGCAGACGTTCAAGATCAAGAATTCCATCCAGCGACCGGCGCAATTCTTCGCGCCGCATCGTGTCTTTCAGTTGCGCTTCAACGGAATCCAGCCTGCCTTCAATCTCGTCCCGATCCAAAGACGGACGCAGCATCCATGTACGCAGCAAGCGCTTGCCCATCGGCGTCACGGTCGCATCGAGGCAGCGGAACAGAGTAACGCCGGCATCCGTCCCAGCAAATAGTGGTTCGATCAGCTCCAGGTTGCGCACCGTGACCGCATCGAGCACCAGGCAATTCTGCCGCTCGTAGAAGCCGATGCGGTCCACATGATCGAGCGTGCCGCGCTGCGTTGACCGGATGTAATGCAGAATCGCCCCCGCCGCCGAAGCCGCCGCCCGCTTCCCCGCCAGCCCGAAGCCTTCCAGCGAGAGCACGCCGAAGTGGTTCTCCAGGAGCGGGATGGCGTGGTCGGGAGCAAAGATCCAATCGTCCAACGGAGTCTCAGCCCAGCCCCCGCCGGAAACCCGGGCAACGGGCGCAGTGCCTGTGGAGGGACGGGCGTCTCGCCCGTCCGGCGGACCGAAGCTCCGCATCTGCCCCGTAGCCCGTTCCAGCA
>CAVVNA010000002.1:0-24780 GCA_963749275.1 uncultured Acidobacteriaceae bacterium
ATCTTGTCGTAGACGTTGCGCAGGTAGTTCTTGATCACCTGCTCGGTCGTACCCAACTGGGTCGCGATTTCCTTGTTCTTGTAGCCCTGGACGATCAGTGCCACGATGCGCAGTTCCTTGGCCGTCAAGCGGTCACGGACGCGCAGCCCGACCATATCGTTTTCGGTGAGTTCGCTGGGCACCGCCATGTCCTGCACCCAGTTTTCGCCACGGGCGATTTTGCGGACGCAGTCGACCAGCGCCGGGCTGGTGACGTTGCGATAGACCACGCCGTGGGCGCCCGCCGCCATGTAGCGCTGCGCGCTCTCGCCGGTGTCGGCGAGGACGACGACGCGGGTCCGGTTCTTGTTGGCAGCCGAGAGGACGGAGTTGAAGTCGGAGTGAAAACCTCCGGCAATGATCAGCACGGCGGCGCGAAATTTGTCGAGCGCCATGAACATCTGCTCGGCAGTTTGCGCCTGGGCCACAATGCGCATTTCGTCTTCTACGGCCAGCACCTTGGCAATGCCAGCGCGGAAAATCGCCTGATTGTCGGCCAGAATAAGTTTCAGCATGGATCCCGCTCCCGGTTAACTGTTGCGAACGAATTCGTAAGAATCGATTACGCAAGCGACGCCCCGGCTGTGTCCGGACTCGGCGCTGGCATTGGGCTCATCGGTCCGCACGACGCGGCCGCGGCACTGAATCACAACATCTTCCTTGCCGCCCGTGACGTCGGGCGGCAGGGTGATCTCAAACTCTACGGGCGAGCCGACCTCGAGCGCAGCGTCGGCGCGGATGTACACGCCGGCGGCACTTAGATCGCCCGTCATGCCGGTGTGTGTGTCACCCGCGGCATCTTCCCTATGAATCTTGATCGGCAATTGCAGCGGAAACCTTTTCCCGGTACGCGCTTCGGACACGACTCCTCCTCTGCCGTCGCTCTGCGCTTCAACCTAAACGCAGAAAACCAAGCCGGAAAACCAAGCCGGAAAACCACGGAATTCCAGCCCAAAGCCTGACGAGCAGCTATCGGCGTTATATCACGGAAAATAGCGCAAAAGAAGCCCAGATTACCGAAGTAATCCGGTAGGAACTAGGTACCTCCCCGCGCCCAGGGCCGGAAGCGGCCGCAACGCAGCCCCGATGCGAGGAGAATCCCAGATTTCTTGCCGCGGTTCTTGGCCGTGGTACCTTCCCTGGCAGGCTGCGGGAAAACTCGGAGACTCTGCCGCGCTACGCTTGTGTGACCGCCGATCCAGACGCCGCTGTTTCCGAACTCGGTCGCGGGGTCAAGCCGTGCCGCCGGAGCACGCGCCGCTTTTGCGATTCCAGGAGCGGTGCGGAGGCGGCAATGGCGCAGAGAACGTAGAACAGCGCGGCGTTTGCGGGGATCTGCAGATTGAAATCGAGAAAGCTGTGGACCAGGATTCCCACACAGCCGAGCAGAGCGGCCACGCTCAACGCGCCGCTGGCATTCCCGGTCCAGTCCTTAAGTTTGCCCGAGGCGTGGCAGAAGGCCAGCACCAGAAACCAGACCGCGATGGAGAATCCGGCCAGGCCGGTCTCGACCAGCAGTTGCAGGTAATCATTGTGTGCCTGGTTCACGAAGAAAGTGGTGTAGAAACTGCGAAATTCCGGGTAGACGATGGGAAAGGTGCCGAGTCCCCAACCGAGAAATGGCCGCTTGAGAAACATGCGCAAGCAGTCGCGATCGATGGCGAGGCGAACCCCTCCGCTGATCTCTTCACGGGCTTCGGAGTGAATGCTGGTCAGGCGCCGGGTGAGTTCGTTGCCGCCCATCCAGACGAGAAAAAAAATCACCATCACCAGAAACGCGCCCAGCATGAGAGGCTGTTTCCAACTTCCTTCGCGCTTGCGAACCAGGAGCACGCCCAGCACCACTATCTCCGCGACGAACGCCGCCATGCCTCCGCGTGAACCGGAAAGAAAAATACTTGCTGCCATCAGGGCGGCAATTCCCGCCATCGCAATCTTGCGGTTCCCGTCAGTCAAGCGAGTCGCGGCCAGGACCAGCGGGAAGGGCGTGAGCATCTCCATCAGGCCGGCGTAATGATTGTGATTGACGTAGGGTCCATAAATGGCCCCCCCCTGCTCCAGGGCCCTGACCCAGTAAAGCTTTCCATTCGGGGCCAGACCCTGCAGGATCGCAAACAGAGCCACTACCACCCCGTAACCCGTGAACAACTTGACCAGCAGCTCAAACTGAGAAGATCGACGCAGAGTCTGGGTCACGACAAACACCAGCATGCCGTAGGCGGCGTAGAGCAGCAAGTGAGTGTAGGTCACGAGACGGTAGGCCGTGGTTCCGGTCAGCCACTGCACAAGCGCAAGCGCAAAAAAGGCCACCATGGGGCGGTAGAGAACGTGGTCGGAGACGTCGAGTTCACGGTTGATCCACTGGCGGGACGCCCAAGCCGCCAGCAGCAGCACGGCGCACGCCTCTAAAGCAAAAATGGACCAGGGCTCGACGGCTCCAAAAGCCAGCGGCCCCAGCAACAGTACGGCGGCGGCGCCCATCAGCAGCGCGTTGTTGGTAAGTCGCGGGTGCGATCGGTTAGCGACGGGCGCGGGTTCAGGTTGCGTGGCCAGAGCGGAACTCACGGGTTGTCCTTGGAGTTCTTGGGGGAATTGTCAGGGGAATTGTCGGGGGGATTTTCGGGAGAAAGTTGGAAATCGTCGAGCCACAGCATGCCGCGAATTGCTGCGTACGCCGGGAAGCGTTCGATGGACAGCAAGAGCAGATTGGTGGAGTTCGGCACCGTCACTTTGGAATGAACTTCCTTCCAGAAGTCAGCATCGGTGAGCGGGTCACTGTTATACAGCGGCACGCGGGTGTAGTAATCGCGCAGAACGATCTGGGGTCCGCCTGCTCCCTGAAATTCCGCCGACTTGTAGTACGCGGAGAAATCGTAAGTGGTTGGGCCGTGCACAGGGATGAGTTGTTGGATCCCGGCGTCGTTGATTCCGGGGCCTTCGAAGGTGAGGGAAAGAGAGCGATGACCTTGGCGGAAGTCGCTCGGATCGAGCAAGAGGCGGACCCCGGTTCGATTGACGTAGGTCCAGTCGAAGCCTCCGTTCAGGACGTCAAGGCTGAAGTCGCCGTTCACTACCAGGTTGTCCTCGGTGGGCAGGTAGGCGGAGAGGCCAAGAACGCCAGCGGTTTGCTGCCAGGCGGACATGGCGGCGTCGGGACGATGCGCTTCAATGAGATAATGCACGTATTCGTAGAGATAGCGGTTCTGGAACTTTGCGTGGGTCTGGGCGAGCCGATTCCAGGTTTTAATGGTGCCCTCGGTTTCCTGCTTACTCATTAGAAAACCGAGAAAAAAAATCAGGGCACGATCGGGCACCACGTCCCGGAGGAGAGCATCCGTGTCGGGACGGACGCGCCAGCAGGCACGCACGGCGGGTTCCATCAGTTCATTGTCGTTCTCGATAACGACGTGGAATTCGCGCAGGGCGCGGTCGATGTCGCCGTCGATGAGAAAAAAGTTTGCCGCTTCCCACGCGACATCGGGAGCGGTGGGCTCGGCCCGCAACGCGCGATCCAGTGAAGCTCGCTGGCCAGCGATGTCCCCAGCGACCTGATATGCGCCTGCCAGATCGAACCAATAGCGGGCATCGTGGGGGTTGAGTGCGACGGCGGCTCGAAGGCTGTCGATGGCGGACTGAGGGTCACCGGCGATAAACGCAAAGTAGCGCCCGAGGCGATGGCGATAGTCCGCATTGCCCGGCGAGAGGCGCACCGCGCGCTCCAGCGCTGGCAGATCCGCACTGGCAGCAAAAACACTGGCCGCGAACTCTTTGGCGGTCAGAAAAATATAGACGCAGGCGAGAAAGGCCACAGCAGCCGCAAACTGCCAACGTCCCCGGTTTGAAAGTGGAGCGACCATGGTCACGTTACCAAGCTGGGTCTCGGAGCCGACAGCAAGTTTATTTTCTGAGACTCTTCAAATGCTCGAAGAGTGTATCTCACTTACTGGCGCAGCGAAACACACTGCCTCAAACCGCCTTCGGTTCTGTTTCGTTCCCTGCGACGGGAGGTTCTTCCTGATAGTACTGGCCGTATTTCCCTTGATACTCGTAGTAATAATAATAATCGGGAGAGGTTAGGTTGACGGCATTGAGCAGCACGCCGGCCACGTGAGCATTGACCTGCATCAATATATCGCGGGCCCGGCGCAGTGCTTGTTTCGTGGTCTGGCCGGAACGAATTACCAGAATGGTGGCGTCGGCGCGGGGTGAGAGCACGACCGCGTCGGTGACGGAAAGGGTTGGGGGAGTGTCGATCACGATATGGTCGTAGAGTCCGCGCAACTCCGCGAGCAGGTCCCTCATGTTGGAGGAGGCCAGCAATTCGGCGGGATTCGGAGGCGGCGTACCCGCGGGCATGATGAAAAGATTGGGCAGGATCGGAGAGGTCACAATGGTTTGCTGCAAGGTGGCGCTTCCGGTGAGCACATTGCTGAGACCGCTGCGCGGGCCCATGCCCAGGGTCTTGTGAATACTGGGGCGGCGCAGGTCGGCATCCACCAGGAGAACGCGGGTTCCCTTTTGCGCGAGCACGATGGCGGTGTTGATGCTGGTGGTGGTTTTGCCCTCCTGCGGTCGCGCGCTGGTCACCATGATGACTTTCGGCGGCGCCCCGAGATTGGAGAGCAGAAGTGAAGTCCGCAGCGCACGATAGGATTCGGCCATCTGCGATTGGGGGCGAACCAGGGTTACCGTCTCCACCACTTCCTTGGAGGCAGCAGTCAAAGCCAGGCGCTTGCCCGTGGGTCCATGGCTGCCTGACTTGGAGCCGAGCGGGATCATTCCGAGAGAGGGAAGGGCCGAGAGCGCGGTTGCCTGCTCGGGGGTGCGGACGCTGTTGTCCATGCTCTCGAGCAGGAAGGCCAAGCCGATACCGGAGATGACGCCCAGCACCAGTGCGAAAGAAAGATTACGCGGAATGTTGGGTTCGCTGGGAGAAGTGGGAACACGGGCTGCATCAATGATGCGAAAGCTATTGGAGCGCAATCCCGCAGTGACGCCTGCTTCCTTCAGTTTTGCCAGCAAGCCCTCGTAAAGTGTCCGGTTGCTATCGAGGTCGCGCTTCAGAATGCTGTACTCGATCGCACTCTCGTTGAGCTTATTGGCTTCCTGTTTTTGCTTTTCAAAGGAGCCGCGCAACATAATTTCGCGCTGTAAAGCAGCGAGGTACTGCCCCCTGAGGTGATCGACGCCCTTGTTCGTTTCCGATTGCAGTTGGCGGTCAATCTCTTTCAGTTGGTTATTGAGCTGTGCGATTTTCGGATACGAGGGGCCGAACTGAGTGTTGAGATCGGCAACCTGAATTCTGAGAGCGGCCTGCTGATCGCGCAACCTGCCCAGAAGTGCGCCGGTTCCACCTCCCGTGTCGATAGCCGCCGCGATCGCGTCCGGATCATCGGTCTGGGTCTGACGATACATGGCTTCCTTCTGCATGCGGTCAAATTCGGCGCTCGTCATTTCGTTGTTCAGTACGCCGAGCTTTTCGGTGATGATGTTCTGCTTTTCGTCCGTTCCGAGAATCTCGTGCTCCTTCTGGTAGCGCACGAGCTTTTCCTGGGAGGTTTCCACTTTCATCTGCAAGTCGACGAGTTGTTTGGAAAGCCAGTCGGAGGCCTGCATGGTGGATTCGAATTTGGTCTTGAAATTCTGCTCGACATAGGTGGCCGCCAAGGTATTCACGGCGCTGGCGGCGAGCTGAGGATCGGTGCTGTTGTAATGAATCTCGATGATGCGGGTGTTGGGAATCAGAGTGACGCGGAGGTGTCCCCGAAAACCTCCCAGCAGAGCCGAAACGCGGTTGGAATCGGTCGACAGGGGATCGGCGACCAGGTTGGGTAGCTTTTGATCGGAATTACCGCCGAACTCGGGACGCTTGTCCAGATTCAATTGCCGGATGACTTGCAGCGCCATCAGATCGCTCTGCAGGATACGGACCTCGGTATCCAGATCGGCTTGGTCGTAGTAGTCGACTACCGGCCCCGAGTCTTTGAAGGTAATGAGGTTGGGATCGGCTTTGTTGACGGCGATGCGGCCTACCGCTTCGTAGACAGGAGTCTGGCGCAGGCTGGCAATGGCGACAGCCATGAAGATGCCGACAATAACCGCGATGACCATCCACTTGCGCTTGATGAGAACGCGCATGTATTCGCGCAGGGTCGATTCCTGCGACGGCAGCACGTTATAAAGCGCCGAGTGGATCGGCCTTAGGAATTCAGCTTCCGCAGGTTGCAGTTCTCGCGATCCGCCGTTACGTGAAACGTCACTTTGCGGTTCGTTACTTCGTGGAACCAGCGGTCCCAATGACATCGTTACTCCTTAGCCCCACCAGTTCGATGCGACAATCCCTTCGCGGTTGCCACAGGTTCCCGGTCCAGCCGACCTTCCCACTGCAAGCTGGGCAGACAAAAGCAAGCTATTGTAAGGGATTCGGCTGATTTTATCATCCTTGGAGTGAGAACCGTCCAAAATTTACATGCTTGGGGATATTTTCCGGTTCTCGTTGGTACTGTCTGAAATCAGTAAATTCACCCAGTGCCGTTCTCGTTTACGCCGGACAACCGCGGACGCTGCGATGCTACACTTATTTATGGAGCGCCCGTGAAGGTAACAGTTCTGGGGAAGATTCCAGAAGACCCGGAAATCACTCTTGACTGGAACAATCTGGTATTCCGAATGGAGCGCCCGGAGGTCTTCTTTACCCATCATTGGGCTTTGGCCGCCGGCCGCGCTTTCTCGGACGGTCTCTGCCCGTTGACCTTCCTTGTCCATGAGTCCGGCCAGCTCCGGGGAGTGGCTGCCATGGCGACCAATAGAGAGTTGCCTGATACAGCTTTCTTCCTGGCGGCCAGCACCGCGGATTACTGCGATATCGTGAGTGCGCCGGAGACTCGAGCAGCAGTGCTGGCGGCCGTGCTCGAGGAGATGAATAAGCTCAACGTGCGGCATTTGGTATTGGCCAACGTCCCTTCGGAGTCGCACACCCTTCGAGCAATTACAGCGATTGCTAGGTCTCACCGCTTCCATCTACACGAGCGACCTGCATACGATTGTGGCGTCATTTCTCTGGGTGACAAGGAGCAGCGGCAATCCGTCCTCCAATCCGTGTTGCGGAAAGAGCGTGAGAAACGTGGGCTGAAGAAACTCGGCCAGCTTGGTCCAATCCACATTACCCACTTGAGCACAGAACAGTTAGAGACCGGCATGGAGTTGATCTTTACTGCCCAAATTTCACGCTTTCTCGCGACCAATCGCCTGAGTCCTCTAATTCGCCCTCAGCGGCGCTTTTTCTTAACGGAACTCGGGAGACTCCTGAGTCCGGCCGGTTGGTTGAAGGTCAGCCAGTTGGAGGTCAACGGTCGGCCGGTCGCGTGGAACTACGGATTCCGGTTTTTTGATAGCTGGTTTTGGTATTTGCCGACCTTCCAGAACCAGTACGAGGAGTCGTCGCCTGGCTCCTGCCTGCTCCGGCTCTTAACGGAAGAGGCGTGCGCCGACCCATCGGTGAAGAGATTGGACCTTGGATTAGGTGATGAGACTTACAAAGAACGTTTTTCGAATGCCGTTTGCTCAACCCGCCATCTGCAGTTATCAAAGAGCATGACGCGGCATCTGATAAATGTTGGCCGACATTGGCTGGCGGCTTCTGCTGGAAGATTTCCAATTTTGGAGAAGCAGCTTCGTAGCGGACGAGACTTGTACCGTGGCCTACAAAGCCGAATTGGCAAAACGGGCATCGTTGCGACCGCGACGCACGCACTGACAAGGGCAAAAAGAAGCGTGGTATCCGAGAACGAGGTTGCCTTTTTTGAAGGTTCTCAAATGAAGCTGTCAGAAAGCGAAAGCGTGGCTCTCAGCCCCTTGGGTTGGGAGAACATTGCTTCTGCTGCAATGAACAACGCTGACGACGAGCAGACGTTGGAATATCTTGTGCGCTGTGCCCAACGTCTAAGACGAGGCCAGGCAACTGGGTACTTATTACAGGGGCCAGGAACACAACCGTCCCACTTTCTGTGGGTCAACCTTTATGACGGATTCCACTTGTCGGAGATTAATTCTAGGCTTGAATCGAGTGACCCCAGTGCCACCATGATATTTGATTGCTGGACCCCCAGGGCACAACGGGGCCATGGCAACTACGCGACAGCAATTCGCTCGGCTGCCGCATATCTGCAGAAGCAACAAAGGCAAGTCTGGATCTTCAGCGTAGCCGGGAATGAGTCGTCCCTTCGGGGGATTCTTAAGGCTGGCTTCGTGTATCGCTTTTCACTAGTGCGCCGTAGGACGTTGTGCCGCACGACTCTAGCGCGTCGTGAAAGGGACAACCTACTGTAGGAGTATCAACCTTGAACTGGCAACCACACCTGAGAGCAATTGCGGAACAATTTTTCGGTTAAGAGGTATCTTGAGATTCGTCAGTCCTGCTCTGAAGCACATTGTCTTTCCCGTATTGTCTCGGAGCGGTTACCTGCGCTACACGGCCGGTGCTGGTCCCGCGGTTGTGACATACCATGGTGTGTTCCCGGCAGGTTACGAAGTCAAGAATGTGGCTTTGGACGGTAACCTGGTGCATGCCGGTTCGCTGCGGCGCCAACTGCAGCTTCTGAAGAAGCGCTACCACATAATCTCCCCCGAAGACTTCCTTCGATGGTCGGAGGGAGGGCTGTCACTTCCTCCGCGTTCGATATTGCTGACCTGTGACGACGCGCTGCGGAACACCCTGACGGAAATGGTTCCCATACTGCAGGAGCTTGGCCTGTCTTGCCTCTTCTTCGCTACCGGCGCGTCCGCCGGTGAGACACCTTCCGTGCTCTGGTATGAGGAACTCCATCTGATGTTATTGGACGCCACCGAGCCCATCACTCTCAGCCTCCCCGAAGCGAGCGTCAGCCTTGGCCCAATTACGTCGAATGGGAAACACTCGTGTTGGTGGAACTTAGTCCAACGGCTTTCGCAGTTCGATAAAGAGCTCAGGCGCAGATTCCTCGACCAAATCCGAGACCAGCTCGGGCTTTCAGAAGATTGGGCAGCGCGCCTCGTTCAGAACTCGACCATGGCCTGCAGATTCCTTACGCTAGATCGAGCCGGATTACGGCAACTGGTCGCTGCGGGAATGAGTATTGGCGCCCATTCTCTCTCCCACCCAATGCTCGCGTGCGCACCCGAAGAATTGGCTCGGCGGGAGATTTTCGAGAGCCGCGGTGTTCTTGCAGACCGTTTGGGCCTTTGGGTATCCCTTCGGCAACGCCGCTACGGTCACACAGCGAGATTTGCGGCTGGCGGAGCAGGCAGGTTTCCGCTGCGCCTTTATGAACACCGGAGGCGGGTTTGGCGCAAAGATCAATCGCTTCGCCGTGCCGCGCGTCCACGTCACCGCCGACATGAGCCTGTTTGAGTTCGAGGCCCACATCTCGGGCTTCTACCGCTCACTGCGCAAGCGGCTGCTGGGCGGCGATGAACTAGAAGCGGCGGTGGGCGCTTGAGGCCGAGCGGCAAACATCGGGCAATGAGCGGGTAGCCCGGGCCACGCCGCCGCGATGGGATCGCCAGCTATACGTCCTCAGCACGTTCCTCAGCTATACTGTCGCACAAGTAGTTACTCGAAGCGCGAAGGTTTGGCAGGCTGCGGCAAGCGTCTAGGTCCGATGTCCAGACAAAAAAGAGGTGTCGGGCTTGGCACTTACTGCATCTAAGGCGATGCTCAAACGCGGCTTGTTTTTTGGGCGGGTGAATCGATAGAAGAGGATTCTACAGAAGAGGATTCTAAGGAATAAGTAATGTTGAATTGGGCGCAGGAATCGATACTGGTGACGGGTGGAACAGGGTCGTTCGGGAAGAAGTTTGTGGAGATCATGCTGCGCGACTACCATCCGCAAAGACTGGTGGTGTTCAGCCGGGACGAGTTGAAGCAGCATGAGATGAGAACGGCGGGCCTCGATCATCCCAGCATGCGGTACTTCATTGGAGACGTCCGAGATGTCGAACGGTTGAAGCGGGCGCTCTCGGCGGTGACGGTGGTGGTGCATGCGGCGGCACTCAAGCAAGTGCCGGCTTGCGAGTACAATCCGTTCGAAGCGATCCAGACGAATATCATGGGCGGCCGCAACGTGATTGATGCGGCGATTGATCAAGGCGTGTGCCGCATTCTGGCGCTCAGCACCGACAAGGCGGTGAATCCGATCAATCTGTACGGCGCCACCAAGCTGTGCGCGGAAAAAGTGTTTGTGCAGGCGAATGCTTACGCGGGCGCGAAAAATACGCGCTTCAGTTGCGCGCGTTACGGGAACGTGGTCGGCAGCCGTGGGAGCGTGATCCCGGTTTTCATGGAACAGCGCCGGCGCGGGAAGATTACGATCACCGACCCTCGCATGACCCGATTCTGGCTGACGCTGGAGCAGGGCGTGAAGTTTGTGATTCGCTGCCTGGAGCAGATGCACGGCGGCGAGATTTTTGTTCCCAAGATTCCCAGTATGCGACTGGTGGACCTGGCGGAGACGATTGCGCCCGGATGCCAGGTGGAGTACATCGGGATTCGTCCGGGAGAGAAGCTGCACGAAGTGCTGGTGTCTGAAGACGAGTCACGGCAGACGCTGGAGACGGAAGATATGTACGTGATTCAGCCGGCGCATCCCTGGTGGAAATCGGAGAACTGGATGAACGCCAAGCCGCTTCCGGAAGGCTTTCGTTATTCCAGCGACAGCAATGAACGCTGGCTGACGCGGCGTGAACTGGAAGAACTGGTGGCGCCTGAAACCGACGCTGCGGAAGCGGTGCCGACGTCGGCTTAGCGAGAGCAGCCCCTAAAGGGGCGGCTGATTTCGCCGGGCTTGCGGCATCGCTGAAGCAATGCCCTGATACGAGGCCTTTTCCGCAGCACGTGAAGGCGTGCCTGATACGAATCGCACTTGCACCACGGACTGCCAACATGAGTGCCTTACCTACAAAGCTGGAAACGCTTGCCATCCATGGGGGTACGCCCGTGCGCGAAAAATTGTTGCCGTACGGGCGGCAAAGCCTGGATGAAGCAGATGTGCAAGCGGTGGTTGAGGTTTTGAAGTCGGACTGGCTGACCACGGGACCCAAGATCGGCGAGTTCGAAGAACGGTTTGCGGCGTGGGTCGGGGCGCGGCACGCGGTCAGCTTCAGTTCAGGGACAGCGGCATTGCACGGTGCGGCTTTTGCCGCCCGACTGGGGCCTGGGGATGAGGCGATCACCACCCCGATGACATTCTGCGCGACCGCCAACTGCGTTTTGTACCAGGGCGCGACTCCGGTGTTCGCCGATGTCTCGCCGGATACGTTGAACCTCGATCCGGGGGAAGTTGCCAGGAAACTTTCTGCGCGGACATCTTCATCGACGAAAGCCATCATCGCGGTCGATTATGCGGGACATCCCGCGGCGCTCGATGAACTGGGGGAACAGGCGAAGACGCATGGAGCGCTGTTGATTGAAGATGCTTGCCATGCCCTGGGCGCGGAATACTTCGGGAAACGAGTCGGGGGCATTGCCGACATGACCGTGTTCAGCTTTCATCCGGTGAAGCACCTGACGACCGGGGAAGGCGGAATGGTTGCGACCAACGATGCGCGGCTGGCGGAGACGCTGCGACGCTTTCGCAATCACGGCATCAGCAGCGAAGCGCGACAGCGGCAGGAGTCGGGGCAATGGTTTTACGAGATGGTGCTACTGGGCTTTAATTACAGATTGACGGATATCGCGTGCGCGCTGGGACTCTCACAGCTGGAAAAACTGGCAGCGAACCTGGCGCGCCGCCGGGAAATCGCGGCGCAGTACACGGAGGCGTTCCGGGATTTGCCGGCGATACTTGTTCCAACGGTGCGCGATGGCGTCGATCCGGCGTGGCACCTGTATGCGGTGCGGCTGAAACTGGAAATGCTGGCGGTGGGGCGAGGAGAGGTTTTTCGAGCGCTGCGCGCGGAAAATATCGGCGTGAATGTTCACTACATTCCGGTGCATCAACATCCGTACTACCGCGAGCGCTTCCGGTCAAAAGAGAGCTATCCGGTGGCCGAAGACGCGTATGAGCGGCTGATCAGCCTGCCGATGTTCCATGCCATGACGGCGCAGGATGTGGAAGACGTGATCCACGCGCTCGGTAAAGTTGTGACCCGCTTTGATCGGAAATATCAAGGGAAATATGAAGGGAAAGGCGAGCGCTCGCATTTGCTCGAGAGCAGGCAATCAAAATAAGTATGTCCAGCACCTCCGGATGGGTGGAATATCGAGCTCTGGTGGTCGGCTGCGGCTCGATTGGGCGGCGGCACGCAAGGAATCTCAAGTCGCTTGGCGTGCGGCAGCTTGGCTTTTGCGACACCAGCCCCGAAGCGCTGAAGTACTGCCGTGAGGAACTGGACGGGGAAGTCTTCGACGACTATGGCGAGGCGTTGCAGAAATTCAGGCCGGATATGGTACTGATCTGCACTCCGCCGGTGTACCACGTGGAGGAGGCGCTGGCCGCGTTGCGTGCTCACGCCCACGTTTTTATCGAGAAACCTCTTTCGCACGAGTCGAGTGGAATCCAGGCACTGATTGCCGAAGCGCGCCGGCGCGACCGGAACGTTCAGATCGGCTACAACATGCGGTTTCACCCCGGCTTGCAAATATTGAAGGAGCTCATCGATTCGGGAAAGATCGGGCGCGTGCTCTGGCTCAACGTGGAAGCGGGGCAATATCTTCCCGACTGGCGACCCTGGCAGCATTATCGCGACAGCTACAGCGCGCGCCATGAATTGGGCGGGGGCATTATTCTCGACGGTTCTCACGAACTGGATTACGTTTGCTGGCTGTTGGGGCGTCCGACGGAAGTGACCTGCCGGGCTGAGCACCTCAGCAGTCTGGACGTGGATGTCGAAGATTCGGCGTGGATCTACTTGAGTTTTCCGGAGCGGCGGCGCGCGGAACTGCATCTGGATTTTGTGCAGCGGGCATACACGCGCACGTGCAAAGTTGTGGGCGAGACCGGCACTGCGCTTTGGGATTTCAGTTCGCAGGAAGTGCGATGGTTTTCAGCCGGGGAGCAAGGTTGGAAAAGTATCCCGTACGTGTTTGAAGCGAACGACATGTATGTAGCGGAGATGGTTCACTTCCTGGAATCTCTAGGGAGCGGAACCGGGCCCATGGTCGGTCTCGAACAAAGCCGGGATGTGATTCGGGTGGTGGAAGCAGCCAAGAAGTCGTCGGAAGAGGGAACGCCGCAGGCGCTGAATTGGACGAGCGAAGCGAGCGAGGGACCGGTGGTTGCGATCATTCAGGCGCGCATGGGGTCGAGCCGGTTGCCGGGCAAGAGCCTGGCAGAGATCGAAAAACGGCCGATGCTGTGGCACGTCATTCAGCGCGTGAAGCGAGCCAAGCTGGTGGATCGGGTAGTGGTAGCGACTTCCACCGCTCCGGCCGACGACGCCATCGAGAAGATGTGCCGGGAGAACGACGTCCCATGTTATCGTGGCAGCGAGAACGATGTCCTCGATCGTTTCTACGGTGCCGCGCGCGGGGAAAAAGCGTCGCAAGTGGTGCGCATTACGGCCGATTGCCCCTTGATTGATCCGGATGTGATCGATCGAGCAGTGCGCCGCTTTCAACGCGGCGATCTCGATTACGCCTCGAATGCCATGGTGCGGAGCTATCCGGATGGACTGGATACGGAGATATTTTCGTTTTCCGCGCTGGAAAGGGCGTGGCACGAGGCGAGTAAACCTTCTGAGCGCGAGCACGTGACGCCGTACCTGCGTTCGGAAAAGTTTCGAACCGCCAACGTCGCGAATGATTCGACGTTCTTGTATCAGCATTACCGCTGGACGGTGGATGAGGCGGAAGACCTGGAGTTCATCCGGGCGGTGTACAAGGCCTTTCGCGAAAAGGAGAGTTTCGGGATGGAAGATGTTTTTGAATTGATCGAGAAGAATCCGGGGCTGGAAAAGATGAACTCGGAAATCGTTTCCAACCACGGGTACTACAAGAGCCTTTTCGATGATGCGCGAGCGGCGCCGGCGGCGCGCCTGCCGATTGAAAAATCGAAGGCCTGGCTGGAGCGTGCGGGCAAGGTGATCCCGGGCTGTTCGCAGACGTTCAGCAAGGGAGCCAACCAGCACGTCCGCGGGGTGGCCCCGATGTTCCTGGCGAAGGGCAAAGGCTGCCGCGTTTGGGATGTGGATGGGAATGAATATATCGACTACATCCAGGGACTCCTTCCGAACATTCTCGGTTACGCGCACGAAGAGGTAAACGCAGCGGTGGCGGAGCAGTTGGGACAAGGGCACAGTTTTTCTTTGCCGCACCCGCTGGAGGTGGAATTGGCGGAGCGGCTGACGCGGCTCATCCCGTGCGCGGAGAAAGTGCGCTTTGGCAAGAACGGATCGGACGCTACTTCAGGAGCGGTCCGGGCTGCGCGAGCCCTCACCGGGCGCGAGCGCATCGCCTGCTGCGGTTACCACGGATGGCAGGATTGGTACATTGGCAGCACGACGCGAAATGCGGGCGTTCCGCAAGCGGTGCGGGAGTTGACGCATCCGTTCGTATACAACGATCTGGGATCGCTGCAGAAACTTTTGGACGAACACAAAGGCGAGTTCGCCGCAGTCATCATGGAGCCGGTGAACTTCTGGCCTCCGGCGGCGGGCTTTCTCGAAGGCGTGAAAAAACTGGCGCATGAGCATGGGGCTCTGCTCATTTTCGACGAGATCTGCAGTGGATTTCACTTTGGGCTAGGGGGCGCGCAGAAGAGGTTCGGAGTGACTCCCGACTTGGCTTGTTTTGGCAAAGCGATGGGCAACGGATTCCCCATTTCGTGCGTAGTGGGAGGAGCCGACGCCATGAAGGTGTTTGAGGATATCTTTTTCAGCTTTACCTTCGGGGGCGAAGTGGCGTCGATGGCAGCGGCTATGAAGGTGCTCGATGTGCTAGAAACCACCGATGCGCTGGCCCGCATGGATACGAACGGGCGCGTGCTGCAAGAGGGATTGAATGTGTTGGCAAAAGAGGCGGGATTGCAGGATCGCATCAAGTGCATCGGTTATCCGGTTTGGTCGTTGATCAAGTTCCTCGATCCCGACGGCAAAGACAGTTTCCTAGTGCGAAGTCTGTTTGCGCAAGAATGCGTGAAACGCGGAGTGCTGCTGTTGGCCACGCATAACATGACAGCGGCGCACGATCCACTGGCGATTGAACAGACGCTACGAGTGTATGCGGAAGTGTGCAAGACAGTGTCGAAATGGCTGAGTGAACCGGCTCCGGAAGAGTATCTTGAAGGCGAGATGATTCAGCCCGTTTTTAGAGTGCGCTGATGAAACGGGGTATCCTTCTGGTCCGCGCAGATGCCGCAGTCACGTCCGGTATTGGACACGTGATGCGCTGCCTCGCGCTCGCTCAGGCTTGGCAACATGCGGGTGGAGATGTGATATTCGCTATGGCGCAATCCACCGTCGCGATTCAGGAACGACTGCGATCAGAATCCGTAAAGGTGGTTGCCATCCACGGGGTTCCGGGTAGCGCCGAGGATATGCAGCAAACCATCGACGCTGCTCTTTTCCACAAAGCCGAATGGCTTGTAGTGGACGGATACCACTTCGACGCACATTACGTGTCGGAGTTGCAGAATGTGCTTTCACTTTTGGTTATAGACGACAACGGCGAACTCGAGTCTTATTCGTCCGAGTTGGTACTGAATCAAAACGTACACGCGCGCGCGGAAATGTACGCGAAACGAGCGCCGCGCACTCGCCTGCTTCTCGGCCCGCATTATGCGCTCCTCAGAAACGAGTTTACGGCTTACCGCAATTGGGCGCGAAAGGTTCCGGAGCGAGGAACACGAATTTTGCTCACGATGGGCGGGAGCGATCCCAAAGACCTCACACCGCGCGTCCTGTCTGCACTGGCCGACTTGTCTATTGACAATCTACAGATTCGCGTGGTCGTGGGCGGCAGCGCAGAAAACCGGAGCGGTGTCGCGGAAAAGGCAGAGAGATTCCCAGGCCGAGTCGAAGTGATGTCAAATGTAGCGAACATGGCGGAGTCGATGGTGTGGGCCGACTTGGCTATAGCGGGAGCGGGCACCACATGTTGGGAAATGTGCCTCTTGGGCATGCCAGCGATCCTGGTGGTTGTGGCCGAGAATCAGCGGTTCATTGCGGAGCATCTGGCAAGGATTGGTGCAGCGGTCAATGCTGGGCCCGCGGAATCGCTCGATTGCTCGTTTCTCGCGCAAATCACAGCTGAGTTATTGGGGAGTGGCGATCGGCGACTCGAGATGTCGCAATCGGCGAGGCAATTGGTGGATGGTTTGGGGAGCGATCGGGTACGCGCCGCGCTTCTCGATCGAGAATTGAGCCTGCGATTGGTGCGTGAGAGTGACTGCCGATTGTTGTTCGCGTGGGCGGATGATCCGGTTGCACGCGCGGCATCGTTTCATTCGGCTGCCATTTCCTGGGAAAACCACTCCCGCTGGTTTGCCGAGCGCCTTCAGGACCCGCAGTCGGTAATCTACATTGGTGAGAACGCAGCAGACGAGCCGGTGGGCTTGGTGCGATTTCAAATCAAGGGCGAGAGTGCGCTGCTATCGGTGAACGTGGCGCCGGAGTTCCGCGGCCAAGGCTGGGGCAAAGAACTGATCGCGTTTTCCACGCGCGCTCTGGTTCGCGCGTATTCTGTCCGTCGAGTGAACGCACTCGTCAAGCCGGACAATCAAGCCTCAGTTCGCCTTTTCGAAGCGAGCGGTTTTCGGCGGGCCGGGAAAGAACGAGTCGCTGACGAGGACGCGTTGCTTTTTACATGGGAATGCGGGAACGAAACTCATGTCAACTGAAGTGACGATTGCTGGGAGGCGAGTCGGTTCAGGGTCCGCGGTGTACGTGATTGCCGAACTCTCCGCCAATCACAATCGGAGTTTTGATCAGGCAGTCCGGATTCTTCGTGCCGCCAAGGACGCTGGCGCGGATGCGGTCAAGCTCCAGACCTACACTGCGGATACGATTACGCTGCGTAGCGACGAAGAGTGTTTTCGGATTACGGGGGGCACGCTGTGGGATGGCCGCATTCTTCACGACCTCTACCAGGAGGCGTTTACGCCCTGGGAGTGGCAGCCGAAACTTAAGGAGATCGCAAACGAACTGGGGATGCACTTGTTTTCGAGCGCGTTCGACGACAGTGCCGTCGACTTTCTCGAACAGATGAATGTTCCCGCGCACAAGGTGGCCTCGTTTGAGTTAGTTGACATCGGACTGATTCAGAAGATGGCTCGCACCGGGAAGCCGCTGATTATGTCCACGGGCATGGCCAGTGAAGAGGAGATCTCCGAAGCGGTCGGGGCAGCGCGTGGGGCGGGTGCGACTCAGATTGCGCTGTTGAAGTGCACGAGCGCCTACCCGGCACCGCCGGAGGAGGCGAACCTCCGCACGATTCCGGAACTGGCGCGCCGTTTCGGTTGCCCGGTGGGGCTTTCCGATCACACGATGGGGATCGCGGTTCCAGTCGCCGCGGTGGCGCTCGGAGCATGCATCATTGAGAGACATCTTTGCCTGCGACGGGCGGATGGCGGGCCGGACGGTGCGTTTTCACTCGAACCCCAGGAATTCAAGGCGATGGTGGAGGCCGTGCGCACCGCTGAAAAGGCTCTCGGCTCGGTCGAGTTTGCCTCGGGACCGCGCGAGGCCAGCAGCCTCAAGTTTCGACGCTCCCTGTTTGTGGTCGAAGATACAAAGAAGGGCGAGATGTTTACGAAACAGAATGTGCGTTCGATTCGTCCAGCGGACGGATTGCACCCGCGGCACTTCAATCAGGTTCTGGGAAAACACGCGGCCTGCGATATAGAGCGGGGAACGCCGCTCATTTGGGAGCTGGTTTCGCCATGATCGGGCAGGTGTCTCTGGAGGAGACGCGGTAATCCGCGTCTCTACGGCTGAAGTTGGTCATGCTCCCGACAAGACGGACTCTAGATGGTCCGGGGTGATTGGGGTCTGAAGGCCTCGGCGGGTGGCTTCGGTGATCTGAAACTGCTCTAAAAGCTGCGGAATCTCGCGAATCCGCTGGGGAGAATCGAGCGGATAGCCGGCAGAGTATTTTGCATACTGCTTGCCATAGTCGTACCAGGAAGCATCAAACCAACTGCATAGAAAGCACGGTACTCCGTTGAGCGTGCTCTCGACAGCGACGCTGGACTCCACCGTAAGGCTGCACCACGCCCGCGCGAACAGGTCTGGGGTCATCGGTCCCTCGCGTATTTCAACGAGACTGCGCTGCTCCGCAGACAGTACTCTGTCGATGATCGCCGTTCTTGCTCGACGACTCTCAAAAGGATGCAGCTTGACGATGACTTTGCGGTTCATCCGCCTGGCGAGCAGGCACAACTCCGGCAGGAGCTCCGCGTAGAAAGTTTGCGTGCGTCCGGAGAATAGTTCGTAAGCCTCGGAATAATAAACAATCCAGTCTCTTTGCGTTGGATGGGCAGACGGCAACGGATTGTGGGTGGCCGGAGGACCGCCAACGAAGATTTTTTCGGCTGAAAGGCCGCACCATCTGACACTGTAATCCCTCGCCATGTCGCCCTCCATGAGGTAAGTGTCGGAAACGGGCCGGCGGATTCCGAAACTCATGTTCAAGGCGCCGTGATTGCAAAACACGGTGCGCAGTTTTCTGGATCTGGCTAGCAGTATCGGCAGTCGTGTGTAGGAGTTGTATTCGTCGGCAGAGAGCACGGCCGTAATGGGCTCCCTGGCAAGAACCTCGCGCCATGCGTCGCGGACACGCAACCCGCGTTTCAGGAAATTCGCAAAACCGTCGAACACATGCAGTTCTCTTGCCAGGCGAAGAACACGGTTGGTCTCGAATAAATTGTTCTGCACGTCCTGCCAGCGTGCCAGCAGCCAGCCGCTTTCCTCGTCGCTTGACGGCAAGACGCGCGGAGCATACGAGGCGAGTGAGCGAAGTTCCACGTTGCCAGGAAGCTTTTGGAGACGGCCGTTGCGGCGGGTGACGACAAGCAGAAAGCGGCGGTGCGGGAGCATCCGTGCGTACGCGACCTGAGCTCGAGAGACATTGATGTATGCGGACGGGAGCAAGATGGCCGGTGTTGACGATGTCCTGGGCGGGCGGACGAAATGGCGGCGAAGACGGTAGTCCGCGTCCCACTTGTCGAAGGCTATTTCAGTAAGCTGCGCAGGGCGCAGGGCCAATGCGGCCTTCAAGTAACGGCAAGAGCGCACGCGAAACCCTGTCTGGCTGTCCGGCGAAAAGCTTTTGATCTCGCAGGGCTTCATCTCGCGCTTCAATAGGAGCGAGAGCGCGGGCAAAGTAAAGTGAGGGCGGGTTGCGAAAATCTCGGCATGATCGGGGATTTGTTCGGCCAGCGCCGACAACAACATCAGCTGCTCGAGTTGCTGGTAAGAGAAGGGAGAAAAAGCGTCCCACCAGTCCACGGATTCTGAATCCACCAGTTGATCCAACCCCAGGGCGAGGATTTCGCGCATTCGACAACGATGCTGCTCATGGTCCAACAGGTCATAGATACTGAACAGGCCAAATCCCAGGCGTTCGGTTTGTCGCGAGTAAGCATGGCGTCCGGACCAGCCCAGATCGACCGCCAAATCCCATCGGATCCCGGCCCACGCTCCAACCTCAAAAGAATCGTCGGGATGCACCAGCAGAATTTTCATGAATGGATAGATTTGCGGAACCGCCTCGGCACGAAAAATCTTAGCAGCCGCAGGTTAGCATGAGAAGCGCGATGGGCTATGATAATACAATTGCGGAAATCTGAAGCAGCCCCTCTTGTCGTGAATCGCAGCGTCACTCGGAGCACCATCGCGCCGTCTGCCGTCACAGACGCTCTGATTTCGATCGGTGTCAGGCCGGGAAGCGTTGTTCTGGTGCATCCTGATGCGATTGTGGCGGCACAGTTTCCCCTCATGCCCAACGAGCAGCGGTTGGATCTTTTGATTGAAGCCATAGAGGCCGCAATTGGCAGCGACGGAACGCTCGTGATGCCCGCGTTCAGCTACAGCTTCACGAAAAGGGAGCCGTTCGACGTTGGCAACACTCCCAGCGCGGTGGGGATGGTAACCGAGAGATTCCGCACTCGGCCGGGCGTTCGCCGGACTTCGGATCCTATTTTCAGCTTTGCCTGCAGAGGGCCGATGGCGCGAGAATTGTGTGCCCTCCCAGTCAACGAATGCTTTGGCGCTGAGTCAGTTTTTGGCGCCTTGCATCGGCGGAACGCCCACATCATTTGCCTGGGTTGCTCGTTGAGCCGAGTGACGTTTGTGCACTATGTTGAGACAGCGCATGGTGTCGACTATCGCTACAGGAAAGTATTCTCCGGGACGGTTATTTCGCCTAACGGCGAGACTGCGGAGTGTTCGGTTGTTTACAACGTTCGAGATCTGGCGCGGAGGTCGGATGCCGACCTTCGCCGGTTGCAGAAGCGGCTTGCGGATAACGGAAAGTCTCGAACTGCGCAAGTGGGGAGATCACGAATCATGGCGGTGACGGCGAGCGACTTTTTCGATACGGCGTGGAAAATGTTGGATGAAGACCCGATTTCGCTCATCGCAGAGGGGGCGCACACCTGAGAGTCAAACAAACCTACTCCCAAGCCAGCGTGGGAAATCCGCTCATGAGCGACGTCAGCATCGGAGACCAGATGTATGGCTGGGCTCGCGATCTG
This sequence comes from uncultured Acidobacteriaceae bacterium, assembly GCA_963749275.1. GTDB lineage: Bacteria > Acidobacteriota > Terriglobia > Terriglobales > Acidobacteriaceae > Acidiflorens. Next base: position 20,706 of record CAVVNA010000002.1, read on the forward strand.
TTTCCGATTTGCCGGAGCATCACCGGTAACGGCGTCCGGCAGACGCTCGGCTATCTGCAGAAACTGCTGCCGGGGCTGCAAATCTGCGAAGTGCCGTCGGGCACCAAGGTGCTGGACTGGGTGATTCCAGAGGAATGGAACATTCGCGACGCTTTTATTGCCGACGACTCTGGAGCCCCCGTGGTTGATTTCCGCCAGAACAATCTTCATGTGGTCGGCTACTCGGAGCCAGTCTCTGCGGAAATGACTCTTGAAGAGTTGCAACCGCATCTGCACTCCCTGGCTGCCATGCCTGAAGCAATTCCCTATGTCACTTCCTACTACGAAAGGCGCTGGGGATTCTGTCTGAGCCAACGGGTACGGGACACGCTGCGCCCGGGGAAATTCCGCGTTTTCATTGACAGCACGCTGGCGCCTGGGTGCTTGAGTTACGGCGAGATCATTCTGCCGGGAAGCGATCAGCTTGAGGTTCTTTTGTTGACCTACGTCTGCCATCCCTCGATGGCGAACAACGAACTTTCAGGCCCGGTGGTGACGGCGGCGCTGGTTCGTTGGCTGCAGTCTCTACCGCAGAGGCGATACACCTACAGGGTGGTGTTTGTTCCGGAGACCATCGGTTCGATTACATATTTGAGCAAGCATCTGGAGGAGATGAAACGCAAGACCATCGCGGGATATGTCGTCACTTGCGTGGGGGATGATCGCGCATATTCTTTCCTGGAGTCGCGCTCCGGGGATACTCTGGCTGACTCGATTACAAGGCATGTCATCAAGCATCACTATCCCGGTTGTGTCACTTACGGTTTTCTGGAGCGCGGCAGTGATGAACGGCAGTATTGCAGCCCCGGTGTGGACCTCCCGGTCGTGTCCTTGATGCGTTCGAAGTACGGGACCTACCCGGAGTACCATACTTCTCTGGACAATCTGGACTTGATTTCGCCGCAGGGATTGGCTGGTGCATTCGGCGCTTTGCAGCGGTGCATTTCTTTGATCGAGGCAAACGGCACCTATCGGACGAGCTGTCTAGGTGAGCCGCAACTGGGCAGGCGAGGCCTGTATCCTACACTCAGCCAGCGTGGCAGCGGCCTGCAGGTGCAAACCATGATGAATATTCTGGCGTACGCCGATGGAACGCGGGACCTGGTTTCCCTGGCAGAACGGATCGGGGTGCCAGCGGAAACCTGCATACCAATTATTGCGAGGCTGCTGCAGGAGCGTCTGCTGGGAAGAATCGACTGAGCCGGGTTTCGCCTCCGAGGAATTATTCAATGCCTAGAAAAAATCAGTCCAAGCAGTTTCGCAGCACGACGCGTTCTGAGAAAGAACAGGGCTACGCAGCGCGCATGGAGCAATGCATCGCCGGCAGTCCGTTTTCCAACCTCGAGCGGGTGCAAAATTTCACCCTTTACACACCCAGACAGGATCTGACGAATTTCCTGATTCGATACGAAATCTTCAAACGAGTGCTCGAAATTCAGGGCTCGATAATCGAGTGCGGCGTGTTGCGCGGGGGCGGATTAATGGCCTGGGCACAGTTCAACGCCATCTTGGAACCGACGAACCATCAGAGGCGGGTGGTAGGCTTCGATACTTTTAGCGGCTTTCCAAAACTGTCGAAACAGGATCGATCAAGCGAGTCTGACGAGGCGCACCCCGGCGGCTTAGCGGCGGATTCATACGATCACCTCCAGCAATGTGTTGAACTGTTTGACATGAACCGTTTCATAGGGCACGTTCCGAAGGTGGAAATGGTTCGTGGCGATGCCGCGAAGACGATCCCGCACTACTTGAAGGAGAATCCTCAGCTCATCGTCAGCCTCTTGTACCTGGATTTTGACATTTATGAGCCAACTCTCATGGCGTTGAAGCACTTTCTTCCTCGCATGCCCAAAGGGGCTGTGATCGCGTTCGACGAACTGAACCTGAAAGATTGGCGTGGGGAGTCGATCGCTGTTCTGGAATCCCTGAAGTTGCGTGAGTATCGCATCGAGCGATGCTCGTTTGGATCCGTGATGTCTTTTGCCCAGATCGAATAGGAAAGCCCGATAGCCAAACGAGTACGTGACACACACGAATCTTCATGATCACGATATTCACTCCATCGTTCGCCGATGAAGCGAACACGAATGCGCAGAACCTGACCGTGAAAGAGGTCGTAAGCCGTCTTCCGGCGGATCGGTTCAGGGTCGTGATGCTTGGCGACAGAGCTTCCGATCCGCGGATTCTCGCTCGCGAAAACACGGAAATCCTGGCGTGGTCCCGACATGGAAATACGGCGCGATTGCTTCCTCGCGTGCTGCTCTCGAAAATCGACGTCTATTTTTTTCCGCGCGAGGGGCCGCTGGATACGCTGTTTCTGTCTTTCAGGCGTTCTCTGCGGCTATCGGTTGCTTTGGTGACTTATATCGTGATGGCTCTCGACGAAATCGCTGTCGGGCCAACCATGACAAGATCGATTTGCGAGGCCGATTGCGTTCTTGGGAACTCGCGATATGTGTCGCAGACGGTCAAAGATCGCTTCGGAGTTGCGACCGGGACGATTTACGACGGGTTCGAACGGAAGTTGTTTTATCCGCGGACGGCGGCGGAGGCTAGCCGGACTGCATCGAAGCTTACGGTGCTCTATGCCGGTTCATTCCAGGCTCGGAAGAGAGTGGATGTCGTGATTCGTGAGGCGCCAAACTGGCCTTCTGTTGAATTTCGACTGGTGGGGAAGGGCGAAGAGGAACAGAAGTGCCGGTCTCTGGTGAGCGAATTGGGCTGTCGCAACGTGACCTTCGTTGGCCATCTTTCGCAGCAAGGAGTAGCCGACGAAATGCGAAAGGCCGACGTATTCCTTTTCCCCAGTGTGTTGGAAGGGCATCCGCAAGTTCTTGGACAGGCGGCATCCTGCGGACTGCCGGCGGTGGCCATGGAGAAGTATCGGCCGGACTACGTTGTCCACGGTGAAACGGGGTACTTGGTAAAATCGGAAAGCGAACTCTCACAGAAACTGGGTTTGCTGCTGTCGGACCAGGACTTGCGGCTCCGGATGTCGGCCGCGGCGGCTCGGCATGCCTTGCAATTCGACTGGGACAAAATTGCGCGAGATTGGGAAAGAGTGTTTGTGGAGGCGGCCGGCAAACGGCGCAGAAAATAAGCCATGCCCTTGAACCTTGGGGCATAGGATGGGTTATTGAGCATTTCTAAGTCTCTGTTGCGTTACGGAGGGTTTGTACTCTCTGTTACCACTGCCCGCGTTGTGGGCACCATACTTACGGCCGCCACCTTTCCTTTCCTGGTGCGGCGCCTCGGTGTCGATATGTATGGGCTGTGGAGCTACGTGGTTGCGGTGTGTGGCTTCACGGGACTCCTGGCGAATCCAGGGCTCACCACGTATGCCGCCCAGCAGGTGGCGGCTCGGCGCGAGGCGGCGTTTGAGACCGTTTCCGATGTCTTGGTGCTGCGCGCTCTGGCGGGTGGAGTTGCGGTGGTTGCGGTTCTGGTGGTCGCAAGTTTTGAAGTCCGGCAGGATGTCCGCTTCCTTCTTAAGTGGTACGGAGTGGCCTCGGTGTTAACCGGAGGCCTGTCGTTGGACTATCTGTTGTCTTCGCTGGAACTGTTCCATGTGCAATCATTCGTTTCGATCGCGCAGCAAAGTCTTTATGCTATCGGTATTTTCACGCTGATTCGATCTCCCAAGGATGTGATTTGGGTGCCCGTCAGTATCGTGGCTTCTGCGTTTTGACCAGCCTGATTGGCTGGACGTTTCTGTGGCGGAAGGGGTATCGGTTCCGGTTTTCGATGGCACCGCGGCGCTGGGCCGTGATCCTGGTACCTAGCTTGCACTATGCGGGATCTTCACTCATGTCAAATCTCTTATCATCGCAGCGGAACTGTGGCGGTGCGATGGTATCTCGGTGAGCACGCCTTGGGCTTGTATGCGGCTGCGGCGCGGTTGGCCGATCTGCTGCGTAACTTTCTTTCGATTCCCCAGACCGTTTTGATGCCGCGAATGGCGTTGCGCGCGAATTCCGCCGATGGGCTTCCCCGGCTTACAAGGATCGGCGCTTCAGTCCTGGTTTGGTTCGCGTTC
>CAVVNA010000003.1:0-13199 GCA_963749275.1 uncultured Acidobacteriaceae bacterium
GCTTCATGGCTGTGACAGCGGCTGCGCTTTCTCCGCGAGCTTGGCTGCTAGGGTGCGCTTCAAGTCCTGGCCCGCGGGATTGCCGGGTTCCAGTTGCAGCGCCCGATTGATGTTCTGGGCGGCTGCTTCCATTCTATTTTCTCTCAAATCGAGGCGCGCAAGAATCAGGTAGGCCGCCGCCGACTCGCGAATGCGGAGGGCGGCCTCGGCCTGGGCGCGGGCCTCAAGGGCATCGCCGCGAGCGTCGTAATCTTCGGCAAGCGCGGTGAGCGGCGCCGTGCTCGGGATCTACCGCCGCGGCGTGCTGGAATTCGGCCTCGGCCTCGGTGGTGAATCCGTGGGCCAGGAGTTCTTTGCCGAGTTCGAGGTGAAAACGCGCGTGGGCGCGGGGATCGGATCGGACAAATTGCTGCTCGGCCCAGCTTCCCATTTGCATGGTCATCTGGCGGAAGGCGTCTTCCTCGTAGTTGCGCTTGATGCGCTCGAGTGGAGCCTTGGAGGTCGCGCTGCCCGGCACGACACTCGGAGGCGTCAGGAGTCGAGCAACACTTTCGCTTCGGCGTCGTTCGGGCGACGATCGAGCGCGGTGTGCAGTTCGCGGGCCGCTCCGGCGCGGTCGCCAGTTTGGGCCAGAGTCACTCCCAGGTTGAAGTGATAGTCAGGGTCGCTGGGATCGTTCTGAATCGCTCTCTCGAAATAGTCAACGGCCTTTTTCTGGCCGCGACGGGCGGCGACCACTCCGAGGTTGTTGTATACCTCGGCCAAAGGCAGGCGCGCGGCAACGAACTGGAACGCGTTTTCGGATTTCGCGAAGTCTCCATGAGAGTAGGCGGCGAGACCGAGATAGAAATTGGCCTCGCGAGCGACTGCGCCTGACACTAAAGAAGAATGCTGAACTTGGCCCAGGGCAGCGATCGCCAGTTCGTAAACACGCTGGAGGTAGTAGGTCTTGCCGAGTTCCAGCCAAGCGTGAGCATAGTCCGGATTAAGGCGGACGGCTTCGCGATAGTGCTGCACTCTTTCTTCGGCAGTAGTGGCGAGCATGCCGCGTATGTAATTTTCCAGGGCGTCCAGGCGCACGGGAGCAACGCTGGCGATGTACCTGTCCTTCGGCACAGAGAAGTCGGTGTGGATGAGACGAAGCAGATCCCAAGCCAGCGCGGATTGCAGCCGGCCCACATCGGCCAGGGGCGCGGACTCGGTGGCAGCGGGCGAGAGCTTCTGAGCTCGCATGTCGAGCAGTTGGGCGATGGCCGTCAGGCGCTCGCCGTCATAGCGATAGGAGCCAAGGACAGCGTAATCGACATCCATCTGCTCGGCGAGGCGGTAGAGGGTGGCGCGCGCAGCATGAACGCCGGCCGGAACGCCCTGGCGATCGTACGCTCGCAGGCGTTCGTCACGGCTGGCTACGTACAAGACCGGAGAATTTAGTTGCTCGTGGAAGGTTTCGGGAAAAGATTCGCCAAGCCACTCTAGTCCCGGCGTGGGAGACGCATTCTCGAAAGGAATCACGACCATGGTGTGGCCGACGACGATGCGGCCGACTGCAGTTCGACCAGAGACGGTGGCGTCCTGAGCGCGCAGCGAAGAGCAGAGAAGCAGGCAAACCACAAAGACGAAGACAGCGGCGCGTTTCACGACAAGTTGATTATATCGGTAAGGAGAGACGGCGCATTACGAGCAGGTCGCCCTCGCACCATTCCGCTGGCTTCATCGACCGTCCTCCGCATACACTGCTTCTTCACACTTTGCTTATTCACACTTTGATGACCCCGGCGCAGCCCACTTCGTCAGCCCTGCGTTTTCTGGTGCCTTCCGTCCGCGACATCATTTTCATCTTTCTTTTCTGGTCGCTGCTGGCGGGGCCTTTGTCGAATCGGCCGCTGGCGGATGCGGATATCGGGTGGCACATCCGAAACGGCGAGCAGATTCTGGCGACGCACTCGCTTCCGCGCAGCGATCCGTTTTCTTCCACCATGCAAGGTCAGCGCTGGTTTGCCTGGGAGTGGCTGTACGACATGCTGCTCGGAATTCTCCACCAGGCTTGCGGACTGAACGGGGTGGTTTGGTTGTGCGCATTGTTGGTTGCCGCGATTTTCGCGCTGCTGCTTTGGCAACTGCTGCAGGGCGGGACCGGTCTGCTACTGGCGATCCTGCTGATGTTGCTGGCGGAGGCCGCTGCGACAATTCATCTCTACGCGCGCCCGCACATTGTGAGCTGGCTTTTTTCTCTGCTCTGGTTTGTTGTGCTGGAACATTGGGAGCATTGGGATAAGTGGGAACGTCGCGAGCAGGAAAGCCTGCCGCAATGGATACGCTGGTTTTTTCCCGCCTCGATGTTGCTTTGGGTAAACGTGCACGGCGGCTGGATCTTCGGATTAGCGCTGCTCGGAATCTACACCATCGCGGCATTCGTCAACGGGGTTCGCGCGCAGGATGAATTCGCCGCGAGTCGCGCCTTGCATCGGGCTCGTGCCATGGCTTCGGCCTTCGCGGTCTCGGCGGTGGCGACGCTCGTGAATCCCTATGACTGGCGGCTGCACGCGCACATCTATCGCTATCTGGGCGATCGTTACCTGATGAACCATATCGACGAGTTCCGCTCGCCTGATTTTCACGGCTGGTCGCAGCGCTCGTTTGCGGTCATCCTGGTGCTGGTGCTGGCCGCGTTTGCGGGCAATCGTCTTTCGGACAATCGTACTTCGGGCAATCGTACTTCGGGCAATCGTACTTCGGACAATCGGGGGAAGTTGCGGCTCAGCCAGTTGCTGGTCGTGCTGCTGGCGGCGTATGCGGGATTTTATTCGTCGCGCAATCTTCCGGTTTCTTCGATGCTGCTGGTGCTGGTAGCGGGGCCGATCTTGTGGGGAAACTTCGCTTCATTGGCGGAGAAGCCGGGCGCCTGGCACTGGGTGCGCAACGGCGCGGCCCGAATTTCAAACTTCTCCGATCGCATGGGCGCGCAGGAAATGGAGCTTCGCGGGCACCTGTGGCCGATTGTCTCGGTGGCCTTGGCATTCGCGATCTGTCTTGAGGGGGGATGGCTGGGCTCGCGACAGCTGATACATGCGCAATTTGATCCGAAGAAATTGCCGGTGGCGGCGGTGACTTTTCTGCAGAAAGAATTCCAAGATTCCCAAGAGAAGCAGGCGAGCGCGGAGCCGGTTTTCTCGACCGATGCCTGGGGAGGCTATCTCATCTATCGAATGTATCCCGAGCGCAAGGTCGTCGTCGATGACCGTCACGATCTCTACGGCTCCGACCGGATTCGCCAGTACCTGATCCTGACTCAGGGAGAGCCGGGATGGCAGAGCGTGCTGAAAGAGTGGCAGATTCGAACGGCGCTCTTGCCCACGGACTCGACGCTGGCCAACCTGCTCCGCGAACTGCCGCAGGATTGGCGGGTTGCTTACGAAGATAACGTTGCGGTGGTGTTTGAGAGGCGGTAGATGGCGGGCAAAAAAGTTCACCCTCGGTAGAGGAGGCGAGGCAGCAGCTTAAACGCCCAAATAACGGCCAGAAGGGTTGCAGACGCAACGACCCAGATCTTCAACACCTGCTCCCAATCGAGAGGGATCCTTTCGAGAACTGTCATCTGGTTCGAGAGGAATTCACGCTTTCTCTCCACAAGAAAAGTGCCCGTCGGTATTAGTGGGAGCCAGAGGAATACAACGAACACGGTCGTCTTGAACCGCTCCATACCCGTTTCCGGGTTGTAGATACGCTCAGCTTTTCCAAATCGCTTACGACCGATGCCATAAGGATGGGACAACGAACAGCCTTCCGGGGTTCCTAATCTGCTCTTCTTTATGCTGCTCTTCCTCCTCACGAAAAGCCTTTAATCGTTCCAGATTGTTGATTCGACGGCGAGCGAGTTCGCCATTCAGGGCGGCGTCAGCTTCGGGGATCAGTTGCGCTGGGTCGAGCGCCAATCGCAACAGCTCCTCGTCCGTCTTGCTCCGGTATTCTTCCTCGAAGTCCCGAGCTTCCACGCATCGAATAGTAGCTTTCGCTGGGCTCTCGCACAAGCAGCCATGTGCCCGACCCTCAACATTGATCGTCCTAGATCTGGGCCCGTTCGTGCCGCCCGCCAGGATTCCTCCCCACTCTCTGCAACTTGAGCGCGTCCGCGTCATCAGATGTAGTTGAGTTTGGCGCTTGCCTAGGAAGTGCTATTTTTGAACGCGCGCGAGAAACCGCTCGCGTGGGCTTCCGAGAGACTGGGAAGATATGCGGATCGCAAGAATTCGACCGTGTGCCGAGAGATGTGCGGAGAGCTGCCGATGAAGGCTCAGTGTTTGCCGTTCCCGCAGATTCCGCACACCACACGCCTCTTCCTTGATTATCTTTCCTACACTCCTTCCGTTCGCGGGATGTATCCGCGCTCTCCGATTTTTTCCGAGTGGGTTAAGGAAGAAGCCCAGCGCGTCGATTACGACTCCGCGCGTCGCGCCAAGGTTAGCGAAATTCTTGAGCGGCAAAATCGCGCTTGGGGCGCTTCTGCCAAGACTCTGGCAAATATTGAGCGGTTCCGGCGCGGCGCGCTGGCGGCGGTTACGGGACAGCAAGTTGGTCTGTTCGGCGGGCCTCTGTTTTCGATCTTCAAAGCGCTGACGGCGGTCAAACTGGCGGAACAGGCTACGGCGGCCGGAGTGGACTGCGTCCCGGTTTTTTGGCTGGCGACCGAGGATCACGATTTGGCCGAGGTCAACCATGTTGCGCTCGTTTCTGAGCACGGCCTTCCGGAGACATTCGCGGTTGAAAGCCGGGCGTTTGAAAGTAAGTTGAAAGTAACTTTGAAAGTAACGCCGTTGCCGATGCGCCCGTGGGCGCCGTCAAGTTTGGGGCGGAAATTGAGCCGGTGGTCGAGCGCGCCGCCACGCTGTTGGGAGATTCCGAGGTTACGACGTGGCTGCGTCAGGCGTATCGTCCGGGTGAAACTCTGGGCAGTGCGTTTGCTCTGCTGTTTACGCGGCTGTTTGCGGATTGGGGGGTTATCCTGCTCGATCCGGCCGGCCTTGATTCGACGGGCAAGGATTTTCATGACCTCGCAAAACCCCTGTTCCGCGCGGCGATCGAACGGGCGTCCGAACTCGATGAGGCACTGCTCGGGCGCGGCAAGGCGCTTGAAGCGGCGGGATATCACCTGCAAGTGAAAGTGACTTCGGCGACCACGCTGCTTTTTGAGGTGAAGAATGGCAGTCGTACTGTAGTGCATCGCAGAAATAATGGCGCCAACGGCGGTGAGTTCGCCGTCGGTGAGGAGCGGATCTCGCCTAAAGAACTGGTTGACCAGATTGAACAGGCTCCCGAGAAGTTCAGCCCGAACGTGCTGTTTCGTCCCGTGGTGCAGGATTACCTGTTGCCTACGCTCGTTTATACCGGAGGAGCGGCGGAAGTCGCATACTTCGCGCAGGCCGCCGTGGTCTACGAGAAACTGCTGGGACGAGTGACGCCGATTCTGCCGCGGTTTTCGGCGACGCTGGTCGAAGCCAAGGCAGAGCGCATTTTGACGCGCTACCAACTGGGCCTGCCCGATGTGTTCCACGGCCCGGAAAAAGTTCGCGAAGCGATTGCGGCTCGTTCGCTGCCATCGGATTTGCAGGCCCGCTTTTCGGAAGCCTATGCGAGTGCCGAGCAGTCGATGGCGGCGGTTCGCGAATCGATCGGCAGATTGGATTCAACGCTCATCAAGGCGGCAGACCGTGCGCGGATGAGCATGTGGAATCAAATCAACCGGCTGCATCGGCGAGCGTCACGCGCAGAACTGCTGCGTAATGAGGTCATCACGCGCCACGCGGATGCGTTGACCCACGCCCTATTTCCGCATAAGGCACTGCAGGAGCGCGAGGTTGCAGGTGTGAGCTTTGTGGCGCGATATGGGGCGGAGCTGCTGGCGAATCTGTATCAGACGATCCGTCCCGATTGCCACGATCACCAGGTGATTGAAGTGCAGTAGAGACGGGGCTGGCTCCGTCTCCCGCCGCGAAAGAGACGCGGCAAGCCGCGTCTCTACGGGAAATTAGACTGCGGTTCCGCGCAGGACCATTTGCAATTCTGCGAGCGATTCTACTCGCGGCACTCTCTTGTCGCGGTAGGCGCCTGGGACGTCCATCAACAGCGCTTGCATGCCTGCGCCGGTGGCACCGAGGTAATCCACCGAGTAGACGTCGCCGACATAGAGGCTCTCTTCGGGCGCGGCATTCATGCTCAGCATGGCTCGGCGAAAAATTTCCGGGTGCGGCTTCTCGTAGCCGACGAGTCCGGAGTCGGTGATGGTGCGGAAGCAATGGGCGATACCGCACTTTTGCAACACGTCTGCGATTTTGCCATCCGCATTGGAGATCACTGCGATCCGGTAGCGCTCGCCGATCTCGTGCAGCTGTTCGGCGGTGCCGGGGCGAATCGTGTCCCAGTTTCCGGAATTCTGGATGCCGACTACGAGTTGATCGCGGAGGGCGTCGTCCTTAAGTCCGATCTCGGAGAGCAATTGAGAGTAGAACATCCGCCAAAAACTGTGGTCGGTGCTGCCGTTCTCGGTAATCGTCCCGGTCATGATTCCGTCAAACCGGTTCTTGGTTCGGCATTCCAGATCGCGCAGGTGCTCGTCGTCGGGCACGATGCCGCGTTCGGCGAGCGGCGCGTGAATGCGCTCGCGATTGGGGAACAGCAGCGTGTTGCCTACGTCGAAAAAGACGACTTTGAGTTTCGAACTCATAGCTCGCACAGCTTCCGATTCTAAAGCTCAGCGGTGGGCGATGCCGCGCTGGAAAATTGCCGAATGAATTAAACTGAAAAAATTGCCGATGTATTAAATGGATCGGAAATCATGGCTCAACTGCGCGTTGTCGTCCTGTGGCACCAGCACCAGCCGTTCTACAAAGACCTGGTGACGGGGCGGTATCGCCTGCCTTGGACGCGCCTCCATGCTTTGAAGGACTACTACGGGATGGTGAGGCTGCTGGACGAGTTCCCGAAGGTGCATCAAACGTTCAATCTGGTGCCCTCGCTGATCGCGCAGATTCAGGATTATGTTTCGGGCGAGGCGCAGGACCTTTTCTGCAGGTTGTTAAGTGGATCGGAAGTCATGGCCCAACTGCGCGTTGTCGTCCTGTGGCACCAGCACCAGCCGTTCTACAAAGACCTGGTGACGGGGCGGTATCGCCTGCCTTGGACGCGCCTCCATGCTTTGAAAGACTACTACGGGATGGTGAAGCTGCTGGACGAGTTCCCGAAGGTGCACCAAACGTTCAATCTGGTGCCCTCGCTGATCGCGCAGATTCAGGATTATGTTTCGGGCGAGGCGCAGGACCCTTTTCTGCAGGTTGCGACGAAGCCCGCGAAAGACCTGACCGAAGGGGAACGGCGGTTTGCGCTGGAATATTTGTTTCAGGCGAATCTGGTGAATGTAATCGGGCGCTATCCGCGGTACCGCGAGCTGTGGGAGAAATTTCACGGGGCGGGGGAGTCGCCGGAGCGGGCGGACAAATATTTTCAGGCTCAGGACTTCACCGACTTGCAGGTGCTCTCGCAGATTGGATGGTTCGACGAGTACTTTCTGGCGGAGAAAGACGTTGCGGAACTGATCCGCAAAGGCCGGAACTATACGCTCGAAGACCAGCGCTTCGTGATCGCGCGGGAGCACGAACTGCTCGGCCGGGTTCTGCCGGCGCACGCGGAGGCGGCGAAGAAAGGACTGATCGAGATTTCGACTTCGCCTTTTTATCATCCCATTCTGCCGCTGGTGTGCGACACGCAGATGGGGGCGGTTTCGTCGCCGGGGCTGGCCTTGCCGCAGAACCGCTATCGCCATCCAGAGGATGCTCGCGAGCAACTGGAGCGCGGACTGGATCTGCACAAGAAAGTGTTTGGGATGCGGCCGCAAGGGGTGTGGCCGTCGGAGGGCAGCGTTTCTGAAGAGGTGTTGGCGATTGCACAGCAGCTTGGAGTGCAGTGGATGGCGACCGACGAAGGCGTGCTGGGACGGAGTCTGGGGACGAATTTTTCGCGCGACGGTTATGGTCATCTGGATTCGGACGGGGCGCACCGGCTGTACACGATTTATCGCTACGAGAATGCCGATACGCGGATGAATCTGCTTTTCCGCGACCACACGCTTTCCGACCTGATCGGATTCGTATACTCGGGAATGCCGCCGCAAGACGCCGCTAATAGTCTCATCCATAAGATTAAGGAATCGGCGCAACCGATTCTTGCCAATGGGCAGGATGCCGTGGTCCCAATCATTCTGGACGGCGAGAATGCGTGGGAATACTACCCGCGTTCGGGCCGAGAATTCTTGCGGAGATTTTATGACGCTTTGCAGAAAGAACCGGGGATGGAAGCGGTGACGGTGACGGAGGCGATCACGCGCCACAAGAACGTCAGTCATCTGAAGTCGCTGATGCCGGGCTCGTGGATCAACGCAAACTTCAACGTTTGGATTGGAGCGCCGGAGGATAACAAGGCCTGGGACTACCTGTATCATGCGCGCAATTTCTATGCGCAGGCGGCGCCCGGCGCAACCGAGAAACAACGCAAGCTGGCGTTTGAAGAGATCTTGATCGGCGAGGGCAGCGACTGGAACTGGTGGTACGGACCGGAGCACCACTCCGCGAACGATCGCGATTTTGACGAACTCTACCGCAAACACCTTTCGAATGTTTACCAGGCGTTGGGCGGGAGCCCGCCGGATTATCTGGCGCAGCCGATCGCCGGGGCAGTGGCGCGGCCTTCGTTCACGCCGCAGAGTGCCTACATCCATCCCAGAGTCGCAGGCGACATGGTGCGCTACTTCGAGTGGCTGGGGGCGGCGTGTTACACGGCTGACCGACGCTCGGGGGCCATGCACGGCAAGCAGTTTCTGATGGACGAAGTGTTTGCCGGGATCGACGAGGAGTATGTGTATGGCCGGTTGGATTTCGTCGGCAAAGTGCCGGAAGACGCCTTCGAAGTGGTGGTGAATCTGGAGTCGTGGGCCAACCATGCCGCCAAGCCCCGGCGCGAACTGCGGTTGGGTGCGGCGGTAGATGGAGGCCGCATGCAGTCGTGGAAAGTGACGCAGAGCGATGAGGTGGTGGCAGATTCGACGGATGCGAAAGATGCGCGGGTGGCGCTTGTCCGGAATTTTGAGTTTCGCCTGCCCCTCACGTGGCTGCTCGCGGCTCCGCTGCAGATTGAAAAAGTGCGGGGGCCAAAAAGCTCGGATGTGCTGACCACCCGGCTGCGGCTGCGCTTTAGTCTGTGGCAGAACCATCTGCCGGTCGATGCATTGCCGGTGGAAGGATGGATCGAACTGGAGTTGCTGACGGAAGTGGATCTGGCGGCAGTGAGCGGGTAGCTCAGAAATGTGGGGAAGCGGGGCATTTGCCCAATATGCGCTGACTTACGGCGGAATCCCTTCCGAGCGGCCCGTGATACGACCAGAACCCGGACTACGCCATCCTGCGCGTGAGCGCTATCGCCTGGTTTCGCCAAGTGACGAAATGGACGCGCTACTTTGTGCCTTTTTGCAGCTCTCCCAGTCGCTTTAAGTCCCCCAACATTGCGCTGTATACCGTGTCGTCCTGCTCTCTTTCCAGCGCCGCCTGCAATTTAGGGATCGCAGGAACATCTCCGAGACGGACCAGCATATGGCTGGCGGTTAGCCTTACACCTAGGTCGGGGTCATCCAGCGCCTTCGCCACCAATTCTAGAACCTCTTGGGAGTCCTGCCCCGTAGCGTGCCCGATGAAGGTCGGGACGAGTTCCAGTGCTTCGATTTTGGAGATTGTATCTTGTGGGTCGCTGTCCGACTGCAGTATGTCGAGAACTGAATCCACGCAGGAATCTTCGCGGAGCTCGCTCAGGTATCTCGCCGCCATCACCCTAGTGCTTCCCCATTCGCTCGTGTTGTGACACTCGCTAACCAACATCTCGCGGCCCGCATTGTCTCCCAGCTTGGCGAGATCGAATGCCATGCTGACGCGATTAAATTCAACGTTCTCTCGAAACATAGCCATTTCGATGGGTGACGCCGCATTCTTCGGCCAGCGGTGCGACAGAACTCGCGACGCATACTTGCGTACCTCGGCATCATCACTTCCGAGCGCGGCAATTACACCCTGCTTAGTAAGGTTGATATGGTGGCTTCGTAGGATTTGTTCATCCGGCCTATCAGCAAGAAGTTGGGAGGCGTCCCCCTGTTGTTGCCATGCGGCGACGGTGAGCAAAAGCAGCGAAAAGAATCTTGTGAGATAGCCAGGTTTTTTACAGCGGGGTCCGGAAAATGCCAACATGTGTCGATTGTACTCTGCTGGCGAGCAGAGACCCCGAGGCTAGTTGGCGATAAATCGCGATAGCACTCATAACCCCAGAACCCGGCGGCGCTACCGCCCAGAGATCCGCCACGCCTCCGCCATCAATGCTGAACGTCGAGCTGTGGCCCCGGGCAGCTTAAATTAGCCCTTATGGGGCTTGGCCGCGCTTGGAAGCGGGCCCTTCGGCTCCGCTCAGGGCAGGCTCCGCCTCGTCCCCACACGGTCTAATTCTTGCTACTGGCCGCTGCTGGCGACGACCACATTCATGGTCATCGGACGGCTCAATTCCATCACCAACTCTGTACCTGCCGGAAGCATCGCGGAACGGTGCTTGCCGAGCCAGTGGGTGACGGTCACGGTGGCGCCGACGGCTCCGCCAATGAGGAAGCCTTTGCCGCCGCCCGCTAGTCCACCGATGAGCATTCCGCCGCCGGTACCCATGCCGATTTCGGTGAGATCTTTGGCGTCGTGGCCATCGCCTTTGAACTGCCCTTCGGGGTTTACGTCGCTGCCGCGGCGGGCGTTGGTGTCAACTAGCGAGGCATTCAGCATGAACCTGTCTCCATTGGGAAGGACGAGGTTTTCCGGGAAGATGGCGATGGTGGGCTTGCCGGCAATGCGCCGCGGTTCGTTCGTTTTCGTGACGCGGCCCTCGACCGTCGTGCCGATCGGAATCACGGTTTTTCCGTCCATCACGACGGGCTCAGTGACTCTGGCCGAGAACGGGTCTCCGGCCTTCGAACTGAAGGTTGCGAGCGTGGTTTCGAGTTTCATCTTGACGGCGGTGCCGGCGGGCAGGGCAGTTTGCGCCCACGCGAAACTAGCGATCAGGATGAGCGATGTCAGTGAAAGTGTCTTCTTCATGTTGCCTCCAAAGTTTTCTTAAACAGTTCAATTCCGAATCTTTTTCAAGATCCAATCTCAAAGTCCATGCAAAGCCCCGCTAACCTCATCCAGCGGCGCGCGATCGAGTTGGCTATCGCCGCGATAGATGTAGCGCACAATGCCACCGCGATCGTTGTCGCGACAATCGTCGCGACAAATCACGAGTGTGGCGGGGTGCGCGATGTTAATGGCATCCGTGGCGAGCGCGTGATGGAGGCCGTAGGTTTTGGTCACGGCCCGATCCTCATCGAGCAGAAAAACGCTGGCGATGGGATGCTTCTCCAGGAATCTTCCCGGCTTCCACACGCCGTCCCGCTTTTCGGCGGCAATGAACGCCAACTGTGCTCTCGCTGCCTCAATTTCCCGTCTCCGCGACTCGAACTGAGCCATGCGCTTCACGCAGTTCGGTCACCAGGTGCCGCGCAGAAACTCGAGAATCAGCGTGCCCTGTGCGAGCAGAGCGCCGAGAGTGAATGTGCCCTCACGGTTGGCCGCTCCCAGGGAGAAATCCGGCGCGCGCGACCCGATCTCCAGAGTGTCTGTGCGGTTCTTCATGTTGAGTTCGACTTTAAGCGAGGTGGAAATCAGGAACAATAACGGATGGGGTACCGGGGGATAGACCACCGGGTGATTCGCTGGGGCATGTCCCAGCAGGCTGACCGGATATTTCCATGTCCGATATAATTTCGCTTTGCAGGTGAGAGACGCGGCAAGCCGCGTCTCTACAATTCGCAAATATGTTTCTAAATCAATCCGATAAATAAAGGACGCACTTATGCCTCTTACCAGCATTGCCGATATCCGCGGACGCCAGGTGCTTGACTCGCGTGGCAATCCGACCGTTGAAGCTGAAGTTTTTCTCGATGGCGGCGCCAGCGCGCGGGCCATTGTGCCGAGTGGCGCGTCCACCGGTGAGCATGAGGCCGTTGAATTGCGTGACGGCGACAAGGGCCAGTACATGGGCAAGGGCGTTCTGCAGGCAGTTGCGAACGTCAATGGCGAGATTGCGGAAGCGCTCGGCGGGGTGGACGCCGCCGACCAGCGCACGCTCGACGCCAGACTGATCGATCTTGATGGCACTCCCAACAAGGGGCGGCTGGGCGCGAACGCGATTCTGGCGGTTTCGATGGCCGCTGCTCGCGCCTCGGCGAGAGCGTTCGAGCTGCCGCTTTATCGCTATCTCGGCGGGGCTGCGGCGAACACTTTGCCGGTGCCGATGATGAACATCCTGAACGGCGGCGCGCACGCCGATAACAACGTCGACTTCCAGGAGTTCATGGTGATGCCGGTGGGAGCGCCATCGTTTTCCGAGGCACTGCGCTGGGGCGTGGAAGTCTTCCATACGCTCAAGGGCGTGCTGAAAAAGCGCGGCTACAACACGGCGGTCGGCGACGAGGGAGGGTTTGCTCCGTCGGTGAAGTCGAATGTCGAGGCCATCGAAGTTGTGCTGGAGGCGATTCAGCAGGCGGGCTACAAGCCGGGTGAGGAGATCGCGATTGCGCTCGATCCGGCGGCCAGCGAGTTTTATGCGGACGGAAAATATGTCTTCAAAAAATCAGACAAGTCGGCAAAGAGTTCCGAAGACATGGTTCGGTTCTATGCGAAATGGGTGAATGACTACCCGATCGTCTCGCTCGAGGACGGGCTCTCCGAAAATGACTGGGACGGCTGGGCGCTGCTGACCAAGGAATTGGGCGGCAAGATTCAGCTGGTGGCCGACGACATCTTTGTCACCAACATTGAGATCTTTGCCAAGGGCATCGAGAGGGGGATTGCCAACTCGATCTTGATCAAACTCAACCAGATTGGCACGGTTAGCGAGACGCTCGACGCCATCGACCTCGCGCGCCGCAACGGATACACGTCAGTGATCTCGCATCGTTCCGGCGAAACCGAAGACACGTTTATTGCGGACTTTGCGGTGGCGACTGGAGTGGGACAGATCAAGACGGGATCGGCGTCGCGGACGGACAGAATTTCCAAGTACAACCAGTTGCTGCGGATTGAAGAGGAGTT
>CAVVNA010000004.1:0-16172 GCA_963749275.1 uncultured Acidobacteriaceae bacterium
AATCACCTGGTGATCGTGGCAATCGGGACGAATCGTCTGATACAGATTCGCCAGCAGCTCCGCCCCATATCGCGCCACAAAGCTCACACCTGCAACCTCGCGCTCCTGTAGTGCCTTATGCGGAAATAGGGCGTGGGTCAACGCATCCGCGTGGCGCGTGATGACCTCATTACGCAGCAGTTCTGCGCGTGACGCTCGCCGATGCAGCCGGTTGATTTGATTCCACATGCTCATCCGCGCACGGTCTGCCGCCTTGATGAGCGTTGAATCCAATCTGCCGATCGATTCGCGAACCGCCGCCATCGACTGCTCGGCACTCGCATAGGCTTCCGAAAAGCGGGCCTGCAAATCCGATGGCAGCGAACGAGCCGCAATCGCTTCGCGAACTTTTTCCGGGCCGTGGAACACATCGGGCAGGCCCAGTTGGTAGCGCGTCAAAATGCGCTCTGCCTTGGCTTCGACCAGCGTCGCCGAAAACCGCGGCAGAATCGGCGTCACTCGTCCCAGCAGTTTCTCGTAGACCACGGCGGCCTGCGCGAAGTATGCGACTTCCGCCGCTCCTCCGGTATAAACGAGCGTAGGCAACAGGTAATCCTGCACCACGGGACGAAACAGCACGTTCGGGCTGAACTTCTCGGGAGCGTGTTCAATCTGGTCAACCAGTTCTTTAGGAGAGATCCGCTCCTCACCGACGGCGAACTCACCGCCGTTGGCGCCATTATTTCTGCGATGCACTACAGTACGACTGCCATTCTTCACCTCAAAAAGCAGTGTGGTCGCCGAAGTCACTTTCACTTGCAGGTGATACCCCGCCGCTTCGAGCGCCTTACCACGCCCGAGCAGTGCCTCATCGAGTTCGGACGCCCGTTCGATCGCCGCGCGGAACAGGGGTCTTGCGAGGTCATGAAAGCCCTTGCCCGTCGAATCAAGGCCGGCCGGATCGAGCAGGATAACCCCCCAATCCGCAAACAGCCGCGTAAACAGCAGAGCAAACGCACTGCCCAGAGTTTCACCCGGACGATAAGCTTGACGCAGCCACGTCGTAACCTCGGAATCACCCAACAGCGCAGCAGCGCGCTCGACCACCGGCTCAATTTCCGCCCCAAACTTGACGGCGCCCACAGGCGCATCGGCAACGGTGTTACTTTCAAGGCTACCTTCAAACGCCCGGCTTTCAACCGCGAATGTCTCCGGAAGGCCGTGCTCAGAAACGACCGCAACATGGTTGACCTCGGCCAAATCGTGATCCTCGGTCGCCAGCCAAAAAACCGGGACGCAGTCCACTCCGGCCGCCGTAGCCTGTTCCGCCAGTTTGACCGCCGTCAGCGCTTTGAAGATCGAAAACAGAGGCCCGCCGAACAAACCAACTTGCTGTCCCGTAACCGCCGCCAGCGCCCCTCGTCGCAACCGCTCAATATTTGCCAGAGCCTTGGCAGAAGCGCCCCAAGCGCGATTTTGCCGCTCAAGAATTTCGCTAACCTTGGCGCGACGAGCTGAGTCGTAAACGACGCGCGGTGCTTCCTCTTTTACCCACTCGGAAAAAATCGGCGACCGCGGATACATCCCGCGAACGGAAGGAGTGTAGGAAAGATAATCAAGGAAGAGGCGAGTGGTATGCGGAATCTGCGTGAACGGCAAACACTGAGCCTTCATCGACAGCTCTCCGCACATCTCTCGGCACACGGGCATATTCTTGCGATCCGCATATGCTTTCAGCCCCTCAGAAGCTCAAGCGCGGTAGCTCTCGCGCGCGTTCAAAGGTAACACTTCCCAGGCAGCCAGCACGAAACTCAACTACATCTGATGATGCGAAAGCGCTCAGGTTGTAGAGAATGGGAGTAATACGGGTTGGCGATACGAGCGGCAAGAATGATACGACTCGGGCTGTTAGTGCAAACGCGATTTATCACCAGTCTCGCAGGTAGGCACTAGAAATTACAGAGGTTGGTTGTTTTACGGCGAAATCCACCCGTGCCAGACAAAGTACATGAAACCCACTGGAACCGACAGCGCGAGCGCTACCGCTGAATGTAAACGAGTCCTTGGATCGAGGAAATCCCTTGCCGCGGAAGCCACAGTTGCAAGGAGAACGGCGGGGATGATGACGAACTGAATTGCACTGACAATCGGACCATCAATAAATCCATATATCACGCCAACCAGCAAGAGATTCGTACATGCGAGGACTTCCTAGGTTGCCAACCTTATCGTTAATCTTCTATACCCCGCCGACAATATGCTACGTAGCGCCCGAATCGCCACAGCCGTCGGGGGTTTGAGGTGCGGCATACGTCAATTCCACAGCAAAGGGCGGTACGGTTCAAGATTACTGTTGTAAGCAGGCGATTACGCTCAGAACCCGGGATGAATCCGCTATGACGGTATCGCCCGCCATCTACCGCCTCTCAAGCACCACCGCAACCTTATCTTCGTAAGCAACCCGCCAATCCTGCGGCAGTTCGCGGAGCAGGTTGGCCAGCGTCGAGTCCGTGGGCAAGAGCGCCGTTCGAATCTGCCACTCTTTCAGCACGCTCTGCCATCCCGGCTCTCCCTGAGTCAGGATCAGGTACTGGCGAATCCGGTCGGAGCCGTAGAGATCGTGACGGTCATCGACGACGACCTTGCGCTCGGGATACATTCGATAGATGAGATAGCCTCCCCAGGCATCGGTCGAGAAAACCGGCTCCGCGCTCGCCTGCTTCTCTTGGGAATCTTGGAATTCTTTCTGCAGAAAAGTCACCGCCGCCACCGGCAATTTCTTCGGATCAAATTGCGCATGTATCAGCTGTCGCGAGCCCAGCCATCCCCCCTCAAGACAGATCGCGAATGCCAAGGCCACCGAGACAATCGGCCACAGGTGCCCGCGAAGCTCCATTTCCTGCGCGCCCATGCGATCGGAGAAGTTTGAAATTCGGGCCGCGCCGTTGCGCACCCAGTGCCAGGCGCCCGGCTTCTCCGCCAATGAAGCGAAGTTTCCCCACAAGATCGGCCCCGCTACCAGCACCAGCAGCATCGAAGAAACCGGAAGATTGCGCGACGAATAAAATCCCGCATACGCCGCCAGCAGCACGACCAGCAACTGGCTGAGCCGCAACTTCCCCCGATTGTCCGAAGTACGATTGCCCGAAGTACGATTGCCCGAAGCACGATTGTCCGAAAGACGATTGCCCGCGAACGCAACCAGCACAAGCACCAGGATGACCGCAAACGAGCGCTGCGACCAGCCGTGAAAATCAGGCGAGCGGAACTCGTCTATATGGTTCATCAGGTAACGATCGCCCAGATAGCGATAAATGTGCGCGTGCAGTCGCCAGCCATAGGGATTCACGAGCGTTGCCACCGCCGAGAACCCGAAGGCCGAAGCCATGGCACGAGCCCGCTGCGAGGCACGAATCGCGGCGAATTCATCTGGCGCGCGAACCCGGTCGACGAATGCAGCGAAAGTGTAGATTCCGAGCAGCGCTATTCCGAAGATCCAGCCGCCGTGCACGTTTACCCAAAGCAACATTGAGACGGGGAAAAACCAGCGTATCCATTGCGGCAGGCTTTCGTGCTCGCTTCGTTCCCACTTATCCCAATGCTCCCATCGTTCCAGCGCAACAAACCAGAGCAGCGAAAAAAGCCAGCTCACAATGTGCGGGCGCGCGTAGAGATGAATTGCCGCAGCGGCCTCCGCCAGCAACATCAGCAGGATCGCCAGTAGCAGACCGGTCCCGCCCTGCAGCAGTTGCCAAAGCAGCAGCGCGAAAATCGCGGCAACCAACAATGCGCACAACCAAACCACCCCGTTCAGTCCGCAAGCCTGGTGGAGAATTCCGAGCAGCATGTCGTACAGCCACTCCCAGGCAAACCAGCGCTGACCTTGCATGGTGGAAGAAAACGGATCGCTGCGCGGAAGCGAGTGCGTCGCCAGAATCTGCTCGCCGTTTCGGATGTGCCACCCGATATCCGCATCCGCCAGCGGCCGATTCGACAAAGGCCCCGCCAGCAGCGACCAGAAAAGAAAGATGAAAATGATGTCGCGAACGGAAGGCACCAGAAAACGCAGGGCTGACGAAGTGGGCTGCGCCGGGGTCATCAAAGTGTGAATAAGCAAAGTGTGAAGAAGCAGTGTATGCGGAGGACGGTCGATGAAGCCAGCGGAATGGTGCGAGGGCGACCTGCTCGTAATGCGCCGTCTCTCCTTACCGATATAATCAACTTGTCGTGAAACGCGCCGCTGTCTTCGTCTTTGTGGTTTGCCTGCTTCTCTGCTCTTCGCTGCGCGCTCAGGACGCCACCGTCTCTGGTCGAACTGCAGTCGGCCGCATCGTCGTCGGCCACACCATGGTCGTGATTCCTTTCGAGAATGCGTCTCCCACGCCGGGACTAGAGTGGCTTGGCGAATCTTTTCCCGAAACCTTCCACGAGCAACTAAATTCTCCGGTCTTGTACGTAGCCAGCCGTGACGAACGCCTGCGAGCGTACGATCGCCAGGGCATTCCGGCCGGAGTCCATGCCGCGCGGGCCACCCTCTATCGCCTCGCCGAGCAGATGGATGTCGATTACGCTGTCCTCGGCTCCTATCGCTACGACGGCGAGCGCCTGACCGCCATCGCCCAGTTGCTCGACATGCGAGCTCAGAAACTCTCGCCCGCCGCCACCGAGTCCGCGCCCCTGGCCGATGTTGGCAGGCTGCAATCCGCGCTGGCTTGGGATCTGCTTCGTCTCATCCATACCGACTTTTCCCTGCCGAAGGACAAGTACATAGCCAGCGTTGCCCCCGTGCGCCTGGACGCCCTCGAAAACTACATACGCGGTATGCTCGCCACTACTGCCGAAGAAAAGGTGCAGCACTATCGCGAAGCCGTCCGCCTTAATCCGGATTATGCTCACGCGTGGCTGGAGCTCGGCAAGACTTACTACGCCCAGCGTGCCTACGAACTGGCGATCGCTGCCCTGAGCCAAGTTCAGCATTCTTCTTTAGTGTCAGGCGCAGTCGCTCGCGAGGCCAATTTCTATCTCGGTCTCGCCGCCTACTCTCATGGAGACTTCGCGAAATCCGAAAGCGCGTTCCAGTTCGTTGCCGCGCGTCTGCCTCTGGCCGAGGTCTACAACAACCTCGGAGTGGTCGCCGCCCGCCGCGGCCAGAAAAAGGCCGTCGACTATTTCGAGCGAGCGATTCAGAACGATCCCAGCGACCCTGACTATCACTTCAACCTGGGAGTGACGCTGGCCCAAACTGGCGACCGCGCCGGAGCGGCCCGCGAACTGCACACCGCGCTCGATCGTCGCCCGAACGACGCCGAAGCGAAAGTGTTGCTCGACTCTCTGACGCCTCCGCCCGGAAGTATCGTGCCAGGTAGCACGACCTCCAAGGCTCCACTCGAGCGCATCAAGCGCAACTACGAGGAAGACGCCTTCCGCCAGATGACCATGCAAATGGGGAGCTGGGCCGAGCAGCAATTTGTCCGATCCGATCCCCGCGCCCACGCGCGTTTTCACCTTGAACTCGGCAAAGAACTCCTGGCCCACGGATTCACCACCGAAGCCGAGGCCGAATTCCAGCACGCCGCGGCGGTAGATCCCTCGAGCACCGCGCCGCTCACCGCCCTTGCCGAAGATTACGACGCTCGCGGCGATGCCCTCGAGGCCCGCGCCCAGGCCGAGGCCGCCCTCCGCATTCGCGAGTCGGCTGCGGCCTACCTGATTCTTGCGCGCCTCGATTTGAAAGAAAATAGAATGGAAGCAGCCGCCCAGAACATCAATCGGGCGCTGCAACTGGAACCCGGCAATCCCGCGGGCCAGGACTTGAAGCGCACCTTAGCAGCCAAGCTCGCGGAGAAAGCGCAGCCGCTGTCACAGCCATGAAACCATATCGATTTTCCACCTCCAGTTTCGCTCGTGTGGGGACGGGCGCCCTCGCCCGTCCGCGTAGGGACAGCCGCCCTCGGCTGTCCGGCCGAGCGCAGCTCGGCAGCTGCCGGTGCCCACGACAACTCTGGATGCGCCATGCCGCCTGCTGCCTCGCCCTGCTCTTTCTGTTCGCCGCCGTCGGCTCCGCCGACGTCTTGCGGGTCGCAGTGAACGACGCCATTCAGCCCGTCACCGCCGAATACATTGGCCGCGCCCTCCGAGCGGCAGCCGCCAACCACGATCAAGCCGTCCTGATCGAGATCAACACTCCCGGCGGACTGGTCGATTCGACGCGCGAAATCATCGAGAAAATCGTGGCTTCGCCGGTGCCGGTCATCATCTACGTGACGCCCAGCGGCAGCCGCGCCGCATCCGCCGGCTTCTTCATCCTCGAATGCGGCGACGTTGCCGCCATGGCGCCGGGAACCAACACCGGCGCAGCGCATCCCGTCATCCTAGGCGAGAAGATGGACGACGTGATGAAACTAAAAATGGAGAACGACGCCGCGGCCCTGATGCGCTCAGTCGTAGCCAAGCGCGGTCGCAACGTCGAACTGGCGGAGAGCGCCGTGCGCGAGTCGAAGTCCTTTACCGATCAGGAAGCACTCGACAAGAAACTGATTGAGTACATCGCCCCAACCGAACAGGACCTGTTCCGCCAGATGAGCGGAAAGAGCTTCAAGCGCTTCGACGGCGCAACCGTAACACTCGACCTGCAGAATAAAGACCAGCCGGTGCGCGACTACCGCATGACGCTCAAAGAGCGCATCCTCTCCTACCTCATGGACCCGAACGTAGCGTTCATCCTGCTAGCTATAGGCGCGCTCGCGCTGTATGCCGAATTCAACCACCCCGGCGCGGTCATTCCCGGAACCGTAGGCGTGGTCTTCATCCTTCTGGCGGCCTTCGCGTTGAACCTGCTGCCGGTGCGCTTCGCGGCGATTGCCATGATCATCGGAGCCTTTGCGCTCTTCGCCGCTGAAGCCAAGTTCGCCAGCCACGGCGTGCTCACCACTGGCGGAATTGTCCTATTGACGATGGGCGGACTGTTTCTGGTCGACGCGCCCATCCCTGAAATGCGCGTCCGCCTCGTGACCGCGCTCGCCGTCAGCATCCCGCTCGGACTGATCACGGCCTTCCTGATGAGCATCGCCGTGCGCGCCCGCCGCCACAAGATTGTCACCGGCAAACAAGGATTGATCGGCGAAATCGGCATTGCGCAAAGCATGCTCGCGCCAGCCGGAAAAGTCTTCGTGCACGGCGAGCTTTGGGACGCCGTCTCCACCATCCCCGTTCCCGCCGGAGAACAAATCGTCGTGCGCCAGGTCGATGGACTCACGCTGCGAGTCGATCCCGTAGCGGCGGCAAAACCTGTGATGGCGTGAGAATTGGGCGCCCCACATAAAATGTCATCCTGAGCGGAGTAGCCGCTTCGCGAAGCGAAGCAGCTACGTAGTCGAAGGACCCCTACATGTCCAACGCCCTCCGCGAAGTGTCAAAGCGTTCTCCCCAAGACCCGTGTAGAGCGGACACCCCTGTCCGCTGCCTTTGACTCTGATTTGAGGATGTCGGGTTGCCCGCTCCTAGCGTTCTTTGCAAGGCCCCACCCTTCGTTTTTTGAAGGGTGGGATTCTGCGCCGACCGCGTATGATCTTTCGCTGACTCCTACAGCCCCCTCGACCGTAGAGCGCACCGATGATCCCTATCACCCACCCTTTTCGCAAAGTGCGCGAAAAGGATGGAGCACCCGGCTGAGGGGAAGACCTCATGCCACCTAGACAAAAGGCACGGCCGCGTTGGACAATCGGAAAATGGCATCACGTGCTTACGTAGAAGAGACCGAACTCGAACCGGTTCTCGTCAGTGTTGAAGCCTGCCGCAAACTTGCCGCCCTCCTCAGATCGCACACAATTCCAGCGGATCGCGAAGACAGTTCGCTTCAGGGGCTCAAACCGAATGAGATCGGGAATTTCTATCTCCTCTTGGTTGCAATTTGTCACCAGACATCACCACGCGAAAAACTACCCCTAGAGGGGAGAATCGGAGAACGACATCTGCGCGGTTGGGATTATCTTTCAGCCAAACTAGAAGAAGACGTCCGAACGAACCCAGAAATTCTTGCTCCTGGCTCTTGGGTCGGGATTACAGCTGAAAAAGTGCAAAAGCTTTTTCGAGATGAAATACTCGGTGACCGATTGAGCGACCCTTCCGGTCGCGCGTTGCTGATATCGGACCTTGGTCGCAAAATGTTGAAAAACCAATGGAACTGGGCTGATCAGCTTTATGCCGCAGCCAAAGGCTATGTTGCCGCTGGAGCCCACAATCTAGTCGAATTGTTGTCTGACTTTCGCGCTTACGATGACCCGGTGCACAAAAAGAGTTTTCTGTTTCTTGCGTTGATGCAGAATGCTGGCTTGTGGGTTTATGCGGATCCCGACAAACTCGGCGCACCGGTGGATTACCACGAAGTCAGGGGCCATCTCCGAATCGGTACCGTGCAGATTCAGGACCCAGGACTGCACGCGAAACTTGTGGAAGGTCACGATGTAACCCCGGAAGAAGACATCTTGATCCGCCAAGCCGTACATCAAGCACTGATGCTCGTGTCTGAGTACAGCGGCCTGCGGAATCCTAGTCAACTGCACTACCTGTTTTGGAATGTATTCCGGTCTTGTTGCACTCGTGAAAAGCCGCACTGCAATTCATGTCCCCCGACGTGTTCCCTCCCGGACCGCTACGTCCCCCTGGCATTGTTTCCTGGCGGCGTACGGCACTGCCCATTTTCAGCAGTTTGCCAGAGTGCGGGACAAGAACCAAAACTGCTCGAACACAGAGTAGAAACCGACTACTATTGAAGGCACCATGGACAATGCGCGGGCGGATTTAACAGTTGACGACTCACCGCCGAGACTCAGGCATGAATTTGTCGGCATGATGTTCGCTATTACGATTGGAGAGGTTGGCCTCCAAGTAGCCGCTCTCGTCCAAGCGGGCCACACGGCCCATTATCTCCCCGCTTACACGCATCTATTTTTGGCAACGATCATGATTGCGACTAGTTGGGTCGGGTGGTCCGTTAGCATGTCACCGGGAGCACGATTGGAATTGGTCGCGATATTTCAATGGGAGTTTGTAGTTCTCCTTCTCGATGTTGCTCTGGTGATCACCTATTTCATTCTGGTGCGTGCGGTTGATTTTGGTAGGGAGGGCGTTCCTCCCCGTATTGCTCCCCCTTCGACTTTGGCGTTCTGGACCATCGTCATTTTCGCTCTGTATCTTGCTTGGGACATCGTTACTAAGATCATCATCTACAGAAAGCCGGAAACGGAACGGCAGTGGATACGAAAGTATGGCTCGCGGATGATTCCGACGGGAGTTTGCCTTATTCTCGCTTTCGTAGTACGACTGCTGACTGGTTCGGCAGACCTTCCGCACTACCTCACAGCCGACTTTGCATTGCTCTGCCTTGTGCTGTTATTCCGTGCGTCGAAAGATTTCGTTTCCGCTCGCATCCCCAAGAAGAAAGGTGACCCGATTGACTGGAGTAAGGTCTGGCGGGCCAGCGTCTGGACTCTTCTGTGCGTCGTAGGATTGACGCTTGGTCTCATGGCGACTAGCTGGTCATGGCATTTGCCAATTCCGGAGAGCATTACGAAAGAAATTCAAGCTCCACTTCCCGCGAACAGCGACACTCCCGAGTCCACGGTTCCGACTTTGCGACAGGACTAGCAGCCTTGTACGATTTGGGCTCGTCAGTCGAAATACCAACTCCGTTCCATGCTCCCTTCGTTTTTTTCAAAGGTGGGATTCTGCGCCCACGGCTCGTGATCTTTCGCCGACCGTCGCAATCTGACCTCTACCCTTTTTCATCACAAATGCGATGTACGAGCCATCACAGACATCCAACCGCCCGTCGGCGACAATGGAGTCAACCTGTAGCAGGGCCGAGCTGTGCCCGGTCCACCAAGGTCCAACTTGGAGCTTGCCTGCGGCAAAGCTCTTCCGCTACCCTGAAGCTGATGGAACTACATTTCACCCCCGAGCAGGAAGCGCAGCTTGCGCAGATTGCCACCAAGGAAGGCACCGACCCCGAACGGTTGGTGAAGGACGCCGCCTTACGTCTACTTGAGGAAGATGCCCGCTTTCGTGCCGCCGTGCGCGAGGGTATTGCCCAGGCCGACCGGGGTGAGTTCATCGAAGAAAAAGAGATGGACGCCCGCCTGGAGCAGATGTTGCGCTCCTAACGCAGTCCTAAGATGTTGCGCCCATAAAAATGCGCATTCGCTGGACGCCCGCTGCCGCAGCCGACCTACAGAACCTTAGCGACTACCTCAAAGACCACCATCCGCATTACCGGCAGCCGACCGTGCGCAGAGTGTATGCTGCTGTCCAGTCACTTAAGGAGTGGCCGCATCGTGGCCGCGCCGGCCGCGAGGAAGGAACCCGAGAGCTTCTGTTTCCCCCCTTGCCCTACATCGCCGTCTATCGCGTCAAGGGACAGAGCGTCGAAGTCTTGCGGATTTATCACGGCGCTCAGGAGCGAGGTTAAGAGCTGAGTCTCTTCTGACCTATACCCTTTTTCATCACAAACGCGATGTATGAGCCATCACAGACATCCAACCGCCCGTCGGCGACAATGGAGATCGACCTGTAGCAGGGCAGAGGTGCGCCCGCCACCAAGACGGCCCTCGAAGCTGCCCCAGCCCCACTAGTCGGCGCTCTTTGACAACGCGAAGTTGAGGCAGTCAGCTGTCAAGCCCCCCTGTCAAATCCAGCGAGGAAGCCAAACAAGCTAACTCCTTATTCCGGAATATTTTACGAATAACTCCTTTAAACTCAAAGATTTGAAAGGAATTTCCCGCCAAATCTATGATTCTAAAGGGTCGGGATATAAAAAAAATCGTGACGCCGGATAGTACCTTAGGAGTAAACAAGCCGCACCCAGAGTTAGGGGACAGTCGAGCTAAGTCCTTATTCCTGAATATTTTGAAGCTAAGTCCTTTATATTCTATATTTTGGCGAAAATTTGGGGGGGGGGGGGGGGTACCACCCGTACTAGATGGTTAGTAACGTATCAGTTAATAAGCAAAAATCAAATCGCGCCCCGCATCATCCTGGACACTCGGCTCGTCCGTTCCTCACAGCCCGCACTCGCTCACGTGCGCTACAATCCGCTCATACTCTGAATCACGAGTTGCGTGGAGGCATTTATGGATTTCAGTTTTCCGGTGATCACCGTTGCCATCGTCATCGTCGTCATTTATCTGCTGAGTTCCATCAAGATCCTGGCCGAATATGAGCGCGGCGTCATCTTCCGCCTTGGACGCCTGTTGGGTACGGCCAAGGGGCCGGGCGTAATTCTGGTCTTCGCCCCGGTCGACCGCATGGTGCGCATTTCGCTGCGGCAGGAAGCGCTTGAAGTTCCGCCGCAGGACATCATCACCCGCGACAACGTCACGTTGAAAGTCAACGCGGTCATTTTCCTGCGCGTGATCGAGCCCAATAAGGCGGTGGTGGAAGTCTCCAATTACGTCTACCAGACATCGCAGTTTGCGCAGACTACTTTGCGCTCGGTGCTGGGCGAACAGGAGCTCGACGAATTGCTGGCGCACCGCGACAAGATTAACCTGCGGCTGCAGAGCATTCTCGATACGCACACCTCGCCTTGGGGCGTGAAGGTCACCAACGTGGAAGTCAAACAGGTGGACATGCCCGAGTCCATGTTGCGGGCGATGGCCAAGCAGGCTGAGGCGGAGCGCGAAAAGCGCTCGAAGATCATCCACGCCGAAGGCGAGTTCTCGGCCGCGCAGCGACTGGTGGATGCGGCGCACTTGTTGTCCAGCGAACCGATCAGCATCCAGTTGCGGTATTTGCAAACGCTTACTGAAATCGGCGTCGAGAAAAACACGACCGTCGTGTTCCCCGTGCCGATCGATTTCTTCTCCGGTTTGCAGAACTTGCTGGCAAGCTCGAAAACACCCGCGGCGCCGGCAAAAGGCTAGAGGTTAACACTACTTCCCATGCCCACGGCGCAGCAGGATACGGAGATCACCCTTGGCACCGGCCGCATGCTGGCCCTTTTTTTCGCCTTTGTCCTGGTCTGCTCGGTTTTCTTTGCCATCGGCTTTTCGCTCGGCAGAAGAACCGCCAGCGCAGGCGTGTTTCGTTCGCCGGGCGCTCCGACTGGAGCTTCGGCGACCGTTCGGCCCTCTGCCGCAAAAAACGACGCTCCCCAAAAGACGCCGCAGTCTGGCGACTTTAGTTTTTACAAGGCGGTCGGGGAGAAGAATGCCGACTCCGCGCTCGCGCCTCCGGATGCGAAGGCGCAACCGGCTGACGCAACCGCGGCGGTGCCGCCAAAGGCCGCCACAGATGCCGCAGGCGCTGCGCCCGCAGCATCAACGACCGCATCATCAACGAGCGCATCATCAACGACCGGCAGTTATTACGTGCAGGTCGCCGCGGTTACCCGTCAGGAAGACGCCGAAGCGCTCGTCGAGGCTCTGAAGAAGAAACAGTATCCAGCCTTCGCTAACAATGCTTCCGCCGACAAGTACTATCGCGTTCAGGTCGGACCCTACGCCGAGTTCAAGGATGCCGAGGCCATGCGCGCCCGCCTCGTCAGCGATGGCTACAATCCGATTGTGAAAAAATAGAGGGGATTTTGTAATTTCGTAATCTGATAATTTGGTAATTTGAAATCATGATCACTGGGCTTCAAATTACCAAATTACAAATTACACAATTACCAAATGTCCTCCGCCGCTTCCACTCTTGATCGTTTCCTGCACGCCATAGCCGACCCCACTCGCCGCCGGATTCTGCTGGCGCTCAAAGAAAAGGGCGGATGCTCCCTCGACAAAGAAACTGGGCTATGCGCGGGCGATATCGAGCAGCGCGTGAAGCTGGCGCAGCCCACCGTTTCGCATCACATGCGCATCCTGGAAAAGGCCTGCCTGGTGGAAGCCAAGAGAGAGGGCCACTGGCGCTGGTACCGGCGCAACGAGAAATTGATTGCAGAAATGACGCGGGGCTTGAAGGGAAAACTTTAAAGTGGTTTTCAGTTGTCAGTTATCAGTTTTCGGTCTTCAGTGCACAAAACTGAGACCTGCGACCTGGCAGCTATCTGCGGCTATGCGCCTGCGCCCGCCATGTAGGCTTTTTCGTTGCTCTCTTTGGTCTCTGTCGCAGGTTTCCCTTCCCTCTGGCTTAGCCCACGCACCTGTGAGATCAGGTCCGCCACTTCAAATGGCTTAGCCAGCGACGGCACGCCTTGTTCCTGGAGGAAGCTTCGAGTCAGTTGGTCGGTCACGGTGGAAAACGTCAGCAGCAGTCCTTTCTCCAGACCGGGGCAGTTCTTGGCGATCCACTCGTACATTTCCTGTGCGCTGCATTCGCCCGGCATACGGCCATTCATGACGATGACGTCAAAGGAGCCATTGCGGAGTTGCTTCTGCGTGTCCTCCACGCTCATGGATGTAGTGACTTCGGCGCCTGCGCCGACCAAGACGTCTCGTTCAAATTCCAGCACCGCTTCTTCGTCTTCAACCAGAAGCACGCGCCCGGCCAGCGGCGACTCTCGCCGCGCGGGCGCCGTCGCTTCCGGCAACGCCGGTTTTTCGCTCGCCAGCAACCGGACGGCAATGGTCGCTCCGCCCTCTTCCCGGTTGCGCGCCACGATTTCCCCGCCATGCTCCTTGACGATCCCGTAGCAGATGCTCAACCCGAGGCCGGTTCCCTTGCCCACCGACTTGGTGGTGTAGAAGGGATCGAAAATCCGGTTCGGGTCCTTGATTCCCGGACCGCTGTCGTCGAACTCCACGCACACGAAAGCGTCTTTCTTGAAGACGCGCACTTTCAACACGCCGCCGGGGCTGACCTCGCCGCTGCTCTCTACCATGGCATCGAGCGCGTTATTGATAATGTTCAGGAAGACCTGCTCCAACTGATGCGGATCGGCCACCACCGAGGGCAAGTCCCCGGGAATTTCGCGTTCCAGCGAGACGTTATTAACCTTCAAATCGTATTCGCGCAGCGTGAGTGACTCTTCCAGCACCTTGCGCAAGTCCACTTGCTCCTTCTGCGGCTTGCGCTGGCGTGCAAAAGAAAGCAGATTTTGCACCACCCGGTGCGTGCGCTGGGCCTGCTTGAACAGCTTACGCACATAGTCGGATGAAGGGTGAGCAAGGCCCTCCCCTTCCAGCAGTTGCGCGTAACCCAGGATCGCGGTCAGCGGATTGTTCAACTCGTGCGCCACACCCGAAATCAGTTGGCCGACGGCCGACATCTTTTCGCTTTGCAGCAGTTGCTCCTGCGCGCGCCGCAAGTCTTCGTACGCCCGGCACGTCTCCTCGTAGAGCTGCACCTTTTCGACGGTAGTCGCCAGTTGCCGGCTGATGGCGACCAGCAGATTCTCATCGTTCGTCGAATAGTGCCGGTCTTCCTTGCTGGCAATGCCCATGATGCCGAGGGGTTTCTCCTTGCTCCAGAGCACAACCCATATCCAGTAGGGCAGACGGTCTGCGCAAATAAACTCCACTACCGCCGGTGGCAGGTGCGGAAGGAAATCCTGCGTCACCACTTCCGTTCGCGAGCGCATCACCAGATCGCCCAAACCTTCCGGAAAGACGACTTCGGCCATGCGCACGCGCGCCTCACTGCGCGGGCCCCAACCCGCGCGCCGCCGGTAGGCGCCATCCGCTTCCACGGCCAGATAAACCGAGCCGGTCTCCGCCCCAAACAGCGAGATCACCTGACGCAGCGTCAGGTTCAAGATTTCATCCAGATCGAACGACTGGGTCGCGATAACGGCCATGGCGTTGAGCGCGTTCAACTCGCGATTGCGCCGCCGCATCTCGTCTTCCGAGCGTTTCCTCTCCGTGATGTCGAGAACGAAGCCCTGATAGCGCTCAATGTTCCCGTCCGCATCGCGCGTGGCAAAGCAGCTCTGCGCCACCGTCAGCAGCGTGCCATCTTTGCGCCGCACCGTAATTTCAAAGTTGCGCACGTAGTTGTGCGCTTCGATTTCCTTGCGAAAAGCCTCTCGCTCCTCCGCCACCGGTTGCAGCACGCTGCGCATGTCGAGCGCCATCAACTCGTCCCGGCTGCCGTAACCGAGCATGGTGACAAAGGCGTCGTTGCAGTCGAGCAAATCGCCGTCCGGCGTCGCTACGAACACGCCTTCCTGCGCCTGCTCAAACAGCATGCGGGTACTTTTCTTCCGCCGCCTGCCGCGCGGTCGTATCGTGCACCACATGGATGGTGCCCTTCTGCTGGCCTCCCTGCTCGGCATACGATGAGGTCGATATCACCGACTGCCCACCAAAACACGGATCCATACCCTCCGTCAGTCCCGAGCCGCGTTCGCAATACGGGCATCCGCTCCAGGCGTGCTTTTGCGGGAGAACCTCTTGGCACAGATTGCCCAATACATCGGCGGGCGCCTTTTCCAGGCGCTGCAGCAAGGCCTGATTTGTCTTGAGGATTCGGAAGTCCGCGTCGTGCGCCAAGATCAGATCCTGGATGGAATCGAAGGTATTCATCCACTGGTGTTGTGAGCGCAACACCTGCTCCAACAACCGCAGATTCTCCACCGCAATCCCCAGCTTCTGGGCGGCCGTTTCCAGAAACTCCAATTCTTCCTGGGTGTGGTGCCGACTGCCGGAGCAGCCAGCGACAGCATCCCAATAACAGACTTCTTGCCCAGCACCGGCAGCAGTAGCACGTGATGAATCGCGTACTTCCTCAGTTGCTCCCGCTCCGGCTGCGACATATCCGAGAGTTGCATCACCGCCGCCCGGTTTTCCCGGGGTACGCGGGCCTGTGTTTCATCCGTCCCAGTTTGTCCGCCCCCGTTTGCCCCGTCCCCGTTTGCCCCGTCCCGTTTGCCCCGTCCCCGTTTGCGCCGTCCCAGTTTGCCCACGTCGCAGAAATTCCGGCGACAGGCCGACGTGCTCGGTTGGAATCAACTGCCGCTTTCCATCAACTGAAACGACGCTGCCTTCGCGCCCTCAACGGCTTTCAGTTTCTCCAGCGCAGTCTGCATCATGGAAGCGCGATTCTGGGCGCGCGCGATAGTGACCGTCAATTCGTTCAGGATCTGCGCAGCCGGCGCGAGCGCTGCCGCGAGTCATCTTTCACTACTAGCAAGACGCTCGAACCGAATAGCACTTCCGCCAGCAGGTAGCTCTTCACTGGGAATATGACTTGTAAACGGAGGCCAGTGCAGATTCAACGTCAGCAGCCCGGCGCCGAACAGGAAAGGCCCCAGCCCAATA
>CAVVNA010000005.1:0-8327 GCA_963749275.1 uncultured Acidobacteriaceae bacterium
AACTGCGCGTTGTCGTCCTGTGGCACCAGCACCAGCCGTTCTACAAAGACCTGGTGACGGGGCGGTATCGCCTGCCTTGGACGCGCCTCCATGCTTTGAAGGACTACTACGGGATGGTGAGGCTGCTGGACGAGTTCCCGAAGGTGCATCAAACGTTCAATCTGGTGCCCTCGCTGATCGCGCAGATTCAGGATTATGTTTCGGGCGAGGCGCAGGACCCTTTTCTGCAGGTTGCGACGATGCCTGCGAAAGACCTGACCGAAGGGGAACGGCGGTTTGCGCTGGAATATTTGTTTCAGGCGAATCTGGTGAATGTAATCGGGCGCTATCCGCGGTACCGCGAGCTGTGGGAGAAATTTCACGGGGCGGGGGAGTCGCCGGAGCGGGCGGACAAATATTTTCAGGCTCAGGACTTCACCGACTTGCAGGTGCTCTCGCAGATTGGATGGTTCGACGAGTACTTTCTGGCGGAGAAAGACGTTGCGGAACTGATCCGCAAAGGCCGGAACTATACGCTCGAAGACCAGCGCTTCGTGATCGCGCGGGAGCACGAACTGCTCGGCCGGGTTCTGCCGGCGCACGCGGAGGCGGCGAAGAAAGGACTGATCGAGATTTCGACTTCGCCTTTTTATCATCCCATTCTGCCGCTGGTGTGCGACACGCAGATGGGGGCGGTTTCGTCGCCGGGGCTGGCCTTGCCGCAGAACCGCTATCGCCATCCAGAGGATGCTCGCGAGCAACTGGAGCGCGGACTGGATCTGCACAAGAAAGTGTTTGGGATGCGGCCGCAAGGGGTGTGGCCGTCGGAGGGCAGCGTTTCTGAAGAGGTGTTGGCGATTGCACAGCAGCTTGGAGTGCAGTGGATGGCGACCGACGAAGGCGTGCTGGGACGGAGTCTGGGGACAAATTTTTCGCGCGACGGTTATGGTCATCTGGATTCGGACGGGGCGCACCGGCTGTACACGATTTATCGCTACGAGAATGCCGATACGCGGATGAATCTGCTGTTCCGCGACCACACGCTTTCCGACCTGATCGGATTCGTATACTCGGGAATGCCGCCGCAAGACGCCGCTAATAGTCTCATCCATAAGATTAAGGAATCGGCGCAACCGATTCTTGCCAATGGGCAGGATGCCGTGGTCCCAATCATTTTGGACGGCGAGAATGCGTGGGAATACTACCCGCGTTCGGGCCGAGAATTCTTGCGGAGATTTTATGACGCTTTGCAGAAAGAACCGGGGATGGAAGCGGTGACGGTGACGGAGGCGATCACGCGCCACAAGAACGTCAGTCATCTGAAGTCGCTGATGCCGGGCTCGTGGATCAACGCAAACTTCAACGTTTGGATTGGAGCGCCGGAGGATAACAAGGCCTGGGACTACCTGTATCATGCGCGCAATTTCTATGCGCAGGCGGCGCCCGGCGCAACCGAGAAACAACGCAAGCTGGCGTTTGAAGAGATCTTGATCGGCGAGGGCAGCGACTGGAACTGGTGGTACGGACCGGAGCACCACTCCGCGAACGATCGCGATTTTGACGAACTCTACCGCAAACACCTTTCGAATGTTTACCAGGCGTTGGGCGGGAGCCCGCCGGATTATCTGGCGCAGCCGATCGCCGGGGCAGTGGCGCGGCCTTCGTTCACGCCGCAGAGTGCCTACATCCATCCCAGAGTCGCAGGCGACATGGTGCGCTACTTCGAGTGGCTGGGGGCGGCGTGTTACACGGCTGACCGACGCTCGGGGGCCATGCACGGCAAGCAGTTTCTGATGGACGAAGTGTTTGCCGGGATCGACGAGGAGTATGTGTATGGCCGGTTGGATTTCGTCGGCAAAGTGCCGGAAGACGCCTTCGAAGTGGTGGTGAATCTGGAGTCGTGGGCCAACCATGCCGCCAAGCCCCGGCGCGAACTGCGGTTGGGTGCGGCGGTAGATGGAGGCCGCATGCAGTCGTGGAAAGTGACGCAGAGCGATGAGGTGGTGGCAGATTCGACGGATGCGAAAGATGCGCGGGTGGCGCTTGTCCGGAATTTTGAGTTTCGCCTGCCCCTCACGTGGCTGCTCGCGGCTCCGCTGCAGATTGAAAAAGTGCGGGGGCCAAAAAGCTCGGATGTGCTGACCACCCGGCTGCGGCTGCGCTTTAGTCTGTGGCAGAACCATCTGCCGGTCGATGCATTGCCGGTGGAAGGATGGATCGAACTGGAGTTGCTGACGGAAGTGGATCTGGCGGCAGTGAGCGGGTAGCTCAGAAATGTGGGGAAGCGGGGCATTTGCCCAATATGCGCTGACTTACGGCGGAATCCCTTCCGAGCGGCCCGTGATACGACCAGAACCCGGACTACGCCATCCTGCGCGTGAGCGCTATCGCCTGGTTTCGCCAAGTGACGAAATGGACGCGCTACTTTGTGCCTTTTTGCAGCTCTCCCAGTCGCTTTAAGTCCCCCAACATTGCGCTGTATACCGTGTCGTCCTGCTCTCTTTCCAGCGCCGCCTGCAATTTAGGGATCGCAGGAACATCTCCGAGACGGACCAGCATATGGCTGGCGGTTAGCCTTACACCTAGGTCGGGGTCATCCAGCGCCTTCGCCACCAATTCTAGAACCTCTTGGGAGTCCTGCCCCGTAGCGTGCCCGATGAAGGTCGGGACGAGTTCCAGTGCTTCGATTTTGGAGATTGTATCTTGTGGGTCGCTGTCCGACTGCAGTATGTCGAGAACTGAATCCACGCAGGAATCTTCGCGGAGCTCGCTCAGGTATCTCGCCGCCATCACCCTAGTGCTTCCCCATTCGCTCGTGTTGTGACACTCGCTAACCAACATCTCGCGGCCCGCATTGTCTCCCAGCTTGGCGAGATCGAATGCCATGCTGACGCGATTAAATTCAACGTTCTCTCGAAACATAGCCATTTCGATGGGTGACGCCGCATTCTTCGGCCAGCGGTGCGACAGAACTCGCGACGCATACTTGCGTACCTCGGCATCATCACTTCCGAGCGCGGCAATTACACCCTGCTTAGTAAGGTTGATATGGTGGCTTCGTAGGATTTGTTCATCCGGCCTATCAGCAAGAAGTTGGGAGGCGTCCCCCTGTTGTTGCCATGCGGCGACGGTGAGCAAAAGCAGCGAAAAGAATCTTGTGAGATAGCCAGGTTTTTTACAGCGGGGTCCGGAAAATGCCAACATGTGTCGATTGTACTCTGCTGGCGAGCAGAGACCCCGAGGCTAGTTGGCGATAAATCGCGATAGCACTCATAACCCCAGAACCCGGCGGCGCTACCGCCCAGAGATCCGCCACGCCTCCGCCATCAATGCTGAACGCCGAGCTGTGGCCCCGGGCAGCTTAAATTAGCCCTTATGGGGCTTGGCCGCGCTTGGAAGCGGGCCCTTCGGCTCCGCTCAGGGCAGGCTCCGCCCCGTCACCACACGATTTAATTCTTGCTACTGGCCGCTGCTGGCGACGACCACATTCATGGTCATCGGACGGCTCAATTCCATCACCAATTCTGTACCTGCCGGAAGCATCGCGGAACGGTGCTTGCCGAGCCAGTGCGTGACGGTCACGGTGGCGCCGACGGCTCCGCCAATGAGAAAGCCTTTGCCTCCGCCCGCTAGTCCACCGATGAGCATTCCGCCGCCGGTACCCATGCCGATTTCGGTGAGATCTTTGGTGTCGTGGCCATCGCCTTTGAACTGCCCTTCGGAGTTGACGTCGGTGCCGCGGCGGGCGTTGGTGTCAACTAGCGAGGCATTCAGCGTGAACCTGTCTCCATTGGGAAGGACAAGGTTTTCGGGGAAGATGGCAATGGTGGGCTTGCCGGCAATGCGCCGCGGTTCGTTGGTTTTCGTGACGCGGCCCTCGATAGTGGTGCCGATCGGAATCACGGTTTTTCCGTCCATTACGACGGGCTCAGTGACTCTGGCCGAGAACGGATCTCCGGCCTTCGAACTGAAGGTTGCGAGCGTGGTTTCGAGCTTCATCTTGACGGCGGTGCCGGCGGGCAGGGCAGTTTGCGCCCACGCGAAACTAGCGATCAGGATGAGCGATGTCAGTGAAAGTGTCTTCTTCATGTTGCCTCCAAAGTTGCTTAAAAAGTTCAATTCCGCATCTCTTTCAGGGTCCAATCTCAAAGTCCAATCTCAAAGTCCATGCGAAACTCCGATAACCTCATCCAGCGGCGCGCGGTCGAGTTGGTTCTCGCCGCGATAGATGTAGCGCACGCGGCCGCCGCGGTCGTTGTCGCGATAATCGTCGCGACAAATCACGAGCGTGGCGGGGTGCGCGATGTTGAGCGCATCCGTGGCGAGCGCGTGATGGAGGCCATAGGCTTTGGTCACGGCCCGATCCTCATCGAGCAGGAAAGCGCTGGAGATGGGATGCTTCTCCAGGAATCTTCCCGGCTTCCACACGCCGTCCCGCTTTTCGGCGGCAATGAACGCCAACTGGGCTCCCGCTGTTTCAATTTCCCGTCTCCGCGACTCGAACTGAGTCATGCGCTTCACGCAGTTCGGTCACCAGGTGCCGCGCAGGAACTCGAGAATCAGTGTGCCCTGTGCGAGCAGAGCGCCGAGAGTGAATGTGCCCTCACGGTTGGCCGCTCCCAGGGAAAAATCCGGGGCGCGCGACCCGATCTCCAAAGTGTCTGTGCGGTTCTTCATGTGAGTTCGACTTTAAGCGAGGTGGAAATCAGGAACAATAACGGATGGGGTACCGGGGGATAGGAGGTTGGCGGTTCGATGAGGCGTGTCCTAACGCACTGACCGGGTTCTTCCGTGTCCGATATAATTTCGCTTTGCAGGTGAGAGACGCGGCAAGCCGCGTCTCTACAATTAGCAAATATGTTTCTAAATCAATCCGATGAATAAAGGACGCACTTATGCCTCTTACCAGCATTGCCGATATCCGCGGACGCCAGGTGCTTGACTCGCGTGGCAATCCGACCGTTGAAGCTGAAGTTTTTCTCGATGGCGGCGCTAGCGCGCGGGCCATTGTGCCGAGTGGCGCGTCCACCGGTGAGCATGAGGCCGTTGAATTGCGTGACGGCGACAAGGGCCAGTACATGGGCAAGGGCGTTCTGCAGGCAGTGGCGAACGTCAATGGCGAGATTGCGGAAGCGCTCGGCGGGGTGGACGCCGCCGACCAGCGCACGCTCGACGCCAGACTAATAGATCTTGATGGCACTCCCAACAAGGGGCGGCTGGGCGCGAACGCGATTCTGGCGGTTTCGATGGCCGCTGCTCGCGCCTCGGCCAGAGCGTTCGAACTGCCGCTTTATCGTTATCTCGGCGGGGCTGCGGCGAACACTTTGCCGGTGCCGATGATGAACATCCTGAACGGCGGCGCGCACGCCGATAACAACGTCGACTTCCAGGAGTTCATGGTGATGCCGGTGGGAGCGCCGTCGTTTTCCGAGGCGTTGCGCTGGGGCGTGGAAGTCTTCCATACGCTCAAGGGCGTGCTGAAAAAGCGCGGCTACAACACGGCGGTCGGCGACGAGGGAGGGTTTGCTCCGTCGGTGAAGTCGAATGTCGAGGCCATCGAAGTTGTGCTGGAGGCGATTCAGCAGGCGGGATACAAGCCGGGTGAGGAGATCGCGATTGCGCTCGATCCGGCGGCCAGCGAGTTCTATGCGGACGGAAAATACGTCTTCAAGAAATCAGACAAGTCGGCAAAGAGTTCCGAAGACATGGTTCGGTTCTATGCGAAATGGGTGAATGACTACCCGATCGTCTCGCTCGAGGACGGGCTCTCCGAAAATGACTGGGACGGCTGGGCGCTGCTGACCAAGGAATTGGGCGGCAAGATTCAGCTGGTGGCCGACGACATCTTTGTCACCAACATTGAAATCTTTGCCAAGGGCATCGAGAGGGGGATTGCCAACTCGATCTTGATCAAACTCAACCAGATTGGCACGGTTAGCGAGACGCTCGCCGCCATCGACCTCGCGCGCCGCAACGGATACACGTCAGTGATCTCGCATCGTTCCGGCGAAACCGAAGACACGTTTATTGCGGACTTTGCGGTGGCGACTGGAGTGGGACAGATCAAAACGGGATCGGCGTCGCGGACCGACAGAATTTCCAAGTACAACCAGTTGCTGCGGATTGAAGAGGAGTTGGGCGGGGCGGCGCGGTTTTTGGGGGTTAAGGCACTGAACTACAAGGGTTAGTCTCGAGCTGGTGTTGGCGTATGAATCTTGGACAAATAACGTCCTTGGTACTTGGGGCGATTGGCGCTGTTCTGGGCGTCGTAAACACGTACGTGCTACTAAATTCGCGTCGGGTTCGTCTTAGGGTGACCCCAAAGTCGGCCCAGCTGGCCGATGGTGCAGTGCTGACTCACGCAGGCAGGATGCTGAATTCGCCCGATATGGCGATCGAGGTGATTAACCTAAGCTCATTCCCGGTCACAGTTTCGGGGCTTGGTCTCAAGCTTGGAAATGGGAAGAGGCTGGCTTGGACGGAGCCGAGG
Source organism: uncultured Acidobacteriaceae bacterium (assembly GCA_963749275.1). Taxonomy (GTDB): domain Bacteria; phylum Acidobacteriota; class Terriglobia; order Terriglobales; family Acidobacteriaceae; genus Acidiflorens. The sequence goes on from CAVVNA010000005.1 coordinate 6,470, forward strand.
CTCCTTGACGGCAAGCCTTGGCCGCGTCGCCTTGACGCACGAGAGGCGGTCACAGCGTATGCGCCCATCCAGCATCTTTCTCCGATCGCCACCAGGGCGTATGCGGAAACTGATTGTGGTGAGGAGCGAACCGGGACAAGTCGCGCATTTAAGGAAATGCTTCGACTGGTCCAGTGAGACCCCCTTTTAGTTAATATGGAAATTCAAAAGGGCACGCGGCACCAGAAGGTAATCGGCCAGTTCGGGGAGCATCTGATCTGCAACTGGCTCTCCCGTTCCGGTTTTGAGGCCGCGATTGTTGACCACACCGGAATTGACATCATTGCATACAATCCCACCAACAAGCGGCGTCTGGGAATCTCAGTTAAATCCAGAACGCGGAGCCGTGGCACCGAAAGATCATCGGTAACGGTGTTTGAACGGGAAGCAGACCGAAACAAGATGCTGGCCGCGTGCGCCGCGTTTGGGTGCGAACCGTGGATTGCAGTTTACGTTGAGGCAACGGATACGGCGGACCTGTTCTTGGTAGGACTGAAGAACTTTGAGCGTATCTACGAGGCGGAAGGAAAGGCGCTGGTGCGCTTCTGGAGAATGACGCCGAAGTATCAAAGCCTTTGCACCAACGACACGAACGTGCTTCACATAAGGATCCAATTTGAAGTCGGCAATTGGCAATTTGAGGATGAAATCTAGAACCCCATCGTGTCGTCCGCCGACGGTCCATACGTCGCCGGCACCGGCTTCCCGTTCAAGCGCAGATACACGCCGAGCTGGGCGCGGTGGTGCACCAGGTGATTGAGGAACATTTGCCGGTAAGCGAGGAAGCGCGTCCCTTCGAAGATGGGCTTGCCCTGAAAACTCAGCTTCCAGTTCTGAGTCCAGGCTTCATCTGGGGTGTTCTTGAGAGCAGTGCGAGCTTTGGCTGCGCCCTCATCGAAAGCTTTGACCAGTTGTGCCGCCGACTCAAAGGGCAGAGGCTTGATGCTGCTTTTTGCGAAGTCAAGTTCGGGAGTTGTAAGGATCGTAAGACCAAAGCCAGCCAGTTGTACCACGTGAGGCGCGAGTTTATTCAGCGGCATCGATTTGGGGTGCGGCGTAAAGTCCTTCTTGTCTTCCGGAACGCGTTCCAGCGTGGTGCGCGTCTTTTTGATTTCTTCATCGAATTCGGGCAGTAAGAGTTCGCTGATAGGCATCGATTCCTCCGGGACATCGATTATAGGGCCTCCTGCGAATCAATGCCGGCCGAGCCGGGGGAGCCGCCCGCCGGTGGTGAAAGGCTGGCAGAGTATAATCTTTGGCAAGACATATGCCAGAAACTGAGATCATTTTCTCGGTGCAAGAGTCGCCCGAGGGCGGTTATGAAGCTCGCGCTCTCGGCTACTCCATCTTCACGCAAGCTGACAACATGGATGAGTTGAAGCTGAATGTGAGGGAAGCGGTGCGCTGTCACTTTGACGAGGGCAAGGCGCCGCCAGTGATTCGCCTGCACATGGTGAAGGACGAGGTGATTTCGGCTTGAGGTTACCTCGTGATCTGTCCGGTCACGAATTAATCCGGCTGCTCCGGCGGTACGGCTATGAACGGACCCGGCAGATGGGTAGCCACATTCGATTGCAGTCGAGCCTTCGTGGTCACCCGCACCACGTGACCGTCCCCGACCATGGCAGCTTAAGGCTTGGAACGCTCAGCGCAATTCTCTTTGATGTGGCGAGCTACCTGAATATTGAACGCTCGAAATTGGAAGAGGAGCTTTTCGGACGGTGATTGCTGTGCAAAGTATGTGAGGCGGAACCCGCCACGTTCCTCCGAGTAACTCCGCAAGAATTGTTTCGGATGCTGAGAGCCGAAAGCCAAAAGC
>CAVVNA010000006.1:0-37904 GCA_963749275.1 uncultured Acidobacteriaceae bacterium
GGACAATCACACGATCAGAAAGAGGAACACCATGGCTGAAAAAATCCTTCTAGTGGACGATGATAACAACATCCTTGACGGCTATCGGCGCAGTTTGAGCCGCGAGTTTGTGATGGAGACTGCGATGGGCGGGGAGCAAGCCCTGAAACTCGCTGCTGAGAACGGACCCTACGCGGTCGTGGTTTCCGACATGCGAATGCCCGGCATGGATGGCATCCAGCTTTTGAGCAAAATCAAGACCCAATTGCCGGACACCATCCGGGTCATGCTTACCGGCAACGCCGACACTGAAACGGCCATCGACGCCATCAACGAGGGCAGCATCTTCCGTTTCCTCAACAAGCCCTGCAGCAAGGAAATGATGGCGAAAACCCTGACTGCGGCGCTGGTGCAGTACCGTTTGGTTACGGCCGAAAGGCAACTCTTGGAACAAACGCTTAGCGGCAGCATTCAGGTGCTGACCGAAGTGCTCAGCCTGGTGAATCCCGCAGCTTTCAGCCGCGCTGAGCGCGCCCGCCGCTACATCCATCACATCGTAACCTCGATGAAGCTGCCAAACGTATGGCAGTACGAGGTCGCCGCCATGATGTCCCAACTAGGCTGCGTCACGCTGCCTTCCGAAACCATCGAGGCCGTGTACAGCGGTGAGAAGCTCTCCGCGAACGAGCAGGCACAATATGACGCACATCCCAGTGTCGCCTATGATCTACTTTCGAAAATCCCCCGACTGGAGCCCATCGCGTGGATGATCGAGCACCAGAACCGCCCCGTTCGCGAGGTCGACGACTCCGAGAAGAAGGACATGCGGCTGGGAGCGGAAATCCTCCGGCTGACCTTGGCTTATGAAAAATTGATCCACAAGGGGGTTTCGCGAACCGAAGCGGTACACACTCTGACTTGCCAAAACAAGAACTTCAGTCCCGAGTTCTTCGACGCCCTGGTGGAATTGGATCCGAACTCCGAAGAAGGCGAAATGCGACAGTGCCGGATCGAAGCGCTTGCGGCCGGCATGATCATCCAACAGGATATCCGTACCGGCGAGGGAGTGTTGCTCGTCTCCAAAGGTCAGGAGGTCACTTCGCCGCTCCTGTCCAAGCTCAAGAACTTCCACGCACGGCGTGTGATCACCGGGGACGTGACTGTCTCTATGCCCACAACCACACTGGCTTTCGTGAAAGGCGCCTCGTAGACGGCCCTATAGTAGACGGCCGCTATACAGGTTGCGGAAAAACTTCGGTTTCGTATCAGGGATCGACGTTCTTGGGAAACAGGAAAGTTTTCGATGTAACACTCGCCTTTGCGACCGTAGTAGACGGCATGACATTCTTCAATCAGATGTTTGACGAGTTCAACGTCTTGTGGATATGAGTAAACCCCGACCAATGTATGCGGCGGCTCGGGGCGATAGCCATATATATTCAGGGTCGGGAGATCAGTTCCGTTCATCGCCCCGAGAAAGGCTCGGAAATCATACGGAAACCGCACACCAAGAACGTTCTCGTACTCTGCAATTTTGTCCTCAGACAACCCCGGATTCCAATGCGTTCCCTGTTGAAACTGAAACCCATAAATGTCGGGATTGATCGGTCGCTCACGCCACTTCGCTTCCGTAACGCGCTTGAATTCGGCTATTGGACGTTATGGCGTAGAATGCGGACCAACTTTGTTCTACGTTATTACTGTCGCAATGCGGACAGAAGACCCTCGACGCAGACCCGGTGGTTCGGACCTTCAACGTCGATACCTCAACAACGCACAAGATCGCAGCCACCAAAGCTGCCTAAAACAGCCATCACCGCGCACAAAGGGCGAGCCTAAACGTGGTTCGCCCGACCTTGCGCTATTTAAGACTATAAGACTAAAGGAGGAACACGCATGGCTTCCAAGAACGTAGAAACGCTCCGTGCTGCGCACGAGAGCTGGAACAAGCGGGACTTCGCAGGCGTGGTCAAGAACGCGGCCGAGGGCCTCGTCTACACCGACAATTCTCGCGCCGTTACATTCAACAGTCGGGACAAGTTCAGGGAATGGACGGAAGGATGGGCGAAGGCCTTTTCCGACGGCCGCGTCACTAGCCCCGAGTACATTGACGCCGGAGATATTGTCATCGCCCGATTCACCGTGGTCGGCACAAACGACGGACCCCTCGGTTCAATGAAGCCCACCGGCCGCAAGATGTCTTTGCCGTTCTGCGAGATCTGCCACTTCGACAAGAAGGGAAAAACGGTGTCAGATGACTGCTACTACGATCCGTTAAGAAGAGGTCCCGACTCTTGCGGATGTGGGCGCTTCGCCGTTGCCATTTCGTAAAGCACCGATCCCGCAGCGTAGATATCCACCCGGGTGTCGATGTTTTCTCCGCGGAGCTGCTCCGGGGCCATGTAGGCGAGGGTGCCTTTCGCCAGACCCGCGCCAGTCATGCTCTGGGTAACTTCTGCGGCGGCCGGTTTTTCAATAATTTTGCCAAGCCGAAATCGAGAAGCTTCACTCTGCCCTCGGCGGTCAAACCGAGGTTGCCGGGCTTGAGGTCCCGGTGCAGGATACCGCAGACAAGCTTGTCTCCCACCTGACGGCGTGCGCCTAAAGAACGACCAACCGGGGCCGCACGTCCCCCGGCGTCGATCACCACTGCAGCGATCAATCCTATGGAACCGGACGCCAAAAAAGAGATCGCCCCAGAGCACCAAAACTCGCCGTCGAGTCATCTTAATCATTAGGCAGTCTCTTAGGCAGTCTCTAAGGAGGAAATATGCACTCCCCTCGGTTGTTCTTTGTTGTCACCTTGCTCTTAGCCGCAATGGCGAGCGCCTGGTCGCAAGATCTACCACTTCAAATTAAGGTGCGAAGTGGGGAAAGCTACCAATTCCAAGGCCCTCCGCTTCTTCCGCCCAACTGCAATTGGCGCGACCTCGATGCCTATTGCTACGGCTCAAGCCCGGAAACCTACGTCGAAAACACGATGGTCGTCCAGGAACCCGACGGTAAATCGCTGGAAATCGCGTGCACGGTTTATAACCAGTGGTCGAATTGCATCAACTTGCCCGTCAACCAGAGTTTTCAAGCGCGGATGGGAAAACATGGCCTGGAGATCCACTACTCAGATCAGCATGGCAAAATGCGCAAGCAGGTTTATGAAATTCTGAGGGAGAACGGGAAGGAAGGTTCGTGAGGCAAGTCTTCCTTTGACAATTTTTCGAGCGATGAGCCTTCCTCCCGACCTCTTCATCCAAGCGGGGCGCGCGGGCGAGAAGTCTAGCGATCAAAAACGGATTAACGGAGAACGGCACCATTACCCAGAGCCGCCATTCGTTGACGGGCCCGAGCCGCATCCGTAAGATGATACGACTGGAAAAGTGGGGCATCTCCTTAGTGATCGGACAGACCATCTCGCACTACCGCGTCATCGAAAAACTAGGGGGCGGCGGTATGGGTGTCGTCTTCAAGGCAGAAGATACCCGGCTGCACCGTTTTGTCGCGCTGAAGTTCCTGCCCGATGAGGTTGCCCGCGATCCTCAAGCACTGAGCCGCTTCCAGCGTGAAGCGCAGGCGGCGTCCGCCCTGAATCACCCCAACATTTGCACGATTTATGACATCGCCGAACAGGACGGGCAGGCGTTCATCGCCATGGAGTATCTGGAGGGTGCAACGCTGAAGCACCGGATTGCCAGCCGCCCGATGGAACCGGAGACACTGCTGTCGCTGGCCATCGAGATCGCGGATGCGCTCGACGCCGCCCACGCGAAGAACATCGTGCACCGTGACATCAAGCCCGCCAACATTTTCGTCACCGAGCGCGGCCACGCCAAGGTCCTGGATTTCGGCCTGGCCAAGTCGGCGAAGCCCGGACCGCACTCAAGCGGATGATGCAATAAGGAACTCGATTCTTTGCGTCACAACCTTCAGTCGGAAAGTGGGTGTGCGAATCGTTAGTCGGAGAAGTTTGGGCAGGGATGCGAATGAACGGCAAAGATGAAGATCGAGATCGTGAATTGGGTATGGGGCGCAAGATCACCCGTCGCGATTTCCTGAATGGAATAAGCATCGCCGTTGGAATGTCCCTCGTTGCAGCGAATCCCCCCTGGCTGGAAGCCTTCGGCGTGACACAATCTCCGTTCGCACCAGAGAAGGATCCCGTTTATTACCCGCCCGCCAAAACTGGCCTTCGCGGCAGTCACGATGGTTCTTGGGAAGTTGCGCATGACTTGCGCGATGGCAGGGACAAAGCCTGGGCTGAGTCCGTGGATGAGGGTGAGTCGTACGATCTGGTCGTTGTCGGAGCGGGTATCAGCGGTCTGTCGGCGGCCTACTTCTACCGCAAGTTGGTTGGGAAACAGGCCAAGATTCTAATCCTCGACAATCACGATGATTTCGGCGGGCACGCCACGCGGAATGAATTCCAGGCAGGAAAACGATTGCTGCTCGGATACGGTGGGACGCAGTCCATCGAGGCGCCTGGCAATTACGGCAAGGAAGCGATTGGCCTTTTGCAAGAGCTGGGAATCGACGTGCGGCGCTTCTTCAAGTACTACGACCAAAAATTGTTTGACTCGATGCATCTGCAAGAAGCCGTCTTCTTCGATAAAGAAACATTTGGCACAGACCGCCTGGTGCCCCAGAAGGGCCTCCACTATTTCGGCGTCGACTTTACACTGGAGAATGTCTCCCAGATGCCAATCGCAGAAGCCGCCCGCAAGGATCTCATCCGTCTGCAGCACGCCCGCGTCGATTACCTGCCAGGCCTTACTCCGAAGCAGAAAAAAGCCAAGCTGATCAAGACCAGCTACAAAGATTTCCTGCTGCAATCGGTCAAGGTCCATCCCGATGTGGTCAAAGTGTTCCAGAGTTCGACCCACGATATCTATGCCGTCGGAATTGATGCCGTTTCGGCGTATGACTGCGCCAGTGAAGGATTTTCAGGCTTCAAGGGAATGAATCTCCCCAAGAGCGGTGAGCAGAATCCCGAACAGGATGAGCCCTACATCTTCCATTTTCCAGACGGCAACGCATCCATTGCCAGAATGCTGGTGCGTTCCCTGGTGCCCGGTGCTCTTCCCGGCCACACCATGGAAGACATCGTCACTGCCCGGGCAAACTATGCTCGCCTGGATGATGCCTCCTCCACCGTTCGCATTCGCCTGAACAGCACCGCGGTGCGAGCCAAGCACATCGGAGATCCAAATCCAAAGACGGCGAAGGAAGTCGAAGTAACCTACGTTCGCGGCGGACAGGCCCACCGGGTCCGCGGCGCGAACTGCGTGCTCGCTTGCTACAACACGGTCATTCCTTATTTGTGTCCGGAGATGTCAGACAAACAAAAGGAAGCTCTCGCTTACTGTGTGAAGTCTCCTCTGGTCTACACGAACGTGCAAATCAGCAACTGGAAAGCATTTCAGAAACTCGGCCTTAGCGCGATCTACGCTCCGGGAGCATACTTCAGCAACGTTACATTGGATTTCCCGGTCTCCATGGGCGACTATGCCTACCCTAGTTCGCCGGATGAGTCCTGCCTGCTTCACCTTCTTCGCACTCCCTGCGAGCCTGGCCTGAATTGCAAGGACCAGTACCGGGCAGGACGGTGGGAACTGGTTAACACGAAATTCGAAACCTTCGAACGTCAGGTACGAGATCAACTTGGCCGCACACTCTCAGCCGGCGGTTTCGATCCCGCTCGCGACATTCAGGCAATTACGGTCAATCGCTGGCCTCACGGATATGCCTACGAGTACAACGCATTGTTCGAGCCTCTCGACCGGCCGGCGTCCGAACGTCCGTGCGTGATTGGCCGGCAGCCCTTCGGGAGAATCAAGATCGCGAACTCGGACGCTGACGGTCATGCCTACACCAATACCGCCATCGATCAGGGCTATCGCGCCGTGCGAGAGATCGTCGGAGCGTAAGGTCGGGCTGACCCCGACCTCGGGAGCACAAACCATCTGTCACTTCGGGCACGGCTTTCTCATCCGGAGTTCGTCTTGCTCGGCACAGGCCTTCAGCCATAGCCCGAGAAAGTCGCGGAGTTCATCCGGGGGCTGGAGCCACAATTGCGCCGCCGTCTCCCGCCAGGTGGGACGCACCAGGACGGTGAGGCCGCGGCCCTGCATGGCGTGAAAGGCGGATTCGTCGGTGGAGTCGTCGCCCAGATAAGCCACCGGCGTGCCGGGATTGATTTCACCGAGAAACGCACGAACCGCAACACCCTTGTCGGCTTCGGAAGGGCGAATTTCCACCCCACCGTCGAAATTCAACAGATCGAGCCCGCTGTTTTCCGCAATGGGGCGCCAGCCCACCAAAACGCTGGACCGAATATCCTCCGCGTCGCTTGCACTAAGCCCACGCCAATGCACGGCAATGCTTCCGGCCTTGAACTCCGTGACGTGGCGCAGTTGCAGGTAGCCGAGCCAGCGATCGGCATCCGACAAGCCATTGAGCGTTCGATCATCGAGCCGAGGCATCTCCATACTCCCATTTGTCCTCAGGCGCTGCATCCCATGGATTCCCCAAACTTCGGGACGCGGATGAATATTGAGAAGCGGGAGAATTTCGCCCGCTTCACGCCCGGAGACGACAATCACTCGCGTCCGGCAGTTGCGTACGATCTCTTGTAGCAGGAGCAAGACTCCGGGATATGGGTATGCCTGATTGCGATCGGCATGGAATGGCGCCAGCGTTCCGTCGTAATCGACCAGCAACACCGCCTGCGATGCCTGGGCGAGAGTTTGCAGAAACGGCGTGAGCTGCGCTTCCACTTCTGGCCTCAACCGGGTTGCTCCTTTCTCTTTCCTGACGGCTCGCGAACCTCCGAAATGAACCTCGAAATCAGACTGCATGCAACTTGGCGCGTGATTTCTCCTGCGCGTCCTCGGGCGCATCCAAGCGGACCTCGCAAAGTTCCGTGATCAGGTTCCCGGCCCAGCGGTAAATGTTGTTCTCCTTAATGATCTTGCGCATGCGGTGCATACGCAACTGTTTGTCTTCCGGCTCCATCTCTAAAGCGGCGCGGATCGCGTCGGCGGTCTGATCGATGTCGTATGGATTCACCAGCAAGGCGTCGCGCAGTTCGCGGGCCGCTCCCGTAAACTGGCTGAGGATGAGAACGCCGCGTTCATCCCGGCGCGCGGCGAGAAATTCCTTGGCTACGAGATTCATTCCATCGTGCAGTGAAGTCACCAGGCAAAGATCGGCGGCGCGGTAATAGGGCTCGATTTCCCGATGGCTGTGCTGGCGCTTAAGGAACACAATGGGCTTCCACTTGCCGCTCTGGAAGCGCCAATTGATGCGCTCCGCCTCAGCTTCCACTTCCGCCAACAAGTCGTGATAACGCTTGATGTGGGTGCGGCTGGGCGCTCCGATCTGCACGAACGTGAATTTTCCCTGATAGCTCGGATATTTCTCGAGGAACCGCTCAATCGCGAGGAACCGCTCCAGAATTCCCTTGGTGTAGTCAACGCGATCGACCCCAATCCCCATCATGGTTGCCTCCACGCCCAGACTTCGCAGGAGAGCCGAACGCTCGAGATAGCTGGAGCCCTGATTGTTGTTTCCGGCGGCATCGTCGCCGCCGAAGGCAACACTGATGGGAAAAGGCCGGACCATGGTGCGGTGGTCCTGGCGGAGCACGGAAAAGTGCTCCCAGTCCACGCGCGACTCGACCACGCGGTCGACCGTCTCCAGAAAGTTGTTGCAATGCGACTGAATGTGAAATCCGATCAGGTCGGCGCCGAGCAAACCATCCACCAACTGGCGCTGCCAGGGGCAAATGCCAAAGGCTTCCGGATTCGGCCACGGAATATGCCAGAAGATGGCCACGCGGGCATCCGGACGCTTTTCCTTGAGCAGCCGAGGCAGTAACGCGAAGTGATAGTCCTGAACCAGCACCACAGGCTTCGCGACATTCTCGATTTCCTCGAGCACGGCGGCCGTAAACTTGCGGTTGACATCCTGGTAGTACTGCCAATCGTCCGCCCGAAAAAGCGGGCGCGTGTGCGCGATGTGGCAAAGCGGCCACAGCCCTTCATTGGCAAAGCCGTAGTAGTAACCTTCTTCTTCCTGTTTAGTTAACCAGACGCGGCGCAAGCTATAGCGGGGATCCTCGGGAGGAACGCGCAAGCGGTCGGCAGCGTCCACGACCTCGGTGTCGGCATTGCCGCTGCCGTGCGCGATCCAAGTGCCATCGCAGGCGTTGAGCACGGGTTCGAGCGCGGTAACCAAACCGCTCGGCGGAACCACCACTTCGACCGTCTTCCCGTTGCGCTGATGCATGTAAGGCTCGCGATTCGAGACCACGAACATGTGGCCGCCGTCGAGACGGGTGCGCAGTTGCACCGAGAGACGATCCGCTGTCCACATGGATTCCCCCGCTTCGCGCAGGCGGGCCTCATTTTCGGCGGCATTGCGGGCGTGGCTGAGGCTCTCAGCCATGGTGGCAACTTCGCGCGCCAGCGGCCGGAACATGTCGAAGTCCGGCACTTCCTGGCGGAAGGAAATCTTTCCCGTGCGGAGCGCGCGCATCCACAGCGCCACCCGTGCAATCGGGCCGGCGATGCTCCAGCGGACAATCAGCAAGGTAATGAGAACGATGAGGAAGACCTGAGCCAGCACACGGAAGAATGTGTGGCGCCAGACAAGAAGGATCTGCGCACGGATGTAGCTCACGTCGTGCACCACGGCCAGGCCGCCTACCACTTCATCCTGGCGGTGAACCGGCAACGCGAGAATGTGCACCGGCACGCTTCCCAGCCGCACGAACGAACTTTCTGCGCGGCCCTGGGCAATGGCCTGCGCGACCGGCGGCGGACTCACGGTGAGCGTCTTCGTAAGTTCCGGAGTGATGGCTACCACTGAGCCCTGGCGGTCGTAGATGACGACGCCTAGCAGGTGCTCCCGGTTTCCGAAGCGCTGCACCAGGCGCTGCAGTTCAGTGTTCGGAACTGTGTTCGGGACTATGCCTGAGCCGGTATTGTCCGAACCTGCGTTCCACGAGCGCTCGACGTTGCCGACGAGACTTTCACCCAGCACCTCGTCGCGACGCTCCACATCGCTGCGCAGAGCGCGCTTTTGGCCCAGCACTTCGTAGTAGGAAAAACCAGCCGAAACCAGCGTAATGCCGAGAATGAGAGAAATAATGAGACGAAAACTAAACAGTCGCATACTTGGTTCTCCTGCTGGGAACTTGACCCTGAAGCCCAATCGGGACGAAGCGACGGTAGAATCTTGATTTCTTACATGATCTCACGAGATGTGGGGAGAAGACGGGAGTAATTGAGATGATCGTCATTGCGCACATCATCCCAAGCATGAACATCTCCACAGTCTGCAGTCGCAACAGTGCAAGTTGCGTGCCAGGATCGAGAAGTTCCTTTTCTTGCTGCAACATAACTTGCCGCAGAGTTGCGGGGCGGCGGCTCGTCACGACTCCATGGGATGTAAATTTTATGTAGCTGGAATTCCAGCTGCTGTTCGAAAGAAAGGTGGAGGGGACGGGCGTCTCGCCCGTCCAGCCGGGCGGGGACGCCCGGCTCTCCACCAGCACGACATCTTCAGAACGAATACTTCAGCGAGAACTGCACCAGCCGCGGCGTGCCGTTGGTCTGGGTGAGCGCACCAACTGCACTGGCACCGCTTGCATTCGTGGCTTCAACGTTCGCATTGCCGGTAAATTGCGGGTTTTGGAATGACGGATGGTTGAACAGGTTAAAGAACTCGGTGCGGAAATGCAGGCTCTGCCGTTCGCCGAACTTGAACGCCTTGCCGAGCGTCAAGTCGGCGTTAAACTGTTTCGGGCCGATGATGCAATTGCGCGGAGTGTTCCCATAACTTGTGGCGGGGCCCCCCGAGGTAAAGGGATCCGCGGCGTTAGGGACAAGGGGATCCGGTACATAGGCAGCAGGGTTGACCCAATTAGCGACCTTCGCGTCGAGGCTGCCCTTATTCAAAGCGTTGTTGCAATTGAAGCCGGGAGCGAAGGTGGCCGTGGCCACGGGGCTGGCCATCTGGTAGGCCCCCCCGCCATTCGAGTCCGCAATCGTGATGGGCGAACCTGATTGCGCGACGATCACGCTGTCGACCTCCCAGCCACCCAGCGCATATCCCATGGCATCGTGGCGGTTGGCCAGGAAAGGCACGGCGTAATTGAAGCTGGTGACAAAGCGCTGGCGATGATCGAAGTCCGAAAGCCCCGTCGAGGCGGACGCACTATTCTGATCGTTGACGCGCGTCAGGAAAGCCACGCTGGCGGTGGAAACGTCGTCGATCGACTTGGACCACGTGTACGCGCTTTGAAAGTACAGTCCCTTTGAAAATTTGTGCGAAACCGTTGCTTGCAAACCATTGTAGTGCGAATCGGAGTTCGGATAGAACGCCTCAAACGCCGGTGGATTAATTCCCCGGTAGGGCGCTCGCGCCCCGGCGTTGAAGACCGAGTTTTGAGTGATCTGGTACTGGGTTCCAGTGTTCGCGGTTATGTTGCAGGGGTTGGCGGTATTGCCGCAGGTCACGGTGATCGGGTTGGACGGGCTAGCCAGAGCCGGTTGGTCAGGATCAAAGGTCGAGCGCAGGTGCGTGCCCTTGGTGCCCACGTATCCCAGTTCGAGGACCCAATTTCCGCCCAACTGGCGTTGCACGGAAAAGTTCCACTGCTGCGTGGTGGGCGCAATCCAGTGCAGGGGAACGGCAAGATTGATGTAGCTGAAGGCGGTGTTCGGGAGGGCACAGGAGAAACACGGACTCTGGTTCGGGTCAGCGGTAGGGGCCCCTACCCCGCCATCGGTCACAAAACCTTGAAAAATGGCAGGCGCCGGCACGAAAGCCGAGCTGACCTGACCCAACCGAGGCACTGCGGGGAACGTGGAAGTGCCCGGGGGCCCGCCAAAGGGATTCCCGGAGAAAGCTGTACCCATGAACCCTGCCACATTGGGCAGGACTTCCACCGGATAAGATGGCATCGAGAACGATAAGTTGTCCACCGCGCCAATATCTTCGCGGACGCTATAAATGCCGTATCCCGCGCGAATCACCGTGTCGTGCTTGCCCGCCACGTCATACGCGAATCCGATGCGCGGCTCGGGCACTCTCGCGTACTCATTATTCAGGGCGGCACTGTTCAACGTACCGCTGAAGCCGGGAAAACCGAACTTATTCACACAACTCGGATACACAAATGCAGAGCCGGTCGCATTGGCGTTATTGGGGACCACGTTGCCCAAATGGCAGAGATCGTCTTCGGCCGCGCCCACCCACTCCGTGCGGAACCCCAGGTTGAGCGTCAAAGTCTGCGTAATTCGCCAATCGTCCTGCACGAAAACGCCAAAGCCGGGAAGGTGGTAATCGTGATTGGCAGCGCCGCCGCCATTTTCCCCAAACGAGTCCGCGCCCTCCAGGAAGTTCTGCCAATAATCGAGGCCGGGTGTGCCCAGCAGACCCCCAGGCACGAAGAACAACAAGCCGCTGTCCAGCACCGGAAGCAGGCGGCGAATGGAGTTGCGGTCGATTTCACCGCCGAAACGGAACGAGTGATGCCCGTGCGTCCAACTGACCGTATCGAGCCAGACCAGTGAATCCGACAATGCCGATTGCGGCTGGTTGGGGAAAGGTCCAATCTGCAAGCCGCTGGCGAACTGAAACCGGTACATGTCCTGCGTGCCCGATCCGTTGCTGTAACAGGGAGTGCCGCCGCACGGCGCCGTACCCTGAGTCGCCGCCGCCGCCGCCGCCCCCGCACTCAAAGCCGACACCGTGGCAGTGGGAACCGGGACGTTGAGGAGGGCGTCGCTGATCACGTTCACGCCGAAACGAAACTCGTTGATCAGGGCATTGCTGAAAGAGTGCGTCTCCGCGATGCTGCCGAACCGTCCCCGCAGCGGAACATCGAGGGGGAAATCCAGGCTGCTGGCATAAGCCGGGTAGCCCGTCTGAACTTGCAGGTTGTCAGCACCGAACGGTTCGTAGGTTTCCGAGTCCGACCAGAAAAACCGCTCGGAAAGGCGATCCTTGCCATGGTTGAAATCCTTGTCCCAATTGGCGGTGAACTGGTCGTCCCTATAGCGGCCTGGAACGCTGAGTTTCAACGGCCCGACATTGGGCGCCGAACTGCATGGGTTCGAACCAGCGGGGGCACTGGGGTTGAACGTCTGCTTATCCCCAGGAATCCCGGGAACCGTGGGAATGAGGTAACCTCCTCCTCCGCCAAACTGATTGCCCGGGGCCTCCAGTATTGCCGCGGTTAGGGGATCGACGTTGGCAGCGGTTAGCGTGATCGCAGGGCAGCCGGTAATCGCCGGACTGCTGAAAGCAGCCGCGAGGTTTGCCGCCGTCCGATTGGTCGGCAAGACCGGAACCAACGCGTTGATGTAGGTTCCCAGCGAATCGCCGCTGCGCTGGCGCGTGCCCTGGTAATTCACGTAGAAGTACCCCAGCTTGGCCTTGGGACCGACTGGCCCGCCGAAATCGCCGCCGAAAATGTTTTGCTTGAGATCAAACTTACCTAGGAAGAAGTCCTCGGCATCCAGGTCGGTGTTGCGGAAATACTCCCAAAGATCTCCGTGGAAGCTGGAGGTGCCGCTTTTCAGGATGGCGTTGATGTTGCCGCCACCATTACGGCCTTGGCTAGCGTCATAAAGGCTAGTTCCGACCTTGAATTCCGCGATCGAGTCGGGGTTGGGGACGGGTGTATACGTAAGTTCCCCGAACGAGTAGTCGGAGGCCGAAACCCCCTCGATCAGGTAGTTGTTGTTATCTTCTCGTCCACCGTTGACGTCGATGCGCACATTGCCACGGCCCAGGGCGGCGGCGCTGTTCAAGTCGGCAGAAGCGCCTGCCGACAGGTCGAGCAATTGCTGGAAGTTGCGCGTGGCCAGCGGGAGGGTACTAATGGTTGTGGAACCGATGCGCATTAGCTTTGCCGGAGGAGGAACCGGACCTCCCGGCCTATTATGAGCGCTTCGGTGGTGCTGTGCTCAGCACTTCCATCAACAAGTATTTCTACACCATCCTGGGCAAACGCACTGACGGCCGGATTCAGGTCATCTCCTCCGACCTGCGTGTTTTCGAAACGTGGCGGGATATCGCCAACATGAATATTCGCGGCAGCGGCCTCGAGATTCCTCTTGCCGTACTTAAGGATTTGGCATGCGATATTTCAGTGGATCTTTTCCTGTCCTCGGAGATTCCCCCCGGCACCGGCTTGGGTTCTTCCGCCAGTGTATGCGTGAATATTCTGAGAACCCTGACCACGTATCTGAATCGGCCATTCTCGAAATACGATCTCGCTGAATGTGCATTCCACATTGCCCGTGACGTCCTGGGACACCACGTCGGCAGGCAGGACGAATTTGCAGCTGCCTTCGGTGGCTTGAATTTCATTACGTTCCACAACGATGGCCTTACCGAGGTGCAACCTCTGGACCTCGATCCCGAATTCCTGCGCGAACTTCAATCTAACTTGATGCTTTTCTTCACCGGCTCCGCCCATCATTCCTGGACAATATTGCAGGAACAGGAGAAGTCAACCCGTAGCCACACGGGGCCCACCCTTGACGCTCTCCACCAAGTGCGAGCCCTGGCCGACCGCATGCTCGGTTCGCTTCAAGCGGGCGATCTCAGTCTTTTCGGAGCGCTGCTGGAAGAGGGATGGCGAGCAAAGAAGCGCATTTCCGAGAAGATTTCCAATCCCAGAATTGACCATCTCTACGAGGTGGCCCGCCGCAGCGGTGCCGTGGGAGGGAAGATTACCGGCGCTGGTGGAGGCGGATTTCTGCTTCTCTACTGCGAGTCTGATCGACAAGAGGCAGTCCGCTCCGCGCTTCATGCCGAAGGCGTCCAGGAAATGGCCTTTGCCTTCGACAACAACGGGGCCCAAGTGATCGTGAACGATCCATTCATTGACGGCGACCAGCGCGCCGGCTCACGTTGGATCTTCACCCCTGTTTCCGCAGTCGGTTAGTTTGCGTCGCAAGTTCGCACCATCACTTCGTTTGTTATCTGCGTGAATCGATGAAGGCTTTTCTATTAGCCGCGGGCCATGGCACGCGTCTCCGGCCGATTACGGACAAGGTGCCAAAGTGCCTGGTCCCCATCCGCGGTGTGCCCATGTTGCAGATCTGGATGGAAATTTGCCGAAATGCGGGAATTGATGAAGTAATGATAAATCTCCACACCCATGCTGAGATTGTTCGAGCTTGGCTGCAGAACAACAAAAACGGCATTCGCGTGCGATTGGCCGAGGAGTCCACGCTGCTCGGGTCGGCTGGCACAGTGCTGGCCAACCGCGATTGGGTCGCCTCCGACGCTTGTTTCTGGATCCTGTATGCAGACGTTCTCACCAGCGCCAGCCTCGACCGCATGCTGGAATTCCACCTTGCAAGGCAACCGGCCGCGACGCTTGGTTTGTATCAAGTACCGGACCCATCTCGCTGCGGAGTGGTGTCATTCGACGAACAGATGGTCATCCGGGAGTTCGTGGAGAAGCCTGCCCATCCGAAAAGCCGGTGGGCATTCTCTGGACTCACGATTGCTACTCCAGAGCTCTTGACCCAGATCCCGCCGCGTTGCCCGGTCGATTTGGGGTTCGACGTTTTCCCGCGACTGACAGGCCAAATGCTTGCTTATCCTATTTCCGACTATCTGCTCGACATAGGAACCTTAGAAAATTATCAAGCAGCTCAAACCGGTTGGCCGGGGCTGGCGGCGTGAGGAGAAATCGACGTTGGTCTCTTTAGCTCGCTCGTCGCACACCGGGTCGCGATTGCAGGCGGTGGTGTTCGATATGGATGGCGTCATTGTGGACAGCCATCCAGCACACCGTTTTGCCTGGAGGGAATTTCTACGAACCTTTGGAAAAGAGGTTACCGACAACGAATTGGACTTCATCATGGACGGGCGAAAACGCAAGGATATTTTTTTTCACTTCCTCGGTCCACTGACGGACGAGCGGTTGCAAGAGTACGGGAATCTCAAGGACGAATTTTTCTGGCAAGCCGCGCCCGATGCCGTGCCTGTTCCCGGCGTCTTCGAGTTTATTGAATGCATTCGTCAAGCAGGAATCACAATGGCGGTAGCCACTTCGGCGAGCGCCAATCGCACACGAGATACCTTGCAACGGCTGAGCTTATTGAAACATTTCACGGCAGTGGTTACAGGCGACGATGTTCGCGAAGGGAAACCCGATCCTGGCATCTATCGACTGGCCTGCCAGCGTATTAACTGTCCTGCGGAAGCTGCCGTGGCCGTCGAGGATGCCGCGTCAGGAGTCCGGGCAGCCAAGGACGCCGGCCTGAAGTGTGTTGGAATTGCCGGCTATCAATCCCAAGACAAGCTGACCGCCGCCGGTGCCGATTATGTCCTCCGAGATTTTCTTAATCTCTCTCTCAAAGAGTTCCATTCACTGGTTAGGATGCAACCCCAGCTGAGCTGAGCGATCCCTCTTACCAAGTGGAGCGGTGGTGTAGCGCTTCGTTGGACATTTGTCGCAGTCGTTGCCGAGGTGTGGGGATGTGGGAAACGCGCGAGCAGTTTTCCATCTCTCCACGCCTCGTTTGCGTTGCGCCTGGGCTGCTCCTCGTCGACGCTGATCGACGAATACGCCGTAAGCGCCTGGCGCTGCGCGACGCGCACGATTGAATAATCACGATTGAATAATCACCAGGTCACAAGTGCCATCGTAAATGTGCATCTGCTCATCAGATTGTCGCTCGGACTCGGCCTCTTGTTCGTCGCAAATTCGGTCGTCGCAAATTCGACGGCCCGTGGCGAGGACCATGATTCTCTCAGCCAGCCTCTCAACGATATCGTCGCCGTTGGACGTGGAGGAGGGGAAATATTGCTCGCAAACTTGGCCGCACCAGTCGCACGGCTACAATGGCGTTTTCGTGAGATTCCAGTTTTCCCTTCGAGCACCTCCATCGTCGATGTTGAACTCTCCTCCGACGGCACCAAGGCCCTGGTCGTCTTCGCCGACGGTGCCCCACGCGTTCTCGATCTCACCGAGCGCATTACCCGAATCAGTGTCGGTGATGCATTCACCTCTCAGCACCGCTTGCCCCACCAACTTTTCCCCTACGCGGCGGAGGAAAGAGTTTGTCTCCTGGACGACTTGGGCCAGTCCGGCGAAAGACCGTGCACGGAAGCTGCGGCCGCTTCCGTCCACGGGGATGGTCGGGTGTTGTACGCATACAAGGACGGCCGGCTGGTGGTCGTTTCCCCCCAAAGCGGCATCCGGGAAGAACTCCCCTACCGTCTGCCGCCAGGCGCAAATTTTAAATTGTTGGCAGGTCATCAAGGAGACATGCGGGATTTTCTACTCCTCGTGACCGAACCCGGCACGGACCAGAACGGAGCGACTCCAGTTCCCGTGGCCACGATCCCCGTGGCCAGGATCCCCGTTACCACGATCCCCCTTACGAAGATCATTGATCCGCGGCAGCCAGCCCCTTCTCTGGGGCAGTTTACGAATCCCACTGTCGCGGCACTGCGCGCACAGCTTGAATTTACCGGCGCTGACGCTGTCTCTGCGAAACTGGAAGCCCGTCGCACGGAGCAAGTGAGTGAGTCAACCCTGGAAACGCTGGCTGCACACCTCGCTGCACACCTCGCTGCACATCTCAAAGATCAGACACCTTCCGCCGAAGTCACCTGGTCGTTCTATCGCGTCACGGCCAACACGGACCTCTATGCGCCCGTCCTCGAATTCGCCGACAATGAACCCGACTATCCGACTGATGTAGACATTTGGCAAGCGATTAGACCGCTGGCGCTCGGCACATCGAAAGCAGATTACCAAGCAGCCTACGCCTCCTTGGGCGATCGGCGATGGTCGCGTTGTACATCCTATGTGCGGACTCTGTCCTACCCTGGAACTTGGTTGATCGAATACTGGTTTTATTATCCATTCGATGAAGGCAAATCCCACCCGCACATCCACGATTCCGAACACCTGTTTGTCGAAGTCGACAAGCTCGGCGGAACCGTTCGGAATGTTTTTGCCTCCGATCACGATTCCTTGGTTGCCAACAATCTCTATTCAACGCTGGTCAAAGATTCGCCTCCCGTGGCGCTTCCCCTCTTCGCGATGGTTGAGCTGGCAAAACATGCGATGGCGCCCGATTTGAACCACGATGGGCGCTTCACACGCGGCGTCGATGACAATCTGCACCTCGAACCCTACGCCTTCTGGGGCCTTCGTGATCGAAGCGGCAAGTTTCATTTTCTAATGGAGCCGTATCTGGCATCCATGACCCTGCCACGACACCGGGACGGCCGCTTCGCCCTCGCGGATGCGGAGGCCATTTTCCCTGGTCTGGATGTGCCCCCCGAGCACCAGGTATGCACGCTCCAGCCGTTCCCAGATGATCCGCCGTGCGCGCATTGTGACAGCGCAACTGCGGAGGCGGGAACGGCATTCTTGGACCAACATCCCGATGCGCGTACCCCGGAGGGCATTTACAAAACTTACGTTGTACCGTGGCGCGAAGTGCGACTCGGCGTGGGGATTTACGACTGGTCGGAAGGTAGGGCGGAAGTGTCTTTGGGGCTTGCGGGTGATTTTCGCCATATGACGGGAGGCCTCTTGCCGATTCCGGCCCGGATCGCGCTGGAATTTGGTTGGAAACCGCTTGCCAAGGACATTGACGTGCACTTGGACGGTGTCAGCGGCGTTGTGTTCAGCAGGTCAACCTTGTTTGCCGGCGTGGGTCTTGAGCGCCTGATCACTAGCACCCAAGGCTTCTATTCTGAAGTGACGCCAAAATGGGTGGACATCTCAGAGCGTGTGATAGACGGAGTGGTTTCACCTTCCGGCCTCCATTGGCAATATGGCGGAGTGTCATATCACGCGGGGTACATTCTGGAGCTGCCGAGCGCGCACAGAGGTAACTTCACCAACTTCATCGGCGTTGTGATTCGCGAAGCTCCGAGCCACCCCATTCTGTTTGAATGGCGTGTCAGTGTCGGATTCCTGCGGCGAAGAGGCCGCCACGACTTCGGCGCCCGCCGCGGGGATCGCAACCCGTACGAGTGACTTACGAGTAACTACCGCTCATGGCAGGTTCGATCCCCGCAAGGTCTCGTTTGAAGTGACGATTAGCCGTTGACTTTGGACTGATGGCTGATGGCTGACAGACTGAGAGCTGACAGCTGACAGCAAGCACTATGCCGTGGCGAGTTGTTCCGCAACCTCTGGAAGTCCGGCAGCATGCCACGCGTCGAAGCCTCCCGCCACGTTGATCACATTGCGATAACCCGCGCGCTCGAGCAGACTGCAGCCAATCATGCTGCGATATCCGCTCTTGCAGTGAACGGCAACCAGACGGCCGCGATCGATTGCCGGCAGTCCCTGCGGAAACGTATCGAGCGCCCGACATCCCACTTGCGGGATATGCCCAGCTTGCCATTCGCCCTCGCGGCGTACGTCGAGGACGTCGCTCGCGCGCAAGCTTCCGTCGCGCAGTTTCTGGTTCAGGTCCTGAGGGGAAATCTGCGCCGTCTTCAGCACCGGCAAGCCAGCCTTCTGCCAAGCCGCCAAGCCACCCGCCAGGTAACCACGCAAATCTTCGATGCCGACACGAGCCAGCCGCAGCCGAGCTTCCTCAATCTGCGCCTCCGTGTCGCCGATCAGAACCGGCTTTGAGTGGATACCAAGAATTCCGCCTGCCCACGATGCGAATTGTCCCGAGAGCGCAATGTTGATCGACCCCGGCACGTGTCCCGCCGCAAACTCGTCGCCCGGACGCACGTCAAGGACATTGGCATTCTGCTGCAACAGTGCCCGCACTTCGGCCGGAGAAAGTGCCGGAAGCGGCGGCAAGTCCGTCAACGCCGCCGCACCCGAACGATTGATCTCGGCATCCTCAAAAAAATAGTCGGGACGAGCCGGAAGGTTGGTGGTCAACTGCGCGATGAATTCTTCCCGGCTCGCAATCTGCAGCGCATAGTTTGTAAGGCGCTCCGCCCCAATCGTGGACGAGCGTTCTGCCCGCATGGCTCGTCCGCAGAGCGAGCCCGCACCGTGCGCGGGATACACCATCACCGCATCCGGAAGCGCCAGCAACTTCTCGTGCAGACTGTCGTAGAGCAACCCCGCAAGTTGCCGCGGCGTGTGCGTGCGCGAAAGATCGGGGCGTCCGACATCGCCAATAAACAGTGTATCGCCGGTCAGCACCGCGCAGGGCTGCGCTGATTTGCCTTCAGACGATTTGCCTTCAGACGATTTACTTTCAGGCGATTTTTTTTCATCGGTCACCACCAGGCAGACGCTCTCGGGCGTATGGCCTGGCGTCTCCAGCGCGCGAATCCGCACGGCTCCCATCCTGACTTCAAAGCCGTCGGTCAGCGGCACATGCGGGAATTCGGCCCTGGCTTGCGCTCCGATGTAAATCTTTGCGCCCGTCCGTGCCGCGAGTTCTTTGTGTCCCGAAACAAAGTCGGCGTGCAGGTGAGTTTCGAATATGTGGCGGATTTTAAGATTCTGCTCGTCGGCCGCCTTTAGATAAATGTCCACATCGCGTTGCGGATCCACCACCGCCGCTTCGCCCTCCGATCCGATCATGTAAGAAGCATGGGCTAGACACGTGAGATAAAACTGTTCAAAATACATATCGCGACTCCTGACGGGATGCAGCTTTTCCGCGATTTTCAGATTGTCGTTCTGCAGCTTATCACTGTCGCCCGCTGGGGTCGATACCGCAGTTGCATTCAAGACCACGGTCCGTATGGAGTGCAGAAGTTTTTGCACGAAGTCCCTGCAACCGGGGAAAAAAGTATCCTGAGAATGTTTTCCAAGCTATTGACCGGCTTATGGTTAAACGATGCACCATCTGCGTACTCCTTTTGTAACTTGGACTTGCGCCCAATCAAGGCCTACAGTCAATGGAGCCGCGTTTGTTGGGTTTTTCGGTCCCCGGCGTGCATCGAAGTAGTTGAAGGTTCCGAGATTCGCCGGGTTCCGAACTTAAGGTTTACGAACCGGGCGAACGAATGACGAAGAAGAACTGACGAAGAAGGAATGACGAAGCGCATCAAATTCGAGTTGGCACCAGGCGGATCGGCACTCATCCTAGTATTCGCGATCGCCGCAGTTCTCAGTATGTCCGTCTCGGGATGCGCCCAAGGCAGTCCCTACGTCATTGCCGCTTCCAGCAGCGCCTCTGCTCTGCCCGCCGCCAGCAGCGACGAGGCCGACCAACCTATCCTCACCATCAAGAAACGCGTCGATGAAGTCAACGTACTGTTCATCGCTACCGATCGCCACGGCAAATTCGTCCGCAATCTGAACCAGAACGATTTCTCTATTTTCGACGACCACAAGCCCGTGCAGTCCATCCTCAACTTCCGGCGCGAGACCGACCTCCCTATCGAATTGGGCCTGCTCATGGACGTCAGCGGATCCGTGCAGGGCCGTTTTGGATTTGAAAAAGACGCAGCCACCGGATTTCTGCAGCACGTTATCCGTCCCGGCTATGACCGCGCGTTCGTCGTAGGCTTCAACAAGGAGAGCCGCCTCACCCAGGATTTTACCGACCAAGTACCACTGCTCGCCGCCGGAGTGCAGCGCCTGAAGAATGGCGGCGGCACCGCACTGTATGACGCAATTTACAAGGCGTGCAAGGAAAAGCTGCTGCGCGAACAGTCCGATCATCCCATTCGCAAAGCCATCGTCATCCTCAGCGACGGCGAGGACAATCAGAGCGAACACACGGCCAACCAGGCCATTGAAATGGCGCAGCGCGCCGAAGTTATCATTTATGCCATCTCTACCGACGACAGCGGCCTGATTCTGCGCGGCGACAAAGTTCTCGAAGACCTCGCTTCCGCCACTGGCGGCCGCGCTTTCTTCCCCTACAAGATGAAAGACATTACGCGCTCGTTCGCCGCCATTGAAGACGAACTCCGCAGCCAGTACGCCGTTTCCTACAAGCCATCCGACTTCGACGCCGACGGACGCTACCGCTCGATCGAGATCACTGCCCTGAAGAAAGATCTGCAAGTCCGCGCCCGCCGTGGATACTTCGCTCCCAAGCAATAAGCCAAAGTTTCAAGGTTGCAAGGTTTCAAAGTCGCAAAGTTTCAGGGTTGCTCCGAGTCTTTGAAACCTTGAAACCTTGCTTCTTTGAACCTTTGCTGTTAACGTCCCCTTGAATCCGCATCGAAAGGGGTCCACATGGTTTTGCTCGTTCTTGCAGTTGTGGTTCTGTTGGGCGTCTTCCTGATCGGGATGTACAACAGCCTGGTGCAGTTGCGAGTGCGCTCCGAATCGGCCTGGTCCGACATCGATGTTCAGCTCAAACGCCGCCACGACCTGATTCCAAATCTGGTCGAAACCGTAAAAGGCTACGCGACCCACGAAAAAGACACGTTCGAGAACATCGCCAAATTCCGCTCCATGGCCATGCAGGCCACCGGCCCAGTCGACAAGGCTGCCGCCGAGAATCAGCTGACCGGCGCGCTCAAAAGCCTGTTTGCGGTGGCCGAAAATTATCCCCAGCTCCAGGCCTCGCAGGAATTCACGCAGCTGCAAAATTCTCTCAACGAAATCGAGGATGCCATTCAAAACGCCCGCCGCTACTACAACGCCGTGGTGCGCGACCTGAATACCAAGATTCAATCTTTCCCGACCAACATTCTGGCCGGGATGTATGGCTTCCAGCAGAAGCAGTTCTTCGAAGCCGCTGCCACCGATCGCGAACCAGTAGCGGTAAAGTTCTGAAGCTTGCATGGGGACGGGCGCCCTCGCGAGCCTGCCCTGAGCGAAGTCGAAGGGTCCAAGCCGAGCGAAGCTCGGCAGTTGCCAGGAGCCAAAGCAACTCCGGATTCGCTGTAAGGATGAAGTCCCAGAAATGTTCCGCGGAGCCTATACGAAACGCCGACTGCTAGTTCTATCCTTCCTTCTGGCGCTCGCTGCCACCGCCTCTGCCCAGCCTCGCAACTGGCGCGTAGCCGATTTCAAAGACATCATCTCCATAGCCGCCGATGGCACGGCCCTGGTCAGCGAAAAAATCACCCTCGTTTTCGTGGGCGAGTGGCACGGCATTCACCGCACCATTCCGGTCGAGTATCCCGGAGCGCAAGGCACCAACTACACGCTCTTTGTCAACGTCCTGAGCGTCGCTGACGAAAACGGAAACAAACTGAAGTACGATTCAAGCAAGTCCGGAGCGTACCGCGATCTCAAGATCTACATTCCCAGCGCGGTGGATACGACGCGCATCGTCAACATCGACTACTCCGTGCGCAACGGCGTCCGCTTTTTTGATAGTTACGACGAGTTCTACTGGAACGTGACCGGCAACGATTGGCCGGTACCTATTGCCCACGCCTCGGCCTTCGTGACCCTGCCCGAAAATGCCGCCGGAGGGTTGCGCGCTCAGGCCTTCACCGGCGCCTACGGCTCCAAGCAAAGCGAAGCGACCGCCGAAGTCAAAGGCGCCGACGTTCTTTTCGAAACCACCAGTCCGCTTCCCATGCGCGGCGGCGTCACCATCGACATCTACATTCCGCAGGGAGTGCTCAAACCTCCCTCCGCGCTCACCAAGTTAGGTTGGTTTCTAAGCAGCAATCCCATCGTATTTCTGCCCTTACTAACTCTGGCCGTGATGTTTGCCCTCTGGTATTCCGTGGGGCGTGATCCCGATCCCGGCGTCTCCGTCGCCCCGCAGTACGAACCGCCCAAAGGCATGTGTCCCGCCGAAGCCGGAACCTTGCTCGACGACACCATTCATCCCCGCGACATCACCAGCACCATCGTCGATCTGGCCGTGCGCGGATACATCAAGCTCGAAGAAAAAGTCGACACCTTCCTGCTCTTTCACCACAAAGATTATCTGTTCCATTTGTTAAAGCCACGCGAGCAGTGGGGCTCAGACCTCACACCGCACGAACGCGTGATGCTGGATAACATTTTTCTGAGCGGGACCGGAGTACGCCTTTCCGATCTTAAGAATCGTTTTTACACCGTGATTCCCATCGTGCGCGAGGACATCATGTCCTCGCTGAAGAGCAAAGGCATCTATACTCTCGACCCGGAATCCGCCAATGGCTACAGCATCGTCGCCGGCGTTGCCATCGCGATCCTCGTCGTCGCCGTGCAAGTCATGGGTTGGATGAACCTGTTCTATTCCATCCCGCTCGTGATTGGCAGCGTTCTAGTTTCCGCGCTGATCTGGTGGCTCTTCGCGCGCCAGATGACGGCGAAGACTGTGGCCGGTGCGCGCATCAGAATCGCCGTCCTCGGATTCCAGGAATTCATGAACCGCGTCGACGCCGACCGCATCAAGAGCATGTCGCCCGACACGTTCGAAAAATTTCTACCCTACGCCATGGCGCTCGGCGTGGAGCACCACTGGGCACAGGCGTTCGGCGGAATCGTGAAGGATCCGCCGAGCTGGTACGCTTCGCCGAACGGCTACGTCGGCTTCAGTCCGCTTTTCTTTTCCAGCTCCATGCACAGCATGGCGTCGGACATGCACCAGGTCTTCGTCTCCGCTCCCAGGGCCAGCTCCAGCGGATCCGGCTTCAGCGGAGGAGGATTCTCCGGCGGAGGCTTTTCCGGAGGCGGATTCGGCGGCGGCGGGGGGAGCGCGTTTTAGGTTGCGCACACCGGAATCCGTGCGCGCAACCTATCATTCGCAGCGGTAATTCCGGTTGTGAGTGCTATCGCGTTTTTTGCGAGGGTGGGCGGCAGACTGATCGCACCATGGGCCGCACGCCTTCACACCTTGCGGATTCGCAATCAAACGCGCAGGCCGGTATCGCTGCCCACCCTGGGAGCCACCGGATCTTTCATCACAATCAGGCGGTGCGCGCCATCACAAACTCCCCACCCGCCCGATGCGACAATGACGTCTAACCGGCAAAGCCGGAGTTGCGCCCGCCTTCAACATCCGAGAAGCACGGTGCCCCAGAGCCTGCCCTGAGCTTGTCGAAGGGTTCGCGCCCGTTTTTTTGGCGCTAACCTGTGCGCAGCGCCGCCGCAGCCAGTACTCTTTGATAAACAGAGGTGTTCAGCGGGTGAAAGCGAGCCCAGGGCGGAGAAGCGAGAATCCGCCCCCAAGCCGCCCCAAAACGGGAAATTAGGCCGAAAATCGGAGCTAAGTCCTTATTCCGGAATATTTTATTGGTAAGTCTTGTAAATTCAATATTTTGCAGGTAATTGGGGGGGCATAACATACTACGCAATATCTTAACAGTAAACATGCAATGAGCCGCAGAGGGCCGCCTAAATCGCGACCGCTTCTTCCATCCGGCACTCATCCGCCGACTTATCGGATCGGAGCCCCATAAATACAGGCGCTCGCAGCTTAGTGCCGCCCTCCGCCGTTTCGTGAGTCCACTCGGCAAACTTGATGTCAGCGACAAGTTCCGGGCGCACGAAAAGAACTTTTCGCAATCCGCCAATCTCGCCGTAGAACGGATTCTGTTTCGTCTTGAGCGGCTGCAAGAGAGCGAAGATTTGTTGGAGCGCATTCTGATCGAAGCCCGTGCCCACCTGCCCGACGTGAATGAAGCGCCCTTGCGCGTCATACAACCCAAGCACCAGCGCGCCGAAATATTCGCGGCTGCCTTCGGGAGGAGTATAGCCTCCGATGACGCACTCCTGGCGCTGCGTGATTTTGATTTTGAGCCAGTTGCGCGAGCGCTTTTCTTCGTAGGAGCCGTTACGCTTCTTGGCGACAATGCCTTCCAGTTCGCGCTGCTTCGCCGCCTCGAAAAGGTCAAGACCCTTCTCAGCATAGTGGTCGGAAAAATGAATGACTTCGCTGTTTTCAATTCGGTCTTGCAGCAACCGCTTGCGTTGTTCGAGCGCGACGCGGCGCAGGTCCACGCCATCGAGGTACAACAGGTCGAACGCATAGTAAACGACCTGGACGCCTTCGCGCCGTGGCAGTCGCCGTTTGCCCGGCTGGAACCCGGTCCGCTGCTGCATCAGACTAAAAGAAGGGCGGCCCTCTTCATCGAGCGCGACGATCTCTCCGTCAAGGATGGCGCGCTGAGCCTTTACGAATTGCGGCAGGCTCCCGAGTTCGGGAAACTGTGCCGTGAGGTCATTCTGGTTGCGCGATACCAAACGCACGCGCCCGTCTTTAATGAAGGCGACGGCGCGGTAGCCGTCCCATTTAATCTCGAACAGCCAGTCAGGATCGTCGAAGGCCTTGCCCGTGGGAGTAGCCAGCATCGGATGGATGACCGTAGGCATGGGCTTCTCCTCGGCGCCGGCGAGAGCTTTGATCGCAGAGTTCGCAGAGTTGGAAAACGCGGAGTTCGCAGAGGATTTCTTGCTTCTTGATTTGGATGTGGAATCTTTAGACCCGGCTTCCTTGGACGCTGTATCCGAAGCATTTGCGTGAGCTACACGTAGCGCCGCTTGTCTAGGGCTTTTACTAACATTTTTCTCCGCGTTCTCCGCGGTTACAGCTTTTTTCCTAGCGTCCTCTGCGTTCAAAGTTTTTCGCTTTGAGTCGGCGCGTGCGATTGCGTCCGCCAGCCACGCGGCCTTCACCCTCCCTCGCGATGCGGGACGGCTGCTCTTCCATTCCGCCGAGTCTTCATCGCCGGCGATCTCTGTCATGGTGCGGCCGCTAAGAACGGATGTGTCATACGCGTCAATGTCGAATCCCCCGACGACATGATCGTCTTTCTTCTTGATCAGCAGCCATTCATTCCCTTTGCTTCCGGCGCGGCCCTTGATGTGTATAAGCGCGAAATCGCCGCAGAGCCGCTTCCCCTTGAGGCGAAACTTCAGGTCGCCCTTCACCAGCATGGCGGCAGCTTCTCTTTCTGTTCCCGGAACGTACTCGCCGTTAACTGGCACCGGCGATAATGGTACCGAGGTCCCTTCGTCCCAAACCATCACCGTACCGCCGCCGTAGTTGCCTTTGGGAATGGTGCCTTCAAAATCGAAGTACGAAACGGGATGATCCTCGACCTGCATGGCCAGGCGCTTGTCGGCAGGGTCGAGCGACGGGCCTTTAGGGACTGCCCACGACTTAAGCACGCCTTCCATCTCCAGGCGGAAATCGTAGTGCAGCCGCGACGCGGCGTGGCGCTGTACCACAAAGCGATGCCGCGAATGTTTTTCCAGCTTGGGCGGAGGCTCAGGCGTTGCCTCGAAGCGCCGTTTGCGCTTGTATTCGTCAAGCGACATGGTGGCTATTGTAATTCCAGTTGGTGTGGGGACGGGCGCCCTCGCCCGTCCGAGCCGAGCGTAGCTCGGCAGCCGCCTGTGGCCACGGCAACTCGATTCGCTACAGCGGGCCGTCGCCCGTCAGAATATTTATCTAAGGCCGTATACTGTTCCGGTTTCCGAGGAGTGATGATGAATCGGCTGCCTCGGCCCGGAAAACCTGTCGCATGAAACGTGAGTACCCGGAATCTCCGCTGGTGGGTGTGGGCGCTGTGGTCATCGATCGCCATAGCGATGATCGCCGCGACGATCAGCGGGTGCTGCTGATTCGCCGCGGACAGCCGCCGCTGCTTGGCGAGTGGTCGTTGCCCGGTGGCGTCCTCGAATGCGGTGAAACCCTGCGCGAAGCGGCCGTCCGTGAAGCCCAAGAAGAAACGGGACTGCTGGTCGAGACCGGTGAACTGCTGGGCGTGTATGAGCGTGTGATCCCAGGCGATGACGGACGGGTGCGGTATCACTACGTGTTGATTGATTTCTTGTGTCGCCCGGTCGGCGGTGATTTGAAAGCGGGCAGCGACGCGGCGGATGTTCGTTGGTTCACGCGTGACGAATTGCCCGCGCTCAACCTGGCCTATGATGCGAATGACGTCGTGCTCAAGGGATTGGCGCGGCGCTCCGGATGACTAGTGTTTTCACACGCGTATACTCCAGCCGTCTTATAGCAAATTCAGAGCTGCCGCGGCCGCTTTCAGTTGCCGAACTGCTCTCGGATTGGACGGGCCAAAGCCCCGTCCCCACACGAGCAATCTAATTGGCCATCTTGGCCACATGCACCGCGAAGCCCGTCTTGGGCAGCAGTGACGTTAACTCGAACACCTTAAAGCCGTCACCGGTGATTTCCGTCTGGCGATAAATGCCCGGCTCGGTTTCGGCCGTTTCGTGACGCCCCTGCAGATTGTCGAGAAACTTCTGCGCGTCTTTGGGGCTGGCTTCCCCGCCTTTGGCGCGTGTCACCACAGCCTCGGTGGCGTAGGAGCGCACAAGCTTCGGCCAATACTTTTGCAGCAGATGGGTGCTCGCGAAAATATCAGCCCACACAATTTCTCCGTTCACGGCGACCACGACCCCCACCGCATTCTTGTCGCGCAGTTGGCGCATAACGCTTTCGTAGTTGCGCTGCACTGGCTCGGCGACGGCATCAACCTGTTTTTGAACTTCCTTATTGTCCATAACGCGCGCATAAGAGGTGGTTGCATTCACTGCGGGAGCGGCGCCAGTAACTTCTACGGTTGCCGCCATGGCGCTCTGCGACGTGCGGACACTGTCCCACACCTGCTGCTGATCTTTCGCGGCCATCGCCTTGCTGCGCACGACGGGAGAGGCGACAAGACCGCCAATAACGCCTCCGGCGCTGCCGAAGCCGTTCTTACCGCTCGCCGTTACCCAGCGTCCGGGCTCGACGCAGAAGACACTGAGGTCGACCGGATCGCTCTCCCCGGGCACGATGCGATCTTTGCCGATGACGCGGTCCTGCTTGCCGCCAGTAACTATCTCGCCGGCGAGGAGTAACAGCGGCCGTTTCGAGTTATTGACCAGGACCAGCCGATTCACCTCCGCGTCGCGCACGGGATGGACGATTGCCGGTTCGCCAGGGCGGTGACGGATGAGGCCACGCGCCTGCCCCGCTTCAGTCACGACAACGTCGCCGCTGCGTAGGCCTTCGTCGAGGGTGAGAAACTCTGCCGTGTCGTACGACTTACTGGCGACTACGGGAAACACGGTCAGATTGCCGCTGCGAATAGGGCTAAGCAGCGAATAACCAGACGCTGGCGCCACTTCGCCCGCTTGCAACATGCACGGAACCACAACCGCCACCACTGCTATCGCTATTGCAGCGATTCCAGCAACTGCAGAACCAGAACCAATGACCAGCCGCATGATTGGCCTCCTCGTAGTAAGGACACCACTGATCTCATAAATGATTCTCAGGGCTGAGATCCAGCCCTCGGGGCTACAGCCCGGATTTCTTGTGGCGCTGAGCCGCCCGGCTGAAGCCGCGCTCTTCCAGAAACTTACTCAGAACCATTTATGAGACAGTTTCAAAGGACACTAATCCTTCCGCGTGCGCGCGATCCTTTGCCCGCGCCGCCGACCCACGCCCCGGCACACCTAAGATAGAGCGTGCCGGGGGACTCAACCGCGAGTCTTCCAGGAGTGTCTTTCTCTGCTCGCTGATCGAAGAACGCACGATTTATTCTTCCTTGCGTCTAAAAAATTGCTAGCATCATCTTGGACACGCCAGAGTGACATGCCAGGGGGTACATGCCAAAGTCCGCCCAATCCGGCCACCAAGCAAACGCCGGTCCGCCTCTCTACGAGCGCAGCGGGGCGGCGGCTTACGGTGTAAGCGTTGAGCAGTTCGCGGCAATCCTCGACGAAATTCTGCGCAAGCATTTTTCCCAAAACTCGGCCCACGACTCGGACCCCAATTCGGCCCGCGCTTCAGCAGGACAGAAGGCTGACTTCTGCGCCGGTCTGCGTCTGGAAGAACTGGCGCTGGCGCGCGCATGTGCCGCGGGAAACGAGCGGGCGTGGCAGGACTTCATCGCCCGCTACCGGCAGAAGCTGCACGGCATGGCGCTGCACATTACGCGCGACGCCGCACATGCCGCGGAGTTGGCCGATTCGCTGTTTGCGGATCTCTACGGCGTGAACACACGCGATGGCATACGCCGCTCGAAACTCGTGTTCTACACCGGCCGCGGCTCGCTCGAAGGCTGGTTACGCACGGTGATGGCGCAGGAGTTCATCAATCGCTATCGCAAGCAGAAACGCACGGTCAGTCTGGAAGAGCAGACGGAAGAAGGGGTACAGTTTGCGGCGGCGGTCCAGGAGCCGGCATATGCTTCGGACCAACGGCTGGAAGCGGCCACCGATGAGGCGCTGGCGGAACTTTCGTCCGAGGACCGGTTTACTCTGGCGTCCTATTATCTGGATGGGCGGACGCTGGCCGAAATTGCGCGCACGCTGGGGCTGCACGAATCGAGCGTGAGCCGGCGGCTCGATCGGCTCGCGGCGGGGCTCCGGAAGCGTATTCTGGCGGGGCTGCGAATGCAGGGAATGAGCCATGCCCAGGCGACGGAAGCGCTGGAAACCGATGTGCGGGACATAGGGTTGAATTTGCGCTCGCGTTTAACGCAAGATTCCGGGGCGAAAACGTTCCCTGAGGGAAAGGTTCCGGCAGAGGACGCAGGCAAGGGAAGCC
This sequence comes from uncultured Acidobacteriaceae bacterium, assembly GCA_963749275.1. Lineage (GTDB taxonomy): Bacteria > Acidobacteriota > Terriglobia > Terriglobales > Acidobacteriaceae > Acidiflorens. The sequence continues at coordinate 29,370 of CAVVNA010000006.1, forward strand.
ATGACTGAAGTACCCAAAATCGTGTATGACCGCCTGCGGGCTGCTCGGCCGCAGCGCGCTTTGCCGGACCGAGCTTTGACGGAGCAAACCGCGCCCGAGCCAGCGCATCCGGATGCGGATCTGCTAACGGCTTTTGCCGAGCAGGCGCTTTCGGCAACCGAGCGCGACGGCGTGCTCGAGCACCTGGCGCTCTGCGGAGGCTGCCGCGAGGTAATCGCTCTGGCGCTTCCGGCTGCGGACGTTGTGGCCGCTCCGATTGCGACCGAGACTGAAGCTGTTCGGGCAACGCCCATTCCGGCGAAGTCCGAGAGGAACTTCCTGACCGCATTTGCCTGGCCAAGTCTGCGCTGGGCCGCGCTGGCAGCGGGCGTTGCGGTGGTGGCCTCGGTACTGCTGATGCATCCGGGCAAGTTGAACCAGGCGACGCTGTCTTCCGTAAACCGGCAGGTCGCGACTACTGCGCCGCCAGCTTCCGCCCCGCAGATCGCACCTTCGTCAGTACCAGCATCGTCGATCCCATCGTCGTCAGTCGCATCGTCGCCAACGGACGAATCGGCAATCTCGGTTAGGACTTCGGCTAGAACTAACGAAGCACGACCAAATCCGGAAATGCGGTCGTTCAAGAAACTCAACGCTGGAGAGCCAGTAACCCCGTCGCATCAGGCGGAGCGCGGAATGCTGCTTGCCGAGAACAAGAACAAATCAGCCCAGACAGGCAAGTGGTCGGCAACGCCCTCGGCCGGAGCCGTTGCGTTCGATGCGCCAACCAGCCGACGGGCGACTGAAACCGTCGAGGTTTCTGGAGCCGCAGCTGCGGTAGAGGTTGCACCCTCCGCGGACGATACCCTGATGGCACGGAACGAGACGCCAGCGATTGAAAAGGCAAAACCAGCGCTGCAAGAGCCAGCGCTGCCAGAGAAAGAGATGAAAGTGAATGAGCAGCAGAAAGCCCAGGCAGCCGTTGTCCCCGGACTAGCCAGGCCACAGGCCAGGGCGATGATGTCGTCCACGAAACTGGCATCCCCTGTGAGCCAGTCTTTAGCGCACCGTGTCACCTGGGTGATTACTGGGGGTATCCTGCAACGGTCACCGGACAGCGGCCAGAGCTGGCAAGACGCTTTGCGCGCGCATCATCCATTGCTGTGCTACGCAAGTCACGACGAGGATGTATGGGCTGGCGGGCAGGCGGGTACGCTTTTCCACTCCGCCGACGGCGGCGTAACTTGGGCGCAGGTGCAACCTTCGATCAAAGCGCAGCAACTTAGCTCCGACGTAACTCACATTGAAGTGCGCGCAGATGTGCGTGGCAATGTCCGCGGCGATGTCCGTGGCCCGGCGGAGATTGTGCTTTCCACCAGTAACGGCGAAATCTGGAGCAGCGCAGACGGCGGAAGAACCTGGGAAAAGAAGTGATCCAGTCGCTTCTGACGTTCTGCCTTGCGGCTTTTCTTCTCTCCAGTTGTTGAAAGCATCTCGCAGAACTCTTGACAGGTTATCCCTCTGGCTTTCATACCGAACATCTACTAACTCCGCGAAGTAACATTTACCCCCGCGCAGGACTCGCGGTACTCATTTGCAAGCTTGGTATTACGGAAGTGATATTTACAGTGGGGTCAAATATCGAGTTGAGCATCTCATGTCTGCCTCGGCAGGCATATTGAGAATGCAGCTACATTTCGAATCGCGATGGCGAAGCAACCTTTTGGGGATGACCAAGCCTGAATACAGAAGAGCCCATGTATAAAGCCCGACCGTCCTTCTTCGACGACCGTGTGGAAGCGGGGCTGCGCCACGATTGGACGGGGCAGAGCCCCGTCCCCACACAAGAAAGGTCGAGACCATCGGAGCCCGGCCCGGCCAGTCCGTCACAAGTCTAAGTAAGCTGGATCACAGCGCGGACCGGCTGGATTGGCGGATCATATCCAAAAGGTCGGTGCCACAATCCTGCCACGTGGCCGGATTCTGGTTCCGGAACGATGTGACGGCATGGAACTCAAACCATTCGCCGTGCAGGACCGTGGAGTACTCGAATGAGCACAGAACGGCATCTGACCGCAGCCATAAGCCATGATCTAGCCGAGTCGCTCACCCCGGCGCAGAAAGACGCGCTGCAGCGCGCAGTTGCCAAGATTGTCGCCTTGGGCGAACAAACAGGGGTCACCGCGGATGAGATGATTGAGTTGCTGAAGGCGGGCCTGACCGTCGGCGAACTGCTGGAATACCTGGTGGCTCGGTCCGGAGAGGTTGCCTAGTGGAGCCAGGTTTCAAGGTTTCAAAGTTTCAAGGTTTCCGCCAATGCCAGATGCTGGTTCAGACCTGAAACCTTGCAACCTTGAAACTTTGAAACCTGGCTCCTAACCGTTTGCCGCCGGCCTTATGATTGGGTAATCTCTAGCGATGCTGTCTCGCCGGGAAATCAGCATCTCTGAAAGGATGCCCTTCGCGCCGTCCAACAATGCGTTCTTCTTGCAAACGCCGCTGTGCGCCTGGATTATTTTCGGAGTGATCGCGTTCGGTTCGACAACTGTGGTATCCGCCCAGGAAACGCCGCAGCCGCAGCCGCAGACGCAGCCCAGCCCATCACCGGCGGCGCAACCTCCTCCCGATCAGGCTCCGAGTGCTCTGGTGCCACCTGCACCCGTGGCCCTGTACAATCTGCTGCAGAAGAAGTCCATCGTTTTTCCCGACATCGCTTACAGCACGGAACGGCTTTCGGCGGGGCAGAAATTTAAGCTGTTCGTGGACAGCAGCGTTTCCGTGGACTCGGTCACATGGGCAGTGCTCGGCTCGGCGGTCGGCCAGGCGGCGGATTCGCCAACCGGCTATGGACAAGAGTGGGGTGGATACGGCAAGCGCTTCGGGTCCGATATGGCCCGGCAGGCGTCCAGCGAATTCTTCGGGACGTACTTGCTGGCTTCCGCGCTGCGCGAGGATCCGCGTTTCTATGCGGAGATTCATCCAGCCTTTTTTCACGCCGTGAAGTATTCGGTGCAGCAGGTCTTCATCATGCGTAACGACGACGGTCGTGAGGTCGTCGCCTGGTCCAGGTTGGGCGGGCCGCTGATGGCGGAGGGACTGGCGAACGTCTACTGGCCGGACCAGAACCGCACCCTCGGAGATACCTTGTTTCGTTTTGGTCTGGATTTGGCAAGCCGCGCGGGCGGAAACATGCTCCGCGAGTACTGGCCGGTTTTGTTGGTGAAGATCAGCCACGCGCCCCGGCCGGCCACCGGGGGCAACTGACGGTCGAAAAAAGGCTGCCTTTCGTTTTCTGCGGGCGCATCTAAGTGAAGAACCTTACATCCAGGAAACAGGAGATCGAGATTGAGGAATCGGATACTCTTCTTATTTGCCTTTTGCGGGCTCATCGCATCGGCTTCGGCACAATCGGATTTCAATCGCTTTAACTTTACCGCTGGCGCCGGGCTTGGCATGGGCCGCGGAGAGGTTGCCTCTTTTGTCGGGGACTCTTTCCAAGGAGTGCTCGGAGGCGGCATGAACTTCAGCCGTCTGTTCGGCGTGGATGCCGAATACATGTACTACGACCTGAACTTAAAATCCACCGTGAGCCAGAGTCAGAGCTTGAACGATTCCAGCGGACATATGCAGTCGATAAGTCTGGACGGCATCGTCAACGTGCCCCGCCATTTCCTCAAACTTGGCGCATACGGAATTTTCGGCATAGGTTTCTACCGGCGCAGCGTTTCGGCGAACAGAGAATTGCTCACGGGCCTTCCGATTTGCCAACCCACATGGACTCGCTGGTGGGGTATTAACTGCTACAACGACGTTCTTCAGGGCGAGCAAACGCTGTCCTCGTACTCCAAGGACGCGGGCGGCTTCAACTACGGCGGCGGATTGACCTATCCTCTGTACCATCTCCACAAGGCCAAGCTCTACGGCGAATGGCGCTACCATCGCGCTTATCAGAGCGACGGCAAGACCATCGTTATACCCATCACGGTCGGGCTGCGCTGGTGAAGAGATTTAGCTGTCAGCTCTCAGCTGTCAGGTTTCAGCTCCGGTTGGCGGGCCCTCGGCGATGGCAGTCCGAGGAAGCCCAGGGCGGCCAGGGAATAGAGGAGAGCGGCTACTACGAGGAGCGCCTTCATTCCTATGATCAGCGACAGGTTTTCCAGCAGGCCACCTACTACGGCTCCGAGCATGTTGGCGCCGAGGGCGGCGGCGGGAGAGTCCACCGAGCGAAATTCAGAGGCGAACAATAAGCCGGCAAAGAAAACCGGGATGGCGAAGATGAGGGCGGCGAAGGAGCCGACGACGGCCGCCGAGCCGGGAATGCGGTTGAAAGGTACGAAGTAGGCGCAGGCTATGCCGGCGAGGATCCCGATCAGAGTCCAGGCGCGCGGCCACGCGCGTTGTTGTCTCTCGATTACGAAGTTGGCGAGCAGAAGCGCCGAGAGAATAGCGGCGATGACGATGCCGTTAACTTGCCAGGTCGTCCCAAAATACAGAGCGAGCCGGCTGACGACTTGCGTTTCGAGCAGCAGGAATCCGGCGCCCATGCTGAAGAAGAACAGCGATGGGACGCGGCTGCGGGCTTCGGGAATCTGAAAATAAAGGACGGCGGCGAGAAAAATGACGAGCGCGCTGAGCAGGTAGAAAATGCCCGGGATCCAGTGTCCCTGGTGGTAGAGATACGGCCAATCGTCAGTAGTCACAGCTACGGGGGTGAGCGCGACTTCGGGCGAGGCGAGAAACGCTGGACGGCGGTCGGCGGCAAACTGACGCAATCGCGGATCGGCGGCCAGGCTGGCTTCGACCTGTCCTGAGGGCGAAATGGCAAAGCAGGTGGCAGCCGCGGTGTAACTGGAAGTCGCGAGGAAAACCACCGGAGGTTTCGCGAAAGTGCGGGTCAGCATTTCGGCCAGGCGTCGTCCCACAAAAGAATGATTGATCTGGAACTTGAGGAACAGAACGCCGCCGGGCGCGAGCAGCGCGCGCGCTTCCCGGAAGGACTCTTCGGTGTAGACGAAGTTGTCGAGGCGCATGTTGGAATAGTCGGAGAGCTGCGTGTGGGAATCGAGCAATCCGAAAAGGATGAGGTCGTAACGGGCAGTGGTGCGCTTCATGAAGGCGCGGGCGTCGGTGAGATGAGCGGAGACCCGTGGATCGTCATAGGGATGCTCGGGGTGGCGGCGGCCGAGGGCGAAGATTTTGGGATCGATTTCCACGGCATCGACGGCGCGGGCCTGATGGCGCAGAGCAGCGGCAACGTCATTCCCGGTGCCCGAACCGACAATCAGGACGCGCGGGTTCGGGGATGTGAAACGGAAGGGTAGATTGTAGGGATTCTCGTCCGGCGCCTCGGTCAACAAATGGGGGTGACGAGCCAGAAAGTCGGGAGAGAGATTCACCGTGATCTGGTAGCCGGTGTGGTTGACGCGAATCTGGGTGTCGCGAACTTCTCCATCGGGAAGATACTGATCCTCGACTTCGATCTGCTGGTAGGGAGTCCAAAGGTTGAAGTGGTGCGGAGTGGACGGATCGAAGAGCAAGAGCGCGACGGGCAAGACGGCAGCGGCGAGCCAGATGCTATCGCTCCGGTTGGATTCGAGCAGCGCCATACCCGCCAGAACGATGGTGAACCAGACTGCGGGGGGCAGAGCCAACCAGGACACGGCAAAGAATGCGAGGATGCCGGCCAGACTACCGGCCAGGTTCCAGGAGTAGCCATAAAGAGTGCGCGGGGCCAACTCGATCTGGCGGCTTACGGTTTGTCCGATGGGGATGAAAATGTAAGTGATGAGTAAGAGCAGCATGGCAGTGACCGCCACGGCCAGGAGAAAGCCCGAGGTGTCATGCGCGGCGCGGGTGGCCCATATTTCGATGTCCTGCGCGGCGCCGAGGTATTGCGAGAGGGTCTCCATGACCTGCGGGCCGCGCCACGGCAGACGAACGATGGCAATCAATCCGACGAGAGCGGTGGCAGCGGTCTGCCAGCGCGGGCGTTGGCGAGCCAGGGCGCAGCCCAGTCCGAAGCCGAGAAAACAGAGCAGCAGCGCCAGGTTCTTGACATAAGCAAACACGCGGACTTCGGTGGCGACCCAGCGGATGAGGGCGAGTTCCGCGAAGAGGGTGAGCGCGCTCGCCAGAAACAGGGTGGAAAGATTCCAGGGGCCGGCCAGGTTGGAGGCCTGGGCGCGCGGCTTGATCAGACGGTAGCCGACCAGGAGCGCGGCCGCCAGGATGAAGCCCAGGATGCGCAGGGACATGGGGAATCCGTCGAGAAAAGTGCGGAACAGAATAACACGCGGGACATCCACACGGAGCGCAGCGAAGGACCTGTGCAATGGCGCGGCAACTTCCTCTTCTTCTTCTTCTTCTTCTTCTCGCAAACCAATTGCTTCTGCCCGCTTCGTTCCAATTTCGATTCCCTAATTGACAGAGTTTGCGCCGGGCATTAGCTTGAATCAGTCTGTCTGCGCGATCCTAAAGCTTTCGTCAGAAGGATGGCATATTGGCTAGATTATCCTGAGTGGCCGTTAGTGTTATCTTGCCTTCAAACCACACCAATTAGAGGAGAACCAACCATGTCATCGAGATCGCTCGTGAAGACTATTGTCACCCTGATGTTCGTGCCTTGCGCTTTAGCTGTCGCCGTTGCTCAGATGCCCAATCCCTATGGCTTCAGCATCAGCTTGGAGAATGCCAAGAAAGCGGCCATGCCGGCGCTCGCGGAAGCAACGAAGAACAACTGGTCCATGGCGGTGGCGGTCGTCGACCCCGCAGGTAATCTGGTTTATTACGAAAAGATGGACAACACGCAACTCGGAAGCGCCAACGTCGCGATTGACAAGGCCCGCTCCGCTGCCCTGTTCAAGCGGCCGACGAAGGCGTTGCAGGATGCACTGGCGGCTGGCGGGGACGGTCTGCGCATTCTCCGACTGCAAGGCGCAACGCCGATTGAGGGCGGCATTCCGCTCGTCAGCGACGGCAAGATTGTGGGAGCGATTGGCGTTTCGGGCGGCACCAGCGCGCAGGACGGCCAATGTGCCAAGGCGGGAGCCGATGCGTTCAAGTAAGGGTCAAGACGGCAATTCAAGGCTCTGACGTGCATTTGCCGGACACGCCATTAGCAGGCGAGCTGGTCGCGGGTTAACTTCAGGCCGGTCAGGCTGCCGAGGATGGTTACGGCAATCTGCTCGGTCCGGAAAAATTCTTCAGCGGTTTGCTGCAGGTCGTCGATGGTGACGGCTTCGATGCGCTCGATGAGTTCGTCGAGTCCGTAAAAGTGGTCATAGTACATGTCCTGGCGGGCGAGGTTCGACATGCGCGCGGTCGAGGATTCGAGCGAGAGCATGAGGCTGCCTTTGAGTTGATCCTTGGAGCGACGCAGTTCTTCTTCGGGGACGCGCGTGGTTTTCAGGTTGCGGAATTCCGCGACGACGCACTCGACAACTTTGATGGCCGACTCGCGCGAGGTGCCCGCGTACACGCACATGGAGCCGGTGTCGCGGTAGGGGTTCAGGTCGCTGTAGATGGAGTAGGCGAGCCCCTGACGCTCGCGAATGTTCTGGAACAGGCGCGAGCTCATGCCGCCTCCAAGCAGCGTATTCAGGATGTAGGAAGCATAGCGGCGCTCGTGGGCCATGGGATGCGAGGGGACGCCGATGCAGATCTGGACCTGCTCGAGCGATTTCTTGTTGCGCAGGTTAATGCGGGAATAAGTCTTGGGCGGGGGCGAGTGAAAGCCGTTTTTCGCCGGTTTCACGTGTTCGAAATATTTCGCGACGAGATCGACAAAGTGTTTGTGGTCAAGGTTCCCAGCAGCGCTGACGATGAGATTGCCGGGAGCGAAGTGGTGTCCATAGAAGCGGGAGACAACGGGGCGCTCGAATTTTCTTACGGTTTCGCGCGTGCCCAGGATCGGCAAGCCCAGGGCGTGGTTCTTCCAGAAACTTTGGGTGAAGATTTCGTGGACGAGATAGTCGGGATTGTCCTGATCCATTTTTATTTCTTCGAGGATGACGCCGCGCTCCTTCGCGATATCGCCGGCATCGAAAACCGGATGAAGCACCAGATCGGTGAGGACGTCGAGCGCGAGCGGAAGATGCTCATCGAGGACTTTGATGTTGAAGCAGATGCATTCCTTCGCGGTGAAAGCATCCATGTTGCCGCCGATGGAATCGACTTGGCGGGCGATGGCTTCGGCGGAGCGGGTTTCCGTGCCCTTGAACACCATGTGTTCGATGAAGTGGGAGATGCCGTTCCATTCCGAATCTTCGTCGCGCGAACCGGACTTGAGCCAGATGCCGATCGCGACCGAGCGGATGTGGGGCATCTGCTCGGTGATGACGGTCAGGCCGTTCGGCAGTATCTGACGACGAATGCTGCGGGTTTCTTTTACCATGAGTTGCTTACCATGAATTTCCTAGTATGACGTTCGTATCCGGTGTATGAAATTCCGGGGCGGGTTGCTCGTACTATTCTCCCACAATCCGAGGCTAGGCGGACGCCGGTTGGGGATCATCTTTTCTTTTGTTTAACTTGCGGCGATTCGTCGGCATCGTCATT
>CAVVNA010000007.1:0-70296 GCA_963749275.1 uncultured Acidobacteriaceae bacterium
CTGGCGCGGGCGCGCGATCTTCTGTTCGGGATCGGTCAGCATTTCCTGCCACTGCGACAGCCAGCCGATGGTGCGCGGAATCGCGAACAGCACGGTAAACATCTCCGGATGGAAGCCCATCGCCTGGTACATGATGCCGGAGTAGAAGTCCACGTTCGGATAGAGCTTGCGCTGCACGAAATATTCGTCTTCCAGCGCGATGCGCTCCAGTTCCAGAGCAATCTCCAGTTTGGCATTGCGTCCGGTAACTTCGAACAATTGGTCGGCCGCCCACTTGATGATCTTGGCTCGCGGATCGTAGTTCTTGTAAACCCGGTGCCCGAAGCCCATCAGCTTGCCTTTGCCTTCCTTGATCTTCTTGATGTATGCGGAAATATTATTCTTGGAACCGATCTCATCCAGCATGCGCAGCACTTCTTCGTTCGCCCCGCCGTGCAGGGGTCCGGAAAGAGCGGCGGCGGCCGCTGCCGTGGCCAGATACGGGTCGCTCTGCGAGCTGCCCACGGCGCGCATGGCATTCGTGCTGCAGTTCTGCTCGTGGTCGGCGTGCAGAATAAACAGGATGTCGAGCGCCCGTGCAATCACCGGATTGGCAGCATACTTCGGCTCGACCATCTTCCACAGCATGTTCATGAAGTTTTCCGGATAGGTGAGGTCATTGTCAGGATAGACGTACGGGAATCCCACACTGTGGCGATACGACATGGCCGCGATCGAGGGCATCTTGCCGATCAGGCGCTTGATCTGCAGCAGCCGGATCGCGGGGTCGTGAACGTTCTTCGATTCCGGATACACCGTCGACAGCGCCGCCACCGTGCTCACCAGCATCGCCATGGGGTGCGCGTTATCGCGAAAACCTTCCATGAACTTCTTGGTGGTTTCATGGAGCATGGTGTGATGCGTAATGTCATCCACCCAACTGTGCAGTTCACTGGCGCTGGGCAGTTCGCCAAACAGGAGCAGATAGGCGACTTCGAGATACGTACAGTGTTCGGCGAGAACGTCGATGGGATAACCGCGATAACGCAGGATTCCCTTATCGCCGTCAATGAAGGTGATCGCGCTGCGGCAGGACGCGGTATTCATGAAGGCGGGGTCATAGGTCATCAAGCCGAAATCTTCGGGGCCGGTCTTGATCTTGCGCAGATCCATCGCGCGGATGGTTCCGTTTTCAACCGGAAGCGTGTAGCTTTGCCCGGTGCGGTTGTCGGTGATCGTCAAGGTATCTTGCGGCATTCAAACCCTCCTGAGAACGAAAGCAAGTGAAAGAGTCTAGCGCGGGACGGCGCTCCCGCAGCAAATGGTATCGACCGCCGGCACGGGGACGCAGTAGTCTGCGTCACAAAGGAATGTTTGCTGGCGCATCCCCCGGCGACTCATAATGCTACAGCACCGCGCACCGATTGCGTAAGGCCCTTACTCGTTGGCCACCCGGCGGTGCGATTTCACGGCCAGGCAACGGGCGAAGATCGCCGAGACCTGCGGGATCTGATCTTCAGTCAACTGAATCGCGCTGCCCAGTTTCTTCAACGCCGCATTCAGAGCGGCGGGATGTCCGTGGGTCACTTCCAGGACCTGCTGCCACTCCCGGGCAACAGGAATGCGCTCGTCGGTTTCGGCGTCTTCGCAAAACTGATCGGCCGCTTCCGGAGGAGTTCCGTATTCGTCGGCGACATCCTCATGGAAGTAGCCCCGCAGGAACGTATGCAGCGTGGGGAAGTTGGCGGAGGTGATTTCCGGTTTCGGGTTCATCAGCGGCACTCCGGATAAGAAGTCAAAACATAATAGTCGTTGGGCCCTGCGTATTTCAGTACGACCAGCGCGTGCGCGCACGGACGCGACTGGCTCTCGCCACGATTGATGCTGCTTCGATTGATGCTGCGGCCAATCGGATCTTCGCTATCGTAGTCCAGCACCAGGTTAGGATGTCCACCCGAGCGGCTGAGCCAGCGCTCGATTCGGTCGTGCGATTCTGCGATCGCTGCGCCCACGACGTGCTCAGCAACCGAGCGATTGGTGTATGTCGACGCGCCGGTAATACCGCGTTCCCGCTCCAGGCGCTCGCGCAGTTCGTCATCAGTCTGTCCCACATGCTTGCGCAAAATGTGTCCGCCGGCAGCCTCGTCCTGGCTGAGGTCGCGCGCGGGGCCACTCGTCGGGTGGCTCTCAACCCGAAAACTGGCAGAACCGGCGCCGGAAGTCGCCACCGAACTCGCTCCATTCGTGGAAGCGGGCTGCGAGCACGAGATCAGGACGCATATCCCCAGCGCGAAAACGGCACGAGCTGTGATGCGAGCGATGACGCTACGAACTGGAAAAAACTTTGTCATCCGACCCCAAAACTATCCCACTGAGCCCAGTCAGACCTGTAAAGTTCTGGGAATTGTGCTACTAAACAGGGTGTGCGGGCAAGTCTTTTGGATTCGCTGGACGATTTCGAGCGCTGGGGCAAAGACAAAGACAAAGACTGCGCCTACGTGTTTCCGCGAGGATACCGGCACGAGCGTTGGAGCTACCGGCGCGTCGCCGGCGTGGCGTATCAGTTTGCCCGCGAGCTCGAGGCGCGCAACATCGCCAAGGGCGATGCGGTGTTGTTGTGGAGCCCGAACTGTGCCGAGTGGGTAGCGGCGTTCCTCGGCTGCGCGCTTTGCGGGGTCATCGCCGTCCCTGTCGACGATGCCGCCAGCCCCGATTTTGCCCAGCGAATCAGCGCGCAGGTGCGAACCAGGCTGGTGTTGTGTCCGCGCGAGCGCGCACCGCTCTTCGAAAAGGCCGAGAGTATCGCAACCATCGATCCCGTCGATCTCGCGGCCGCAGTCGCCGAACACCCGGCCGATCGTTTTCGTCCAGCGCAGATTCAGCCTTCCGATTCCCTCGAAATCGTTTTCACTTCCGGCACCACCGCCGAGCCCAAGGGAGTCGTGCTCACCCACGCCAATGTGGTCGGCAATCTGGCCCCGATCGAAATCGAGATCAAGAAATACTTGAAATACGAGCGCCTCGCGCATCCCATTCGCTTCCTGAACCTGCTGCCGCTGAGCCACGTCTTCGGACAATTCCTGGGGATTTTTCTTCCCCCGCTGCTGGGCGCGACCGTCGTGTTCGAAAACACATTCAACCCAACCGAAGTCATGGCGACGATTCGCCGGGAGCGCGTTTCGGTGCTGGTGGCCGTCCCGCGCATGATCGAGTCGCTGAAGCAGAAAATCGAACGCGACGCAGACGTCGATTCTGCTGGCTCATATGGTGGCCGGGCGGAGCCTGCCCTGAGCGGAGCCGAAGGGCCCCGCCAGGACGGGGCGGAGCCCCGTCACCACACAAGCAATTTTGCCGCGCGCTACGCCGCCGCCGAGCGTCAGCACTTTCTGCGGCGCTGGTGGACATTTCGCGACTTGCGCCGCCAGTTCGGATGGAAGTTTTGGGCCATGATCAGCGGCGGCGCCGCTCTCGATCGCGCGACCGAAGAATTCTGGCATCGCCTGGGATACGCCGTCGTCCAGGGCTACGGCCTGACCGAAACCACTTCGCTGATCAGCTTGAATCATCCCTTCCACACCAGCCGCGGTTCCATCGGCAAAGTTCTGCCCGGGCGCGAAATCAAGCTGGCGGAAGACGGAGAAATTCTCGTGCGCGGCAGCGGCGTCGCCAGCGGCTACTGGAACGGCCGCGAACTGCAACCGGTCGCAAGTGAAGCCGATGAAGGCTGGTATCGCACCGGCGACCTGGGCGCGCTCGATGCGCAAGGCAATCTTTTTTTCAAGGGACGCAAAAAAGAAGTGATCGTCACGCCCGCGGGCATGAACATTTATCCCGAGGACCTCGAAGCGGCGTTACGAAGTCAGAAAGAGGTTCAAGATTGCGTGGTAGTCGGCCTCGAACGCGGCGGAAATGCCGAGCCCTGCGCGGTTCTGATTCTGCGCGACCGCACGCCGGACGCGTCGGCCGTTTCCCCGAGCGTAGTCCCGAACGAAGTCCCGAGCATAGTCCCGAGCGACGCCCCAAGCGCTGTCGCGCAGGCCATCGTCGAGCGCGCCAACAAAATGCTGGCCGAATATCAACGCATGCGCACCTGGTTCGTCTGGCCCGAGGAAGATTTCCCGCGCAGTTCCACCCAGAAGCCGCGCCGCAACGTGATTCGCGATGCGGTCGAAGCCGCCCTCCGCGGACAAGCGCCCGCACGCGCCGCCAGCCCGCTCTCCGAACTGCTGACGCGAATCACCGGCCGCAACGTTCAGAGCACGCACAACCTGACGCCGGACGCGAACCTCGAAAGCGGGCTGGGGCTAAGTTCTCTGGAGCGAGTTGAACTGCTCAGCGCGCTCGAAGACCGCTACCAGATCGACCTGAGCGAAACGAAGTTCGCCAATGCAGCGACCGTCGGCGATCTGGAAAAACTGCTGCAGAGCGAACGAGCGGTTGGCCGCAAGCTTCGTGATCCCGGTTTCCACTCTCCAGCTTTTCACTATCCCCGCTGGGCCCTGCGCTGGCCGACCACCTGGCTGCGCCTGGCGTCGCATTATCTGCTGGCGCGCCCGGCCGTGCTTCTTCTGGGATGGCCCCGCGTGACCGGCCGCGAGAACTTACGCGGCGTTCGCGGGCCGCTGCTGGTCATCTCCAACCATGTTGCCGATGTCGATGTCGGCTTCATCCAGTTTGCGCTGCCCGCGCGCATCCGCCACAAGCTGGCGACCGCAACCCGCGGCGAGGCGCTCGAAATACTGCGCGCGCCCGGCCCAAGCGCAACGTCGGATCGGCGGGCATTGGATCGGCGGGCGTTGGATCGGCGAGCAATGGATCGGCCGTGGCTCCGCCGCATCTACGACCGCCTGCAGTGGACGCTCGGCGTCGCCCTGCTCAACCTGTTCCCGCTGCCGCGCCAGTCCGGCTTTCGCAAGAGCTTCGCCTACGCCGGAGAGGCCGTAGATCGCGGCTACAGCGTGCTCGTCTTCCCGGAAGGAAAGCACACCGAAGACGGCAAACTCTGCCCCTTCCGCACCGGAGTCGGCCTGCTCGCCAACAATCTGCGCATCCCCATCCTGCCGATGCGGATTGATGGCTTGTTTGAAATCAAGCACGCCGGGAAAAGATATGCCGCGCCCGGAAAGATTCAAGTGCGCATCGGCAAGCCCATGCAGTTCCCCCCAGAAACCAACCCCGAAGAAATCGCGCGCGCCCTGCAAAAGGCGGTTGAGGACCTCGCGGGGTGAAGTTCCCGCCGACCAATTTCAGTGGCGGGTGCCCCAGAGGCAACCTCAGGTGCCCCACTCATTCGCGTTCTTTGCGAATGAGTGGGCAGGCGCCGGCCCAGCCTACGCCGCTTTACTCACACAACCTCCGCTTGGCAAGGCGGTCCGTCGCCCGATGATCGCGACTTCGTAATCGATGCCCGTCGCTAGCCCCTCACTGCTTCCCTGGGTCTTCCGCCGAGCCTGCCATTTGCTTTAGAAGCCGCTCGCTTGGCTCTGCTTCTGGATTGTCCGCCAACTCGGCCGAGTCTGGACGCCATCCACTTCCTCGACCCAAGAAAACCCTCCAGGAGGCCTGGCACGTAGAGGTCTGCATCGAGTTTTGGAAAGTGAATTCCAAAACCAGATGGAGTGATCTCAATTTCGTCAAGTTGCGATGGCTTGGCGTTTTCCAAACCCTGCGCATCGCGAGGTGAGAAACTCAGAATCAGTTTGGAACTGAGGCCGATCACAATATGACCGCTCTTGCGGTCGTAATGCGCGGAAACGGCCTTGGGAACGGCCTCTTGGAGCTCCTTCGCCCGCTGCTTGGCCAGTTCGAAATTGTCACGCAATGCCATGAACTCCCTCCCATGCTTGGCAAAGCTCGTCTTTACACTTGCAAGGACTAGACAGGCAAGTATCTACGTGCGCAATCGAAATCTATGCGGAGATGGCGAATCATCTTCCGGATATGGCCTAGTTCGATCTTGTCATATTTTGGAAGCGACCGATATACTCTGCCGCCGTGAGTGACGACGCGACTGTGTGTCGCGAGGCGAACTGTAGACCCAGGGGCGCATTCCTCTAGCATTCGCGACACGTCTGCATAGCGAGCGCTTGCGGACATTTCCTACGCTGCTTTGGGTAGAGAATATACGTCATTCATGTTATCGCTCGGCACAAAGCGCCTCCCTTGCTTATCTAGTCGCGCCACTGTGATACGAGAAGGCTTGGATTCCGGCGATTCCCTTGGGAGCCTTGTGAATGGCTCAGGCGGAGGTGCGTTCGTGGATCGAATGGCCTTGAGAGCCTCTGCCCACAATTGCTCATCTTCTGCGTCAACTTCAGAGAAGAAGCGCCTTACTTCAGCCCTGAATTCCTTGAAGGTGCTGCTTTCTTGCGCAATATCGAACAATACTTCCCTGTACCGATTCCGAAAACGCAAGAAGGTCTCTTCGATGGTCTCGCCACATTCGGCGATCCCGCCGGGGCGCACACCATACATCCACCACTTTCCGTCCTCATGCCGCATCAGCGCTCGTCCGGACAGGGTTATCCCCGCCAGGAATCCTTGCCCTGAAATGGCGTCTTTGAGGGTCAGCATGATCGGGTGATTGATCTTGGCCATTAGACTCCTATCGACACGAAGGGGAAGGAAGATTATGGCGCGATGCTCCGGCATCACGCCAGATTACGGATAGGCCGGTTGCGCAAAGGGGTTCCAAAACTAAAGTGTATACGGCTTTAGTAATCGGGACAACATCCGTCCGCTGCAGCTCGGATAGTTGGCCACCGTACGACCCGGAGTGCCCCATTAACTCCCGAACGCAATTATTCTTGCGCACAACTGATCAAGGCTCAGCGACGTTGCACCAGCCTCTTTCAACAGTTCGAGCAGGTTGCCGATGTAGACTGCGTTCTTCTTGAGGTCGCCTGCATTGCCACACTCAAGGGATGCCTCGTTCTGCATTTTCTCGAATCGTTCGGCTCCCTGGACTCCTAAAGCCTCAATGAATTCCCTATTGACCGTGTACGCGAGATCAGACGGCCACATGACGAAGTTGCTCAGCCAGCAGGTCGTGACCGGGAATAAATCGGCTTCATCACCCTTGAAAAGCCGGATCAGAGCGACGTTGTCTCGGTGGTGCCGAGTCCGGTTCTCAGGTTTTTGGATCTTGTCCCCGTCGGCATCGACGACGGCAAACACTGGAATTCCTAGGCCCTGAGCGATTATCGCAGGGCGAATCATCTCGCTCTTGCCACCGACTGCGACGACATGACAACCGCTCCGCCGGTAGTCTTCCCAGCGATCGGTGAGTATCAGCCAAGAGTGAATGTAGGCTACGTCTTCGAGCCCCTCGACCAGCACAAGCCGCTGCGTAAAAAACATCTCGTTCAGTGCGGGCTGCAAAGCCTGATGTATCTTCGAGAGAGCGGCTGATTTTTCTTTCTGGGGTTCGCCAACCACTTCGGCAAAGCGGGCGGCGGCCTTAGGGTAGGAATACTGGGTGATAGATGCGCAGTTATCAACCGAGCTGCGCCTCACCATTCGAACGCTTTCGAAATTCTTCCCGCTAACGAAGTAGGGGCTGTGTGTCGTGACTACGATCTGGGCATTATCCTGCGATAGTTTTTCGAAAACCCCGGCCAGATGACGCGCTTGCGGGGGATGCTGATACAGTTCCGGTTCCTCGCACCCTAGAATCATTGTGGGCGCGGTTTTGTCTTCGCCGGAGGCAAGCTCCTGCAGGAGAGCGAGAAGGTAAGAGCGTTGGAAGCCATGCCCAAAACGGACCAAGCTCCCCTCAAAACCGCTCTCGCCTGCGATTATTCCGGCTAGCGGCTGATCGACTTTAACTGCTTTCGACGAGTCCTGCTGCCAGGCAACCCTCAGGGTCGCCGCTGGGTGCGCCCATTCGGCAAGGCGTCTCTGCAGTGCTTCCGAAACTCCTTTCAGCGCCGCATCGTTGTCGTCTAGCATCTTTTGATAATGCTCTCGTGCTGTTGCGACCAGCGTCTCCAGGGTCGCAGAGAAATTGACTTTCGCTCGCACCGTCCGGGCCAAGAGCTTACCCAGAGCCCCGGTCTTAGTCTCCGTCTGCTCATCGCTATTTCGGAACGTGAGGATCTATGCGCATCGAAAGCGTCAGCATAAGGGAAAAGGGCCATGGGTTTCCCCATGACCCCCTCGGTCGGGATCATTATCTACCAGTCTCGACTAAAGATACATAGACCGCCTTGGTGCTGGGTGGGTTGGCGGGTGGACAGATTGCCGCGTCCCGGGAGACTCGGGCCCGCCCACTAAGAAAATGAGTTTTGTAATAATTACAGTGTAATAAGTACCCGACTGTGTCTCTTTAACCACAACCGACACCGAGCATTATCAATGACTTGCAACCCCACCCCCTCGCCCAAAATTTCACGCATTCTTGTAAAGTGCATACATAAGTATACGTACAATTATACCTGCACAAAATGTTCCACGTGGAACACTGTACGTACAATTTGGCGGCTGCCGGATGGTCGGCTTTAGTGCCCGTCGCGGACGATCAGAATCATTCCCGGTCGCAGGGCTGCGATATTCCGGTTGTATTTCTTTAGGGCGGAGACGGTGGTGTTGTACGAGTTGGCGATCGAATACAGGGTTTCGCCCTGCTTGACCTTGTGATGCTTCACGGCGGCATGGACGGCTGCGCTGGAAGTTTCTTTGGACGAGCGGCTGGACGCGCGGTTTGGCGTTCCTATAGACGACCGTCTGGCTGAGGCCGTCTCGGTTCCGGCCCGGTGGCGTGATCCGCTGGAACGCTTTGTGGCTACCTGGGTTTCGGCCGCTCTTTCTCCCGGTCGGGGCGTTACGGGGAGGTGGAGATACAGGACCTTTCTTCCGGCTAGGCTGCTGCCTTTGAGGTGGTTCCATCCGCGAATCATTTTGGCGGAGACGCCGAAATTCTCGGCTACCGACTCCACCGTATCGCCTTTGCGCACGTGGTAGCGCGTGGTGGCGTGTGCGTAGGTGCTGGTATCGCTCTGTTTGCTGGGCGCGATGGGGATGATCAGACGGCTCTCGGGCGCGAGCGCTTCATTATAGGAACCCCCGTAGGAACCTCCGTACGAACCCCTATTCGAAACGGCTTTCAGGCCAGCGCTCGAACCTCTATTCGAACCCTCGCTCGAAACAGCCTTCGAACTAACCTCGAGGTCATTGGCTTCGGCTATGGCGGTTGGCGTGGTGTGATAGGTACGGGCTATTGAGGCCAGGGTTTCTCCGGATTGCACCTTGTGATAACGCCAGGAGACGCGCTTGTCCACTGGAATCGCGGCCACCGCGGTTTGAAACTTGGCGGCGGTTCCGGCGGGCACGTGGAGCTCGAAATCTCCTTCTTTGCCGGGCAATTTTGGGGTGGTTAGCCGGAGCAGGCTGGGGTTCAGGTCGAGCAAGTCGGAGGTGGTGGCATCCACGCACTCGGCGGCTAGGCGGAGATCGATGGGGTAGCCGATCTTGATGGTGTCGTAGGGAACGGGCTTATCCTTTACCACCGAATCCAATCCGTATTGCTCGGGATTCTTGGCCATGATGGTTACGGCCACGATGATGGGGACGTAGTTCCGGGTTTCCTTGGGCAGCACGTTGCGGCGGTAGAGTTCCCAGAAATCAGCGTAGCCGGTGCGCTTGACCGCGCTCTGGACTGTGCCTGGACCCGAGTTGTAGGCGGCCATGGCTAGGTACCAGTCTCCGAACTCGTTGTAGAGGTCTTTCAGATGGTGCGCGGCGGCACGGGTCGCCTTTTCGGGATCCTGGCGGTCATCGACCCACCAGTTGCGCTCTAGTCCGTAGCCCTGGGCGCGGCTGCCCATGAACTGCCACATGCCGCGGGCGCCGGCGCGGGAGACGGCCAGGGGATGGAAACCCGATTCCGCCTGCGCCAGGTAGATCAGGTCTTGCGGCACTCCCTCTTCACTCAGGGTGCGGCGGATCATATCCTCGTAGCGACCGGAGCGGGCCAGAGCGCGTTCTAGTGTGCCGCGTCCGCGGCTGGAGAAGTAATTGATGTAGCCGGCGACCTGGTCGGTCATGGCCAGCGGCAGGTCGGAATTGGTGGATTTGAGTTGGGCCTCGGCTTTTGCTTTGACGTTTTGGTCGACGGTGGGGGTTAGCTCGTTGGCCTCGTCGATGGGGGCCGGTTCGGACTTTTGCTCGGCAAAGCCATCGCCTTGCTGCAGGGCGGCGAGTTCGAGGCTGTTGATGCCGTCGAGAATGCGGTCGAGTTCGCGCTGGAGGCGGTCTTCTGATGGATGATCGGATGATTGAAGATCGGAGCTGAGATCGAATCCGCTACCCAGCAGTTGGTTGAAGGCGGAGTCGAAATTCTGTTTCGCGGCCTCGAGGTGGCCGGCGCGATAGTTATCCTGCCCCGACTGGTATTCTTTTTCGACGCGGGCGATCAGGTCGCCAACGGGATCAACCTCGAGCGCATGCGGAACCTGCAGCTTCGATTGGGGCTCGGCGGCGGTTGCGGTGGGTTTCTGCTGATGAGCAGGCGGCCTGCTGGCCGCTATCACGGCTGGAGCCTGGGCCTGAGCGGGAGGCATGAAAGATGACGGTTTCTGGGCGCTCTGGCAGGCGAGGGTCGCCGCCAATGGGGCGGAGAGAATGATCGCCAGATGTGACTTAAAAGAAAACCTCATATTTTCAAAAACTTACCACAACGCTTCCGAGCGCAATCCAGCGTACCTCAGTATGAGATGGTACTATCGCAAAATTCGTTGGGTCAACACTACAAAAGACCTATGTACCCCGTTACTTTGGGGACCGGAGGGCCATGTTACCCGAGGCTGGCGGGGGATGCAACGGGGCAGTGACGGCGGGGCTGGAGGGGCGTCGGACTTTTGCGGACTCTTTCGGACTCTTGCCGCGAGGTCTGAAGTGAACGGATTTCGCCGTCGAGTCTTTTGCCATGCCGGATTCATCGAAAGCGGATATGAAAGCCATACAGATTAAGCAAACAGGTGGGCCGGAAGTGATGGAACTGGTGGATTTGCCGGTTCCGCAACCGAAGTCGAACGAAGCGGTGATAAAGATTAAGGCAGCGGGCGTCAATTTTATTGACGTCTATAACCGCGAAGGGCGCTACAAGGCGGCGCTGCCGCTGGTTCTGGGACAGGAAGCGGCGGGGGTGGTTTGGGCGGTCGGCCCGGACGTCCACGAGTTTGCGGTGGGCGATCCCGTCGCCTACACCTCGGTGCTTGGAAGCTATGCCGAATACGCTGCGGTGCCGGCCGACCGGCTGGTGAAGATTCCGGCTGGAGTGGGAGAGCGCGAGGCTGCGGCCGCCATGTTGCAGGGGATGACGGCGCACTATCTTTCGCATGACACCTATCCGCTGAAGAAGGGCGAGACGGCGCTGATTCATGCGGCGGCTGGCGGAGTGGGGTTGCTGCTGGTGCAGATGGCGCACAACCTTGGGGTGCGAGTGATTGCGACGGTTTCGACCGAAGAGAAAGCCAAGCTGGCGCGAGGGGCGGGAGCGGACGAGGTCATTTTTTATGCGCAGGCTGATTTTGAGGCGGAGACGAAACGGCTGACCGGGGGCAAAGGCGTGGATGTGGTGTATGACTCGGTGGGGAAGACGACGTTCGAGAAGGGTCTGAACCTGCTGCGTCCGCGCGGCATGATGGTGTTGTTTGGAGGGTCGAGCGGGGCGGTCGCGCCGATTGATCCGCTGGTGCTTACGCAGAAGGGATCGATCTTTTTGACGCGGCCTTCGCTGGGGAACTATATTGCTACCGCGCAGGAGTTGCAGCAGCGTGCCGCGGCGGTGTTCGGCATGATTCGCGACGGCAAGCTGAAGTTGCGGATTGAACATGTGTATCCGCTGGCGCAGGTGCAGCAGGCGCACCGGGATCTGGAGGGGCGGAAGACTACTGGGAAGCTGCTGCTGCTGCCGTGACTCGCGCTATTCGCCAGTAGAATGGTCGAACAGGAATTTGGGCAGCGACCTGGTTGACGAATCAGCCGCGATTTGCGGCATCGCTAAAGCGATGCCCTGATACGAAACCTGTAAGATCACATGCCGTTTGTGGAATTGAAAAACTCGCCGCATGCGCCTGCCGTTCGGCCGGTTCAGATTCATTACAGGGATGTGGGTAGCGGACGGCCGGTGGTGTTCTTACATGGAGGGTGGGGTTATGGGGTGTATCCCATCGATCGCCAAATTGAGGATCGGCAGATCGAGGCATTGGGGGAGCACGTCCGCTTTGTAATTCCGGATCGGTCCGGCTATGGGCGCTCGGTGCAATTGTCGAGGCAGATGCCGACGGACTTTCATCGCCGGGCAGCGGAGGAGACTCTGCTGGTATTGGATGCGCTGGGGATTGAGCGCGCGGTTCTTTGGGGACACAGCGACGGAGCGGTTATTGCCGCGATGATCGGGCTGGCGGCGCCCGAGCGGTGCACACGCCTGATTCTGGAAGCATTTCATTTCTATCGGAACAAGCCCAGCTCGCGCAGTTTCTTCACGCGATTTGCAACCCATCCGGAGGAGGTAGGTGAAAAGGTAAAAGAGTTGCTGGTGGCGGATCATGGCGCGGAGCAATGGAGGAAGGTGGTACAGGGGAATTGCCGTGTCTGGTTGAGACTGGCGGCCCAGAGTGAGCGACTGGGCGAGGATCTAACGGGCGAAGATCTATACGACGGGCGGCTGAGCGAGTTGAAAGTGCCGGTGACATTTATGCACGGGAGAGGCGATCCGCGAACGGAACCTGGAGAGATGGAACGAGCGCACGAAACGATCGCTGGCGCGGAGATGCGTTTTATCGAGGATGGGCGGCACAGCCCGCACAGCGAAAACGTGTCTTGGCGGGAATGCAATGGGATTCTTCGTGAAGTGATGGGGCGGAAGACTACGGGGAAATAGCTGCTGCCGCCGTGATCCCAACCCGGTGCTGGCTGGGCGGAATTCTGGTGCGCACCCTACATTGAATGCATCCAAACTAATGGGTTGTATGCAGATAGATTGCGCGCCAGAGGAGAAGGGAATCTGGATTTCCCGGGAGGCGTTTTGTGAACAGTCCGTTTGTTAACAGTCTGGGATATCGATTCGGTTTGATGGCGTGTCTGATCTGGGCCGTACTCGGCAGCCACGCAATTGCCCAACAGGCTCCGAACACGAATGGCACTCCGGTACATATGATTGTCACTGTCGAACCCCGGAAGGGCTCCGAGGTACCGGTCGTGAATCGTGAGGACGTGATGGTGTACGAAAGGAAGATCCGCGACCAGGTCACCGACTGGGTCCCAGCTCAAGGGGACCATGCTGGACTGGAATTCTTTGTCCTGATTGATGACGGTTCCAGCTCCGCGCTCGACCTGCAGCTACGAGACATCAAGAAGTTCATTACTGGCCTGCCATCTACCGCCCAGGTCGGCGTCGCCTACATGCAAGACGGTATCGCTCGCATCGAGCAAAAACTGACCAGCGACCACGATCTTGCGACAAAAGCCATTCGCCTGCCACTGGGCTATTTCGCGGCAAATGCCAGCCCGTACTTCTCTCTCAGCGACCTTGCGAAGCACTGGCAGCCAGATGGTAATCGCCACGAAGTCATCATGATCACCAATGGGTACGACCCTTATTACGGAACCGGCGATACGTTGGATCCTTACCTGACGGCGGCGACCGAGGATTGTCAGCGTGCCGGTATTCTCGTCTCTGCCATCTATGCACCCGGCGCCGGGCACCTCGGACATAGTTACTGGCTTAACTACTGGGGACAGATCTATCTCTCGAAGCTGACAGAAGAAACCGGAGGCGAAGGGTATTACATCGGATTCTTTGGCGCGGCTCCGGACTTCTCGCCCTATCTGAAGGACGCGACGAATCGGCTGGATCATCAATACCTGTTAACGTTCCTGGCGCAGCCCCAGAAGAAGTCCGGTCTGCAACCGGTAAAGTTGAGGACCGAGCTGCACCACGTTGACCTTGTGTCGGCAGACGAGGTTTACGTTCCGGCGTCCCAATGACGCGGTGATCGTGTTGCTGCAACAGAACGGCTAACTCATCCTCAGGCATATGAGCAACACAGCCGCTTTATGCGACGTGGCTACGGTTTGTTCTTGCGCGTGTAGTGCTTCAGGTAAGCAGGCAGTTTTTGTTTGCAGCGGTCGTCGGGAATCGGAGCGCCCGAATTCATTTCGAGCGGAATCACTCCGGCCCAAGTGGGGAACGAGTAATCCTCAGCGTCGTCCACGGGCGGGCCGACTCGGACTTTCGCTGAAAATTCATTGATTGGAAGGCGCAGGACTGACGTTGCCTTCAGCTCTTTTTCGTTGGGCTGGCGCGCGTCGTCCCAGCGATTAGGCAGGATGTGTTCGCTCAGAGCGCGCAGGGCTGCGAGTTTTTCTTTGGGATCGTCGACCAGCTTTGCCGTGCCGAGAATTATCACCGAGCGGTAGTTCATCGAGTGATTGAAGACGGAGCGGGCGAGCACTAATCCATCGACCAGCGTGACCGTGATGCAGACGGGGACGCCTGGTTCGAGATGGCGCAGCATGCGGCTGGCGGGCGCGCCGTGGATGTAGAGCACGTCTCGGTCGCGTCCGTAAGACATGGGGATGACGAAGGGCTGTCCTTCGATTGCGAAACCCACGTGGCAGAGGAAAGCTTCGTCGAGAATCTGGTTGACTACGTCGCGATCGTACACCGCGCGCTGCGGTTCGCGCGTTACGCGGGTGCGGGGAGTTGGATTTGAGTTGGTGGACATGGAACTAACTTCCCAGGCAGGCGCCAAGAAGTGGTGACGGGGAATTTTAACAGGTCGGGAGCCGCAGCACGCTCCCGCGGCTACAGCAGTCCGCCGGTCTTTACCGCCAAGGTGTTGAGCGCCATCTCCAGTTTGGTGATGGCCTCGCCGAGTTCGGGATGATTTCCGAGCTTCTGCTGCAGCTCCTTCAGAATCTTATGGGCACTGGCGACGTGCTCCGCAGCTTGGACTGAATCTTGCTTGGGCTTCGGTTCGCTCGGTGTGGGCATGGTTGTTTGCTCCCCGGTACAACTTGATTCTATATGGGATCGGCTACGCTGCTGCAGGACATGGCAATCTTCCGCGTTGTGGAGACGGGGCTTGCCCCGTCTTCCGGTGCCGAGATGCGGCAAGCCGCGTCTCTAGGGGAGATCGGATGCCCTCGATGCACAATGGCCGCCGAGCTGCGCTTCGGCTTGGACGGGGTCCTTCGGCTCCGCTCAGGACAGGCTCCGCCCCGTCCCCACACGATCACTTACGCCGGCTTTTCCCTGACGGCCTTGGCTGCTCTTCGAGCACCGCGAACTGGATTTTCTTCTCTACCGGATCGATGCGGTCCACCAGCACGCGCACGCGATTGCCCAGACTGTAGGTTTTGCGCGAGCGCTGGCCAATGATTTGGCGGGTGTCTTCGTGGTAGGTGTAGCGGTCATTCTTATCGCCATCGGTTAGCGTGCTTAGGGGGACGAGACCTTCTACGAAGAGGTCGGTTAGTTCCACGAAGAATCCGAATTTGGTTACGCTGATGATTAGGCCGTCGAAGTCTTCGCCGATGCGGCTTTCCATGAATTTCATTTTCTTCCATTCCATCAGGCCGCGTTCGGCTTCGTCGGCGCGGCGTTCGGATTGGCTGGATTCGTCGGCGATGTTGTGGAGTTCTTCGGGCGCGATGGGGCCGCCGAGAGGAGTGAGCTCGCGCTGATGGGCGTCGCGGTCGCGGCGTTTGGACCAGGGGGATGGCGGTGAGCCCTCGGGGGCTAAAGCCCCGGTTTTTTTGGTGCGCTCATTGGCACGACTAAAGTCGTGCCCTTCCCGTTCGTCTTCGTGTGGGGACGGGGCTTCGCCCCGTCCAAGCGGGGCGGAGCCCCGCTTCCACACGACATCGAGGGACTGCGCCGTCCCGACCGGTACTTCGCCATCCATCTTTTCGGCCGATTCTCGCAGGACTTCCTTCAGGATGCGGTGCACGATCAGGTCGGGATAGCGGCGGATGGGCGAGGTGAAATGGGTGTAGGTGGTGGCGGCCAGGGCGAAGTGTCCGCGATTTTCTTCGGAGTAGCGGGCCTGTTTCAGCGACCGCAGCATCAGGAAGCTTAGGATTCTTTCTTCGGGCTTGCCGGCGATCTTCTCGGTTAGCTTTTGATACATGCGTGGGGTGATGTGGATTTCCTTGGGCACTTCGATTTCTCGGACCCCCTTGCCGGTGCCGCGAGCGTCGCGGCGGTCGGCTTTTAGTTGCATGCGCTGGATGGGCAGGGCGCCTACTCCCAGCGAGTATCCGAAAGTGGCGGCGATGACTTCGAAGTCGTAGACGCGTTTGGCGTCGGGTTTCTCGTGGATGCGGTAGAGCGAGGCGATGCGTTTGTTTTCCAGATAGTGCGCTACGGACTCGTTCGCTGAGAGCATGAATTCTTCGATTAGGCGATGGGCGATGTTGCGCTCGGATCGCGTGATGCTCTTCATCATTCCGAGTTCGTCGAACTCTATGACTGGCTCGGGGAGATCGAAATCGATCGATCCTCGGCGTTTGCGCTTACGGTTCAGAATCATCGCCAGATCGCGCATGCGTTCGAAGTGCTCGACTTGGGCGGCGTATTCGCGGCGGGCTTCGATGTCCCCTACGGCTTCTCCTTCGACTACGGCATTCACGGCGGTGTAGGTCATTCTCGCAGCGGAGCGGATCACGCCTTCGTTGATTTCATAGCCGGCGATTTCGCCGTGGTGGTCAATTTCCATGGTGCAGGAGAGCACGAGGCGGTCGACGTCGGGGCGCAGGCTGCAAATGTCGGTCGAGAGCTCTAACGGCAGCATGGGGACAGCGCGGTCGGGGAAATAGACGCTGGTGCCGCGCAGGCGGGCTTCCTGATCGAGCGGCGAGTTGGGGGTTACGTATTGGGCGACGTCGGCGATGTGGACTTGCAGTTCGTAGTTGCCGTTTTCGAGTTGGCGGACGTGAACGGCGTCGTCGAAATCGCGCGCGGTTTCGCCATCGATGGTGACTATGGGTAGGTCGCGGTAGTCGCGGCGGTGACGCAATGCGTCGGCGGGAATTTCGGATTCGCTGCCAGATTGGATCGCTTGGGCTTCTTCGATCACTTCGGGCGGGAAGCGGTGGGGCAGGTGAAACTTGCGGATCATGATCTCTACATCGACTCCGAAGTCGTCTTCTGCGCCGAGAATTTCGATCACGCGGCCGCGCGGTTGCTGCGTGGCGCTTGGCCAGTCGGTGATTTCCACGTCGACGACTATGCCTTCTAGATCCTGCCTGTCGGTGTGGACCGCGGCTTCTTCGCCTATTACACGGTCGCGCGAGTTGGATTGGGAGCGAGCGCGCAGGATCGACTTGCCGGGCGGGGCCGGCGGCGCTACGTTGGGGATTTCCATCCCTGGCGGGATTACGATTTCCTGCGTTACTTTTTCGTCGATGGGCTTGACGTAGTTGTGGCGGTGTCCATAGTGGAAGATGCCGACCACGGTTGGATGCGCACGCGACAGGGAGCGGACGATTCGGCCTTCGGCGCGGCCGTCGGTGCGGACGGCGGAGACTTCGACGAGGACGCGGTCGCCGTGCATGGAGGATCCAGTGGCATGCGGAGGAATGAAGACATCGCCGACGAGGCGGGCCTTGAGACTGGCATCGAGCGAAGTGGCTTCGGGAATCACGAAGCCGAAGCCGTCGCGATGCATGGTCAGGCGGCCTACGAGCAGGTTGCGTCCCTTGGCGGGCTCGGGAATGGCGTAGCGTTCGGAGTTGACTTGCAACAGTTCGCCTTTATTTACGAGCGCGTACAGGCGGTCGGTTAGTTCTCGGCGCGCTTCGCCCTTGACGCCGAGTTCGCGCAACAGCTGCTTATGGCTCGCCGTCTGCTTGGGCTGGCGGGCGATGTGGCGAAGGATGGCTGAGTCGGACAACATCAAAGGAAGGTCTCAGGTGCTAGATTTCAGGTGTCAGGGGGCGGACGGGCGAGGACGCCCGTCTCTCCATCCCTATTTCAAATACTTCTCCTCAATAATTCTTCGGTGGTGCAGTTCGTGTCCGGCGATGATATAGGCCAGGGCACGCACGCTGATCTCGCTCTTGTTGGCTACGCCGCGGCGGGTCCAGGCGGGCTCGTCGAGATTGCGAAACAACGAGATGGTGGCTCGCCTGACAGCGATGTAGTCCTCGATCAAATCAGACAGCGGACGGTGCGCGAAGGGGGCGTTGCGGACGTAGTCGTCCTGCTCGAAGCCTTCGATCGGAGTCGCGTCGCTGCGCGAAATGCGCAGGGCCCGGTAGCTCATGATGCGCTCGGTATCGTTGATGTGGCCAATCACTTCCTTCAGGCTCCACTTCTCAGGCGCGTAACGGAGATCGCCGTCGGCCTCGGTGCGTCCGGAGAGAAGGAGAACCATTTGGCGGCGCTGGTCGTCGAGCGCGGTGAGAACGTCGTTGTCCTTGACCAGGGAGATGTAGTTATCGTGGTAGGGAGAGTATTCTCCGGGCTGCGGCCGGAGGCGGGCGGTCGCGGTTGAAGGCGTTTGAGTTGAAGTCATGATTCCTCGTCAGGGACGGCACGCGATTCAGCTGTGCCGTACGGCTCCATACTATCGCGAAGGAAGTATCGCGACGGAAGTATTGCGATAGAAGAATTACCGCTGGCCCGGCAGGGGTTACATGATCGTGCATGGTCGATGGTGCAATTCTGAGGGAGGAACCACAAGGGGAAATATGAAAATCAATAAGAATGCTGGATTTCCACAAGCGTAGGGGTCACTCGGGAGTACAATTTGCTTTGGCCCCCAAAATGCGGCGGTGATTCAAAATCCGTTAAGATAAGGAAAGGATTTCGACGACAATGTGGAAGCCCACGAATCAACCTGCGACGCCCGCCCGGCCAACTGAGCCGGAGCGTCCGAGCACGACCACTGCGACGACGGCACCGCTGGGGAGCGAACCCGCGGCTGTGCCGCGCCCGGTTACGAGCACCACTTCGGACCAAGCCACGATCGGTAAATCGCTGGTAATTAAAGGTGAAGTGACCGGTTCCGAGTCTCTGTATATCGATGGCCGGGTGGAGGGATCGATCAACCTCTCCGGCAATCGGGTAACGATTGGCCGCAATGGAGTGGTGGCGGCAAACATCAGCGCGCGAGAAATCGTGGTGCTCGGCAAGGTGCGGGGAAACCTGACGGCGAGCGACCGGGTGGATATCCGCAGTGACGGTTCGCTGACCGGCGACGTCGTGGCGGCGCGCATCTCGATTGAAGACGGGGCGTTCTTCAAGGGCGGCATCGACATCCGCAAAGCGGGAACAGCGGGAGCAAAGACCGACTCCAAACCGGAAGAGGTGGCGAAGAGTCCTGCGACTGCGTCGCCGGAACCGGCGATGTCGGCGCGGGCGTAGGAGCGCTGTTCGCTGTTCGTCATTCGCTGTTCGCTCTTCGCTCTTGTACGAACGAACGACGGCGCAAGCGGGTTTAGGAAACGGGCCTCTTTTTGGGGTCCGTTTTTTTTCCTCTGCTTAGGGCTGCGACGTCGCATAGCCAAGAGCGACGGACGAAGAGCGACATGGCGAATCCAACGTTGTTGTGACCACTGACACTGCCGAGCTTCGCTCGGCTTGGACGGGGCGTAGCCCCGTCACCACACAAGCACTTTTACGGTTCCTTGCCTGTGGCCATCGTTTCCGCGGTTTCGCTCTCGGCTACGCCCGGGAAGGGAGCGGATCTTTTCCTGCGAAGGTCTGTTGGCAATTCCGAACGCAACAACCAGAGTCCTGCGGCGACGGCTGCAGCCCAGGTTAGGGAGCCGAGCGCGAGGGCGAGAAGATCGGCGCAGCGGCTGCCATCGAGTGAGATGGTGCGCATGACTTCATGACTCAATCCGCCGGAAACGGCGCCCACCAGCGCCGCCTTGCCTAATTCTTTCCAGTTCAAGCCGCCGAGCGGCACCATGCCGCGAATATGCAGGAGCAGGGCGATGGCCAGGGCGTTGGCGGTGATGCCTAGGTCGGAGGCGATGGCTAGTCCGGTGACGGACAGCGTCCGAAAAAAGAGCGCATACATGGGTAGAGAAGCTAGAGTGATCAGGCTGGTGGCGATCATCGGAGTCAGGGTA
Source organism: uncultured Acidobacteriaceae bacterium (assembly GCA_963749275.1). GTDB lineage: Bacteria > Acidobacteriota > Terriglobia > Terriglobales > Acidobacteriaceae > Acidiflorens. The sequence goes on from CAVVNA010000007.1 coordinate 20,068, forward strand.
TTGCCCGAAGCATAAAATGCGCGGGCATAAAGTGCCTGACTGGACCACAAAGCCAGCGAGAGTGAAAACCAGAAAAAGTAGAGAGCGGTGGACTCGGAATCTGCCAAGGTGAAATGCCCGCGGCGATAGACGAGATCGATGAGCGGGACGGCGATGGCCATCATCCATCCGGTGATGAGCAGGGAAGCAGCCGTGATGCGATAGACGGAAGCATTCACGGTGGCGGCGAATTCCTCGAACTTTTTTTCTCCGAACAGGCGAGAGAAAAAGGGGAGCGATGCTTGACCGACGGCCTGGCCGAGAATTGCTATGGGAACTGCGAAGAGACGCTTGGCATAGTTCAGCCTTGCGATGTCGCCGATTCCGCTGGAGGCGAAGTAACGGAGGATCCAGTCATCGGCGGTGACCAGCGAGACGCCCAGCATCAGCGGGATGGAGAGGCGCACCCACTCGCGGAACGCGGGGTTCTTCACATCGAACGAGGGCCGGTAGCCGGTGCCGATTTTGGCTGCTCCGAGAGCGTTGATCAGAAATGGTCCGGCAATGCTGCCGGCGAGCGCGCCGAAGGCTAGGGACGCGATTCCCATCTGGCGTCCTGCAATCACTCCACCGGCGATGATGAACACGTTGTAGATCAGCGGACCGAATGCCGGCAACAAGAATAGACGGTGCGAGAGCAACACCGCCGAAACGACTCCTCCAACATAAAAGAAGATCTGCGCCGGTAGGAGGATGCGCGTGAGATGAACGCAGAGCTGCATTTGTTCCGGTGTGAAGCCGTGGAACATCCAACCGGCGAACTGCGGGGTGAAGATCTCGGCCAGGATGGTGCCGGCTATCAGCACCGTGGTCATCACCGTGATGATGATAGAAAAAGTTTTCTTGGCATCCGGCTCGCGCTTCTCCGCCAGAAAACGTGCGTAGATGGAGATGAATGTAATCGAGGCGGTGCCGCCGGCGACGATGTAGTTGAGCCAGTCGGGCAGAGTGAACGCGGCTACATACGCGTCGGTCTGCTGCCCGGCGCCGAAGGCGTAGGCGATGTAGGCCTCGCGGATGTATCCGATCACGCGCGAGAGCGTGATGGTCGTCATCAGCAGCAGCGTTGCCGAGAAGGCGGTGTGCTGGTGCGATGGGCGGAAAAAGCGCAACAGACGCATCCTTCGCAGATTAACGCATCTGGCGGGGTGTGGGAGAGTTATCGGAGGTGCGGAATCGGGAATGGCAATCGGCTTTCCGCTGTGTACCCTGTGTGCTCTGTGGTTCGAGCTTCTAATTCCCAACCACAGGGGACCCTTCGGCTTCGCTCAGGGTAGGCTTCGAGGTCCGCGGGGGAAACCGAAATGGCTGCAACTAGTGGCGGCCGAGCTGCGCTCGGCTGGACGGGGCAGAGCCCCGTCCCACACAGGCTAGCGTGGCGATCTGTAGGGCTTGTCCTTTCGGGGGTTACGCCGCGATCACGCCCGCGATATAATGTTCATAACTACTATGCGCTTGAACGGCTACATTTCGCTTGTTGGGGCGTGCTGGGTCGAGGGGCGCGCTTGTCCTCGCCGGTACCTTTCCGTACTGCCTTCGCACGTGCGCGCCAATCTCTTTGGCTGCGACTAATTTTTCTTTTCTCTTCTTTGCCCGCTAATCGCTATGGCGCTGTTCGCTATTCGCTTTTAGCTCTTATGCACAGCAGCCTATCTCCGTGGTCGCTGCTCGAATCCGGCCCCATAAACCACTGAGAACTGAGAACGAATTTGGAGGACTCCATGACCACCAAGACTTTGACCGTCGGCCCCAAGCTCATTACTGCGCTTCCTGGCCCTAATGCCCTGCGCGTTCTCGCGGGCGACGAGAAATACATTTCGCCTTCCTACACGCGCTCGTATCCGATGGTTGCCAAGCGGGGACGTGGGATTGTGGTCGAAGACGTGGATGGCAATGAGTTCTTCGATTTTTCCGCTGGGATTGCCGTCGTCTCGACCGGCCACTGCCATCCGGAGGTGGTTGCGGCCATCCGGAAGCAGGCGGGCGAACTGATCCACATGTCGGGCACCGACTTCTATTACGAGGGCATGGTAACGCTGGCCGAGCGGCTGTCGAAGATCGCGCCTATGCCGGGGCCGCACAAGTTTTATTACGGAAACTCCGGCGCCGAAGCCATCGAGTGCGCTCTGAAGCTGGCGCGCTATCACACCAAGCGGCAGCACATCATCGCCTTTTTCGGGGCTTTCCACGGACGGACCATGGGCGCGCTCTCGCTGACGGCCTCGAAGCCGCAGCAGAAGCGCCGCTTTTCGCCGCTCGTGCCTGGGGTTACGCACGTGCGCTATCCCGATGTGTATAGGGGCTGTGCGGGCGGTCCGCAGGATTCCGAGAGATTGGCTCTCGGTTGCGCGCGCTTCATCGAAGACAAACTGTTTAAGACGCTCCTCGCGCCGGAAGAAGTGGCGGCCATTTTTGTCGAGCCGATCCAGGGCGAAGGCGGATACGTTATCGCTCCAACGATTTTCATGCAAGAACTGCGCCGCATCTGCGACAAGCACGGCATCCTGCTGGTGGTGGACGAAGTGCAGAGTGGCATGGGCCGCACGGGCAAATGGTTTGCGGTCGAACACACGGGCGTGCATCCCGACATTGTTTGCATCGCGAAGGGCATCGCCTCCGGGATGCCGCTTAGCATCACCATGAGCAAGGCTGACATCATGGACTGGGTTCCCGGCTCGCACGCGTCGACTTTCGGCGGCAACCCGGTCTGCATTGCCGCCGCGCTAGCCACGCTGGATGTGATCGAGAAGGAAGGGCTGCTGCGGAACTCGCAGCAAGTCGGCGACCACATGCTGAAGCGCATGGCCAGCTGGCCGAAGAAGCATAAGATTGTGGGCGATGTCCGCGGACGCGGCTTGATGATCGGCGTCGAAATCGTGAAAGACCAGACGACCCGCGAGTATGGCGTCGGCGAGCGCGATCGCGTCGTGCAGCGGGCGTTCGAGCGCGGCATTCTGTTTCTAGGCTGCGGTCCGAGCACGATCCGCATTGCGCCGCCGCTCATCGTCACCAAGGACGAAGCCGACGTTGCCATGGATGCGCTGGAAGAGTCGATCGTGAGCGTTGAAGCTTAGAGCGCTGAAGCTTAGAGCGCCGAAGTGGGAAGAACCGTAATCGCCGGAGTGCGCATGCTGACCGGAACTGTGGAATCGATTCACCTTGCCTCCGCCGCCCAAGGGCCGATGCAATCGGTTGCTCAGGCGGCGGCGATTCCGGGCAGGGGGCTTGAGGGGGATCGATACGCGCTGAAGCTGGGCACGTTCTACAAGCCCGGTCCGGATTACGAACTCACGCTGATTGAGGCGGAAGCGATTGAGGCGCTGCGGCGCGACTATCGCGTCGAGCTTGCTCCGGGCGATGCTCGCCGCAACATCGTGACGCGCAATGTGCCGCTGAATCACCTGGTGGGGAGGGAGTTTGCCATCGGCAATGTGCGCATTCGCGGCATCCGCCTGTGCGAGCCTTGCGATCACTTGCAGAAGATAACTGGGAAGCCGGTGATCAAGGGCCTGGTGCACCGCGGGGGATTGCGGGCTCAGATTCTCACGCCGGGGACAATTCGCGTCGGCGACGAGGTTAGCTTCATCGCGTAGAGACGCGGCTTGCCGCATTTTCCGCGCTTGCGTGCGGGCCGATGGGATGCCCAGCCCCTAAAGGGGCATCTGATTTTGAAGAACTTACGGTATCGCTAAAGCGATACCCTGATACGAATCGGCATCGCCCAAGCAATGCTGATACGAATCCTGCGTCGCTCAAGCTACGCTGATACGAAAACTCGGGTTTTCCACCGCGTCTAAGAATTCTTGCTGGAGGGGGACCCCTCGATGCCACGCTTTACATCTCGCACTTTTGTCGCGCTGGCGTTCGCTCTGGTGATTTGGGGCTCTGCTTTTGCCGGCATTCGCGCTGGTTTGCGTGCTTATTCGCCCGCGAATCTCGCTATCCTGCGTTTTCTGGTCGCGTCTCTGGTGCTCGCCATCTGTGCTGGGGTCGCGCACTTCCGCCGTCCGGTATTGCGCGACGTTCCCGGGCTGGTCCTGACCGGCGCCATCGGGATCACTTTTTACAACCTGGCACTGAATTACGGAGAAACTCGCGTGACTGCGGGCGCAGCCAGCTTGCTGATTGCTTCCACGCCGATCTGGACGGCTCTCGGGGCCCGATTATGGCTGCACGAGAAACTGACTGCGATCGGATGGTGTGGAGTGTTTGTGAGCTTCGCGGGAGTCGGGCTGATTGCCAGCGGAGAAGGCGGGGGGATCCGCTTGTCATTCTCACTGCAAGCGCTGATCATTCTCGCCGCCGCGGTTGCCAACGGGCTCTACATCATTCTGCAGAAGCATTATTTGGGCAGGTACAGCGCACTGGAATTTACGGCTTACGCGATGTGGTTCGGGACGGCGATGATGCTGCCCTTCGGTAATGGTCTGTTGCACACGTTCCGCGCCGCTCCCGCGTCGGCGACGCTGGCGGTCGTCTATCTCGGTATTTTTCCGGGTGCGCTCGCCTATGTTGCTTGGGCCTACGTGCTTTCACACGGCGCCGCCGGACGCACTGCGACGCTGCTTTACGTGATTCCGATCGCGGCCATCGGCATTGCATGGATTTGGCTGGGCGAAGTGCCGAGGCTGATCTCACTGGTCGGCGGCGCGGTGGCGCTCGGCGGCGTGGTGCTGGTGAATACCGTTGGGAAAAAGAAAATAGAGAAGTCGGCTGCGGCAGCGGCATTGGTAGTTTCGGACGTGGTGAGCTGAAGAGTGTTCGTGAGTACTGGGCCCCTCCTGGACTCTGCTAAATTCTTCCAGCTTTCCCAGCGCTGAAGCGCTGGGCTAAGCTGGATCGCCCCTCCGGGGCTGGATTCGCGAGGGCGAATTGTACCGGACGCGCGGTGATGGGGATCACATCACGCGCGGTTGGTCCAAGCTAGGGTGAAATGGGGGTTCCCATGTTCGCCGGGCGCCTGACGCAAGCCACAATACGCGCGCTGGACTGGCTGGCAGCTAGAACGCTTGCGGCGGCGGACTTGCCCGCGCACCAGCGCACCGGTCAACGGGGTGAGGAAGACGCTTGTTTCTACCTTCGCCGTCGGGGCTACACGATCATCTCCCGCAACTACCGCTCTCCGCATCATCGCGGAGAAGTCGATCTCGTCGGCTGGGAACTGGACGTCTTGTGTTTTATCGAAGTGAAGACTCGGACGACGCACGACGTCAAGCCCGCCGAAGCCGCTGTAGATCGCGATAAACAAAGGGAGTTATCGCTGGTCGCCCGCGACTTCCTGCGCCACATGCCCGCTTCGTGCCAGTGGCGGTTCGACGTGGTCGCCGTATACTACGAGCGCGGCCACAGCCGGCCCTCATTCGAGTTGTTTCAAAATGCGTTTTCCGTATCGTACAATCGAAGGTTTGGGGACTCCGACTGAGAGGATCTAGTACGTGCCTGAACTAAGAAAAGACCCCATCGTGGGGCGGTGGGTGATTATTTCCACGGATCGCGCCAAGCGGCCTAACGACTTTGTGCGCGAACCTGTGAAGATCAAGGGCGGATTCTGCCCCTTCTGTTATGGCAATGAGAGCAAGACGCCGCCGGAGATTCTGGCCTACCGGCCAAGCAACAACAGCAACCCTCCGCAGAAAGACAGTCCGGGTTGGACCATCCGCGTGGTTCCGAACAAGTTCCCGGCACTCGGCATTGAAGGCAACTTGAATAAGCAGGCCGAGGGCATGTTTGACAAAATGAATGGCATCGGCGCCCACGAAGTGGTCATCGAAACGCCCGACCACAATGCCACCCTGGCCTCGCTTCCTGCGAAAAAGATCGAAGACGTTCTATGGGCCTTCCGCGATCGTATTCTCGATCTCAAGAAAGATCGGCGTTTCAAATACATTCTGCTTTTCAAGAACCACGGAGAGGCAGCCGGCGCCTCGCTCGAGCACTCGCACTCGCAGCTGATCGCGTTGCCGATTGTGCCCATTTACGTGGTGGAGGAACTGCAGGGAGCCAAGCAGTATTACATCTACAAAGAGCGCTGCGTCTTCTGCGACGCCATCCGGCAGGACATCGAAAATGGCACCCGAGTCGTGGCTGAGAACGAGAGTTTTTTGACTCTCGCCCCGTATGCTCCGCGGTTTCCCTTTGAAACCTGGATTCTCCCCAAGAGCCACGAGTCTGCCTTCGAGAACTCGTCGTCGCACATGTTCGAAAATCTGGCGAGAGCGCTCAAGCTGCTGCTGATGAAAGCGGACCGCGTGCTCGATAATCCGCCGTACAACCTGGTCGTACACACGTCGCCGGCGCAGGATCCGGCCAACGAGTACTACCACTGGCACATCGAATTCATGCCCAAATTGACCAAGACGGCGGGATTTGAATGGGGCACTGGTTTCTACATTAACCCCACACCGCCCGAAGAGGCGGCGAAGTTTTTGCGCGACGCGAGCGTGGAGGATGCGGCTCCCAGTACAGTGACGGTTCGCTGATTGGGTTGCGTGGCCGGCTGCGTCTGTACCCGGGCATCGCGCCCGGCTGGACGGGCGAGCGCCTGCCCTGAGCTTGTCGAAGGGACGCCCGTCACTCCACAAGTCAATTATCCCTGGGTTCGGTCGAGAACTTCCGCGTGCCACGCCATCTGAATTGCTTCCAGCTTGGCTTCGTTCGACTTCGCCGGGTCGTCCTTGAAGCCGGGGAGCGCGATTACATACTTGTGCAGGTCGGTGAAACGCACCGCGAGCGGGTCGAGTTGCGGATGGGCTTCAGAGAGCAGAATCCCGATCTCGTCGGAATCGCTCCAGGTGAGTTCTTTCGGCATAGTAACCCCGCTTTTCGTCTTTCGCTGTTCGCCATTTGCGTCGTCACTTCACTTTCGTTCATCCGCGGAGCAAAGCCAAACTGCGAACGACCAACAGCGAATAGCGAACATCTGGTTCTTAGTGTTCCTCTGAAACGTAATTCCGGTTCCACGCCGGGATTTCCACGACTACTTTGCCCGGTTTCTTGATCACGGTCTGGCATCCCAGGCGCGAGTTTAGCTGAAGATCGGCGGCCATGTCGAGCTTGTCGGCTTCGTCATCTTCCATCTCCGAAATCAGGTCGGCGCCTTCTTTTACCCAGACGTGGCAGGTCGTGCAGGCGCAGTTTCCTCCGCAAGCATGGTCGAGGTTGATGCCGAAGTTCAATGCTACATCGAGCAGCGACTCTTCCTTGCCATGGTCTTTATAAGGCAGCTTGCCGTGTTCAAAGGTCACCGTCTTGCCTTCGGGCAGAAAGGTGACCTCAACCGTGTTTTCACCGGGAGCATCCATCGTGGTGGTTCCGGTTTCCTGCATTTTTTCTTCAGACATGTGTGAACCCCAGGTTTCAAAGTTTCAGAGTTTCAAGGTTGCTGCGAGCGAGGGTTTCACGTTGAAACCTTGAAACTCTTAAACCTATTCAAAGTCTGCCTTCGCCACCGGGTGGCCGGCTTGCGGCCCTTCGGCCAGGTCGGTGTCGTCCATGGCCTTTCCCTTGAGCGCGGTCGAAACGGCAGTATCCATCATTAATTCGGCCAAACGCATCGTAGCCTCGTTGAGCGCGTCAATGGCTGCGCGGATCGCGTGATAGTCATCGCCATCCTTCACGGCGGCAAGAGCTTTCTCCAGCGTATCGGCGTTGCGGCGTTCCTCGGTCGTGAGCTCCTGCCAAGCCGGATTCTTCTTCGCTTTCGCGAGCGCGGTCAGGATCGTGTCTGCTTCGCGTCGCGCCTCAATGATCTGCCGCTGCCGGAAATCCTCTTCCGCGAAGTCGAACGACTCGAGCAGCATGTTCTCGACCTGTTCGTCGGTAAGGCCGTAACTGGGCTGGACGTCGATTTCAGCCTCTTGTCCGCTGCGCTGCTCGCGCGCCGAGACGCGCAGAATGCCGTTGGCGTCGATCAGAAACCTCACTTCAATGCGCGGCATGCCGGCGGGCATGGGTGGAACGCCCTTGAGATCGAATCGCGCCAGCGACCGGCAATCGCGTGCTAGTTCGCGTTCGCCTTGCAGCACGTGAATCGCGACGTTGGTCTGGCCATCCACCTGGGTGGTGTAGTACTGGGTTGCCGAAGCCGGTACGGTCGAGTTGCGCAGGATAATTTTGTCGGTCACGCCGCCCGCCACTTCGATTCCAAGAGACAGCGGGGTTACGTCGAGCAACAGCATCTCTTTCGTGATTTCGGAGCCGCCGCCCAGAATATTCGCCTGCACGGCGGCGCCGAGCGCAACCACTTCGTCGGGATTTAAATCCGTGTGCGGCACGCGTCCAAATAGATCCTGCACCAACCGCCGCACCTTTGGGATGCGCGTCGAGCCCCCGACCAGCACGACCTCGTCGATTTGTTCGGGCTTCAGACCTGCGTCTTTGAGCGCCTGTTTGCAGGGGCCGACGGTGCGGTCGACGATCGGTTGGATCGTCTGCTCGAAATCTTCCAGCGAAATCTCGCGCTGATACTTCTTTCCGCCGGGCAAATCGACGTCGAGTTTCGCCGTGGGCTGCGACGAAAGCGCAATCTTGGCTTCAATCACGGCCTGGCGGATGCGCTGCACGGCTTCGCCGCTGCGGCGAAAGTCGCGCCGAAAATCGAGTCCGAGCTCGCCGCGAATGTCGTCGAGCGCGATTGCGATCAGCAGATTGTCGATATCGTCTCCGCCGAGATGCGTGTCGCCGTTGGTGGCGATCACCTCGAATATGCCGTCGTGCAGCTTGAGAATCGAGATGTCGAAAGTGCCGCCACCCAGATCGTAGACCACCACGATGCCGTGCTTCTTCTTGTCCAGGCCGTAAGCGAGCGATGCTGCCGTCGGTTCGTTCACCAGCCGCAAAACATTCAGCCCGGCGATGCGGCCGGCATCTTTTGTCGCCTGCCGCTGCGCGTCATTGAAGTAGGCGGGGACGGTGATGACCGCCTGAGTTACGGGCGCTCCGAAAAAGCGCTCGGCATTGCGCTTCAACTGGCGCAACACCAGCGCCGAGATCTCAGGCGGCGTGTAGGTTCGCTCACCGATCTTGATGCGCAGAACCTCGCCCTCATGAAGATCTCCCGCCAACTGGAAGGGAAACAGCTTGAGCTCTTTCTGTATGTCCTCGAGGCCGCGCCCCATCAGGCGCTTGATCGAATAAACCGCCCGCTCCGGCGTTTCGATCAGATACCTGCGCGCGGCATTGCCCACTATAACCTGGTTGTTCTCGTCGAGTGCCACCACCGAGGGCACAAGGTTCAACCCGTCTTCGCCAGGGATGACGACGGGAGAATCCCCACGCATGTAGGCCACGAGCGAGTTCGTGGTGCCGAGATCGATGCCGACAATGTGCTCAGTTGCCATTTTATTTAATTGCAGAGGTGCTTTCCATTGCAGAGGTCAGAGGTTAGATTGCAGAGGTAAAACCCTTCGAGGTGCTAACCTCTGCAATCTGACCTCTTACCTCTGACCTAGATTTCCAGTGCCTCATTCACGTCCCGTACCAGGTTCCGGACATAGTTCCTGCGGTTCAGTACATCCAGAATTTTATCGAGAATCTTTTGCCGGTCGGCTTCGGCTCCGTCGGTGGTTTCGTCGTCCACGAATTTGTCCCACTTGTTCCACTCGGCCTTCAGTTCGTTGAAGAGCGTGTCGTATTTTTCATCCAGAGAAAGCTTTGCCTTGCCGATTTCCTCAAGCAAGGCGGGGTCGTCTTCGCCCGTCTTTTTCTGGGTACGCAGCTCTTCCAGATGCATGTTCAGTTCGAAGACTTCCTCCAAAAGATCGGGGGGTACGACCTGCTTTTTCAGCTTGCCGGTAGCGCGCGCCTTTTCCGTCGCCTGTTTCGATTGCTCTTCCAGTTCGACGCCTTCGAGGCGCAACAGGTATTCGGTACGCTTGATCGGATCTTTCAGCGTGCGGTAGGCGTCGTTGAGCATGGAACTTTGTTCCAGGCTAAAGGCACGTTCCTCGGGGTTCGCCTGCGCAAATAGGTCAGGATGAAGGCGGCGACTCAGCGCGTAGAACTCTTTTTCCAGTCCGGAGGTGTCGAGGTTGAGCTTGCGCGGAAATCCGAAGAAGGTGAAATAGTCCACTGGGACCGGCGGCTGCACTTTGCCGCACGAACTGCAGAAGTGCACCGCGCGCATGGTGCCGCACGACCAGCAACTTGGAGTTGCCTCTCCGGCGCCGTGTCCGGGAATGATTAACGACGATTTGGATTCTATGTTTGCCATACAAAATTTAGGGCGAGCGCACGGCCCGCCCAGTTGGACGGGCGAGACGCCCGTCTCTCCACTCCGCGTCTACTACGAGAAAGAACTCCCGCAACCGCAAGACTTGGTCGAGTTCGGGTTCACGAACACGAATCCTTGCTGCATCAGGGTTTCGTGGTAATCGAGAGTCATCCCGTGCAGATAGATGAAGGACTTCGGGTCCACAAAAACCCGCACATCTCCAAACTCAAACACGCGGTCGCGCTCGCGAGGTTGCGTATCGAACCGTATGTTGTAGGTCAAGCCCGAGCATCCGCCGCCCTGCACGCCCAAACGAAGGCCGCCCTGCTCCGGCGAAACGTTTTCTTTCACCATGGCGGAGCGAATCTTCTTGAGTGCGTTGTCGGTGACCTGGATCCCTTTGGCCGGAGCCGTAAGGGCGGCGGATTTGACCGCTTGGTCTTCAATTGTCCGACCTTTGAGCGCTTCGTCTTTGACTATTTGGTCCATGATTGATTCTAGACGCTTCGAGCTTCGGGCTGCGAGCTAGTTACGCGTGAGACGGGACAAGCCCCGTCTCCACAGCAACCGACTTACTGCGCTGCCCGCACTTCCACGGGTTTAGCGGATTCCTGCTTCTTTTTCCAGTCGCCGATCGCGGCTCGGATCGCGTCCTCGGCCAGCACCGAGCAGTGAATCTTCACCGGCGGCAAGGCCAGTTCCTTCACGATCTCGGTGTTCTTGATGGCGAGGGCCTGGTCCACCGTCTTGCCCTTGACCCACTCGGTCGCCAGCGAAGACGACGCAATCGCCGAGCCGCAGCCGAAGGTCTTGAACTTGGCGTCTTCGATGATGTTGGTCTGCGGATTCACCTTGATCTGCAGCTTCATCACGTCGCCGCACTCGGGCGCGCCGACCAAGCCGGTGCCGACATCGGCATCTTTTTTGTCCATTGAGCCGACGTTGCGTGGATTGTTGTAGTGATCGATTACTTTATCGCTGTATGACATCTGCAATCTCCTTGGAAAATCTGAACTTAAACGCGATCCCTCAGGGGCTAAAGCCCCAATTCATCCGGCTCGAAAAGGGCGCGGCTGAAGCCGCGCCCCTTCAAAGATCTAGTGCGCTTCCGCCGCCCACTTTACATTCTTCAAGTCCACACCTTCTTTCGCCATCTCGTAGAGTGGCGACAGTTCGCGCAGACGCAGTACTGTTTCGACCACGCGGTCGGCCACGTAATCGATCTCGGCCTCGGTGTTGAAGCGTCCGATGCCGAAGCGGATCGAGCTGTGCGCCAGATCGTCGCCCGTACCGAGAGCTTTCAATACATAAGATGGCTCAAGTGTCGCGGAGGTGCATGCCGATCCGCTTGAAACCGCGATATCGTTAATGCCCATCAGCAGCGACTCGCCTTCCACGTAGGCAAAACTGATATTCAGATTGCCGGGGAGGCGATGCTCCATGGAGCCGTTGATGTAGACCTCGTCGAGGCGGCTCATGATGCTGTCTTTCAGACGGTTTCGCAGGCCCGCCATCTTACAGGATTCCTGCGGCATTTCTTCCTGCGCAATGGCGCAAGCCTTGCCCAGGCCGGCGATGCCGGGGACATTGAGAGTCCCCGAGCGCATTCCGCGTTCGTGCCCGCCGCCGTCAATCTGCGCCACCAACTGCACTCGCGGATTCTTGCGGCGCACATAGAGCGCGCCCGCGCCTTTCGGCCCGTACAGCTTGTGTCCGGTGATGGACGCGACGTCGATGTTCATCTTGTTGACGTCGATCGGAACCTTGCCGATCGCCTGCACGGCGTCGGTGTGGAAGACGACGCCGCGTTCGCGGCAGAGTTTGCCGATTTCCTCGACCGGTTGCAGTATGCCGATTTCGTTGTTGGCCGCCATGATCGTGACCAGAATCGTCTTGTCGTCCATGGCGCGCTTCAGGTCATCGAGGTCGATCAACCCGTCTTTCTGCACCGGCAGATAGGTCACGCGAAAGCCGAGTTTCTCAAGATGCTTGCAGGTGTCGAGCACGGCCTTGTGTTCAGTAACCTCAGTGATGATGTGGTTGCCCTTCTCGCGGTACATCTCGGCCACGCCCTTGATTGCGAGGTTGTCGCTTTCGGTGGCGCCCGAGGTGAAGATGATCTCTTTCGGGGTCGCGCCGATCAGCTTGGCGATACGCTCACGCGAGAACTCGACCGCTTCTTCCGCTATCCATCCAAAGGGGTGATTGCGGCTGGCGGCGTTGCCGAACTTCTCCATGAAGTAGGGCAGCATTTCTTCGAGCACCCGCGGATCCATGGGCGTGGTCGCGTGATTATCCATGTAAATGGGCAGCTTGATCCCAGGGGGAGCCGCGTGCTGTTCAACACCATGATTGGTCGGGGTCGCCTTGTTGCCATTCGTGCTCATGATTGCTCTTCTCCTCAAAAAGACTTGAACGGACCAAATGCCGTCGTTACGAAATCGTTACCAACTCCACCGGCCTCCTGGCCTCCGTCTTATTGACGCGGAGAACCTCCGGCTCTTCCTTCATCTGCGAAATCATGATGTTCTTCAGCACCTGCTCGATGCTTTCATTCACTTTCTGCAGCGGCTCACGAATGGTGCATCGATCGCTCTGGCCGCATTCGCCGCGAACTGTGACGCACGACGTAATGAACAGCGGGCCGTCAATGGCCTTGATCACTTCGAAGGCGGAAATCGTCTTCGGATCCCGCGTCAGCGTGTAACCGCCGTTCATGCCATGCTGCGACCGGATCAAGCCGACCTTCGCCAGCCGTTGCAGGATTTTCGCCAGCGCTTCCTGCGGAATCCCATAAGCCTCGGCCACATCCTTGGCGCTGCATGCGCCCCGGTCGGCGTGCTCCGCCAGATGCTTCATCGCCATGAGCCCGTAGTCCGCTTTTTTGGTCAGTTTCAGCATGGGGCAAAATCCGACCTTTATAGTCGGATTCAATTCCGACTGTTTCGGTCGCACTTTAATTCTAACCTTGGAGGTTGCTTCGCGCAAGCCTAATCAGGTACTGGCGTGATTTCGCGATCGAACGGTAAGTTTCAGCAGGTAAACGGCTTAGGGGTTGGGCCGTTCCCTTGGTTGTGGTGGAGTTCGCGGCGGGCTTCAGCCCTCCCTAATTCCTACCGTGCTGCCGGCGTTTCAAGCTTCAGCACCAGCCCGCAAATTTCGTCGGCGAAGCTTTCGTCGAGCTTGTCGTGCCGGATCAGAAAGCGCATGTAGATCGGGCCATAGAGCGCGTCGAGGATGAGGTCGAGGTCGCTGTCAGCGGGTAGTTCGCCGCGGTCAACGCCACGCTGTAGAGTTTGATAGGCCTGTTTGCGTCTGGGCCACAGGAATCGGTCGCGAAAGGCCTCGATCAACTCGGGATCCGATTGTCCTCCGGCGACGAGCGCCGCCACGACCTTGCCGCGCTTGGAGCGGAAGATGCGAATCACGCGCCTCATCTGCAGGCTCATGTCAGTGTGCACGGAGCCAGTATTCGGGAAGCGGAGTTCATCGTCGGCACTGGCGGAGAAGGCGTCGGCGACCAGGGCGCCCTTGGTCGGCCACCAACGATAGACAGTTGTCTTGCCCACATTGGCGTCGGCGGCGACGGCTTCAATGCTCAGCTCCGCGAATCCACCCTGCTGTTTGAGGAGCTTGAGGGTGCTGCGCAGAATCGACTGGCGCGATTCCTCACTGCGTGGCCGCCCGGGCGGGCGCTTCCCGTTCGCCCCGCTACTTCCGTTTGCTCCGTTACTTCTGTTCCGGGTCCCGGCGTGGGGGATATGATTTTGAGCCATGGCTAGAGTGTAATATAATTTAAATTCGAAACGTAGTGTTTTGAATTTCAATTTGCAAGTTCGCAGACCGGTGTGGGCTGCGGCTTCGGTGTCGTGTGGTGACGGGGCTCTGCCCCGTCCCGGCGGGGCAGAGCCCCGCCACCACACGAGCTAGTTTCCGCTAGCATTGGGTTTCAGCATTACCAGTTTTCGTCAGTCATATGTGGATTGTTGCATTAGCGCTTCGCCGTCCTTATACGTTTGTGGTGATGGCACTGCTCATCATCATTCTTACGCCGCTGACCATCCTGCGCACCCCGGTCGACATTTTCCCCGACATCAACATTCCCGTGGTCAGCGTGGTGTGGAGCTTTGACGGTATGTCGCCAAGTGAGATGGCGGACCGGATCGTAAGCAACTCCGAGCGCGGATTCACGATCACGGTCAACGACATCGAACATCAGGAGTCGCAGTCGCTGTACGGAAAGGCCGTGATCAAGATCTTCTTCCGGCCTGGCGTCAACATTTCCATGGCGGTGACACAGGTGACGGCGATGTCCCAGACCATCCTGCGCGGGCTGCCTCCGGGCACGACCCCGCCGCTGGTCATTACTTATTCGGCATCCACGACGCCGATTGTGCAACTGGGCTTGAGCAGCAAGACGCTGCCGGAACAACAGTTGTTCGATCTGGGGAACAATTTTCTGCGTACGCAGTTGACCACGGTGCAGGGCGCGGCCACTCCGTGGCCTTACGGCGGCAAGCCGCGCCAAGTGCAGGTGGACCTGGATTCCGCCAAACTACAGGCCTATGGTTTGGCGCCGGCCGACATCGTCAATGCAGTGTCGGCGCAGAACTTGATTCTACCGGCGGGTACGACCAAGATCGGGCCGACCGAATACAACGTGGAGATGAACGGCGCGCCGGAGACCATCGCCGAACTCAACGATCTCCCGGTGAAGACCTCGAACTCGTCTACGCTTTACCTGCGCGATGTAGCCCACGTGCGCGACGGATTTGCGGTGCAAACCAACATCGTGCGCCAGGACGGCGTGCGCGGCACGCTGATGTCGATCTATAAGGTGGGCGGCTCTTCCACGTTGACGGTCGTCGATGGCGTGAAGGCGCTGTTGCGCGACCCGTCGAAGTATCTGCCGCGCGACCTCGCGCCCCAACTCAGCATCAAGGCTCTGTTCGATCAGTCGCTTTTTGTACGCGCGTCGATTCAAGGGGTCCTGCGGGAAGGCATAATTGCCGCCTGTCTTACCGCCGTCATGATCCTGATCTTCCTGGGCGATTGGCGTCCAACTTTGATCATCGCGGTCTCGATTCCCTTATCCATTTTCGTCTCCGTGATTCTGCTGAGCGCGCTCGGCGAAACCATCAACATCATGACCCTGGGAGGACTGGCGCTCGCCGTCGGCATCCTGGTGGACGATGCGACGGTGGAGATCGAAAACATCGAGCGCAATCTGGCCATGGGCAAGGAGATGAAGAAGGCTATCCTCGACGGCGCGCAACAGGTCGCCGTGCCCGCGTTCGTTTCGACGCTGAGCATCTGCATTGTGTTTGTGCCGATGTTCTTTCTGACTGGAGTCGCGAAGTTTCTTTTCGTGCCGCTGGCGGAAGCAGTGAGCTTTGCCATGCTGGCGTCGTACCTATTGTCGCGGACCCTGATCCCGACGATGGTGATGTTTATCATGCGCGGGCATGAACACCGCGCCGCCGAGCCAAAAAGCTTCCTGGGAAAATCGCAGCGCGGATTCGAGCGCTGGTTTGAAAGATTCCGCGGCAGCTATCGGCAACTACTGGAAACCACGCTCGAACACCGGCGATTGTTCTCGTTGTGCTTTGCTGCTTTCTGCTTTCTATCGCTCGGGCTGGTGTTCTTTCTGGGGCGGGACTTTTTCCCGCAAGTGGATGCAGGCCTGATTCGGTTGCACGTCCGCGCCAGGCCCGGCCTGCGCGTGGAAGAGACCGCGCGTCTGTGCGATGAAGTGGAGCGCGTGCTGCGCAGCGAGATTCCGACGGAAGAGTTGCAGACCGTGCTGGACAATGTCGGCGTTCCCTACTCGGGCATCAATCTTTCCTACTCCAGTTCGGGAGTGATTGGGACGAGTGATGCGGAGATCCTGATTTCTCTGAATCCGGAACACCATCATGCGACGGCGCAGTACGTACGCCAGTTGCGCCGCGTCCTGCCGTTGCGTTTCCCGGGCGTGGAGTTCTTCTTTCAGCCCGCCGACATCGTGTCGCAAATTCTCAATTTTGGCTTGCCCGCGCCCGTCGATATTCAGGTCGTGGGCGCCGATATGCGCGGGAACTACGATATGGCGCAGAGAATCGCAAATCGGCTGCGCCAGATTCCCGGCACCGCCGACGTACATGTGCAACAGCTGATGAGTTTGCCCACGCTGTACCTCGACATGGACCGCACGCGCATCAATCAGGTGGGACTGAATGCCCAAAATGTGGCGCAAAGCGTGCTGATCAGCTTGAGTGGAAGCTTCCAGACGGCTCCTAACTTCTGGCTGAATCGAAGGAACGGTGTGAGCTATAGCATCGCCATCCAGACGCCGCAGTATCGCATGACATCGTTGCAGGACTTGATGAACACGCCGGTGACGGGCTCCGGTTCGCAGACTGCTCCGCAAGTGCTCGGCAATCTGGCGCAGCTTACGCCGGAGGCGCGTCCCGCAGTGGTCAATCATTACAACGTGCAGCCCGTCATTGATGTGTATGCCAGCACGCAGGGGCGCGATCTGGGCGGGGTCGCGTCCGACATCATGAAGGCGCTCAAACCATTCCAGGACCAATATCCGCCGCGCGGAACGCAAATTGTGGTTCGCGGGCAGGTGGAGACGATGCGGTCCTCGTTCTTCGGCCTAGGCGTTGGCCTTATCGGGGCGATCGTGCTCGTCTATTTGCTGATCGTGGTCAACTTTCAGTCGTGGCTTGATCCCTTTATCATTATTACAGCGTTGCCGGGAGCGCTGGCGGGAATCTGCTGGTTCCTGCTGATCACCCGCACCACGCTCAGTGTTCCGTCGCTGACGGGCGCGGTCATGTGCATGGGGGTGGCGACCTCGAATTCGATTCTGCTGGTGTCGTTTTCTCGCGACCGCATGAATGCGGGAGCGCCCGCGCGGCAAGCGGCTCTTGAAGCGGGCCACACGCGCATACGGCCTGTGATTATGACGGCTCTCGCCATGATTATCGGCATGGTGCCGATGGCGCTGGGCATGGGAGAGGGCGGTGAGCAGAACGCACCGCTGGGCCGGGCCGTGATTGGCGGCCTGCTCTTCGCAACCGTAGCTACCTTATTCTTCGTGCCGAGTGTATTTACGATTATTCACGGCCGCCGCGAGGCACAGCAGCAGTCGGAGCGGAAGTAGACCGCAGTAAAAGTAAGAAGAAGAGAAGCAGAGAATTTTTTTGGAGACCGCAATCATGCCAATACAACCGCCGCCCGTAACGGCCGAGCAGAACGAGACGGAGGCCGTGCGCCCAGATGACTATCAGCCTTCCGATCTGGGTCCCAATCCGGCAGGCCGGGCCAAGCTTCTGATTGGCGCCGCGCTGCTCGTTCTGATCACCGCGGGCGCAGTTACGTTTCTGAACCGGAAGAGCGAAACCGACGCGTTGGCCAAAGAAACCGAAGCCGTTTCGGCTCCGACCGTCGCGGTGGTGCAACCGCAAGCGGAGCCTGGAAACGATGAACTGGTGTTGCCCGGAAACCTGCAGGCTTTTATAGAGTCCCCTATTTTTGCCCGCACCAACGGCTACCTCTTACGCTGGTACAGGGACATTGGAAGCAAGGTTGAGAAGGGGGAACTGCTGGCATCGATTGACACTCCGGAAGTTGATCAGGAGCTCTCCCAGGCACGGGCCAGCCGCGAGCAGTTCAAGGCTGCGCTGGGGTTGGCGAAGATCTCCACCGACCGTTGGGCGAATCTGCTCAAGTCCGACTCGGTTTCGCAGCAGGAGGCCGACCAGCAAGCGAGCGGCTACCAGCAGGCGCTCGCCAACCTTGCGGCCGCGGACGCAAATGTTCGCCGTTTGGAAGAACTCGAGTCTTTCAAGAACGTATACGCTCCATTTTCCGGCGTGCTTACCCGGCGCAATGTGGATCCGGGCGCGCTCATCAATTCCGGGGCGCAAGCGGCTGGCAGAGAGCTGTTCGATATGGGCGCGTGATGCTTGGTTTAGTGAGTGTTAGCAGGTATGGCAGAAATAAAAGAATGAAAAGTAAGCTGCAGATTTCCCAGCAACTCCGAGCGCGGATTCACGATCACGGTCAACGACATCGAACATCAGGAGTCGCAGTCGCTGTACGGAAAGGCCGTGATCAAGATCTTCTTCCGGCCTGGCGTCAACATTTCCATGGCGGTGACACAGGTGACGGCGATGTCCCAGACCATCCTGCGCGGGCTGCCTCCGGGCACGACCCCGCCGCTGGTCATTACTTATTCGGCATCCACGACGCCGATTGTGCAACTGGGCTTGAGCAGCAAGACGCTGCCGGAACAACAGTTGTTCGATCTGGGGAACAATTTTCTGCGTACGCAGTTGACCACGGTGCAGGGCGCGGCCACTCCGTGGCCTTACGGCGGCAAGCCGCGCCAAGTGCAGGTGGACCTGGATTCCGCCAAACTACAGGCCTATGGTTTGGCGCCGGCCGACATCGTCAATGCAGTGTCGGCGCAGAACTTGATTCTACCGGCGGGTACGACCAAGATCGGGCCGACCGAATACAACGTGGAGATGAACGGCGCGCCGGAGACCATCGCCGAACTCAACGATCTCCCGGTGAAGACCTCGAACTCGTCTACGCTTTACCTGCGCGATGTAGCCCACGTGCGCGACGGATTTGCGGTGCAAACCAACATCGTGCGCCAGGACGGCGTGCGCGGCACGCTGATGTCGATCTATAAGGTGGGCGGCTCTTCCACGTTGACGGTCGTCGATGGCGTGAAGGCGCTGTTGCGCGACCCGTCGAAGTATCTGCCGCGCGACCTCGCGCCCCAACTCAGCATCAAGGCTCTGTTCGATCAGTCGCTTTTTGTACGCGCGTCGATTCAAGGGGTCCTGCGGGAAGGCATAATTGCCGCCTGTCTTACCGCCGTCATGATCCTGATCTTCCTGGGCGATTGGCGTCCAACTTTGATCATCGCGGTCTCGATTCCCTTATCCATTTTCGTCTCCGTGATTCTGCTGAGCGCGCTCGGCGAAACCATCAACATCATGACCCTGGGAGGACTGGCGCTCGCCGTCGGCATCCTGGTGGACGATGCGACGGTGGAGATCGAAAACATCGAGCGCAATCTGGCCATGGGCAAGGAGATGAAGAAGGCTATCCTCGACGGCGCGCAACAGGTCGCCGTGCCCGCGTTCGTTTCGACGCTGAGCATCTGCATTGTGTTTGTGCCGATGTTCTTTCTGACTGGAGTCGCGAAGTTTCTTTTCGTGCCGCTGGCGGAAGCAGTGAGCTTTGCCATGCTGGCGTCGTACCTATTGTCGCGGACCCTGATCCCGACGATGGTGATGTTTATCATGCGCGGGCATGAACACCGCGCCGCCGAGCCAAAAAGCTTCCTGGGAAAATCGCAGCGCGGATTCGAGCGCTGGTTTGAAAGATTCCGCGGCAGCTATCGGCAACTACTGGAAACCACGCTCGAACACCGGCGATTGTTCTCGTTGTGCTTTGCTGCTTTCTGCTTTCTATCGCTCGGGCTGGTGTTCTTTCTGGGGCGGGACTTTTTCCCGCAAGTGGATGCAGGCCTGATTCGGTTGCACGTCCGCGCCAGGCCCGGCCTGCGCGTGGAAGAGACCGCGCGTCTGTGCGATGAAGTGGAGCGCGTGCTGCGCAGCGAGATTCCGACGGAAGAGTTGCAGACCGTGCTGGACAATGTCGGCGTTCCCTACTCGGGCATCAATCTTTCCTACTCCAGTTCGGGAGTGATTGGGACGAGTGATGCGGAGATCCTGATTTCTCTGAATCCGGAACACCATCATGCGACGGCGCAGTACGTACGCCAGTTGCGCCGCGTCCTGCCGTTGCGTTTCCCGGGCGTGGAGTTCTTCTTTCAGCCCGCCGACATCGTGTCGCAAATTCTCAATTTTGGCTTGCCCGCGCCCGTCGATATTCAGGTCGTGGGCGCCGATATGCGCGGGAACTACGATATGGCGCAGAGAATCGCAAATCGGCTGCGCCAGATTCCCGGCACCGCCGACGTACATGTGCAACAGCTGATGAGTTTGCCCACGCTGTACCTCGACATGGACCGCACGCGCATCAATCAGGTGGGACTGAATGCCCAAAATGTGGCGCAAAGCGTGCTGATCAGCTTGAGTGGAAGCTTCCAGACGGCTCCTAACTTCTGGCTGAATCGAAGGAACGGTGTGAGCTATAGCATCGCCATCCAGACGCCGCAGTATCGCATGACATCGTTGCAGGACTTGATGAACACGCCGGTGACGGGCTCCGGTCCGCAGACTGCTCCGCAAGTGCTCGGCAATCTGGCGCAGCTTACGCCGGAGGCGCGTCCCGCAGTGGTCAATCATTACAACGTGCAGCCCGTCATTGATGTGTATGCCAGCACGCAGGGGCGCGATCTGGGCGGGGTCGCGTCCGACATCATGAAGGCGCTCAAACCATTCCAGGACCATCCGCCGCGCGGAACGCAAATTGTGGTTCGCGGGCAGGTGGAGACGATGCGGTCCTCGTTCTTCGGCCTAGGCGTTGGCCTTATCGGGGCGATCGTGCTCGTCTATTTGCTGATCGTGGTCAACTTTCAGTCGTGGCTCGATCCCTTTATCATTATTACAGCGTTGCCGGGAGCGCTGGCGGGAATCTGCTGGTTCCTGCTGATCACCCGCACCACGCTCAGTGTTCCGTCGCTGACGGGCGCGGTCATGTGCATGGGGGTGGCGACCTCGAATTCGATTCTGCTGGTTTCGTTTTCTCGTGACCGCATGAATGCGGGAGCGCCCGCGCGGCAAGCGGCTCTTGAAGCGGGCCACACGCGTATACGGCCTGTGATTATGACGGCGCTCGCCATGATTATCGGCATGGTGCCGATGGCGCTGGGCATGGGAGAGGGCGGTGAGCAAAACGCACCGTTGGGCCGCGCCGTGATTGGCGGCCTGCTCTTCGCCACCGTAGCTACCTTATTTTTCGTGCCGAGTGTATTTACGATTATTCACGGCCGCCGCGAGGCACAGCAGGAGTCGGAGCGGAAGTAGACCGAAGTAAAAGTAGAGAAGAAGAGAAGCCGAGAATTTTTGGAGACCGCAATCATGCCAATACAACCGGCGCCCGTAACGACCGAGCCGAACGAGACGGAGGCCGTGCGCCCAGATGACTATCAGCCTTCCGATGTGGGTCCCAGTCCGGCAGGCCGGGCCAAGCTTCTGATTGGCGCCGTGCTGCTCCTTCTGATCACCGCGGGCGCAGTTACGTTTCTGAACCGGAAGAGCGAGACCGACGCGTTGGCCAAGGAAACCGAGGCCGTTTCGATTCCGACCGTCGCCGTGGTGCAACCGCAAGCGGAGCCTGGAAACGATGAACTGGTGTTGCCCGGAAACCTGCAGGCTTTTATAGAGTCCCCTATTTTTGCCCGCACCAACGGCTACCTCTTACGCTGGTACAGGGACATTGGAAGCAAGGTTGAGAAGGGGGAACTGCTGGCATCGATTGACACTCCGGAAGTTGATCAGGAGCTCTCCCAGGCACGGGCCAGCCGCGAGCAGTTCAAGGCTGCGCTGGGGTTGGCGAAGATCTCCACCGACCGTTGGGCAAATCTGCTCAAGTCCGACTCGGTTTCGCAGCAGGAGGCCGACCAGCAAGCGAGCGGCTACCAGCAGGCGCTCGCCAACCTTGCGGCCGCGGACGCAAATGTTCGCCGTTTGGAAGAACTCAAGTCTTTCAAGAACGTATACGCTCCATTTTCCGGCGTGCTTACCCGGCGCAATGTGGATCCGGGCGCGCTCATCAATTCCGGGGCGCAAGCGGCTGGCAGAGAGCTGTTCGATATGTCGCGCGTCAACCCGCTGCGCGTTTACGTGAGTGTTCCGCAGGCGTATGCGCCGAACATCAAGGTTGGGATGAAGGCCAACGTTACTCTGCAGGAGTATCCCGGGCAGAAATTTGTGGGCACGGTGGTTCGCACCGCCGAAGCCATCGATCTCGCGACGCGTACCCTGAACACGGAAGTGGATGTTCCCAACAAAGATGGCAAGCTGCTGCCCGGTTCTTTCGGCCAGGTGCATTTTGCGACCGGGACTTCTGTACCAAGGATTACGATCCCGGTAAACGCCATGCTGTTCCGCGCCGAGGGGGCGCAGGTTGCGGTCGTCGACAAGGACGGCAAGGTGCATTTGCGCCCGATCAGCATTGGGCGCGACTTCGGCACTACGCTCGAAATTCTGGGCGGGCTCGACGCGAGCGATCAGATCATCATCAATCCGTCGGACTCGCTGGAGGAAGGGCAGAAGGTGCACGTCGCCAAGCCGAACGCAGGAGATGGCCGCTCGTGAAGCCCAGCACTCACCACGGAGGCACCCGTAGGCTCCGCTCAAGGCAGGCTCCGTCACGGAGAAAAGCGAGTTCATGATTTCGTCCCTTATGGAGCAATCGCGACCCGCCAATGAGCTTGTGAAAAGGCCCTCCGTTTCTCTGTGTCTCCGCGGTGGGTGTTGCGCTTTGCTGGCCGTGGCATTAGTAGCGGGCTTGGCGTGCACAGTAGGGCCGAGATATAGGCGCCCCACCGCGCAGGTTCCCGACACGTGGAAAGGCGAAGGGCCGTGGCAGGCGGCGACTCCGAAGGATGCAATTCCCAAGGGTGCGTGGTGGCAGATATTTCATGACGCGGAGCTGGACCGGCTGGAGCAAGAACTGCTTCAGGCAAACCAGTCGCTGGCGGCGGCGCAGGATCGACTCTCGCAAGCGCGGGCACAGGCGCGGATTGCATCCTCGGCATACTTTCCCACGCTTAGTGCCGACCCCAGCGGGCAGCGAATGCGCCTCTCCGGCAACCGTCCGCTTGAGGGCGGGACGCTTCAGACCGTCAAGGTTGACACTGAGAACGCTTTTACCGTCCCGTTTTCTGTGAGCTACGAGCTTGATTTGTTTGGACGCGTGCGCCGCACTCTCGAAGCGGCCAACGCTTCGTTGCAGGGGAGCGCGGCCGATCTGGAAAATGTGCGTCTGGTGTTGGCCGCCGAACTCGCCGCGGATTATTTCAACTTGCGCGAGAGTGACCGTGAGGCTGGAGTGGTACGGCAGTCGGTTGAAATCCAGCAAAAAGAATTGGACCTGGTCAACCATCGTCACGAGGGCGGAGTCGCGTCTGGATTGGAAGTCGCGCAGCAGGAGGCGTTGCTCGATTCGACTGCGACGCAGCTCCAGTTGGTGCTGCAGCAGCGGGCGCAATACGAACATGCCATCGCCGTGCTGACGGGGAAGTCCGCCTCGGTTTTCAGCGTGGCTGAAGCGCCGTTCGACGTCACCCCACCAGCGATCCCTACCGGAGTTCCATCGGAGATTTTGGAGCGCCGGCCTGACATCGCCACCAGCGAGCGCCAGATGGCGTTCGAAAATGCGCAGGTTGGGATAGCCATGACTGCGTTTTATCCGCATATCACGCTGTCGGGAAGCGGTGGATGGGAAAGCCGCGACATTGCCACGCTGCTTAGTGCTCCCAGCGCTATGTGGTCGCTGGGTGGAGATGTGCTGCAGCCGATCTTTAATGGCGGCCGCAATCGCGCCAACCTGGCGTCCAGCCGCGCGGCCTATGACGAATCAGTCGCCAATTATCGCGAATCGGTGCTGGAGGCATTTCAGCAGGTGGAGGATGGGCTCTCGGGTCTGGCGTTTCTTAACCAGGCCGCGAAAACTCAGCAGGCAGCGGTCACTGACTCGCGCCGCGCGCTCGACATCGCCAACAGCCGTTATGTCGGCGGCGTCACGAGTTATCTCGATGTGATTACCGCGCAATCCACGCTGCTGAGCAACGAACGCCTGGCGACACAATTGCTCGGTCAGCAGATGACCACTTCCGTCTACCTGGTGAAAGCTCTGGGCGGCGCGTGGGACGCTTCAGAAATTCAGCGCGAACGGGTGAGGCCGGCGCTGGTTCAGGCGGTACAGCAGTAACTCCATCGACCGCCCGCGACTTTGGCTGGTACGGACTTTGGCTGGTACGCGTTTGTTCAGGCGCGTTCATACTCATACTTAGGAGCAGTCGGACTTCGGGAGGCGGTCGCATCACGTCCGGCACGGAGCCAGTAGGAAGTCCGTCAGCTCTCGGTAAGACTCCGTTGCTCGGATTCCCGCTGGTAGCTACGCCCTGCGCCGTTCCTGATTGCCGTAGCGCAAACGGATCTCGCGCTCCGCGATCAGCCAATCCTGGTTCTCGTCGCCGTTGACGTTCTCATTGCCCGCAGTCGCTTTGCGCTGCAGGTAGAGTTCATAGGCGCGGCGGCGAATCTCTTCTTCGAGATTGACAGGGAGATTGACCGGGAGATCGACAAGAACGAGGTTGGACGGCTTCCCATTCTTCGGAACTTCGGGCGCAACCTGCACAGCGGCAGGCTGAATCGAGGCTGCGGTTTTCTTGCTGCGACTGGTGGTAGAGCTTCCTGTTGTCTTGCGAGCCATGCGGTGCTCCTTACAGATACCCAACTCCAAGAATGGTCTTACGTAACGAATAAGCGACATTCGCGTACTCCAATTAGCCGCTATCCGACTGTTTGCGAAGAACGATCTGTCTAACTATATCGCGAATGCCTGTGGAATTGTGCCGCAAAGCATAGAAAAATTCGTTCCGCCGTATAAGAAAAGTTACTCTCTTGGACAGGGCCAAGATTACGGTGCCGGAAGGCTGCAAAGCACTCTGGTAACTTGTCGAAAACTTGCTGGTGCCCGCAGGATAGCTAAGGACAGCCCCAAGGGCACAACTATGTCATCGACTAGCAAGCAAGGTTTCGCCGCTAAGGCCGCCAAGGCCAGCGTCAGCGACTTGGAGAGAATGGTTTCGGAATCTCCAAGTTCGGATCGAGTCTGCCTGAAGCTGGCGCAGGCCCTGCATGTGCGGCGCAGCGAAGTGGCACTGCTCAGGTTAGAAAAGGGTAGTCTGCGATTTATCTTTCCACCGGAACTGCGATCCGCGGGCGTACTGCCGCTGACCGGATCGGCGGTTGCAGCCCGGACGGCAGCGACTCGCACTCCACTTCTGTCGAATGCCTTTACGCGCGTAAAACATGTCAGCCTGTTTGAAGCGGTCAAGCTGGAGGCTGGGGAAGAAGAAGATCGAAGCCAAGAGCAAATGCCGATTCAGAAAATCATGTCCGTTCCGGTGGTGCGCTCCGGAGGAAATGTGATGGGAGTGGTGCAAGTTTCGCGCAAAGGGCTGGATGCTTCGCTCGCGGGCACAGACTTCACCGGTGAAGACCTGAAACAACTGGAGCGGGCCGCGGAAATTCTGGCCCGTATGCCGTTCATGCAGGAAGGCGCCGAGATTTAAAATTTGTGATTGGTAATTTCACAAACGGCCATTCGAGTTTCAATTACCAATTACAAATTTTACAAATCACAAATTACCAATCCCCAGTTGCCTCACACTGCCTGTCCAGCGCAAAATCCGGACGCCCAAGCCCACTGGAAGTTGAAGCCGCCGAGCTGGCCGGTGACGTCTACCACTTCTCCGATAAAAAAAAGACCGGGCACTTTTTTTGATTCCATGGTCTGGGCGAAAAGTTCGTTGGTATCGACGCCGCCCGCGGTGACTTCCGCTTTTCCGTAACCCTCGGTTGCTTCCGGCTTGACTTCCCACGCATGCAGTCGACGTTCGGCGTCAGCCCAGGCGCGATCGGCGTTGCCGGCTAAAGGATAGGTTTCGAACCAGCGATCCGCGAAGCGGCGAGGCAGAACGTCTCGCAGCAGCAATTTCCAACTCGATTGGTCGCGATGGCCACGCGTTCGCAAATCGGCGGTGAGATTGCGATCGGGCGCAAGGTCGAGATGAATGGGTTCCCTGCCGTCCCAGTAAGAAGAGATTTGGAGAATCGCGGGCCCGCTGATGCCGTGATGAGTGAAGAGCATGTTTTCACGGAACGCTTGTTTCGTGCAGTGCTTCGTGCTGTACGTGGAAGCAACCACTGCGGTGGAGACTCCTGCCAGATCGCACCAGCGCTTGCGGTCCCGTTCGCTAAAGGTGAGAGGGACGAGGGCGGCGCGTGGGGGCTCGATCTTCAGGCCGAATTGCCGGGCCAGATCGTAACCAAATGAGGTGGCGCCAATTTTGGCGATGGACAAGCCTCCGGTGGCGACCACTAGGCGGGGAGCGGCGAAATTGGCGTCCTCGGCTTGCACGGTGAACGGGGCGTTCTTGCGCACCTCGTTCTTACGCACCTCGTTCACTCTCGTGCTGCACCGGATTTCTACTCCGGCGTCGCGGCATTCCTGCTCGAGCATTGTGGTGATGTCCCTCGCCGCTCGATCGCAGAACAACTGGCCAAGCTTTTTCTCGTGGTAGGGGATGCGGTGTTTTTCGACGAGTCCTATGAAATCGGCCGGAGTATAGCGGGCGAGCGCCGATTTAGCGAAGTGCGGATTGGCCGAAAGGAAATTCTCCGGGTTGGTGTGCAGGTTGGTGAAGTTGCAGCGGCCGCCGCCGGAGATCAGGATTTTCTTGCCGATTCCATCCGCGCGTTCGATCACCAGAACGCTGCGGCCCCGCTTGCCGGCTTCAATGGCACACATCAGGCCGGCCGCGCCGGCTCCGAGAATGATGACGTCGTGTTTCCGATTCACGCAGGAATGAGCTTAGCAGGGAGGCGAGCCAGTGGCGTTCAGGCGTTCACACCGGATTCGCGGACTTACGAATCTCGGCATAACCCGGCTTGATCATCGAGTAAATCAAATCACAGCGCTGGTGATAGGGCAGGAAAGCGCTCTTCATCGCGTTGATGGTGATCTTCTCGAAGTCATCCAACGATAGACCAAAGGTATCTGTCGCTGCTTCAAACTCTTGGG
Source organism: uncultured Acidobacteriaceae bacterium (assembly GCA_963749275.1). GTDB lineage: Bacteria > Acidobacteriota > Terriglobia > Terriglobales > Acidobacteriaceae > Acidiflorens. The sequence goes on from CAVVNA010000007.1 coordinate 47,108, forward strand.
TCATGCTGGTACCGCTCATCAGTCGGTTGTCGGTGTTGAGGGTAACACGGAATTTCTCCTGGTAAAGAATTTTGAAAGGGTGTTCGGCCAAGCTGAGAGTGGCGCCGGTATGAACGTTGCTGAGGAGGCAGACTTCCAGGGGGATTCTCTTATCGAGCACGTACTGGGCAAGATCGCCTAATTTTACGGCCTTGCCATCCTTCACGGCGATGTCGTCGATCAGGCGCGTTCCGTGCCCGATCCGGTGGGCCCCGCAGTACTGAATCGCCTGCCAAATCGATTCCTTTCCATAGCCTTCCCCAGCGTGAACCGTAATGTTGAAATTCTCCCGCTGAATGTAATGAAAAGCTTCTATATGTTTTTTGGGAGGATAACCGCCTTCCTCTCCGGCAAGATCGAAGCCAACAACTCCGCGCTCGCGAAAATCGACGGCAAGTTCCGCCATTTCGAGCGAGACATCCATGTTGCGCATGGCGCAGATAATCAATCCCGAATAAATTCCGAAATCCTTGCGGCCTCGTTCCAATCCCTTCAAGACGGCCGCGACTACCTGTTGGTGGGTCAATCCTTTCTGGGTGTGAAAGATTGGCGCGAAGCGAGTTTCAAAGTAAACCACGCCATCTTTGCTTAGATCCTCGGCCTGTTCATAGGCGACGCGCTCCAGGGCCTCCTCGGTTTGCATGACCGCGATGGTGTGGGTAAAGCCCTCCAGGTATTTGGCGAGGCTCCCGTGGTTCGCGCCTCGATAAAACCATTCCGCCAAGGCTTCGGGATCTGCGGTCGGAAGTCCGGCGTATCCCGCATCGCTGGCCAACGCAATCACAGTTCTCGGTCGCGGCGCACCATCCAAATGCTCGTGCAAAAGGACTTTGGGAAGACTCTGCAATAGCTTTTTATCAAGGTTCATCGAATGCACTTTTCTCCCGGCAGCAGCAGTTTCGAAACAAAGGAGTAAAACGTTGCAAGATCATACACCGCCTTGCGGAGGAGAGTAGCGCACATTAACTAATGACGGTGAACATGCGGAAGGCCGCGTCTTGGCTGATCCACGTCGACCCCATTCTAGTGACCCCGGGTCGCGGACCGATCCCGCGAAACTCACCCGCCGCCATAAGAATATCTAATCTATCTCAAAGAAATTTTCACTGAACGAAATGCTTACATTCCGTACCCAACTGGCGTAAATTTTGTCCGTTGTTTTGTTTTGCTTTTTTGCGTGCAGGCGCGCGAGCAAACCAGGCTTGCCGCGAAACATCCCTTGAACAGCACGGCTATGGCTCGACTAAGGGCAAGCAGTGCCGGACAACTGTATCAAGAATTTATACGAGGTCATTGATGCTCAAGACGATCGGATTGGTCGGCATCATTCTCGCCGCCTCACCCCTGTGGATGCCGTTTGCTTTCATCCCGTACGCTCAGGCTCAGCAAACGCTCGGCGGCATCACGGGCTCGGTCACCGACAAGACGGGCAGTGTTCTGCCGGATACGGTTGTGACCATCGTCGGCGACCAGACAAAACTCACGCGCACCCAGAAGACCAACGCGAATGGCATCTACGACTTCGTGAACCTTCCCATCGGCACCTTCACGCTCACCTTCACTCATGACGGATTTCAGACGCAGAAGATACCCTCGATTACGGTGCAGGCGAATCGCACCGCTACCGTCAACGCGGTATTGCCCGTCGGGCAGGTGGGAACGGTGATCGAGGTTCGGGCGGACCCGCTGATGAACGCCGTCGATACCACGAACGGCTACGTGCTGGACGACCAACAGATTCAGGCCGTCCCGCTGCCCACCGGTAGCTTCACTGGACTCGCCATTCTTTCTCCCGGAGTCAATGCGGAACTTCCCGGCGGCACCGGCGCCAACAGCGGCCTGGGCAACCAGCCGATCTGGGCCAATGGCCAGCGCGATACCAGCAACAGTTTTCTGCTTAACGGAGTCGACGCCAGCAATCTGTTTAACGGCAAGAGCACAAGCCAGGTCGCCTCTTCCCGCATCGTGAACAACACCGGCGTGTCCGCAGTCTCCAGTACGACCGCCGCCCCCGTCCAGAGCACCGCCTCTGTCTATTTGGCGGTTGGTCAGGCGCTGCCGACCCCGGCTCCTGAGACGGTTCAGGAGGTGCGCGTGAACACGTCCATGTACGACGCGCAACAAGGCGCGACCAGCGGGGCACACATTGACATGAGCACCGCGTCAGGGACCAACGCAATTCACGGAGAGGCCTACTGGCACCGCGGAACCGACTGGCTGAATGCTGCGCCGTTCTTCAACAAACAGGATCCTAACATTCCCCCCGACCAGGCTGTCCCGGAGTTGCATCGCGAAGTCGTGGGCGGCAAATTGGGTGACGCACTGATCAAGAACAAACTCTTCGGATTCGTCAGCTACCAGCACCTGCACACCTCCGACCAGGACATCGGCCTCTCGCGATTGATGGTACCCATTGATTTCAACCCAACCTACTGTGGTACCTCCAGCCGCCAGGGCGCGGCGTTTTCTAACTGCCTGGTCAATATCGCTAACAACGATTTCCTCATCCCAAACAAGTATCCCGCCATGACAGCCGCGCAGATCAATTCGGTCGCTCTTACTCTCTTTCAGTATCAACTTCCCAACGGCCAGTACCTGATTCCGTGGTCCAACCTTGGCGTCATCCCGACACCGGATTTTCCGGAAAACGCTACCATTCCCGGTACAGCCTTCTTCAGATCCGACCAAGCGGTGGCGGATCTTGACTGGAACAAGAGCCCCAGGGATACCGTCTCGGCCAAATACTATTATCAGCACGACCCCACTTCCGCTCCTTACGCCTACTCCAACGTTGCCGGCTTCACGCAACATCTCGACGCCGGCAGCCAGGTCGCGTCGCTCACCAATACGCAAACCCTGCGGCCCAATTTGAGCGTCGTCGAAGTCCTTGGCATTCTTCGCGAGAAGGTCTACAGCACCATCGCTCAGCCGTTCACGCCGCAACAGATGAACATCAACACCTTCGGCTCGACTTATTTCCCCGGAATCAGCATCGTGAATATTCTCACTGGGACCTCTTCACCTGTGCCCAATGACTTTCTGGATATCGGCCAGGGGGCAGCTTCCCAGGGGGCCTTTACCGGAGTATTCCAGAATCGAATCATGCCTTCCGCCAACGCCATCTGGATGCGAGGCAAGCACACCCTCACCTTTGGCGGCAGCTATGCCTACACCCAGCTTAATGCCCGTGACGAGAGAACGAACCAGGGCATTATTTCTTCCGCGGACTTTGGGCAGTTCCTGCAGGGCTTCGTCACCACCAACGACGATTACACGACGACCAAATTCCTCCAGGGCAACGCCAACCGCTACTACCGGGCCGGGCAATCGGGCGCTTATCTCCAGGACAAATTTCAGTTCCGCCCCAATCTCAGCCTGACTGCCGGACTGCGTTGGGACTGGGACGGAGGTCTCACCGAAAAATACGGCCGCATTTACAATTTCGATCCTTCGCTTTATTCCTATAACGGCGCGACCGATACACTCACCTCCAACGGCATAATCATTGCCGGTAACAACAAGCTGTTTCCCACCAAAGGGGTTAGCAATACCACGCTCACCGGACGGCAATGGGGATTTGCGCCGCGTTTGGGCGTTGCCTGGAGTCCGAAATACTTCAACGACAAGGTCGTCGTCCGCGCAGGCACCGGGATCTACTACGACCGCGGCGAACTCTTCTCCTATCTTTCACCAGGCTTCGCAGAGGGAGTGATCAACGGTGGACCGTTCGGCGTTAACCAAACGCCTCCCTTCGTCAACGCGCAAGCATGCAGCCCAGGTTCTGAGAGCTACTATCAGGGCTTTATTCCCACGTGCCCCTCTCCCGCCTACTCGCTGTCCAGCCCGTGGGGTGCCACCCTCGGCCCTGGTCCCACTGGCAACCCTGTGAACATCGACAATTACCTGCCGAATACCGGACTCCCCGGAGTCGGAATAGAGGCAGGAATTCTGCAAGGGCAGCAGCTCTTTTCCTTTGCCACCTACAACCGCGCCAACAAGCTACCCTACACCATCAACGACACGCTCGACATTCAATGGCAACCGCGCCGTGACCTGGCCATCGACATCGGCTACGTCGGCAACCTGGGCCGCCACGGAGTGATTCCCATTCCCTTCAACCAGCCCGGAGTTGCCTCGCCGAGCAACATCATCCACCCCAATTCGAACAACCCGCAGCAATATACCTACGGCTACACCGTGCAAACGGCAGCGAGTTGCGCTCCGGGTTGTCCAATCAATTTGCCGAACGGGCAGCCCATGCAGGTCACCTACGAAGGGGGCAACGTGGACTTGCGCGTTCCCTATCTTGGCTATTCGGCAGAAACGGAGAGCTACACGGCCGCTGGAGTCTCGCAATACAACGCGCTGCAGACTCACGTCGAAAAGCGCATGAGCCACGGTCTGCAGGTGGGCTTCTCCTACACTTATTCCCACGCCTTGGACGAGCAGAGCGGCATGGGCCTGTTCTTCAACGGCAATAATCCGCTGAACCTGCGCTCGGCTTACGGCTCGTCTGACTTTGACCGCACCCACGTTTTCAACTTCAGCTATAACTACGAATTGCCCAAGTTCTTTCCCACCTCCACGCTGAAGGCTAAAGTGACGAATGGATGGGGCATTCACGGGAGCGCCATTTTACAGAGTGGCCAGCCCTACAGCGTCATCGACTACAGCGGCGCCGTGGGCAGCATCTTCTATAGCGTTTACGATGGCATCACCAATCCCATCGTGCCGCTGAAAGCGGGCTGCACGCCAAAGAGTGCGCTCACCGGTTATTCCGGCGCCAACGCTTACTATAATCACAACCAGACGGCACTCAATCCCAATTGCTTCACCCTGCCTTTGCTCAGCCCCGGCGATCTCGGAGGCGCAATTCCCCCCAACGACACTTTCGAGACCAATTTTACCAACGGCTTGCGCAACGTCTTCCGGCAATCCTGGCAAAGGGTCGCCAATATTTCGTTCGTAAAGGTGACGCCCATTACGGAACGCTACTCGCTGTATTACAGCTTGGAAATCTTCAATGTGACCAATACGGCCAGCTTTGATGTTCCCATCGATGACGTCACGCAGAACCAGTCCTACGACCAATTCCCGGTAGTGGGGACGACGCCGTTGCCCACTGGTTGCACTACTCAAAATCCGACTCCTGCTTTCTACAACTGTCCTGCGGCGCTAGGCGCGGTAAACAAAACCATCGGCAGCCCGCGCCAGATTCAGATGACCCTGCGAGTCGTGTTTTAGTGTCACGTGTGGCCAGTTCATTTAGAAAACAGCCTCTGGCACGCAGCTGGCGCACCGGCTCGCCCGAAAGCCCAAAAAACGTAGTTTTTCGACTGGTTCATAGTCAGTCCGCTCTGCGGCAAACGCTCGAATCAAGGAAGAGCGCCATCCCAGGGACAACACTGACGAAAACGAATTCTCCTGCTATGCTTGTCGGGCTCATCCCTTAACCATTTCCGCGCCAGCCGCAACCGCCACGGGCGTTGGAACACTATTCAGTGGAATTGCTGCTCTTTTGCAGTGTTCAAGCCGAGCTTGAGTATCACGGGAGTTCCGAGGTGATATCAACCAGGAAAGTGTTCCGGATCGACGATTTGGACGAGTGCCTTCGTAGCTTCTAGGAGGGAGCCGCACATGATTTCTCAGGCAAATATCTCGCCAAGTACTCCCATGGGCGCAAACCTCGTCAGCGGAGGCGGCGCCACGTTTCGCGCGTGGGCACCGCTCGCTAGCGCCGTTTATATCAATGGCACTTTTGCCAGCACGCCCACAACCGGACAGACCGCTAACCTCCTGCTTGTGAAGGATGCTAATGGATACTGGACAGGTTTTGTCGGCACCGCGCAGGAAGGGGATCCTTACCGGTTCTGGGTTGTGGGGCCGGGAGGCAGCGGGTACAAACGCGATCCTTATGCGCGCGAGCTCGGGCCAGCTTCGGCATTCCCCAACTGCAGCAGCCTGATTCGTTCCGCCACAGCATATCCCTGGCACAATTCGGCCTTCGTCACGCCCGACTTCAGCAACATGATCATCTACCAGCTGCACGTTGGAACGTACGACCCCAGTACGCCCGGTGTCGCGTCAACGTTTCTCGATGTTATCGGGAAGATCCCCTATCTTGTCGCGCTCGGGGCCAATGTCCTGCAGCCGCTGCCCATTGATGAAATGGAGACTGACCCATCGATGGGTTATAACGGCGCAGATCTGTTTTCTCCGGACTTTCCATATGTGGTCACCGCCCCTGCGGCTCTCAATGGGTACCTCACCACCATCAATGGGCTGCTCACAGCCAAAGGCTTTTCACCAATTGGCTTGCAGGACATTACTCCGGGTCCGGCTCAACTGAAGGCGCTGATCGATCTTTGCCACGTTTACGGCATTGCGGTCGCATTTGACGTGGTCTATAACCACGCCGGCGGATTCACGGTGAACGGGCAGCTGGACGATAACTGCATCTACTACTGGGACCGCGCCAAGAACGTCGGCAATAACAACGACAGTTTGTATTTCACCGATCAGGACCGGGGAACCGGCGGGCTCTCTTTTGCTCTTTGGAAAAACGATGTCTGCCAGTTCCTTATCAATAATGCCCTGTACTACATCAGCGAATTTCACGTCGATGGATTTCGCTATGACGAAATCAGCGACCTGATCTCGATGAATTGCGATTCGGGATGGACTTTTTGCTGCAACTTAACCAGCACCCTTCGCTACGTGAAGCCGCGGTTGTTGCAAAACGCGGAGTTTTGGCCGGGCGAGGTCGGCAACTATCCGAAGACCTGGCCGTCGATTGTGACGCCGACCGCCAATGGCGGCGCCGGCTTCGACGTGGTGCAGCACGATGGATTGCGCGGCGCAGTTCGAAATGCGGTGCAGGTGGCTTCGTATGGGCAGAACGCCTCTATCAATTTCGATGCGATCGCCGATAACCTCTATCCCCAGGGATTCGCTCATGGTTGGCAGGCAGTGCCTTGCGTTGAGAATCACGACATCGTGAAAGTGGGCACGGACCTGCGCATTCCAGCCCTTGCCGACGGCTCGAATCACGAGTCGTGGTACGCGCGCAGCCGCTCGCGGTTCGCCACGGGCTTGCTGCTCACCGCTCCCGGAATTCCGCAGATTTTCATGGGCCAGGAGTTTCTGGAGGACAAGCAATGGAGTTGGGATCCCACATCATCGAATCTGATCTGGTGGGCTGGATTGAATGCAGGAACGGATACGGCCAGGGTGAATCATCTGCGGTTTACGCAGGATTTGATCCGGCTGCGCTGGAATTATCCGGCGCTGCGCGGAGACAACGTCAATCCGTTCCACATTCACGACCAGAACCGCGTAATTGCGTTTCAACGTTGGTTGCAGGGCAGCGGGCAGGACGTGATTGTGGTTGCGACGCTCGCGGAAGATACCTGGTACAACTACGGCATCGGCTTCCCATTTGCCGGTCCGTGGCGGGAAGTGTTTAACAGCGACGTCTACGACAACTGGGTCAACCCGATTGTGGCCGGCAACGGGGGGAGTATCAATGTATCCGGTCCTCCGCTGCATGGCTTCCAAGCCTCTGCAAACATAGTTATCCCCGCCAACGGCTTGGTCGTATTCGCACGAACTTAAGTCGGGGGCGCCGGATCATTCTTGTCGTAGTAGATTTCCGCTCCGGGATGGGACTCGTTTCCATATTTGTGCTACTCGAAAAGGGCGGGTTGTGCAGCAGTCTCTTCGGCTTCCCGAAAGTTGCTCAACCCTACGCCGACGAGCCGATAGCGTTGCTGTGGACCCAGGGCCACCCGTTCTCGCAGCCCCAGCGCGATGTCCGTCAACTCCTCGCATGAGGAGGGAGGAGAGCTTGGCGTATGGCTGCGGGTAAGAATCTTGAACTCGCTTGTCTTCAGTTTGAGGACCACCGTGCGCGCTATGCGTGATTCTTTGCGGGAAGCGGACCAAAGCTTTTCTGCAAGGCGCCGGATCATTGGCTCCGTGTCTGTCAACTGCACGTCGCGCTCAAAAGTATCCTCCACGGAAATGGATTGCGTCGGCCTGTCTGGGACGACTTCACTGTTGTCGACACCTCGGGCGAGCTCGTGCAGGCGCAGACCATAGCGACCAAAGTGCTCCTCTAGCCCGGCCAAGTCCAGCCCTCGCAAATCCGCGACCGTCTGAACCCCGAGTTTCGCAAGCTTCTCTCCCGTCACTTTGCCTACGCCGGGCAAGCGGCCAACTGGCAACGGCAACAGAAAAGCATCTACTTCGTCGGGCTGGATTACGATGAGTCCATCGGGTTTGCGCCAATCAGATGCGATTTTTGCCAGGAACTTGTTCGGCGCCACGCCCGCTGAGGCTGTCAACTTCAGTTCCTGGCGAATCTGTTCACGAATCGTTCGCGCAACAAGCGTAGCGGTGGGCAAGCCGGTCTTGTTTTCTGTAACGTCCAGGTACGCTTCGTCCAGCGAAAGTGGCTCAATGAGATCCGTATGGCGCTTAAAGATCTCGTGCACACTACGCGAGACCGCGCGGTAGCGTGTGAAATCCGGGGGAACAAAAATCCCCCCGGGGCACAGGCGTTCCGCCTGTACTGCAGGCATGGCGGAGCGGACGCCGAATGCCCTGGCCTCATACGAAGCAGCACAAACGACAGAACGTCTGGCCTGCCAGGCGACAATCACCGGCTTGCCGCGCAGGTCCGGGTTGTCCCGCTGTTCGACGGACGCATAGAACGCGTCCATGTCGATATGGAGGATTTTTCGCACAATCTTCTGGCAACAATACTATTTTGTGCCCAGAACACTTTGAACGTGTATCGGGTCCGATCATAAACCGCCCTTGTTGTAGATTCTAGGGATGCATGCCGCTTCGAGTTTCTATTCTGTACTCGCGGTTTCCGTGCTCTTCCTGCATGCGCTATTCATTTTGTGGGTACTCTTCGGAGCTTTGGTGACACGCTCGCGCCCAATTCTTCGCTGGCTGCATATCGCGTCTCTTGTCTGGGGAACCCTTACCGAAGTGCTTCTCTGGCCGTGTCCCTTGACACTGTTGGAGAACTGGCTCGAAGGCAAGGCTGGCATCCAGCCATACGAGGGTGGGTTCCTGCTCCATTACCTGGATAAGCTGGTCTATCCGAACATCTCTGCTACCGTTCTGACGGTTGCGGCAGTAATCATCTGCACTCTGAACCTTGCGTTTTACGCCAGGCAAGCATGGCGCGCCGTCCGGCGCTGGCCCATTGCATCCGGCTAGGCTCTAGCGCTCTTCTGTTCGCGAAATGAGACCAAGTCCCACGTTCCACCGGGCGTCGAAGTTTGTTGGCGGAGAATATAAAGATTCCCGTAGGCTGCAATTTCTTAAACTGACATTTCGAGTCTCAAAATCCCCCTGCTGGGTCCTAATCTCAGGCGCACCTTTGGCTCAGTCGCTTATTGTGAGACTGGAACATCTCGGCATTTAGGGAGAAGAAGCCATGTGGATGAGGTCGTGCGCTGTATGTAAGGCACTCATGATGAAGCTCCGATTGTCCGCTGTCTTTGTGGGTAGGAGTGGAAGTGGTAGGGGCGATCCAAATTGACGAATCGCAGTTGACCAAGACGCGGAGACTTTACATGATGAAGGGGAATCTGTTATGGCCCGAGTAATTGAATTCTACATACCGACGAACTTCCGAAGAAAAGCGGCGTCGGTGCCGCCGCAGTCGCATCCCGGAAAAGTGATCGAGTTTTGCCCACTGGCAAAGAAATCAGCGTAGCGCGACCTTCCGCAACCGCACACGCCTTGAGAATCGTTATGCGGCTGAGAGTGGCTCCGTCGCAGAGTGGTGGGCGAGTTTAGGCACAAACCTTTCGAGCAGAGACCTGAACTGCGGGGTCAAGTGCAGTTCTTCACTCTCTCGCTCCAGCATCCCACGAGGATCGGTTGCGGTCTTGAGTGCGTAACGGATGTATGAGAGCCGCATAAGCCACAGGGCATGGCTGAGGTCTTCTTCATTGCGCACATGAAAAGTTACCCAACCGGAATTGGGAACCCAGTGGTGCTGTTCAGCAAGACCCGCAGCCAACAGCGCATTTCGAACTGCACGCGGGAAGGGTATGTCCACGATCCCGCCTGTATGGATATGCCCCACTTCCGCACTCCCAAAGAGGAACTCCTTCCCTCCGAAGCGATGTGGGTGAACCGAGATACTTGGCCACGCGGAAATCTCGTCTTCGAGTTTCTTCAGATGCTTCATGATCAAAACTCCAATGTTTATTTTCTTTTTTCGATGCCTGAGCGTGATCGCTCGATTCAGCAACCTGACATCGGCTTCACTCATCCAAGATATCGCGGCGGGAAAATTCGATTAATCTTCGTCAACATTGGCTCCGGCGCCGCTCGCTACCGGACTTGCGCGGCGCTGCCGGCGCTCGCGGTTCCGGGGCCAAGGCTTTTTCGATTTCTTCTCGAAGCCAGCGGTTTGCCGGATCATTCTCCACACTCTCATGCCAGTACAAATGAGCTTCGAGACGGGGCGCTGGGAGGGGGAAGGGAAGCACCCGGTTCATCAAACCCGTGTGCAGCAATTGCGCATGGCGCTCCGGCAAGGTCAGAAGCATGTCCGTCGTACTTACTACCACGCAGGCCGGGAAGTTGTGCTGGCTGCGCAGGAACACTTGCCGGCGAAGTCCCCGCCTGCTCAGTTCGATGTCGATCAGGCTGGGACCGTGGCGCCGGGAAGAGACCTGAATATGGCGCTGCTCCAGATAAGTGTCCAGGTCAAGTTTGTCCGTGATCGCCGGGTGACCATGCCGCGCGATGACGACGAAGGGGTCATTCAGAAGCCACTTTTGCCGAATGCGATCGCTCATCGTCAGGGGGATGTCGATGGCCAGATCGACCGAACCGCTCGCCAGTTCGGTTTCCAGATCTCTGCGCTTGACCTGCGAGGTCGTGATCGACATTCCTGGGGCGGCATCCGTCAGGCGCCGCAGCAAGAGCGGAAGAATCAGTGCCTCGGCGTATTCCCACAAAGATAGGTGAAAGTTCCGCCGCGTATGTTCTGGAACGAAATTGCGACTCGCGCTGACGTGCACTTCCAGGATTTGCAGCGCCTGCCGCACTTGCTCAATCATGTTCCGCGTGAACGGCGTCGGCATCATGTGCGCCCCCTGGCGGACGAACAGCGGATCCTGCAGAAGATCGCGCAGTCTCTTCAGCGCATGGCTGATCGCGGGCTGGGTAAGGTTCAGTTGCTGGCCGGCGCGAGTGATGTTGCCCTCGCGATAGATGGCTTCCAGCACCACGAACAGGTTCAGGTCGACCTGACTTAAATGCACGTTGCATATATTACAGGATTCATAGAATTCATTTGGAGAATCCTGCTGAAATCGTTAGGCTGGGGTGCCTGCGGGGTGAGTGCTTACCAATGGATTTTTCTCCGTCACCGACAGCCAAGAGCTATGTCCAGCGGCTCTCGGCGTTCATGCAAGAGCATATCCTGCCAGCGGAGCGTGAGTATTGCGCGCAATTGCAGAACCTTCCCGACTGGCGACGCTGGAAACAGCCTCCAGTTATGGAGACTTTGAAGGTCAAGGCGCGTGCAGCCGGCCTGTGGAACCTCTTCCTTCCAGAACGGGAGTATGGCGCAGGCCTCACCAATGTGGAATACGCGCCTCTGGCTGAAATCACTGGCCGGTGTTCGATTGCGCCCGAGGTTTTCAACTGCAACGCACCCGACACCGGCAACATGGAAGTGCTGGTGAAGTATGGTTCGGCGGCGCAGAAGGATCGCTGGCTCACGCCGCTGCTGGCTGGCGAGATTCGTTCCGCGTTCTGCATGACGGAGCCCGGCGTGGCTTCGTCGGATGCCACGAACATGCAAGCGACCGCTCTCATCGAGGGAGACCATGTCGTCCTCAACGGCCTGAAATGGTGGAGCTCCGGGGTCGGCCATCCTCATTGCCGGCTGCTCATCTTCATGGGCATCACCGATCGCTCGGCCTCGAAGTACCAGCGTCATTCCATGGTTCTGGTGCCGCTCGATACTCCGGGCGTCAAGATCGAGCGTATGGTGCCGGTGTTTAGCTCCTACGACTCGCCCTTCGGTCACGGCGAGGTTAGCTTCACTAATGTCCGGGTACCGCTCGACCACATCATCGCCGGACCGGGACGCGGTTTCGAAATCGCCCAGGGCCGGCTCGGCCCCGGTCGCGTTCATCACTGCATGCGCACGCTGGGAGCGGCCGAACGCGCGCTTGAACTTTTGTGCCGCCGTTCGCTCCAGCGCGTGGCCTTCGGCAAACCTCTGGCCGAGCTGGGCGCCAACGCCGATGTCATTGCCAACGCCCGCATCATGCTGGAGCAGGCCCGACTTCTCACCCTCAAAGCCGCCTGGATGCTCGATGAAGTCGGCGCCAAAGGCGCCCGCAGCGAAATCTCCCAGATCAAAGTCGCCGTTCCCAACATTGCCCTGGAGATCATCGACCAGGCAATTCAAATGCACGGAGGCGCCGGCGTTTCCGACGATGTTCCGCTGGCCGAAATGTTTGCCACGATCCGCACGCTGCGCATCGCGGACGGCCCAGACGAAGTCCATCGCGCCTTGATTGCCAAGCTGGAACTGAAGAAATACAAACCCCAGAGCGCGGCCTCGGCCTGAGCGCCGGCGCGGGAACGTTCGTTTTGATTGTGCTTCCCCGCGGGCTGCGTCCGGGTTGACGCGCCCCGACTCCGCGGTCAGCGGCCGCTGAACTTTGGCGCCCGTTTCTCCAGAAAGTGCGCCACCCCTTCTTTGAAGTCTTCACTCCGGAGACTCGCCACCATCTCTACAACGGAAAGATCGAAGGACTCGGCTAGCGTCTGAAACATTCCCGTGTACACCTGCCGCTTGATCACACCCAGGGAGCGGGGGCTGACGCTGGACGCCAACTGGACGGCGTGCTCGTGGATGGTTGCGGCGAAGCCCTCCTGGGGAAAGACCCGGTTGACCAGCCGCAGACCCAGCGCTTCGGATGCGTTGATGTGCCGGGCGGAGAGCAGCAAATCAATGGCATCGGGCAGACCGACTATGCGCGGCAGCATCCAGGCTATGCCGTACTCCGCGATGAGTCCACGCTGCGCGAAAGTCGTGCTGAAGCGCGCACTCTCCGCCGCCCAGCGCAGGTCGCAGTAGAGCGCAATCACCAGGCCCAGGCCCACCGTCGGCCCGTTAATGGCGGCAATCACGGGTTTCGCGAGGCCGAGAAAATAGGAAAACTTGCGCTGAAAATCCGGCCGCAGTCCTTCCTGCGGGGCGCCCCCGGAATGAATCCGCCGGGTGACATCTTTATCCAGTCCCTGAGTGGCGACGGCGCTCAACAAGGACATGTCCGCACCGGCGCAAAATCCCCGGCCCGCTCCCGTCAGCACGATCACCCGTACGTTCTCGTCCCGCTCCGCCTCCTCTACTGCGGAACGTACCTCCACTTCCATGGTGGCGGTCCAGGCATTCAGTTTGTCCGGACGATTCAGGGTGATGGTTGCGACTCGGTCCGCGACTTCGTAGATGGTCTCCTGCGTTGGCATGAGCATTTACCCTCGACTTGCAGCAGGTGGTTTCCAGGCGCAAGCACTGTGCTCTGCCTGGCGTTCGCCGTTCCAGCGTCAGCGGCCATCCCGGGATGCGGGCCGGGATGGGCCGCATACGCGACGCCAGGAAGCGCCTGCCTCAGAAGCCAAACCGCAGTCCAAAGCTGATCTGGCGCGGCAGATTGGCCGATCGGAACGACAGTGGCGTACTCAAGTCGCTCGCCGTCCGGGGTGCATACCCCGCATAGCGATAGGGGCCGTTCAACAGATCTACGTTCCCCTCTGCAGTCGGCACGATCGCGGAAGCGGGGGAGCCGGGAGCAACGGAGCCGGCCGGCTGATACGTGTTCGGGAAAATGTTGTTCACGGAACTGAAGTTGGTATGATTGAGGATGTCGGTCGCCTGCACAATCACATCGAAACGCATGCCGCGCTCACGGCTAAGATACAGCGCCTTCGAAACCCGCATATCCCAGCTGTAAAAGGCCGGCCCAATCCCGGTGTTCCGGCCCTCGTTATACGGACGGGCTTCGCTAAAATGAGCACCCGCGTAGCTGTCGAATGGGACCAAACCAAAGGCGATCCCGGGGACAAGAAGCGTAAACGGAACTCCACTGCGTGCGGAGACGATGGGAGAAATCGCAATGTCCGCCAGCGCCTTGGATAGCATACTGCCCTGGGCTGGGTACGGAGTCGTATACACCGCGTTGGCCACGAAATTATGGGTGATGTTGAAGTCCGACGCGGAGCGGTCCTCCGACACCAAGTCCGGCCGGAACGGCGTGCTGAGAGAACTGAAGTCGCTCGTATTGTCGATCGCCTTGCTATAGGTGTAGTTGGCCTGGAACTGCAGTCCCCGACTAAACCGCTTGGTCAGCGACGCGGTCATGGCATGGTAGATCGAACCGCCGATCGATGAAAATTGGTTGTTCTGCAGGGTATCCGAATTCGGTTGGCCTGCCGTGGAGCCCGGTTTGGCAACGTAAGACGGCCCGAAAAACGGGTCTATCGGAATGGCCGTATTCCGTATGTAGTTGGCTTCATTGTTCTGCTCAATGTGGACGCTGCGGTACATGGTGTATCCGATCTCGAGCGAGAGATCGCGGGAAATCTGCTGGGCGATGCTGAGGCTGGCCTGAATCGAATATTCCGGTTTGAAGTTATTCTGAATCGTGTAGAACACGCCATTGGTCTCATTGGGAATGGGATTGATGGCTATGCCGACTGAGGCCAATTGTTGCGCCGTCAGCTCGGGGTCGGGATTGGCCAAGGTTGCGGTCCCCAACACCGCGGGGTCGGCGGAGCATGGCGCCCCAAGCGGTAAGTTTTCCATGCAGGTCGCCAACACGGTTTGAACCGGCTGTTTGTTGATCAACTGCAAGGCCATGTTGATATTTTTTCCGCTCGTGCCCAGGTTGTTGAGATAGAACGGAACCAGAAACAGCTGGGGCGCCACGAACAAGCCCCCGCCCGCCCGGATCACCGTTTTCCCGTTGCCGAGCGGGTCAAACGCCAATCCCAGCCGGGGCGAGGCGTGGTAGCTGGTCGGAACCGGACTCGCTTCTTTATCGTAATCGAACCGCACTCCGTAGTTCGCCGTCAGCCGGGAAGAGACCTTCCACGAGTCCTGGGCATAGACGCCTAGATAGTGAGCCCAGCTCTGCCACCGTCCATAGCCGTTCCCCTGCAGAATATCGGCCGGAAGCCCGGCGACGTACGACTCCGCCGCCGTCAGGTTGGTCGCGGCAGGCCCGGCCGCGGGGTATCCCAGGGCCGTGTTGTAGAGCTCCATGCCTTGGATGACCGCGGGGGGTTGGCCCGCCGCCGACAACAGGGTGAGGAGGGAGATCGCTCCATCATAATAAGTGTATTCTCCCCCAAACCAGAGTTGTTCGAAGATGTTGTACTCGACCGGCCGGTAGGAAGCGCCGATTTTGATACTGTGCCCGCCCCTGGTCAGAAGCAAATTCTCGTCGAATTGAAAGCGATTCTCGTGTCCGAAGTAGGGATACGCGAAATTCGTGCCCACGGGGCCGCTTGCCGTTTCCGCGCTCGCCAGGCTCCCCAAGTCGGTCTCCGCCCGGTTGGGGAAGGGAGTTACGTTGTCCGACGTGTCGTGGGGAACGACTTGCACGAGCACCTGGTTCACCATGTCGTTCCTGAGTGTCCGGGTCCAGGACAGGGTCGCGGTGTAGTCGCGCACCGCATTGGTGTCGGAGGTATAGCGCGGGGCGCCTCCACCGCCGGTCACCTGGCTTAATTCCCGCATCAGCGAGAAGCGAAGGCTGAGGTTGTCTTTCGGGCTGGGAATGTAGTCCAGTTTCGTGACCCAGTTGTTGTAGCGGCCGTTCGCGCCGGGCGGCGCTTGGACTACGCCTCCGGCATTTCCATCGAAAACGCCATTGTCGGGGGTGAGCAACGCCGCAAAGATCGGGTCGGAGAGCGGAGAAAAAACCGGCGACGCCAGTAACCCCGAGCCCACCGGTGCCAGCGGGCCTCCGAGCGCCTGCAACTGCGTCAGGTAACACAGCTGGCTCACTTCCTGTGGCTGTCCGGCAGGGACAATCTGGCCGGGACACAGGCCTTGAGCGTTGAGACCATTGCTTTGTGCGCTCAGACCCCGCGCTTGTACCGTGCCCAGCAGGTTGATAATCGTCGGCGAATCCAGTTTCTGGCGCTCATACGACGTGAAGAAGAACAACTTACCTTTCACGATAGGGCCGCCGAATGTGGCTCCCGCAACCATGCCCTGCTCGAACGGCTTGCTGTTGGGATTCGGGCTGAAACTGTTGAAGTAGTTGGCTGCGTCTGTACTTTCGTTGTGGAAAAAACCATAGACACTGCCGTGGGGCTTGTCGGTCCCGCTCTTGGTGATGACGTTGATCGCCGTTCCCACCGTGAACCCGAATTCCGCCGCAAAAGAATTCCGGTTTACTTGATACTCCTGGATCGAGTCGAGGGGAACGTGATTAACCCGCAGGGCTCCGGAACCGAAATCATTCTCCCCGCCATCGATCGTGAACAGGTTGTTGCGGCCGTTGCTGCCTCCGATCGAGAAGCCAGACGATGAGAATCCGGTCCCTACGTTCGAGTCTTGAACCGTAGGCGCGACCGAGCTCACCACCCCGGGCAAGGTGTAGATGGCCTGCGTGAAGTTCATGCTGATATTGGGCAGATTGTCGACCTGCCGTGTATCGACAGTGTTGGCTTGTTGCGATTGCTCGGTTTCGATCAGTGGCGTCCGGTCCGTGACTTCGACCACCTCGTGAACTCCACCCACCGTCAGATGGATGTCGTAGACCACTGTCGCGCCCACCGTCAGAACCAGGTTCTCAGCCACCGCTTTGCTGAACCCAGGGGACTGCACCGTCATCTGATACGTCCCCGGCGGCAGAGCGGGTATTTGGTAACTGCCGTCTGTTGCGGCCACCTGCTCTTTGCTCAGACCCGTTGCCAGATTCTTTACCGTCACAGTAGCCGGCGCGACCGCTGCACCTTTCTGATCGTAAATCGTTCCTTTCAGCGTGGCCGTGTTATAGCCCGCTTGCGCCAGCAGTAACGGCGTTCCCGCCAGCACGCCCGCCAACATAACCAAGGCAAGACGCTTCCAGGAACTGGCCCAGTAGCGTGAAGCCGCACAACCATCCGGACTGCTCTGTTCAAAACCCATACTCCCCCCTACCTACGGAGAATTTGTCTGAATCACACGAGGTCACGTCGCCTGCCAGCATCCGACCACTTCTTCCAACCTGCGGACGCTTGCCAGGCTGGAATTGTTTTTGAGCGAGCTGCCTAGTTTTTAGATCTGCTTGATTGCGAGCAAACAATTCCCGACGCTCGTATGGTTGCAGAGCGCAGCGTCTTGGCAATCGGCGCGAGCGTATCCGGGTTTGCGTGATCCATCAAATGAATTATTTTGATTATGAAGTATGCTTGTTGAGAATGTTGATTTGGAGGTTACTTTCACCCATGGAACGAACGGCTCATGACCTGCCTGCTTTCCGGCCCGGCTCTCCGCCAGCATGCGACAAAAGAAATTTGAGTATTTCTTTGTGCGCCGCTTGGGTTTGGTCGGTGACAAACAAGTGACTCGCGTGCTCGAGCAGGACGAGTTTTGCGCCGGGAATCCGCGCTGCGATCAGCTCCCCATTTACCAGCGGGCACCAGCGCATCCGACTTTCCATGGATGACCAGCGTCGGCGCCGTGATCTGAGCAATTCGGCTGTAGCCCTCCCACGCGACGATCGCGAGTAGTTGTGCCATGTAGCCTGCCGGGGAGGGAAGCCAGCGCTGGCGCACCCTGGTGTCTTCGTCGATCTTCTCTCGCGGCGTGGCCGCATCATAGATGTAGGGAAGAATGGCTTCCCGCGCTTGCTCCAGAGTCATGCCGCGCGCCATCAGTTCGTCGGCCACCTTGCTCTCCGCCAGCACCGCCGAAGGTCCGCCGGGTGAGGTGCAGCCCAGAATCAACGAGCGCGTCCTCGCCGGATATTGCAGCGCGAATTCTTGCGCAATCATGCCCCCCATCGAAACGCCGAAAACGTGGGCGCGGGCCACGCCGGCGGCATCCAGAACCGCGGCCGCGTCCGCTGCCATGGTCGCAATCGAACAAAGCCCGAGCGGCAGGTCGCTCAGGCCCACGCCTCGATTGTCGAACGCAATCGTACGATACTGTTGCGCCAGCACCGGTCGTGTGCGATACCACATGGCTGACGTATAGCCGAGGCCCATGATCAGCAGGACCGGTGCTCCCTGTCCCTGTTCGTCCCAATAAATCTTTGTCCCTTGATTCTCGACCAATGCCATCGAAGTCCTTCCTTCCGCGATGGAACGTACTCACGCTGTAAAGACGCGGCTTGCCGCGTCTCTGCTAGGCCCTAGCCCACTTTCAGCATGAGCTTCCCCGAGTTCTCACTCTTGAAAAGCTTGAGCAGAGTCTCGGGAAAGGTTGCGAGTCCTTCCACAATATCCTCGCGCGACTTGAGCTTGCCGGTCGCCATCCAGGTCGCCATTTCCGCCCCAGCTTGCGCGTAGCGGCCGACATAGTCCAGCACCAGCGTGCCCTTCATCGTGGCGCGATTTGTCAGCAGAGACAGGTAGTTGCTGGGCCCCGCGATCGGGCCGGTATTGTTGTATTGCGAGATCGCACCGCAGATCACAATCCGGGCGCCCAGCCTGAGTTGCGCCAGCGCCGCGTCCAGAATCGCGCCGCCCACGTTGTCAAAATAGACGTCGATACCCTCCGGGCAATGCTTCCGAAGGGACTGCCTCACGTCTTCGGACTTGTAGTCGATGGCCGCATCGAAGCCCAACTCCTGCACGATGTAGCGGCACTTCTCCGCTCCTCCGGCGATGCCCACCACATGGCAGTTCTTGATCTTGGCGATCTGTCCCACCACCGCGCCCACGGCTCCCGCTGCCGCCGAGACCACCACCATCTCCCCCGGCTTCGGCTGCCCCGTGTCGAGAAGCCCGAAATATGCGGTCATGCCCGGCATACCGAATACGCTGAGATACTTTGGCAGCGGAGCGATCCTCGCGTCGACCTTCGTCACGCCCTGGCCGTCGGTCAGCGCATACTCCTGCACTCCGAACGATCCGGAGACGTGATCACCCACCGCGAAGCGCGGGTTACGCGACGCCCTCACGATCCCCACCCCCAGCGCCCGCATCACCTCTCCGATGCCCACCGGCGGGATATACGAACGCACGTCATTCATCCACATGCGCATCGCCGGGTCCAGCGAGATGTACAACACCTGGACCAGCAGCTCGCCTTCCTTCGGCTCCCCGACTGGTTCTTCCGCGTAGGTCCAGTCGCTGCGCTTCGGCATCCCTACCGGGCGCGACGCCAGCAAGAACTTGTGATTGGTGAGTGCCATGCTGCCTCCTTCGTGGCTGATCGCATTCCTCAGACGGTGTACCGCTCGTTCGCCAGCAGCCGCCCTGCAATCTGGCGCCGCAGTGCGATTGCATTCACCGGATCGTGACTGGCGTACCCGCGCGCGCGGGAAAGATTCCGCCGCAGTTCGTCGCCCTGGGCGCAGGCGCTCAGCACCGTCCGCGACGAGAGTTCTACCCGTGCGATGGCGTCGCGCAAATACACGGCGCAGGCGTCCGCAGCATTGACTCCGCCCCCGGCCGCTGTCAGTTTCCGGCTGCGCAGCAGGCTCGACTCCATGGCAAACACTTCCATGATGATGTCGGACAGGTTCATGATGATCTCCTGCTGTTGTTCGAGCTGCGCGCCGTGCTTCTGGTGCGCAATTCCCAGCGTCAGTAGGGCGATCTTCTTCGCGCTCCGGACCAGGCTCAGCTCCGCGTCACAGGCCGCCTTCGTGGGTTGCGCCTCGGCTTCCTGCAAGACCGCGCGAGCGGCTTCGAACAGAGGCAGAAGTCCCCGCGCCGCGCGCTTCAAAAGCTGGCCTGTGATCACCAACCGGTTGATTTCGCTGGTCCCCTCAAACAGACGGTTAATGCGCGAATCGCGATAGTAGCGTTCCACCGCGTAGTCCTGATGGTATCCGTAGCCGCCGTGGATCTGCACGCCTTCATCGACCACGTAGTCCAGCATCTCGGCGGCGTAAACCTTGACCATCGAGCACTCCGCCGCAAACTCTTCGATCGCCTTCCGCTCCCGAGTGGAACCGTCCTCGGACTCCGTCGGCGCGGCGCTCATTAAATTCTCAATTAGTCCTACCACCCGCCAGGCCATCGACTCCGCCACAAAAATTCGGATCGCCATTTCCGCCAGCTTGTGTTGAATCGCGCCGAATTCTGAAATCGTCGAGCCGAATGCCTTGCGCTGTTTGGCATACTTCAGGCAAATCGTGAGCACGTTTTTCGCGGCGCCGCTCACGCCCGGACCCAATTTCAGCCGTCCGATGTTCAGGATGTTGAAGGCGATCACGTGCCCGCGGCCAATCTCGCCTAACACGTTTTCCACCGGCACCGGAACGTTGTCCAAATACACGGCAGTGGTGGAACTGCCGGTGATGCCCATCTTGTGTTCTTCCGCCCCGCTGCTCACACCGGGAAAGTTCCGCTCGACCAGAAATGCGGTGAACTTTTCTCCCCCGACTTTGGCAAACACCGTGAACAGATCGGCCGCGCCGCCGTTGGTGATCCACATCTTCTGGCCATTCAGCATGTAGTGTTTTCCATCCGGCGTGAGATCGGCCCGCGTCCGCGCCGCCAGCGCATCCGACCCCGCCAGAGGCTCGGTGAGCGCATACGCGGCCAGCATTTCGACTGTGGCCAGCTTCGGCAGATACTTCCGCTTCTGCTGCTCATTTCCAAAGTAGACGATGGGCAGCGTGCCGATGCCGGTGTGCGCCGAGTGCCAGCCCCCGTACGAGCCGTCCCGTCCCATGTGTTCGGACGCCACCATCAGCGACGGCAGATCCATGGCCATGCCCCCATACTCCTCCGGGATCGCCATCCCAGTCAGACCCAGCTCCGCCGATTTCCGTAGCACACCCAGCGCGACGCCGGGTTTCTTTTCGCGGATCGCGGGCAGATTCGGCTCCACTTCGTTGGCCCAGAACTCGTCTACCATGCGACCGATGGCGAGATGTTCTTCGCTCAGATCCTCGGGCGTAAAAATGTCTTGCGGCGCCGACTCCTCGATAAGAAACGCCGTTCCTTTTGTCGTCTTGCGCGGAATGTCTGTTAATGTCGTCATAAAATACTCCTATGCCACCTCTTGAAATTGAAAATCTAAATTCTTTGAAGCAGTACGAAGGACGCGAATTCCCGGCGACCGACTGGTTCGTCGTTACCCAGGATCGCATCCAGAAATTTGCCGACGCCACCGAGGACCGCCAGTGGATTCACCTTGACCCGGAACGCGCCCAGCGCGAATCGCCCTATGGCGGTACCGTTGCCCACGGTTTTCTCACCCTTTCGCTGCTGGGCTACTTCCTGAAACAGGCAATCCGGTTCCGATCGGGCCCCGCGATGAGCGTCAACTACGGGCTGAATAAGGTTCGTTTTCCTTCGGCTGTCCGCGCCGGTTCGCAGCTTCGTGCGCGCGTCACTCTGCTTTCGGCGAAAGAGTCCCCCGAGTTTGTGGACGCCGCCTTCCTCATCCATGTCGAGAGTCAGGCCGGTGAGAATCAGCCTTCCGGCAAGCCCTGCTGTGTCGCCGAGTGGCTGGTGCGCTATTACTCGCAGTGAGCTCTGCAGTAAATGCCCACTCATATCGTCCTGCTTTCTGCGCAATGCCATGAGGCGCGCACCAAAATCCGGATTCTCTCCGGCATGACCGCGAAGCGCTCGTCCTGCGTCAATCCCTGGGCGTACCGGTAGTAGATCTGCTGAATGATGACGGCAACTTTGAAGCGGGCAAACGTCAGATAGAAAATCATGTCGCCGGGATCGCGGCCGGTCGCGACCGCGTAGCGCTCGACCAACTGCGCCCGCGTCAGTGTGCCCGGTAACGTGGTCGGCGCGCTGCGAATTTCCAGGAGTTCTTCCGGATCTTGCGGATCGGTCCAATATGCGAGCGCCGTCCCCAGATCCGTTAGCGGGTCTCCCAGCGTACACATCTCCCAATCCAGGACGCCCACGATCTTGGTCGCGTCGCTGGGATCAAGCACGACATTGTCATACTTGTAGTCGTTGTGGATCAGCGCCGTCTCATGGCTGACCGGCATTCGTGCGGTGAGCCAGGCGGAAATGCGTTCGACTTCCGGCAGGTCGTGCGTTTTCGAATTATGGTAGCGCTCGATCCAGCCCTTGACCTGGCGTTCGAGATAGCCTTGCGGTTTGCCCAAATCAGCCAGGCCGATTGCGCCGTAGTCCAGGCGGTGCAAACGCGCCAGGTTATCGAGGAACGCTTCGCTCAATCGCCGCGCCGTCTCCGGCGGAAAGGGCACACCCGGAGGCGGCTCGCGGCGCATGATCATTCCCCGAATTGGCTCCATTAGGTAGAAGGGCGCATTAAGAATCGACAGATCATCGCAATAGAGGAGCGCCTTCGGCGCGACTGGATATGCGGTGTGTAGTTTCGACAGCACACGATATTCGCGCGCCATGTCATGCGCGGACCTGACTTTGCTGCCAAAGGGCGGACGTCGCAAGACGATTTCCCGGTTTCCCAGTCGCGCGTTACCCAGTCGCACCAGGTACGTCAGGTTGGAGTGCCCACTGGGAAATTGTTCGACGGAGACCGGTCCGCTATGGTCGAAGTGCTCCAGCAGAAATGGCCGCAGCCGGGCGAGATTGAGTTCTTCGCCTGCCCTTACCTCTCCCGCTTGATCGCAAACTGCCACCATACTCGCAGTTCCTCTATCCGCTACCGGTACGACAGCAACCCGTCCCCGTCGAGATGGGGGTGCGCATTGAACGTGCTCAGCGTGAAACGCTCATCCGAAGCCAGAAAGCCGCTGAACGAAGCGTTGCGCGACATCCAGGTCAGCTGCAGCGCCTCCTCGGCAGACAAATGCAGGGCCCGGCGCATCGCCGCGCCAATCGCTCCCGCCGAAGTGAAGACCACCGCGCTCGCTGCCGGAGGCGTGTCGCGCACAACTTGCGCCAGCCCTCGTTCCACCCGCAAACAGAACTCGCGCCAGGATTCAATGCCGGGCGCTATAATCTCTCCCGCCACCCACTTGCTA
>CAVVNA010000008.1:0-32285 GCA_963749275.1 uncultured Acidobacteriaceae bacterium
CATCTTCTTCTTCTTCCAGCAAACTGAAACTCTCCTTCGACAGCGTCTTCTACTACGTCACCGACATGGATGCGTCCATCGCCTTCTATCGCGAAACCCTCGGACTCCCCATGGTTTCGCGTGACTACGTCGCGCGCTTCGATCTCGATGGCGTGCTCATCGAACTCGTGCCCGTTCCACCCGGATCGGTGGTCCCGGCAGTGGCAATGCCCGCCTCTGTTTTTCGGTCGCGAATTTGCAGGAGACGTTGGAGCAAATACACGCCCGCGGGATACCAACCAGCAAAATCAAAGAGCAAAAGGACGGCAGACTGGCATTTTTCCGCGACCCCGACGGTAACGAACTCTGCCTCTGGGAATACGCCAAAGTCGAAGATCCAAGGGAAATTGTGGAGTCGGCCATGACTGCATGGCTAGCGCCGGGATCATCCGGAGGGCAAGCGCGCCAGTCCTCGGCAAGATCATATTCAAAAAAGCTCTTCATAGGGCTATGCTAGACTATCCCTATGCCTACCCTATACGTGGAAAACGTGCCCAAGGACCTCTACGAAGCCCTGCGCGCCCGCGCCCGCAAGCGCCGCACCTCCATCGCCGCCGAGGTGATTTCCCTACTGAAGGACGCCGTGCCCACAGCGACGGAACTAAAGCGGCGCCGCCGGAGTCCTATGACGATTTAGCGGAACTTCGCTTCCACAAGCCTCTCGGAAAGGTTCCGTTTCCCTCTGCCGAAGAGGCAATCCGCGAGGACCGTGAGCGGTGAAAACTTTCGTCGTGGACGCCAGTGTCGGCGCGAAATGGGCGTCACCCGAGATCGTCGAGCCTCTCGCCGACCGCGCCGACCGCTTTCTTCGTGCTTACGTGGCCGGATCGGTTAGGTTTGCGTGCCCGGACTTGTTCTGGCTCGAGATCGGCAACTTCCTTTGGAAAGCGGCAAAGCGTGGCGAGATCACCGCCCTACTGGCTCGACGCGGTCTGGAAGCAATGCTTAACCGCGACTTTCCGACCGTGCCGAGCCGGGCCGTTCTGCCTGAAGCCCTTAAGATTGCTGTCGATTTCGGCAGAACCGTTTACGACAGCACCTACGTCGCACTGGCGGTAGCGGCCAGGAGTGAACTCATCACCGCCGACGAGCGCCTGGTGAGCGCCCTCGGAACCCGCTTCCCCGTCCGCTGGCTGGGAGTTTTCTAACCAGATCCTCGCGTCCAACTTCGCATCGCAGTCATCCCGCTGCCTGTACCGATCGCTGCGTTCTTGCTAAAATCGACAAAGTGGGGTCACCTTCCGTCCGCCCGAGGAGCATGAGATTTTATGGCCTACGTAATTGCCGAGCCCTGCATCGGAACCAAAGACACCGCCTGTGTCGATTCCTGTCCGGTGGATTGCATTCATCCCGAAGAAGGACTCCGACAAGTTCGCGACGGAAGAGATGCTGTATATCGATCCCGTGGAATGCATCGATTGCGGCGCCTGCGTGCCGGTGTGCCCGGTCTCGGCCATCTTCGCGCTCGACGACCTGCCGGAAAAGTGGAAAGAGTACACCGAGCGGAATGCGAAGTACTTCGGGCGGTAGAGCAGCTGTCAGCTCTCAGCTGTCAGCTATCAGCTGTCAGTAAAACCGGCTTAACGCTGGGCATTTGAATCTTGAGGCGCTTGCCGCACGATGGCTAGCGCCTATTCCTTTTAGCCTTGCTTGCGGATTCCGTAGGTTTTGTTTTTTGCTGATAGCTGATAGCTGATAGCTGACGGCTGACAGCTCCTTCCATTACAATCATTAATTGACCTGTTGACCTTCCATGGCGCTGAAGGAGTCGGAAGCGATCGTTCTGCGCACCTATCCGCTGCGCGAGTCCGACCTGCTGGTTACGCTCTTTACCCGGATGGAAGGCAAGGTGAAAGGCGTGGCGCGCGCGGCCATGAAGTCGAGACGCCGCTTCGGAGGCGCTCTGGAGCCGCTCACGTATGTGCGGGCGTTTTACGACGACCGCGAAGGGCAGGAACTGGCGCGGCTTGATTCCTGTGAAGTGATCGAATCACCGCTAGCCAGCGAGGTCAGTTATCCTCGGGCGGCGGCGTTGGCGCACGTTGCCGAGTTGCTCGACGAGTTGATGCCCGACCGCGAGGCGAGCGACGCGGTTTTTCGGTTGAGCTTGGCGGTTCTGCAGGAACTGCGCGGCCCGGCGCTGTGGATGCCGCTTACCTACTTCGAGCTGTGGATGACGCGGCTGATGGGATTTCTGCCGGAGTTTTCGGAGTGCGTGGTCTGCGGACGGTCATTCGCTCACAGTGGCGATGACAGCCGCGACGGCAGCCGGGCCTTCTATCACGCGCTCGCCGACGGCTTGATGTGTCTGAACGACAAGCGCGTGGCGTCGTCGGAACTGTCGTCGCAATCGAGAAAGATTGCGGCCCAGATGCTGCGGTCGCGTGTTTCGGAGTTTGCCGAAATTGACTGGCCGAAAGCGGTGTGTGCGGACCTGCGCAAGTTTCTTCTCCAGATTCTGGAGCGGCACATCGAGAAGAAGCTGGTGACGGCGGGAATGCTGGAGAAGATCGGCAGCTAGCTTTTGGCGCGAGGGTTTTGAGCGGCGATGAACGTTAAGAATTACGAGAATATCTTGTTATGATTTGTCATCCCGAGCGAAGCGAGGGATCTGCAGTTCGCCGCAAAATGCAGATCCCTCGCTTCGCTCGGGATGACAAAATCTAGTGAATCGTGACCTCACCCAACTCCAATTCGCCGACCTTCCAGCAGCTCATCCTGAAGCTCCAGACTTTCTTTGCTGAGCGCGGAGCGGTCATTCAGCAACCCTACGACGTCGAAGTGGGCGCCGGAACCATGGCGCCGGAGACATTCCTGCGCGTGCTCGGGCCGAATCCATACAAGGTCGCGTACGTGCAGCCTTCGCGGCGTCCGGCCGATGGGCGTTACGGGGAGAACCCCAACCGGTTGTTCAAGCACTTGCAGTTGCAGGTGATCCTGAAGCCGCCGCCGGAGAATGTGCAGGATCTCTACCTCGAATCGCTCGGCGCTATCGGCATCGATCTGCGCCAGCACGAC
The DNA here is from genome assembly GCA_963749275.1 of uncultured Acidobacteriaceae bacterium. Taxonomy (GTDB): domain Bacteria; phylum Acidobacteriota; class Terriglobia; order Terriglobales; family Acidobacteriaceae; genus Acidiflorens. Next base: position 3,058 of record CAVVNA010000008.1, read on the forward strand.
ATCAAGTTCGAAGAGGATAACTGGGAGTCTCCGACGCTCGGCGCGTGGGGCATCGGTTGGCAGGTCATGCTCGACGGCCTCGAGGTCACGCAGTTCACCTACTTCCAGCAGTGCGGCGGCGTGGACCTCGACCCCATCTCCGCCGAACTCACCTACGGACTGGAGCGGCTGTGCGCTTTCCTGCAAGACGTGGATTCGATTTACGAGATCGTGTGGGCGCGCGATCCCGAAACGGGCAAGGAAGTGAAATATGGAGAAGTGCGCCTGGCCGACGAGCAGCAGTTCTCGGTCTACAACTTCGAAGCGGCGGATGTCGAGAAAACGTGGAAGCACTTTGACTTGTGTGAGGCAGAGTGTAAAGCACTGCTAGATAAGTTCAGTGAACTAAAAAAGGCGGCGACTGAGGGAAGGTTCGCGGATCACCGGGAGCCGAGCCGCCTCGACGAAAGATTAGCCGCTAATCGTCTATCGGGCGAAGCGAGGCTCACTGCAGGGCCGTGGCCATCGGCTGAGGGCAAGCGGTTTCCCTTGCTGGGCGCCTATGATCTGTGCCTGAAATGCTCGCATTATTTCAATATTCTCGATGCCCGGGGCGCGATTTCGGTGACCGAGCGCGTCGGCGTGATTGCGCGGGTGCGGGTGTTAGCGGTGGGGATCGCCAAGGCTTGGATGGACCAGCAGTACTCGACTGAAAAAAAAAGTGAGAAGAGTAGCGAGGCTGCAAAGGCGGCGGTTAAGGAAAAGAAAGGCAAGCTGGCTCCGGTGGGATGAGAATTCCCCTGTGGACCTCTGTGCCCCCTGTGGTAAGAGTTCTTTGCTTGCCGATCGACACACTCCGATTGTGACGGGGCTCACATTCACGTTTTAGTAATTCTGAGAGCATGAACGGATTGCCCGATGCCCGACTTTCTACTCGAAATCGGATGCGAAGAAATCCCGGCGAGGATGATTGACGCCGCTTCCCTGGAGCTGCGACAACGCATGAGCGCGCTCTTGCAGCGCGAGCGCCTCGAACCCGCCGGCAAGATTTCTCATCTCGACACGCCGCGCCGTCTGGCCGTTCTGGCTTCCGGAATTCCCGCCTCGCAGCCGGACATTACCGAGCGGGTGAACGGACCGTCCGCGCAGGTCGCATATAAGAATGGGCAGCCGACACCGGCGGCGCACGCATTTGCCAAGAAGGTCGGCGTGGATGTCGGGAAGCTGGAAAAAGTCAGCACTCCCAAGGGAGAATACCTGACGGCCACGGTCACGCGAAAAGGCCGAGCCGCCGCCGAGATTCTCGCCGAAACGCTTCCCAAGGAGGTCTCCACTATCTACTGGCCCAAGGCCATGTACTGGCGCAAGCGCGGGGAAGTGTTCGTTCGCCCGGTGCGCTGGCTGGTGGCAATGCTCGATGAGCAAGTTGTCCCGATCGAATTGTTCGGCATCGCAGCCGGCAAGACTTCCCGCGGACGCCGCATCTTTGGTAGCGAAACGGGCAGCGAAGCCGTCACCATTTCCAAGCCTAGCGCCTATGTGGAAGCGCTGCGCGGCGCGAAGGTTCTGGGCGCCGCCGAGCGTGAGCAGGTGATTCGAAAAGCGCTCGACGCGGCCACACGCACCATCCCCGGCGCGCGCTGGCGCGAAGACAAGCCGCTGGTCGCGTCCGTCGTCAATCTGACGGAATTTCCCTCCGTGATCCTCGGCAGCTTCGATCCCGAATTTCTCGACCTGCCTGAAGAGGTGCTGGTCACGGTGATGCGCGACCACCAGAAATATTTCGCCATCGAAGATGCGAATGGGAAACTGCTGCCGCACTTCCTGGCGGTGCTCAACACGGCTGCCGACTCGGACGGATTGATCCGCCACGGCAATGAACGTGTTTTGCGCGCCCGCTTCAATGATGCCCGTTTTTTCTGGCAGACGGACCAGAAACAGACTCTCCGCCAGCGCGTCGAGTTGCTGCGGAATGTCACGTTCCAGAAAGATCTCGGCAGCTACTACGACAAGATGCTGCGCGTGCAACACATGGCCAGCTGGCTTTCCGAGACGGTGAAACAAAGCGGCATGGCCGTTCGGCCCGGCATAGTCCACAAAGCCGCATTGCTGGCCAAAACCGATCTGACCACGGAACTCGTAAAGGAGTTTACCGAACTGCAGGGAATTGTCGGCGGTCTTTATGCGGACGCGCGTGTGCAGCAACTCGATGAGGGCATGAGGCCCGACGTGCAGCTGGCGATCTCACGGGCCATCTACGATCACTACAAGCCCGAGTCGATGGAAGACAGCGTCCCGGCGACGGTCGAGGGAGCGGTTCTGTCGATCGCCGATAAGGCCGACTCCATCGCCGGAATGTTTGCGCTCGGCCTTATTCCTAGCGGGTCGAAAGATCCGTTCGCGCTGCGCCGCCAGGCGAACGGTATGGTGAAGACGATTGCCGAGAAAAAATTGCCGCTTCGTCTCTCGGAAATCATGGCCGATGCGCGCTTTCGCTATAAGGGTTCCGAGGCGGAGAAGAAATTCTCCAACGCCGCCTACGCCGAATCGGTCCGCAGCTTCTTCCGCGAGCGCCTCGAATTTTACTTGAAGGATGCGCGTGGCTATGCCTACGATGTCGTCAATGCCGTGCTGGCTGCAGATTCCGACGATGTGGTGGACGCTGCGGCGCGGGCGGCGGCGGTCACAGATGTTAGGAGGTTTAAGGGCAAGGAATTCGAGGATGTTTGCGTTTCGTTTAAACGAATCAAGAACATCCTGAAGCAGGCCGAGGAAAAGAGAATCTCTGTCCCGGAGGGCCCTCCAGATGGCCCAGGGGGATGGCTCTTGGACGATCTGCAAGTCGCCGAGAGGGAGTTGTACGATCATGGGGCGGGCAGTCTTTGGTCTCAATATGAGCTCTGTCGCAAACAGGGCGATTATAGTTTGGCTCTTGTGAGTGCGGCATATCTCCGGCCGATGCTGGCCAAGTTTTTTGACGAGGTCATGGTCATGGTAGGGGAGGAGCGTGTTCGCGCGAACCGACTGGGAATCCTTTATAAGATTTACAGACAATTCTCCACCATCGCCGATTTCTCCGAGATCGTGACCGAAGGCAAGGAATCTACGAAATAGAATCTACGAAATAACGACGAGGACCTATATATGGCAACAACGACTCTCCCTGATGCAGAAATTATCGAAGCAAAACCCGCAACCACAAAATATGTGTACTTCTTCGGCGGTGGCAAAGCCGATGGCAATGGCAAGATGAAGGACGTTCTCGGCGGCAAAGGCTCTGGGCTCGCCGAGATGACCAACGTCGGCCTGCCGGTGCCTCCCGGCTTCACCATCCAGACCGAGGCCTGTCGCGAATACATGCGCCTCAATGCAGTGTCGAAAGCAGCCGACCGCCAGATGGAAGAAGCGCTGGCCAAGCTCGAAAGCCTTCAGGGGCAAAAGCTCGGCAAAGGCGACAACCCTCTGCTCGTGAGCGTGCGTTCGGGCGCGAAGTTCTCGATGCCCGGCATGATGGACACGATCCTCAACCTCGGCCTGAACGACCAAAGCGTCGAAGCCCTCGCCCGCCGCACCAGCAACCCGCGCTTCGCCTACGACTCCTATCGCCGCCTGATTCAGATGTTCGGCAGCGTCGTGCTTGACATCGAGAAAAAGGTGTTTGAAGAAATTTTCGACGCCAAAAAGAAGCAGAAGAAAACCAAGTTCGACACCGGCCTCGACGCCAAGGCGCTGCAAGAGGTGATCGCGGAGTACAAGAAGGCCGTCAAGAAGCACGCCAAGCGCGACTTTCCGCAGGATCCGCACGAGCAACTGGTCATGTCGCGGGACGCGGTGTTCCGCTCGTGGCAGAACGATCGCGCCAAGCACTATCGCCGCATCAACAACATCGATGACATGCTCGGCACCGCCGTCAGCGTACAGGCCATGGTTTTCGGCAACCTCGGAGAAACCAGCGGCACGGGGGTGGGCTTCACGCGCAATCCCGCCACCGGCGCGAGGGAGTTCTACGGCGAATTTCTGATGAACGCGCAGGGCGAAGATGTGGTCTCGGGCGTTCGTACGCCGGTGCCCATTCTTGAACTGCAGAAGATAATGCCGGATGTCTACGACCAGCTCCGCGAGATCACGACGCGGCTGGAGAAGCATTACAAAGACATGCAGGATTTCGAGTTCACCATCCAGGATGGCAAGCTCTACATGCTGCAGACGCGAAACGGCAAGCGTACCGGGCGAGCCGCGGTGCGGGTGGCGATTCAGATGGTGGAAGAAGGACTGATCAGCAAAGAAGAAGCGATCTTCCGTGTGGAACCGAACCAGCTCTACGACTTTCTGGTGCCGGGGCTGGATGAGAAGAGCACGAAGGTGGAAGTGCTGGCGACGGGATTGCCGGCGTCACCGGGCGCGGCGGTCGGACAGATCGTTTTCAGCGCAGAGGAAGCGGTGAAGAAGGCCGGACATGGTGCGAAGAAGAATCCGGTGATTCTGGTGCGCGCGGAAACGACTCCGGAAGATATTCAAGGCATGGAAGTTGCCGCCGGTATTTTGACTTCGCGCGGCGGCATGACCAGTCACGCCGCCGTGGTTACGCGCGGCATGGGGAAATGCTGCGTGGCGGGTGCGGGAGATATTCAAGTCGATGAGCGCGCTGGTGAAATGCGCGCCAAGGGACAGGTGTTCAAGGAGGGCGACTGGATCTCGCTCGATGGCACCAGCGGGCGCGTGATCAAGGGGAAGCTGAACACGCTGGAACCGTCGGCCGATGATGAGGACCTGCAGAAACTGCTGGGCTGGGCGGAGCCGTTCCGCAAAATCGGGGTGCGCGCGAATGCGGACATTCCGCGCGATGCGATTCAGGCGCGGGCCTTTGGCGCCGAGGGTATCGGGCTGTGCCGCACTGAGCACATGTTCTTTGCCCACGACCGCATCCCACACATGCGCGCCATGATTCTCGCCGACAACGAGAAAGACCGGCGCACGGCGCTGAAGAAGTTGCTGCCCGTGCAGCGCGCCGACTTCATCGGCCTGTTTAAGGCGATGGCAGGGTTGCCGGTGACCATCCGCCTGCTCGACCCTCCGCTGCACGAATTTCTGCCCAAGCGCGAGCAACTCATGGTTGCCATCGCCGGCCTGCCCAGCGCCACAACCAAGCAGAAGAAAGCCCTGGTCGAGGAATACAAAGAGTACGGCGCGAAAGGGGTCGGGGATCTGAAGAAAATTCTTCCCGAGCTGCTGGCACGGGTGGAAGAGCTGCATGAGTTCAATCCCATGCTGGGGCATCGCGGATGCCGCTTGGGGATCACCTATCCCGAGATCACCGAGATGCAGGCGCGGGCCATTATTGAAGCGGCCGTGGCCGTGGACAAGGAAGGCATCAAGACCCACGCGGAGGTGATGATCCCACTAACCGCGACCGTGAAAGAGATGGCGAACCAGGGAGCGATTGTTCGGCGCGTGGCGGAAGAAGTGTTCAAGGAAAAAGGAAGGCACGTGCACTACCTGGTGGGCACCATGATTGAGCTGCCCCGCGCCTGCCTGGTTGCGGGCGAGATTGCCAAGGAAGCGGAGTTCTTCTCCTTTGGCACGAACGACCTGACCCAGACCACGTTCGGCTTCTCACGCGACGACATCAACAAAGTGCTGCCGACGTATCTGGCGGAAGGGATTCTGAAGCAGGATCCGTTTGCCGCGATCGACCAGGAAGGCGTGGGCGAACTGGTGCGGATGGGGATCGAACGAGGGCGGAAGACGCGTCCGAACCTGGAGGTGGGGATCTGCGGCGAACACGGCGGCGAGCCGTCGTCGGTGGAGTTCTGCCATCGTGTGGGAATGGATTACGTGTCTTGCTCCCCGTTCCGTGTGCTCACCGCGCGACTGGCGGCGGCCCAGGCTGCGGCCAGCGAGAAGCTGCAGATTGACTCGGGACGGACGAAGTGATCAACGCAGAGGCCGCGGAGACTATTCGCGCTGAGGTCGCTGAGAAAGACAGAGAAAGGCTCAATGCGATCAGCGGGCAAATTGTTGATGCGGCCATGCGAGTTCATACCGTTCTTGGGCCGGGTCTTCTCGAGAGCGCGTACGAGGTATGCTTTGCTCATGAACTTCGGAAACGGGGGCTTCGTGTCGAGACGCAATTCCCGTTGCCCGTGAGCTACGATGGCGTTCGCGTTGATCTTGGATATCGGCTGGATCTTCTCGTCGAGAATCAAGTTGTTGTCGAACTCAAGGCAATCGAAACCGTTCTACCGGTTCACAAAGCCCAGCTTCTTTCGTACCTAAGGCTCGGAGGAAAGAGGCTGGGCTTGCTGATTAATTTTCACGTTGATAGGTTGAAAGATGGCATCACACGACTGGTAAATGGATTTTGATGTCAACAAAATGATTAACGCAGAGGACGCGGAGAAACCGCCGCGGAGAACGCTGAGAGATCGAACCCAGGCCCCATGATCTCTTCTCTGTCTTTCCCAGCGCCCCCCGCGTGACCTCCGCGACCTCTGCGTTAGTCAGTTGACTCGCTGCAGCCGCGCGATCAGCTTCTGCGCCAGATTCTCCTCCGACTCGGACCACAGCAATCGCCCCGTTGCCCCGGAGTTCTTTTCCACTTTGGCGGTAAACTCGACCAGTTTATGTACGTTGCTTCGGACGTTCCGCTCCGCTTCGGAAGTGAATTCGACTTCTTCGTGCAGGAAGGACGTGTCCAAACCGAAATCAATTTGAATGTGCCCGGCATCTCCCGCTGCGCGCTCTTCAAATTCCATGCCATGCGCAATCAGGCGCACCAGCGACGGTTCCAGCACCCATTTTTCCGCACCCTCAGGAGGAGTCCACAGATCCCAATAAGCCTCGAAAATGTAGGCATAGTCGTCGTGGAGAAGTTCCGCAACCACTTCCGCCGCTTCTTCCGGCGAAACGCCCGGACGGAAGCGGCGCTCCAGAATCGTCGGCTCACTCCACGAGACCGGTTGGATCGCCGCGTAGGTCACCCCGTCCCGCACCGGAGAAAACGGAATTTGCCGGAGTACGCTGACCGTTCGTGGCAGAATCTCGGACTCATCAAAGCTGGGAAACCACAGGCTCAAATAAAGCGAATCGGCCATGGCTATATTCTAAATCGCAAGCGGGTTCGGTTCGATGGTCAAGTTGGTGTGCGCGCATCTACTTTTGACGCAGGAAAAATGCCCTGTTACTATGATGTTCGGCGGCAAACAACCATCTCATCTCACCCGGAAACGTCCCCGTCGTCTAGCCTGGCCTAGGACATCGCCCTTTCACGGCGGTAACATGGGTTCAAATCCCATCGGGGACGCCAACCATTCAATGCGTTAGCGGCGTCCGGGCCAATCTTCCCACAATATTCACAACGATCATGCGTGACCTACCTTGCCCGTGCCCATGATCAGGTCCGCCAGTTGCTCCTGCGCCTGGCGTTTCGGTTGTTCCATCGCCTGCGTGTAGCCGTCCATCGTTGTCTTGAAGGAGGCATGTCGCAGGAGTTCTTGCACAACCTTCGCGTCCACGCCCAGCGACTTGATCAGAGTCGAGAACGTGGATTCCTCGTGGATGGTTTGTACAGTGGTGGGCAGCTGCGACAGACGACCGCGCAGAGCCGAATCCTGCTCTGATACGGACATGGTGCGGACACGAACTTGCCGACACGAACTTAAAGAGAGGGCAGGGCAAGTGACCGGAGAGATACTTCACGTGGATGGTGGCTCTCACGCTGGCCGTTGGTAGCCGCCAGACGTTCAATTTCATTCCGGGCCGGACTGGGACATCAGCACGCCCGAACTCAAAACCGCTGGCAGCAAGCCGCGGGAACTCTCCTATCCCAATGGCAGAGCGTACGTCCAAACTCTCGGCGCAACACGATTAGGAGCGGCTCGCGATCACCTACACGGTTCCGCGAGCGCCGAGCGACAACGTCGACCGTGGACTAGAGCTGAAGTTTCGCGCCGCAGATGGCCCCTTGATCAAGTAAAGTTAACTTTTGTCACCACCGATTATGCGATCCAACCATCGTACGTGCTCGGCCAGCGACTGGATCGGAGAAGGACTTCGCTTGAGGGTTGCGTGAAGACGAGGGTCATACGAAGATGACTGCCAAAGCCGACAGCGAACGCTTTCAGAGCGGCGCGGACAAGTATGCCGCGTACCTCGGCACGCCCGAGGGACGGTTGCGCTCCGACTTGGCCTTTGCCAATCTGCAGGATTTTCTTCCCCCGCCGCCCCAGGCTGAACACTCGTTGTGTGCGCTGGATCTCGGATGCGGCACAGGAGCCACGGCCGTTCGCCTGGCGCGACTTGGTCTTCACGTCACGTTGCTGGACGCGTCTGTACCAATGCTGGATTTCGCGAAGCGTGCAGCGCGGGAAGCGGGAGTTACGGAGAAGATTACGCTGAAACACGGTGACGCCACCCAATTCGCAAACTTGTTCCACGCCGAGTCGTTTGATGTAATTCTTTGCCACAATATCCTGGAATATGTTGACGACCCGTGTGCTGTGTTGCGCAGTGCGGCTCGCGCCTTGCGAGATCCGTCCAGCGTAATCTCGGTATTGGTGCGTAACCGGGCAGGTGAGGTGCTAAAGGCCGCAATACAAGACGGCGACTTGGCCGCGACCGAGCAGAATCTCACCGCTGAGTGGGGACATGAGTCCCTGTACGGAGGAAGGGCCCGGCTATTTACGGCGGAGAGCCTGCAAGCCATGCTGCTCGAATCGGCACTCGCGGTAACTGTGGAGCGTGGCGTACGGGTCATTTCGGATTACTTGCCCCCGAGGGTTTCCCGAAATGATGAGTACCAGCGGATTCTGGAGCTAGAGCGCAAGCTGGGCAGGCGACCGGAGTTTGCCGCAGTCGCCCGCTACACGCATTGCCTGGCACATCGCGCAGATCCAGCCCTAGCAAGCCCAGTCCTGAAGGACGGTGCATGAGCAGCGTCACAGCCCAGTCTTCGTCGTCCGAATCCCGCGTGACACCTGATGCCGGAATTGCGCTCGGGCTCGGCCTTACCAACGAGTGTAATCTCGCCTGCGCCTTCTGCTACCGCGATCCGACTCGCGCGGATCGTCTCTCCCTGGATCAAGTGAAGGCGGTGATGGAACGCTTGCCCGTACGATCGGTGAATCTCGGCACCGGTGAGAACGGCATGCATCCCGACTTCAAGGCAATACTGGCCTACCTGCGAACGAAACCGGTCAAGCTCACCATCACATCCAACGGACACAGCATTGCTGTTTTGGAAGACAGCGAGTTGGGCGCCTTCCATGACATCGAGTTCTCTCTCGATTACGCCACGCAAACCGAACAGGATGCACAGCGCGGGCAGGGCAATTGGGCACTTATCCATGAGCAGGCAGAACGGTGTCTCAGGCTGCGTCTTCCTGTAACCATCGTCGCCGTCATGATGAAGTCGAACTACCTGCGTTTAGCGGATGTGGCGCGAGTAGCCAAACAGTTTGACGCTCCGCTGCGAGTGAATGTGTACCAGGCCGTGCGATCGGACGTTTATGCCCTCAGCTACGAGGAGTATTGGGAGGGGTTCCGGCGCCTCTTCGAGGAGACCGATGTAATCGCGATTGGCGAGCCGCTCGTTCGTGCGATGGCGGGGCTCCCACCGCTCCGAGGCGGTTGTGGCGTAAGCACCGTACGAGTTACACCAAGAGGCACGACACAACCCTGCGTCTATTGGCCAGGATCGGGGCAGCCGCTGTCGGATTTGATCTCGATGGGGCTCGACATTCTAGACTCCGCGCCCTTCGCCCAAGCCCGCACGCTTCCCGACGCGTGCCAGCCTTGCGAGTTCCGGGAGTCATGCCATGGTGGCTGTGCCGGACGCCGACGCCTCCAGGGCGCGCTGCGAGAGCCTGACTACTACTGTCCGATCGTTCGCGGGGAACGCCGCAGCCTGTCGGTCCGCATGGCCGCCACCCGCGATCTGCCTAAGCTGAGCAGTTCCTGCACCACCGTAGTAATCGCCAGGTAGTCTGATTCGTAACGACCGACATCAATCCCCGAAACCAGCCAACCCGTTGTTATTTGCGCGCCGCCTTATTTCGCGTCCACCCAGTTGTCCGACCCCGTCAGCTTGACCGACACGTCAGAAATGAAGATGTGCAGCGGCTTGCCGTCGGCGGTGCCGCGGTGCTCCGTCGAGATCAGCAGAGGACCTGCCTTTTTGTAGCCTACCCAGGTTGCCTTGACCAGGCTCGGCTTCTTGTCCCCGCCGTGGTGGAAGACAAGGTACTCGACGCGGTTGTCTTTGCCGACGTAGAGATCCCAGGTGTCGCCGGGCGTGTAACCGCCGAGCTCCGCTCCATATTTCACTGAGACCAGCGTCGCCGAGCCGGCACCCGTAGGCAGTTTTTTCATGCCTTCATCGGTCACGTTGGCGCTCGTGTCCCAGTAAGCATGGAAGGGGAACAGGAGCCAATAATTATCGTTGGTGAAAGCCCCGTCGGTTTGCTTCTTCACGTCGTCGGCCTGTGCGTTGATCTCGGATCGCATGTAAGTAACCTTCACCGGCTTACCGTCTTTGTCTTTGCCCTCGTAGGAGACCTTGCCGGTTTTGGGCTCCCACTCCCACGCGCGAGAAAGTTTGAAGAGCCCGGTGATTTCCCCGTTCCAGGTGTAGCGGATCGCCTCGATTTGTCCAAACGAATCGAGACCATACGTCTTGGCGATCTGCTCGAAGAATTGGCGGGCGCGTCTGCGCCCAGGAAGTTGCAGCAAGGACCAGCACCCCGAAAGCCACAGCACGGATCATGGTTTTTACACGGCTCGAACTTGTCATGGAGTTTGCTCCTCGGTGAATTTGGAACGACCTTGACTTGGATGACGGACCGGGCCTTCAAGATGCGGTGTGGTGTGTTAGCAAAGCTTTAGTGAGGTATCCGGACCAACGCAGCTAGTCGGTTGAGCACTGTGGCGCGTCCGGTCGAGTGATTCGGCGCAACAGGATGATTGCAGCGGTCATCGCCATCGATCCGTATTCCAGCAGCATAATCCAGCCAGGAATCAGCCAGGGACGACCAAGCGTGCGCAAATGCCAAACGTAGTAGGTTGGAATAATGCTCACCGTCCAGATGATGATCGGCGCCGTCAACTCCGACCGCAGGCACGGCAGGAGCCAGAGCAGGTACCAGGGATACACGACGGGTGCACATAGAAGCGATGCGGCTATCGGCCAGGCAAATGCGTCCGCAGACCATGCCGCAGACTTCCTTCTCATCCAGATTGCGGTAAGAAAGCCGGCGAGCACTGCCAGCCCAACGACAAGCTGCGGAGCCGCCACTCGCTCGAGCGTCGCAAAGACCGGGTCATTAAAGCGGAAACTTTGCATGTAGGTTCCGAGAGAGCCGATCGGAATCCGCCCATGGTTGAGAAACGGCATATATAGAAGCGCGACCGCGACTGCAGCCAGCGCGCCGTCGCGCACACGAACTCGTCTCCAGTAGAGCGGCAGCAGTACAATCGGAAGCAATTTCACTGCAACCGCCAGCCCAAATGCCAAGGCTGCAACCGCACGCCAGCGGCGGCCCAGCGCGGCGAAGGACACCAACAACAGCAGTGCGCCGACAATGTCGATGTGACCACTGCCCGCTACTTCAATGGCCAACAACGGGTTCCAGGCGTACGCCAGAACCCAGTGCGCTCCCTGCCCGGTACAGCGCAAGACATCGAGCAACACAAAAACGATGGCGAACTCGCAAACCACAAATGCGACTTTCAGTGCGAAAGCGGACTCCTGAATCGCAGTGACTGCGCGGAAAAAGAGCTGCGCTCCTGGTGGATAAGGGCTCGGCAGATCCGGGTTGTTCAAGTTGCGGGTTTCCGGGGTATGCAGCCCCTTAACGGCAGGAGCGCTGGGAACGACAATGTAGGGGTTGTAGCCAAGCCTCTGCAGGCGGCCATCCCAAACATATCGATGGATATCATCATCGGCGCCCGACGGCACTCGAAGAAATTCAATGTGCCACACTGCAGCCAGGACGAGCCCAATGACGACAACGCGCCGGGAAAAAGTTGGCGTGGCGAAAAACTCACGGATCGCTAACAGGTACACGATGCCCGCAAGCATCAGAGAGGCCATGAAGTAGGGTCCGCCCCTATCGCCGAAGTTGCGTGAGCAGATCGTTAGCGCCACGCACAACGTGGCGCCGAGGACGTAAACTCTCCACGCGGCGGGGATCTTCACAATTCTCCCTTGCCCGTCCGATCGCCCGTGCGAGAGCTTGTCCGAGATTGCTCCGCCACACGCTCCCACTCTCTAAGCCACGCCGCCGTGCGTGGCGCCCTTGCCGGAGCCAGCCGCAATTCTTCTGCCAACCGAGTCAGGTCGTCAACCACATCAATATCGTAAAAAGGAGCTGCGAAACCTACGGATAGCTCAAGAGCTCGCGCGCGCGATAGGAGTCTCTCCAGCGCACTGCTGGTGCCCAATCCGTCGCGTGCGAAAAGCGTAGGATGAGAAACCTTTGCCCCTACGAGATAGTAGCCTCCATCGTGCGTTGGCCCGACCACCACGTCATGTGCCGTGAGCGTTTCGAACGCGTCCTCCAGAACAGAACGCGGCAGGTGTGGGCTGTCACTGTTGAAAGCAATAACGTGTCGTTGGTGACCTTTTGCAAAGTGCGCAAATACAGACGTAAGGCCCGCAGCAAGGCCGTCACCCTTCTGTGCAGCTACGCGCACTCCCTGACCCGCGAGACTAGCCAGTTCGTTAACGTCCGAGTCCGGGCACATGATGGCAACTTCCACATCGCTCAATGACCGCGCCAGCGCCAGCGTGTCGTCCAGAAGACAGCAATAGAAAGCGGTGACAGCTGCAGGAGAAAGGCTGGAAGCCAGGCGGGTTTTGACCGCGCCCGGCCTTGGCGCTTTCGCCATGATTACCAGCACACGGTCACTACCTGACGAACGCACCACCGTCTCGCTTGAAGATCTCATGAATTTTTGACGCGGCTCTAGTCTGGCCGTGGTGTCCCGGTTCTTCGATGCCGGAAATAATAGCGCACTATCAAGCTGAGAATGAACCAACCGGCGCCGACCGTGCCCTTCAGCGTACCGCTGATCTTCGATTTTCCGATGCGCGGGTAGTAGCTCACCGGGACTTCAACCACGCGGAATCCGGCCCGGGCGCCTTTGAGGATCATCTCCACCGCCCAGCCATAGGTGGTCTCTTCGAGCGCGCGCGCGCGTAGTACATCTGCGCGGCCAGCGCGAAACGGGCCGAGATCACTGATGTCTAGTCCATAGAGAAGCCGGATCAGGCTGGCGGCGAGACGATTTCCAAACTCCTGATGCCAAGGCAACGCCCCAGCAGAACGCCGCCCCTGCAGGCGCGAACCGAGCACGATGTCCGCACGCCCCTCAATGATTGGCGCTATAAGAATCGGCAGTTCGGAGGGCCGATCGCTGTAGTCGCCATCAAGGAATACAACCACGTCAGGGGAGTTCGCCGCGGCCAGACCCGTGAGGCACGCTTGCCCATAGCCGCGGCGCGGTTCCTGAACCACGCGGGCTCCCATTCTCGCGGCGATCTCGGGCGTCCCGTCATCCGAGTTGCTGTCGACAACGATGACCTCCGTCGTGACATCGGACGGGAGATCCGCTAAAACGCGCTCAATCGCCTGCGCCTCATTATAGGTGGGGATGATGACGGACACTCGCATGTGAACGTAATTCAAGTGATTCGGGCCCAATCACCACCACGGAGAAGATGGCCACCGTTGCGCGAGCGACGCGTCAACGCCCCATCTCCGGCCGGCGCATCCGATAGCGAGCCCAAGGGATGCGAGCACGGGAACCAGCAGTTCCCAGATCCACGCTGTGCCCCACTCCGAAATCCAAAGGCTGCCGAGATACAGAAAAGCCAAAAATGCCGCCGGTCGTGTAAGCAGACCGATGACAAGCAGGATACCGAGAGAGATCTCGGTCATGGCCTGCATAGGAGCAGCCATCGCGGCGTGGTTTGCCGCCAGGCCCATCACCGCCTTCCAGGCAGCCGGCGAGTGACTCGCCTTGATGTAATAGTTGATTAGACCCGCGTAGCCTGCCGGTGTGTAAAGGCCTTTCCCTAGATTCTCGAAAAAGACCCACACGAACATCGCGCCGATCGTCAGTCGCACGATTGCCAGCCCGTCTGCTGCTTGCGGTTGGTGGGCCACTGTGGTTACGTCACCTCGCGGTGAGGTTGCGATCGTTGTCATGGTGGAACCTCGTCGTTGGGATGCTATACCAGATTGGAAATATTCGAAAAGGCTTCAGATCTTGTCTCAGCGAAGCTATGGGTAGGAATTATCGCTAAAGTGTTTTTCTCCGCAGCCGCGACAGCTCGTGTGGCTGCTGGTAAAATCTCGATCTATATCTGCCGATTAGGGAGTGTCTCCATGAGGCTACGAGTTCTCTCGTACTTGCTGCTGCTCTGCTGCCCTGCATGCCAGTTGGCCGCCCAAGCCACTTCGAATGCGCAGAAATTCAGCCCGCCCGCCCGCACCTTTCGCTTAACCTACAACTTCACCGTGAAGGCGATGATGTCTATCGAGTTGAATGTTCAGGCCGCCTGCATCTACTTGGTATTTTTCGGGATGTTACTGATCCGTAATCCGCTAATGCGATTATTTCGACAAGGCGAAACCCTTCCTCAAAGCTGAACTGCTTGTCGAGCTTATCGTACTGCTTACCGTCGACCTCGACATACTGGGATGAGCAGGTCCTTCGGATCGGAGAGACTGTTTCCCATGAAAAAGCCTGAATCGCGCATCCCACCAGGCTGAGGAACGCTGCGAGCGAGGCGACGGTCCTGTTCACTGGCTTAAACAAGCCATAGAAGAGAACCGTTACAGCTACGTATAGCGCAGTGCCGATGAGATAGGCCAGAGTGTCTCGATGTAACTCACGTACTCGATTCAGGTACTCATACCAAATGCCACGGTGATGAGCGTCAGAACTAGGACGGGTAATGAAATGAGTGGAGAAGTATTGCCAGGGAATTCTGGTAAAGTACGCGGTTCTGGCGGATCTGGCATCGAGTAGCAACTGTTCCTGGCTACTGTACGGAAGCTGTGTGTGAGGGATTAAGGTATTCATGAGATTCTTTCTGGTTCGAGAGACACTAAGTCCATCTAATGTGCTGGAACTGATTTAATCGGACTCGTTCACTACCACTTACGCAGCGGTGTTCATAAAGTCCTGCTTGTTCTGAGGGTGTTGACAACCTTCGACTACCCGAACTGCCGTCACCCCAGCGCTTACCATCGCTTCAACCTAGCGGCTGAGCTCGGCCGTCACGCAGCTAAGTAATACGGTTCGCATGATGACTTCTTCATGTACGTGCCGAAGCTGTCGATGAAGTCCCCATTGGGCAACGCACGGGTATTCAGTACGCCGGCATTCCTCGCATCACGTTTTATGCGGTCCCAGACATTGATATAGGTCTTGGCTTTGCGCATGGTCTGGTAGTTGGAGTATTCACCCTGGGAGGGTGGCACGACTTCAGGCATACGGTCGCAACTTCGATGTTGCGCGCCGGACACGGTGTAAAAGTCGTGTCGGAACTGCTGGGACACTCGGATATTTCGATCACGCTTCGCACCTACGACCACGTGGAATCCGATGCGTTCCGGGCACCTTTGAACGAAGCGGCGAACCAGTTGTTATGAAGTTGTTACGAAATGGGTTTCCGCGCGAAATCGACTTCTGTAAACCATTGGCAACGAAGAGGTTGGTGAGCGCGGTAGGAATCGAACCTACAACCTACTGATTAAGAGTCAGTTGCTCTGCCAATTGAGCTACGCGCCCGCTGCGAACGGCGAGGTGAGGACAACGTGCGATTATACCATCCGCTTTACGCCTTCCTGTGGGCGAGAACGCACTCGGATTTCTGCCATCCGATTTCAATCCCTATCGCGGCAGCGGCCCGGGCATGCTGGCGAGCGCGCATCCCATGACCGCCATGGCAGCCGCGTTTTCGCGCAGATCCTGCGGATCGACTTTGTCGAGCGTATCGGCGGCCGTGTGGTGATAGTCGAAATATTTGCGGCCGTCCTGCATGATGCCGATGCCGGGGACGCCGGCTTCCACTAGTGGATCAATGTCGGAGCCGGGACTGTGTTCAGTGGCGCGGAGAACCGTGGAGCCGACGGGACGCAGGATGTCGCGCAGCGGCTGCAAGGCGGCGATGGCGGCGGGCGGCATCTTCATATAGAAGCCGAGGGGGTGGCCGGCTCCGGAGTCGCTTTCGATGGCGGCGACGTGGTTGGCAAATTCTGCGGCGTGAGTTTTGGCATAGGCCTCGTGTCCGCCGCCGCCATTTTCCTCGTCCATCCAGGCGATGACCCGCAGGGTGCGGCGCGGGCGGATGTGCAGGCGCTGGAGCAGTTCGGCGGTCGCCATGGCGATGACGACGCCCGCGCCGTCGTCGATGGCGCCGCGACCGAGGTCCCAGGAATCGAGATGACCGGAGACGACGACGATCTGCTCGGGATGCTCGCTGCCCTTGAGATCGGCGACGACGTTGTAGCCGGTGGCGTCAGGAAGGCTTTGCGGAGTGAGTGTGAGGTGCATGCGGACGCGGCCCTGGGCGGCGAGGTGGTCGACCAAGTCGGCATCCTCGGCGGCGAGAGCGGCGGCGGGAATTCCGGCGGGAACGCTGTAACCAGTGTGCGGCAGGCGATAGTCGGCGCCTCCGACGGAACGGATGAGGGAGGCGACGGCACCCAGTTCCGCGGCCGCTTTGGCGCCTCTTGTGCGATAGACAACGGCTTCGCCGTAGGCCTCGGATTCCATGCCGGCGAGGGCTTTGCGCTCGTCGAACGGAACGTTGAAGAGGACAATTTTGCCGGCAACTTTTTGGCGGCCGAGAGCGGTGAGCTCGTCGAAGTTGTGGATGACAACGACCTCCGCGGTGAGGCCTTCGGCAGGAGTCGCAGAGCTGCCGCTGATGGTGTTGAGAACGATGCGCTGGGTTGTCTCCGGCACCTGGCCGGGATATTCGACGAGCGCGGCTTTTTCCTCGCCGCGAACCCAGTGCGAGACTTGCGCGGGCTCCAGGTGAACCTCGAGGCCGAGTTTGCGCATCTCGGCGGCGACGTATTCGGCCGCAGCTTGCGCTTGCGGCGATCCGGCGGGGCGAGGGCCGATGTTTTCGGTCAAGTGCGCGAGCTGATGCCAGGCGTAGTCGCTGGTGAGAGCGGCGTCGCGCACGGCTTGCAACTGATCGCGCAGTTCTTTGGAAAAAGCAGGTGCGGGCGGAGCGGCCTGCGCTTTGGACACTGGCGTCTGGCACCACGCTGCAATGCTGGCGGAGAGCAGGAGAGCGGAGAGCGGAGTCAGGGGTTTCAAGTTGAGCTTTCTCATTCTCATTGCGGATGTTCTCATTCTCAGTGCACTCTTCTTTCCTCAGCACACTCGTCTTTCGCGCGCCGGTTCCTGGCTAGAAACCGAGAGTGTACAGGAGCGCGAGAAACAAAAAAAGCGGCCCCTTTTCGGGGCCACCCTTTTCAAAGAGGCGAAGTGGCGGGAATCAGAGGAGACTTAGTTTGGCGCCGCTCCGGGGACGGGAACGGACAGAGTGAGATGTCGAAAACATCGAGAGTGAAGTTGTTCCAAAGGTGCGGCCTCTTCAGTTAGATGGAAATGAGCATTTGCCGAACCAAATAGGAACTGGAGGCGCGGACGAGGCCCATTTTGGGAAGCTGTTAAAAATCAAGATCTTAGGGTGAATCCCTTAGGGGTATGCCGGCGTCGGGATCACCGAGCAATGTGATGCCAGGTGCATAAAGCTGCACTTTGGCAGAAGTTGTTAAGGTGGGAGTTCGCAGTATAAACGGGGCTTGCCCAGTCTGCCCTCTGCCGGAGACCGCGGCAAGCCGCGTCTCTGCATAACCTCTTCCCCGAAAAAGCAAAACCCCCTCGAAAGGGGGCTTGGCACAAAGCACAGAGGTTTTAGCTGTCGCCGGCGACAGTGCGCACCTTTCCCGGCAGGAAGTGGTAGGGCGGCCAGGGACCGGTCACGAACAGCTGGCAATCCTTGAATTGCTTGGCCGCCGTGCTGTAACGGTTCTGATATTTTTCGATCGACTTGGTATCGATGAGGTGAGCGATATCCAGCAGCATTCCGTCGGCATTGACCTTCTTGCAGCTGATTTCTTCCTCGATGGGATTGAAGAGCTTGTGCACCTGAACGGAGAGGGCGCGCGCTTTGGTCTGGCGCTCCCGCTCACGGGACGCCTTCTCGCGGAGCTTAATAAGGTACTCGCGGCCGACCGTATCGGGCAGGACAATCTCTTCCATAGAGCCGCGGAGAGAACCGTTGCGGACCACCAGCTTGATGCGCATCTCCGACTTGCCGCGGAGCCGGGCCACGCTCTCACAAAAAGTGCGGCGGTTGGCTCGGACGGCCTGGCGGATGGCATCCTCGGTATCGAAAATCGTTCCGAAGCGGAAGGGCAAGACGGTGGCGGTTCGAAAGCTCTGGCTCACAACGCGGGCGTGCTCGAGAACTGACTTTTCGTCGAGTTTGGAGGTGGCGCGGTCAAATTCGCTGACGATCACCGCGAATTCCCCGCTCGGGTAGCTCATGACGGGAGCGGAGTTCACACCCTGAATCCCATCCAGTACGAAGGGACGGCGGGCGCGAACACCGTTCAGAAGGGGCTGGTGTTCCGTGAGGCAGTACGCGTACCACGACATGCATTCTCTCCGAATTGCACCGGGGCTTGGGCACACCCCTTTAGATTTTTTTCAAAAGCTAGGGCTGCGTTTCTACCTGGAAGTTTTGGTTTTGTTGGGACAAGATGAACGCGGAACGCTGCGTCCAACCGATCATAATACTTCGTGTCTGTGTGATTTGCAACCTTTCTTGCAATAACTGCATCGCCAATTTTGTCTCAATTTGCTACGAAAGCGACTCGGTGAGGCTAGCAGGGCGGTTGCAGCAATCCGCGCCTTACCTCCTGTAGCGCTGGCTCAATTGAGAATTGGCCGGTCCGGGGAAGCCTCTTCTGGTCCTTAAAGAAAGTGCGCCAGCAATCCTGCGGGTGCCCCATTCTAAATTTCGCGTTCTTTGCGAAATTTAGAGTGGGGATTTTCGCCGCGGCTTCGGCTTGCTCTTGCCCTTGAGATTGAGCGCCACTGCAGCGCGGATGAGATCCTTCAAGGCCGCCTCATCGACCTGGTCGCCTTCGTGGATGTCGATGGCGCGCCTGACATTCCCCTCGAGGCTGGAGTTGAATAGACCTGAAGGGTCCTCCAACCGAGCTCCCTTGGCAAATGTCATCTTGACGACGTTCTTGTACGTCTCTCCCGTGCAGACGATACCGCCGTGCGAAAAGACGGGAGTCCCCGGCGATGTCGCCCTGACCCACTTCAACTCTTCGACGATCTCAGGGTCTGCCTCGTGTATGATCGCGCGCACTTTCGCGAGCATCTCCCCACGCCAGTCGCCAAGTTCCTTGATCCTCGCGTCGATTGACGCAGAAGCAGAGATGAATGCAGAGGCAGATTCCACCGGGGCCCCCGCGAAGCCCGGTTTTGGCTTCGTGGGCTGGCTGACCCGGACAGTCCTTTTCATGTGCAGCTCCAACTCTCGCACCTAATTTAGCTGCGCTCAGCGTAACCTGCAACCTCCGCAAGTGTAGGGACGGGCGCCCCCGCCCGTCCGACGGGTGGCCCATTCTAAATTTCGCGCTCTTTGCGAAATTTAGAGTGGGGATGTTGGAGGCTGATCCAAACCAGCAGCCAGCTGTGAGGGAGGAGAACGTTCCCACTCAAGCCAAAACCAGGCTTGAGTGGGCCACCCGTCGTGGAATGTAACCGCTTGCCTTGAAATGTCTTCTATGTGGAGTATACTGTGGAACAGGTTCCACATATGAAAATCGTTCAAATCGTGCTGGATAAAAAGCTGTTACAGGCCGCCGACCAAGCCGCGAAGCGCACTCGGCGAAACCGTTCCGCTCTGGTGCGCGACGCCCTGCGGGAACATCTCCGTCGGTTGGAACTGCGAGCCAGTGAAGAACGCGACCGCCAGGGCTACTCGCGACAGTCGCAAGCCGACGCGGAAGCGCGGGGTTGGGAATCGGAGGCCACGTGGCCGGAAGAATAGCCCGAGGCCAGATAGCCCGAGGTGAGGTTCGGCTCTACCAGTTTGCCGCGCCCGACAAGAAACGACCGGTCCTCGTGCTCACCCGCACCAGCGCCATTGCGTATTTATCCACAGTCACGGTTGCGCCTGTCACTTCCACCATTCGCGGTGTGCCATCGGAAGTCGTTCTGAATGAGGAGGACGGCATGAAGTCCCCGTGCGCGGTGAACCTGCACAATGCAGTTACGGTGTCGCAACAGCGCCTGGGGAAACGTGTGGCCCAGCTTAGTTCCGCACGAATGAATGAGGTGTGTGCTGCTCTGCGCTTCTCTTTGGGGTGCGATGCAAACTAGTTGCTGGGAGCCGGGCGAGTTGGTCAATGGAGGACCTTTGAAGGACAACGAAAAGGCGCGGCAAATCTACGAGCGGGTGGCCCACCCTACCATCGTCATTTGGAAATCCGGAGGGTGCCCCGTCCAAGCTCCGCTTGGGCGGGCCCTTCGATGTTGCAATCTCTCGAAGAACCCCGAAAATACCATCTCTTTTTCATCACAAACGCCCAGTGAGCACCATCACAGACTCCCCAACCGCCCGTCTTGGAGATCGACCACACGGTCAGTCTTTCACCTGCTTCCGCGCATCGGCGCGCTCCTGTAGGGTGATGGTAACCGCGCGCAGCATATCGCCGGCGGGAGCAGGTTTGCCGGTCCAGATTTCAAACTGCCGCGCCGCCTGTTGCACAAACATTTCGACTCCGGGGATGACGGCGATTCCCTTGGCGCGCGCCACCTGCAGCAGGTGGGTTTCGACCGGGTCGTACACCATATCGAAGACGACGTTGGCCTGGATCTCGTCGTCTTTGAGCGGGCAGTCGCGCGTGTTCCCCATTCCCACGGGAGTGGCGTTAATAATGACGTCGAAGGCGATCTTGCGGAGGTCGGCGCGTTTGATGCTGCGCGCTCTGGCCTGGCGCGCGAGCTTCTGCGCCTTCGCGGAAGTGCGATTCAATATCCAGACTTCGGCGCCGCGCTCTTTGAGACCGAAGACCGCAGCCCGCGCCGCGCCTCCGGCGCCGAGCACCAGAACTTTCGCGTTCTCCATGGAGAGGCGCTGCTCCAGGGGACGAACCACACCGGCGACATCGGTATTGAAACCGTAAAGCTTGCCATCCTGTCCGCGGACAACGGTGTTGCAGGCGCCGATTTTGGCCGTGTGGGCGTCGGTGTTGTCGAGATATGGAAGCATGGCCTGCTTGTACGGCATGGTGATGCTGAGACCGTGCAGCGGAATCTCACGCACGCAATGGATCAACTCCTTGAGCGTCTTGGCGTGCAGAGGAAGATAAACGCCGTTCACGTTTTCTCTGCGCAGCGCGGTGTTCATGATGACCGGCGAGAGCGAATGCTCGACGGGATCGCCGGCGACGCCATAGATGCGAGTGGCGGCGTCGACTTGATCGATGCGGTAGATGCTGCGCAGGTCCCGCGCACTGACCTGACCGGGTGCGGTTTTGAGATCGGCGCTGACTGCGGCGAAGGTGAACGCGCTGCCGGCACGCACGCTGAGCACGCGGCTGATGATGCCTTGCTCTCCCATGCACAAGCCGATCAGCGCATGCACGCCGCTCTGCGCCTGCAGAAACTTCATCATGGCCACGTTGTCGGAAAGCGTGGTCGCGGTGCTGACGACCTTGTAGAAGTCGGCCGGAATCTTCAGCATTTTCCCCAGCGTTTCATCGAGGTTGCGCGTGGCGCGGAAATCATGGAACGAGAGGATGAGTGCAGCGCGGCTGCGCAGGCGCGCGATGGCTTCGGGCTTCGCTTTCGATGCGCTCTGAAGTTCCAAGTTGACAAGCTGACAGCCCGCGGCGTGGGCCTTGGCAAGCACTTCCATTTGAGAGGCCAGCGATCCCTTGAATTTGCCTCCATTGTCGGCGCGGCGGCAGGTGCCGATGGCAGTGACGTAGTGATGGGTTTCAAGAAAACGATGGATTTTCGGAAGCGCGGCCAAGGGCTGCTTCAGGTAGTCCAAACGGAATTCGAGGAAAGGGTTGTCTCGGGCCATGGACTCAGCGGTAGCGACCATGTCTTCGGCAGTGTCGCCGCTCAGCGCCAGGCAGACCTTAGGCAGGCGCTGGGGCAGAAGACGGGTCGCAGGTGTGGAAGACAAAGCCAAGGCCATTTGTTTTCAACGACGGCGCGATATTACAGGGGTGTAAGCGCAGATGCAACATAAGGATTGCCAAAGGACTCAGGAAAGCACTTTGGGCCACAGGGGCCAAACACCCTCGTAACCTTGACCCCTGCCTGTCCGCTTGTTACTTTTTGGCTGTAACCCTTGTCTTCCGAGAGAGATAGCTGGGGCATCCCCGGAGCAGTTTGGAGTCGGAGGTAACATGAAGAAAACAGGATTGTTATTGCTACTGATGGCGATGGTGACGGTGACGGCGACCTTCGTCCTGGCCCAGCAGCAGTTGACGACGGCGGTCACGCCCGATGAGTCGGGTATAGTGCACACTGCGGTCAACGTGCCTTTCGTGCGCTACCAGACGCCTACCGCAGCGGACATCTACTGCGCAGGATTTCTTACCAAGGAACGGATTCCCGACGCCCATTACGTGAACGGCGGCCTGGAGACACCGACCTCGACCAAGTTCGAGATCGGAGAACTGGTCTACCTGGCGGGCAGCGGCTATCAGACAGGACAACTGTATTCGATCGTCCGCGAAATGCGGGATGTCAACGAGTATGAGATCTATCCGGGGCAGAGAAAAGTACTGGCTGCCGCGGGACGCCCTTACGGAGAAATTGGAAGGGTGCGCGTGGTCGATACCCGCAGTCACAGCGCCATCGCCCAGGTGGAGTTCAGTTGCGATCCCATCAACCCAGGAGATCTCGCCCTGCCTTTCGTGGAAAAACCGCCGATCGCATTTCACGTGCCGGGGCATTTCGACCGGTTCGCGCCGCCGAATGGGAAACTGAGCGGACGGATCGTGCTCGGCAAAGATTTTGACGGCTTCCTGGGCACGGGCATGAAACTTTATATGAACATGGGTTCGAACCAGGGCGTAAAAGTGGGGGACTATTTCCGCGTTGTGCGTCCCTACACAGCCACCATGAATGATCCGGTGGACTCGCTCTCCTTCAAAGCTCAGATGTCAGAAGACACGCAGATGCGCCCGCCGGCTTTTGAGGCCAATCGCTTCACCAAGCCCAAAGGGCCGAACATTCATGTGAGCGATCTGCCGCGGCGCGCCGTGGGCGAAGTCGTAGTTCTGAACGTAACCCCGACGGCATCGTCCGGTATGGTCGTCTTCGCGCTGGAAGATGTCCACGCGGGCGACACGGTGGAACTGGACGACCAGCAGTAAGAGCACAATAATTTGATCGCCAGAAGGGGAGAGCGAATCTCCCCTTTTTCCTTTTGCGGTGGGTTCGGACTTCCTATAGGAAGAAAGGTGTCGGGTCACAGGTGTCAGGTCTCAGGAAAGATCAAAGTCCACGTTCGTCCTGAGACCTGACACCTGCGTTATTCAGCGGAAGAAACGGATTTTCGGATTCCCGGGAATCATCGCGCCCGCCACGAGCACTACAACGATCACAACCGCGAGTTCCATATTGCCCTCCACAACATTGCCTGCTCAATCAAAACGCCAGCGCTTAGCTTACGTCCTTTTGCGGAGAAGGCAAGGGTACGAAAGTGGGGGGAGGCGCGGAGGAGTGGAATACAGAGTCCGCGAAAAAAATTCTCGGAACCAGACTCAGCCGGGAACTTCGACATCGGCGTCGGAAAAGACCTCGGCGGTAAAAGCCTCGATGGTTGCGGTTTTGCGCCAGGCATCCAGCGGCAGGCCGGCTTTGCGGCAGGTTTGCTCGAGAAAAGTTTCCCGGTCCCAACCATATTCGACCGGAACCTGGGGCAGCAGCAGGCCGCGGCGAACGCCATCGGAGATGAGCAGACCGTGGCGCCCGACTTCCACTGCCTCGGGAAGAATCGAGACCAGGCGGGAGAGCACGCTCAGAGAAACCTCCAGCTGAGAAGCTTCTTCCAGGGTTACCGGCAAGAAACGGGAATCGTCGAAAGCGGCGGCCCGGGCAGTTTCTGCCACGGCACGATACAGCGGCGCGATGGGCAGGGCATAGCCGACGCATCCCCGCAGTTGGCGATGGAGTTCGCGATGAGGTTCGCGGTGGAGTTCGCGATGAAGCTCGCCGCGCAGATAAAGAGTCGTGAAGACGCCGCGCGGCTCCGCCAGTCCGGGCGCAAAGGGCGGCGTGTCCGGAAAAGGCCGACGCTCTAGAGCGCAAAGAATCGCCTGGTGCGCGATGCGGAGCAGAGTCCGGCGTTGCTCGAGGGAAAATTCCAATTCCAATTCCGAAGACAGCGGGGCGGGGCGAGCGGCTTCGCGCTCAGACAGATTTTCAGTCGGCTTCTCCGCCTGCACCGACTGCGTTTCAGACAGCTTGGACATCGCGTTTTCTCCGCCGGGAGAGGACGAAGGTCCGGCGCCGCCGCTTTTCCGATTTGCGGTCGATCCGCGACCAGAAGGCAACGAAGTAATCGAGCGCGGAAACCAGCGACAGCAGCACCATGAACCAGATGGCGATCCAGGCAATCCAGTAGACCGGGAAAATGTAAATGCCGCCGACGGGCCACTCGTGCCAGCGGCGGGCGAGAATCACGGCCACCACCGAAATGATCTGCACCAGCATCTTGAACTTGCCCAGTTCGCTGGCTTGAATCGTAAAGCCTTCAGACGCGGCAATGGAGCGCAGCCCGCTGACCAGAAACTCGCGGCCGATGATGACCACCGCCATCCAGGCTGGCACCAGCGCGGGATTAAACTGCACCAGCGTGACGAAGGCGGCGGCGATCAGCAACTTGTCGGCCAGCGGATCGAGCAACATGCCCATGGTAGTGATCTGGCCGCGTCGGCGCGCGAGATAGCCGTCAATGCCGTCGGTGATCGAAGCCAGGATGAAAACCACCGAAGCCAGGATTTCCCGCTCCCCGGTCTGCTCGCCCGAGAAGCGCGGAGTGCACAGTATCCAGATGAGCTGCGAGTGTCCTGTACGTACAGCGTGCAGGCTAAAACGTAAGTACCTGGAAATCAGGTTTTCCGGGCGAACTTCACAAAGCACGGAATTCGGGTTCGAAGTAACGATCGAGGACTTAGGCGATCCGGAGCTATCAGCCCGGTGCAGGCCGCGCCAGGAAGAGTTGGGCCGGGTTTTCCACCAAAAGCAACTTCGCGATCTGAATAGCTTCTTCGACGTTGCAGAACCCCGCGGCGACTTTTTCTGAAAGCACCTTCGCGATATTCATGCGCGCGATCACCAGATGTCCATAGCTGAGCTCCGGATACCGATAGTCACCCCCATAGCCGAAGATTTTATCTGCCGGAATTGTTTCAAGAAACTCGTGGAGAGCGATCTGCGCCGCCGTGGGCGACACGATATGCGCCCAGGTGAAGTCGGCAAAAACATTGGGGAACGTCTTCGCCAAGACAGATAGCTCCCCATGGTAGGGGTAGCTGATGTGAAACAGGTCGAACCTGAGGCGTGGATATAAGAAGAACAGGTTCGTCAGCGCGGTTGGGTTCGAATTCGCCACGAAATTTCCATTGCCTGCCTGCAGCCCGGTGTGCACCTGGAACGGGATACGATGCGCGTCGGCCAGTTGCAGCACGCGGTGAAACATGTAATCCTCCAGATTGCGAAACGGTCTCAGGACACGGGCGTGGAAGTCCGCGACCCCCGCCGCGGTGTGCATCAACCGGTCGAAATCCCGCTCTGCGTCCGCCGGAGTGATCTCCTGGAATAGAAGGTTGCGGTTGTAGGCGAGCGTGGTCTTTACCGTCACCATGCCTGCCTCGATGCATTGTCTGAAATTCGTTTCCAGAGCCTGCTCCAGGCCTATCAAGGTGGTTATCGACCGATTGGTGAGCGTCTCTAGTTCGCGAACCTGCGGCGCGTGATCCAGCAAAACAAAGCGGTCGAACTTGTGCGCCAGGACAAAGAACTCCGGATCCGGCCGAACGGCTCCCGCGTTCCAGTAGTCGTCAACCACCGCTACACGAATCTTGGCACGTTCTTTTAGGACATAGCGGTACAGGCCAGGCCGGTTTCTCGCTGCAATCGCATCGTTCAGTTTGCCTACGCTTGCGGCATCAATCGCATTCGCGCCGTAGATATCACGCATGGCGATGCGCAGCGCCTGACAATATCCCGTAAAGCGGGCGTACTTCCAGAACGGTTCAAACAGCCGCCATTTCTCACCATCCGATACGGAAGAGTCGCGAATTCGACCAACCGATTCCGCCGGCAGTCCGGCCGAAATCACATCATTGAAAGCATAGTGACTGGCGAGAGTAAAAAAATTCGCTCGCTCCGAAACACGCTGCGATTCGGGAATGATGTGCTCATGAGTGTCGAAAACCTCAAACTTTTCAATGGATGAGAGGATTGCCTCCTCAACGGAAGGCGGCGGCGATCGTTTCGCGCCCGCCTTTGAGGCGAAGATCGCCGGCAGTCGAGAACATAAGAATGAGCGTCTCCCCTCAGACATTAACATTGCGCTGTTTAGAAAATAATCTTCGCCCCTAACTGTAGCGACCTGGCATTGTTGGCAGTGCTCGTCACGTGGCCAAAACTAGTGGCTATGGAAATATCGGTTCCGGGAATACCATAAACCACGTTGTTGAAGATGTTAAAGGCTTCCCCGCGGAATTCGAACTTCATGTGCTCGCGCAACTGGAACTGCCGGAAAATCGAAGAATCCAGGTTCCACAGGCTTTGACTCCGCAGAGCGTTTCGTCCCAGATTGCCATAGGTATAAATAGCGGGAATCGCGAAGGCGCCGGTGTTGAACCATTCGCTCGTGGTCGGATGCGAGAGACTTCGGAGTTCCCACCAGATTCGCACGTTCGTAGCCGGTGTTGCCGGTGTTCGCAATATCGCCGTCAGCCGTTATCGTAAATGGCTGTCCGGAACGGGTGGTAAAGATCGCGTTGGCCTGCCCAATTACCAACCGCGAAATCGAGGACTCTGTTTCCGGTGGAGAATAATCTACCCTTCCCCATCGGCAATTCATAATTCAGGTTAACCGTCAGGAGTTGAGGAATGTCATAAGCGGATACGCTCCGGCTGGCGCGCACATTATACGGGTTTTCGAGCGATTGGCCTTCCGCGCCAAAGTAGCCCGGAGGCCCCTTCGTCGATGGCCTTGCTCCATGTATATGAGATCTGGGAAATAAGGCCGTTCACGAACCTGTTTTCCAGATGGATCTGCAGAGCGTCATAGTCGCCGTTTGCGACGCTGCTGATCATACATCATGGAAATGATGTATGAGTACAGATTCCGGCCGCTGACGAGTCCCGGACCCGGCGTCAATGCCGTGTTGTAGTATCCGCCGACGTCCAGCCGGTGAGTCTCAGAGCCGACGTAGGCCACGGAAATCACGGTGCCTTGGCCGAATTGATGCTCGACGCCTAAGTTCCATTGTTCCGAGTACGGATTCCTGATAGCGGGGATCCGATGAGTTACGTATTCGTTCCAAACGGTGTACCAGGCGGCAAAAAACCGGAGGCAGATCCGAACGGATTCTGACCTGTAAGGGTTGGTGTGGGCGACGCCGCGGTGGGAGCGTTCAGGTTCGGCAGTATGTTCTGAGCCACATCCGGCCATTGGCCGACGTAGTTTTGCGCAATTTGAGTAACCGCGGCCCAGTTATCATAAAAGATCCCGAAGCCTGCCGCAAAGCGGTCTTGTCACCCAGACGGTATGCGAGCCCAATGCGCGGCCCCCAGTTATTTATGTTTTGCAGAATTTTGCGGTTTGAAGAGAGGACCACGTGCGCCGGTAAGGTTCCGTTTCCCGGAATGCATGGCGCATGGCCCTGCTGGCTGCATGGAGGCGGTAACTGCTGGACAATGTAAGTCCCGTTGGTAAAATCGATGTCGCCGGTCTCGCGCCGCCAACCGATGCGTTGCTCGGCGCCGATGGGGCAACAAGGAGTCCCGGCGATCACGGCTGCGTAGGAGCGGAAATCAATACCCAATTGATACGTGCCGTGACCGAGCAAGGACTGGATCCCGGTTTGCACGATGATGTTGTGGTGGTTAGCCGTGACGTTCGGAACTGCAATCGTCAGAACGCCCGTGTTCGGATCGACGGTCGAAACCGCATTGAGGAGATTGCCGTTGTTGTCATACACACTCAGGCTCGGTGCCGCGATGCTCTGGCCGATGGCCGCCAGCATCACGACCATGCCGTTGGAGGTGTTGATGTTGTTCGTTTGCAGACGATAGACGTCAATCTCATTTTGCTGGGTGATGGAGCTTTTCAGGAGCAACGGGGTGGCCCCGGTATAGTTGCCGGGCAGGTGGATGTCCTGGGGATTGTAGGACTGCAGCAGGTTCATGGGCCCGCCGTTTGTCTGGGGAGGCATGGACACCTGCACCTGGTAGCTGCCGACCCCAAACACGTCCGAGCTGTTTCCTTGCACCTTAATGTAGTAGGTGCTGTTGCCCTGGACGTTACTCAGGTGAATTACTGGGTTGGAACTCAGCGGATCCACTTCTGAGGCAGTCCCGATCAAGTTGTAGTTGGAATCGTAGACCGACAACCCGCCGGTCAGCAGGCTCAACCCGTTCGTGTCCAGTGTGACATTGATTCCGCCGGTAAAATTGCCGTTTGGAAGCTGCAAACGATAGATATCGACATTGCCGTTGGCGCCGATCGTCCCATTGGCCGTCCAGGGGGAAATACCGTCCCAGTGGGGCGGTGGCGGGATGTTCTGGCGCCTGATTGAAGGTGGCATCGGGATCGCTGGTCGAGGGAACACCGTACAGACTCTGCAAGGCGGTGACGTCGCCGCTCGACAGCCCTGTCCGTGGCCCCAGGTACTGGTTGTACATGACCGAGGTGGGATTGGTGCTGGTATCCCCCAGGCTGAAGACATGGCCGGCTTCATGGAGAGCGCACGTGAAGAGGTCGTAGGTTCCCGGAGTGTTCAGCCCAAACGAGTAACTGCTGTTGAAAACCAGATCGCCGGACCAGGTGCTACCGGACAGGAGGTACGGGCTGCCCGTGGCGATGGTCGCGGCCGGCAGGGGCACGGCGGCGATGCGAATATCGCCAAACCGGGTGTCTCCCTGAACCAGCCCGG
>CAVVNA010000009.1:0-22850 GCA_963749275.1 uncultured Acidobacteriaceae bacterium
AGGGACTGATGCCGGACGGAGTGGAGGCTTTGCGCGATCTCGGCATCACAATTCCCGAAGGCGAAGCGTATCCATTCCGCGGCATTCGTTTCGTGAGCGACGGCATAAGAGCCGAGGCTGCTTTTCCTCGCGGAACGGCGTACGGAATTCGGCGTACGCATCTGCATCGGGTTATGACGGACCACGCGGCGGCGTGCGGCGTGCGCTTGCTGTGGCAGGCGGCGGTCACCGGGCTTCATCCGGAGGGCGCGCTGGTTGCTGGAGAATTGGTGCGCG
Source organism: uncultured Acidobacteriaceae bacterium (assembly GCA_963749275.1). Taxonomy (GTDB): domain Bacteria; phylum Acidobacteriota; class Terriglobia; order Terriglobales; family Acidobacteriaceae; genus Acidiflorens. Next base: position 277 of record CAVVNA010000009.1, read on the forward strand.
CGCACTGGGTGGTGGGCGCTGACGGAGCGAGTTCGCGCGTCCGCGGCTGGGCCAAGCTGGATCAACACAAACTGGATGCACCCCAGAAGAAGAATCGGCGCTTCGGTTTCCGGCGCCACTACCGCGTCGCGCCCTGGACCGACTTCATGGAGTTGCATTGGGGCCGTCACTGCCAAATTTATGTCACGCCCGTTAGCCGCGAAGAAGTTTGTTTGGCGCTGGTCTCGTCCAGCCCGGAGTTGCGGCTGCGGATGGACGACGCGCTCGGGGAATTTCCGGAACTTTCGGCGCGCCTCAAAGATGCGGAACCCGCTTCCAGCGAGCGGGGCGCAATCACCGTCACCCGCAAATTGCGGCGCGTGTATCGTGGTCGAACGGTGTTGGTGGGCGACGCCTCGGGCGGAGTGGACGCCATCACCGGAGAAGGTATTTGCCTCGGCTTTCGGCAAGCCGCGCTGCTGGGCGATTGCCTGGCGAGCGGAGACCTCGCTCGCTATCAACAGGGTCACCGGACGCTGATGCGCCGTCCCGCCCTGATGGCTCGCATGATGCTGTTCATGGCCAAACACAGCCATCTGCGGCAGCGCGTTATGCAGGTATTCCAGTCGAGCCCCCAGTCTTTTGCGGAAATGTTGGCCCTGCACGTGGGCGAAGGCTCCACGCGAGACCACATCTCGAACGGAATCGCCTTGGGGTGGGGACTGCTGAAGGCCTGTCGGATTGCGGACCTATCGGAAGCTATCTCGACAACTGTGTTCAGAATTCCACATGAGCCCGCAGGCTAGGCACCACCACCGGCCCCCGGTCGCGGTTGTAACCGGGATCGACGACGTACTGCAATCCGGGAGCGATATAGATTCCGCGCCAAACGTGTGCCGTGTAATACGACTCGACGATGTTCTCCCGACCGTAGTTCAGCGCTCCATCGCCCAGCAGGAAACCGTTCCCGCCATCTGCCAGGTATACCTGGTGATCTTTCTTGATGCCGTTCGACACGAAGGCAATGCCGGCACGGTCTTGCTTGCGATGCCATCTCGCGCCATTCACCCCCACGCCTTCGGCGATGGTCGAATCGATTTCGGTGTAGGCGAATGACTCGGTTTTTCCGTTGTCCCATCCCCAGCGGGCAAACGCCGTGACGTTCCGCGTGAGATTCTGTTCCAGGTTGACGCCGAAGCCATATTTGCGGGTGATGTGCCAGGGGTGGTTAGTGATTTCCGGGACCGTCTCCGGCTCCGGGGACGAGTGATCTATAAACTGAGTAACAGCATCGCGGTAGATGCCCATATTGGCGTGGTTCGTGTATGCAAGCAGACGCACGACGCCCGCTTTTTTCGGTATGACGCCACGACGCAGTTCGTATTCCCAATTCTCCGCGTGAACCTGCCACGGCCGCCACACCAGATCGATTCCGTTCGCGACCTTCGGCATGAGCCCTTCGGCAAAGCGGAAACCCCAGTTGCGGTCCTCGTAGTCGGCCACCACGCCCACGGTGTAGCCACGAGTATCGGCGGCGTAGTCAAAGGCGCCGTTGTTGTCCACGGACCAGTTGTCGAACTGAAAATGCGTGTCGGAGCCGACCGAGTTCACGTCAAAGAAATCCGGCAGGCTGAACTTGCCGAAGCGAATTTCCAGGCGGTCGCCGCGGCAACTCATCGAACAGCGACAGAAAACTACGCTGGTTCTCAATCCTATCCTTGCTTAACGCGAACACTTTGTGGATCATGCCGCGCCCGAGGTACGGCACTTTGCTCAACAGCGGATTGCGCACGATGTCCAGATCCGTATTCCCCGCCAAGCCCAGGCCGGTGCTGAGCGCCGCGCCGCCAGCTTCTTCGATGTCCACCAGAAGCTCGGTGGAATTGTTGAGCCGCACGCCGGTGTAGAGCGTCATGACTCGCGACGTGGCTTTGTCATAGTGTGGACTGAGGCTGTTCTTCCCGCTGTAGTCGGCGTGAAAGCCGGGATGAGCCTGGAAGATGAAGTTCGTCTGCCCGGAGAGCCAGAACCGCGAGTCCTTGAAATGCGGGAACATCGCTTCGGTATCGGCATTGGCATCGATGGGCGGGCTGGGCGGATCCTCCGCAGCCGGGGCGGTGGGAACGGCGGATTGTGTGGAAGCAGATTGTGTGGAATCGGAGGCGACTTGCGACTGCGCCCAACCGGCGGGAGCGACGGCGCAGAGCAGAAAAGCGAGCGCCAGAGCCAGGGACAGCCCGGCGCCCCGGGCGCGACCTTGGCCGGCCCGGCGGTCCATAATCCGGCGGTTCATAATCCGGCGGTCCATAATGAGGCCGTTCATAATGAAAATGAATTTCAATTTCAATATCATGAGTAGCAAACTAATTGGCCGAAGGCACGCTTGGCAACGCTTCCAGTCACCCTTGGATGTGATTGCAATCACGCTGGCACGTACAGTTCACCAGTATGCGCTTCATCGGTTAATAGAAAGTTACAGTTACGGCCCAAGTTGAGCGTCAGTTCTCCACGGCTGGCTCCCATTGGATGCGGAGCTGCCGCCTGCCGTTCTTGTCGGTGACCACGACCCAGCTCATACGCGGAGACTTGCGTCCCGCGTGGCTTTCCAATTGCCGGGAAGCGGCATCTTCGTATTGGATCGCGCGCGTGAGCTGCGTCGTCGGCATCGCCATCGCTTCTGCGAATGCAGTCATGCTGGTCATTTTCTTTTCCCCCTTTCTGTAAGATTCAACCTTCCAGCTTGACCTCATGTCTGTGCCTGCGAACGGATTTCTTACGCGCGATCCGCGCCTCGCGCTGATGATTAACGCTAGCGTATCACGGACAGTTAACTATAGTTAATGTTGAGCGGCTGCGCACGTTCGTGAGTCGCCCCGCTTGCGGCTGGAGTACAATTCCCGCCGGCAGCGACGCGGCATGACCGCGTTCTGGCCTCAGTTTTTTGGGATAGAAGAAGCAGATGTGAACCGATAGGGGAGGAGTAACGCCGCTATCGTCTCACGTCTACTGCTGCCATCCCGCGAGCCGCCAACTCGGAGGCTCGTCGATCTTGTCACATATACCTCGGTTTGTATCCGCACGGAGCAGATGCTATTTTCAAGCCGCGCGGACGGCGTGCCTGCGCAACCCCTACCACGCCGACTTAGTTTTCATATACCATAGGGGGGTATACTACAGTCAAGGAAAAAATGCATACCGTCGAAGAAAAACCCAAGCTCATTCTCCGGATCAAAAGAATCAAAGGACAAATCGCCGCCATCGAGCGTGCCCTGGAAGCGGATGAAGATTGCTCCGATGTGCTGCAGCTGATCACGGCCGCGCGCGGCGCCATGAACGGATTGATGGCCGAATTGCTGGAAGGCCACATCCGCTTTCACGTCATCAACTCCAAGCAACTCAGCTCCGAGCAGGCGCTCGCGACCGACGAACTGATTGAGATCGTGCGCTCGTACCTCAAGTGATCCAATGCTCGCAGTACGCCTGGGCGAGAGCGGCAGTGCACGCGACCGGTGCCTCGCGATGCGGGCGACGAATTTCCAAAACTAAAAAGGACAGCCCGGAGCCCCCCAAGGCCGTCCTGATAAACCCTCCCGGTTAGAAGGGCAACTGTAGTTACGATAGCCGCGGGAGATTGCAGGAATATTGCAATTCTGTAAAAGTCCGATGAATTCCATAACGGCCGCGAGGCGTGGCAACTCTAGCTTGCTGCACAGGGGTGGGATTCACGAGCCGCAGCGCCTAAGTACCACAGTTCGCGGTCAAGAGTCGTGACCTCTGCCTGCAATGCAGCGCGCAATGATCCGCTCGGCAGCCCGAATACTCGCGATACTGTAACGTGGAATCACTCGACAGCGTGGAAAACCAAGCCCCTTTACTCGATCTGCGGAACGTCCGCGTGATGCGGGGAGAGAAGATCGTGCTCGACGACTTCAGCCTTCGCGTGCATGTCGACGAACATGTGGCGGTGCTGGGGCCGAACGGTTGCGGCAAGTCCACCCTGATCAAAACCATCACCCGCGAGTGTTATCCGATGGTCCGCGAAGGGTCGAGTATGACCATCCTCGGCCAAAAGAGCTGGAACGTTTTTGAGCTGCGCTCTCTGCTGGGCATCGTGTCCAACGACCTGATGTCTTCGTGTACCGGTGACGCCAGCGGCCTGGACGTAGTGCTGTCCGGCTTTTTCAGCAGCACGCGCATCTTCCCGAATCACGCCGTCGATCCCAAACACAGAGAACTGGCCGAGGCCGCTTTGGCCGAGCTCGGCGTCTCGCATCTGGCGGAGCGTGCCGTGCAGGAAATGTCGTCGGGGGAGGCTAAGCGCGTCTTGATCGCCCGGGCTCTGGTGCACAAGCCACGCGCGCTGTTGTTCGACGAACCCTGCAATTCTTTGGACATTTTGGCGCAGCGCAGCCTCCGAGAAACGATGCGCTCGCTGGCCAGCTCGGGAATCGGAATCATTCTCGTCACTCATGAAATCCCCGACGTCGTTCCCGAGATCGAACGAGTGGTGCTCATGTCGAACGGCCGGATCGTGGCCGACGGACGCAAAGAAGAAATCCTGCAAGCCAAAAGCTTGGGCAGGCTGTTCGGGCTGAAAGTCGAACTCGGTCGCCGCGAAGGCCATTACCACATTTGGTGAGGCGACAGAACAGGTCAGAGGGAGAGGTCAGATTGCAGAGGTAGGAACCTCGCAGTGCCGATATCGTTCACAGTAGGTCTTCACCTCTGCAATCTGACCTCTCACCTCTGACCTCCCTTTGTGCCCTGCGCTGCTATATTGATCGGAGCGCGCGGGAGAAGCTTCCAAGGCTCCCCGACGACGGCTACTCTGGAGGAATGATGGCCCGCAAGACAGAGCAATCCCGCAAGCTGCAGAGACGCGCCGAACAGTTGATTCCCGGAGGCGTGAATTCCCCGGTGCGCGCTTTTCGCGCGGTGGGCTGCGACCCGCTGTATATCGTGCGCGGCCAGGGTTCGCACGTTTGGGATGCCGACGGCAACGAGTATGTGGACTACATCGGCTCCTGGGGTCCGCTCATCCTCGGGCACGCGGCGCCCACAGTCATCGAGGCCGTGATCTCGGCGGCGCGCAATGGCACCAGCTTCGGAGCTTCCACTCCCGCCGAAGCGGATCTCGCCGAGCTGGTCATTTCCGCTTTTCCGCACGTGCAAAAAGTTCGCTTCGTCAGTTCGGGCACGGAGGCGACCATGTCGGCCATCCGCCTGGCGCGTGCGTATGCGAAGCGCAAATACATTGTGAAGTTTGAAGGCTGCTATCACGGGCACGCCGACGCGCTGCTGGTGAAAGCGGGATCCGGGGTTGCCACGCTGGGCATTCCGGGCTCGGCGGGCGTTCCGGAAGAATTCACGCAGTTCACACTTGCGCTCCCCTACAACGACACCAATGCGCTCGAACAAGCTTTCGAGAAATTCAAGCAGCAGATTGCCTGCGTCATCGTGGAGCCGGTCGTGGGCAACATGGGATGCGTGCCTCCGGCGCGCGGATATTTAGAAGCTCTGCGCGCCATTACCTCGCGCGACAAGGCGCTGCTGATTTTCGACGAAGTCATGACCGGATTTCGCCTGGCCTATGGCGGAGCACAGGAACTCTACGCCATCCAGCCCGATCTCACTACCATGGGCAAAATCATCGGTGGAGGTTTGCCCGTGGGCGCTTACGGCGGACCGAGCGAAATCATGGATCTGGTTGCTCCTCTCGGCCCGGTGTACCAGGCCGGAACGCTCTCTGGGAATCCTCTGGCGATGGCCGCCGGTTATGCCACGCTGCGCTATTTGCGAGAGCACAAGGACGTTTACTCCAAGCTCGACAAGCTTGCCGCGGAAGTGGTTGCCGGAGTAGCGGCCGCAGCCAAAGACGCCGGCGTGACTATGTGCCACAACCGCGTGGGCTCGATGTTTACCTGGTTCTTCGCAGCGGGTCCGGTCACCGACTGGGCTTCCGCCGCCACATCCGACACCGCAGCCTTCGGGCGTTTCTTCCGGGCCATGCTCGAAAACGGCATTTACCTGCCGCCTTCGCAGTTCGAAGCGGCGTTTCTGAGCGCAGCGCACACTGAACGCGACGTGCAGCAAACCATCGCGGCGGCGAAGCAGGCCTTCGCGATGGTGCATGCGTAGAGGAAGCTCTCAGTTCTCAGCTGTCAGCTCTCAGTAAAACCTACTCACGTAGGGACAGCCGCCCTCGGCTGTCCAGGGGAGCAAGCTCCACCGAGTTTCTCAAGGTCACTACTTCTGTTTGACGAAGACGTCTGTGAGCTGCGCAATGGCCACCGTGGCGGTAAACGCCACACTAATCGCGCTGCTGACCGGAATCATGAATCGAGTAACCCAACTTGTGCGCTGGAGAAAATCCGCCGCGAAAATGACCATCGATGATCGCGAAAGCACAATATACCCGCCGAGTTGGACCACCGACAAAACGACAAATAGCTTCCAGTGCCAGCGTTTCAAGGTGACCGTCATGTGGCAGATTATAAGCTGAGAACGGAGAACTCTAACTGACAGCTGGGAGCTGAGAGCTGACAGCCTTCATCATCTCTGGCACTGTCACGAATTCATACCCCTCACCCTTGCAACGCCGGATCAGATTGTCGGTCGCAATCACCGTCTGCGCGCGGTCTGCGCCCAGGGCGCGATGTCCGCCATCGTGCAGCAGGATTACGTCGCCGCCGCGGATCTGGCGCGCGACTTTTTTCTCGATCAACGCGGCGGGCGGAGCGCTCCAGTCATAGCCGGTCACGTTCCACATCGCCGTCTGCAGTCCGAGTTTGCGCGCGATCCTTATGGTCGCCGGCCGTCTTCCCCCAAACGGGGGACGAAACAAATTCGAATGCTCGCCGATGGTGTCCTGCAAAGCCTGATGACAGTCGGCGAGTTGCTGGCGCGTCTGGGACGCCGACTCAAAAATCAGCAACGGATGCGTGAACGTGTGGTTGCCGACGACGTGTTCTGCCTGGGCCACCGCGCGCGCAATATCGGGGCGTTGCTGCACGTAGCGGCCGATCATGAAGAACGTCGCCTGCACATTGTGCTTCGCCAGCACTTCGAGCAACTTGAGCGTGTGCGGATCGTTCGGTCCGTCATCGAAGGTCAAGGCGATTTGCTTGCTCCCTCGCATCCCTTCTGCAAACGTCCTCCCAAACCACTGCCCCGTCGGCGCCATGGACTGATATCCCGCCGCCGCGGCGGCAGCAGCGGTCGCCAATCCGATCACAGTCGGAAGCATGTGGAGATTCTAGCTGGTGGAGCGACGGGCGTCGTCGCCCGTCCGGCGGTGAGGCGGCCGGGCGGGGACGCCCGGCTCTCCAACTCTTCCCACATTGCGTCCGGACGCGAAGCGATATATTCTGCTTTCCAGTTCTCCACGACAATTGACAATCCATGGCCAAGCTTTTCGAGCTTCCCCGTTACATTGCGGTTGAAGGTCCCATACGAGTTGGGAAGAGCACGCTGGCTCGGGTTCTCGGAGAGCGCCTGGCTGCCCAGCGCGTGATCGAGCCGGAAGACAATCCGTTTCTGAAGGCGTTCTACGAAGGCGAGCGCGGCTCCGCCTTCCAGGCCCAGTTGGCGTTCCTGATTCGCCGCTTTGAGCAACTGCGCGGGCTCGATCTGGGGCCGCGGTCAAATAAGACCGTGGTGTCCGATTACATTTTTGAAAAAGACAAGCTCTTCGCCTGCCTCAATCTCAACGATCAGGAACTCGATACCTACAATCGCTACTTTAATTATTTCCGCGAACAACTCCCCACGCCCGACCTCGTCATCTATCTGCAGGCCACGCCGGAAGTGCTTAAGAAGCGGCTGAAAAAGAAGAACGCGGCCGGCGAGAAGGCCATCAGCGAGGATTACCTGATGGAAGTGGTGAAGGCCTACGAACACTTTTTCTTTCACTACACGCAGTCCGACCTGCTGATCGTGAACACCTCCGAGATCGACTTTGTCAACCGCAACGAAGACCTGCAGGAGCTGCTGAAAAAAGTCTCTGCGCCGATCAAGGGCACGCAATATTTCCTGCCGCTGGGCAGTCAGGATGCGGCCAGCGCTTGAGAGCAGGTCTCAGGTCTTAGGTCTTAGGTCTCAGGAAAATCAAAAACTTAGTTTTTCCTGAAATCGGTCATTGGCTTCCTTGGGCGGTTACGGGTTTTGTACCCCCCCCCATTTCCGCTAAAATATTCAATCTAAACGACTTACTTTCAAAATATTGAGGAATCAGGACTTAGCTCGATTATTGGCCAAGGTTCCCGTTTTGGGGCGGTTTTTGGGGGAGATGACGCCGGTCTCTCCTCCGCAAAGCTTCTTATCAAAGAGCTACTAACGGATCGGGCCGTGAAGCTTCTCGTGCCGTCTCTGGAGACGGGCACACCTCTACCGTGGCCAATCCGAACTTCATTTTCGAGCATGGCGGGTTGGATGTCTGTGATGAAGGGCCCGGGCGTTTGTGATGAAAAAAATGGTCAGGTCATTGCAGAAGTCAGGGGCGGTGACTTTCTGCGATCTTCCGACTGCGGTGTTATTACAATTGCAATGACGCAAGGAACGGCGCATGGTTGAGCTCAAGGTTCGCAGGTTCGGCAACTCTCTGGGCAAGGATCCGGCAGCAGTGGCCTTAGGCGGCAGGGTGGCCTAAAGCGCGGCAGCGCGCAGAGCTATGTTGAAAACGCTAGACTTAGGTCACAGCAGTCCGAATTGCCCTTCCATGATCCCATCAAAGTCCTGCCAGCGCAGCGGTAAAAGGGCCTGCTGCCTACTTCAGCCATCTGGCAAGGGCAATGAGGACCGCAATGAATGGAAGCCCAATTGAGATGACCCATTGCATGGTCTTCATGGAGTTCGCTAGGCTTCCAACGTCAACAGTGAGGCTCCGCAAAGATTCTGACAGGTCCGAAAGACTTTGTGTCTCCAGGGTCCGCAAATAGTCCTTATCAGCCCGCGGGATCTCTCCTTGCCTTTGTTCTTGGCCAGGTTTGTACGGACTTTGGACTGGTCTTGCAAGCTTGTGAAATTCAACCGTACAAAATGGTGCGAGATATTCTAGCGTAAGTCCGCGCGGAGAAGCATTATACAAACCGATAACGAGGACACCTTGAAAACCGGGATCGATCTGGAGACCAGCCAGCATCACAAGTCCCTTGCGCGTATAGTATGACTTAACACCGATGTGCCCCGCGATGGTGTCGGGCAATTCAACAATTTCCTGCGTAGTCACCAAGGCGAATACGCCAGGGGCAAGCGTGGCGCTCCCTTTCTTGGACAAGTCAATTTCCGCTTCATCACTGCTGATAAGCAGTTTGGAACCTATGCGCATGTCATAGCTTGAGGCTTGTAGACTCGCTTCGAAAAAATTGCGAATGCGAAGTCCATTATCGGATGCCATCGATTCTTTGATTTCACCGTCGGTCATCAACATAGCGTCCTCCGGTTAGGAACGTATGGCGAATATACAGCGAAACTCATACATTATAAGTGTAGTCTTCGAAGGCAGTAATGGCAAATTCAAAGCCGCAAGTCACGTTCCCACAAGATCAACATCAAGCCGCCGTGCTGGATATCGTTGGTTCAAGGATTCCGACTGACTCTTCAAGTGACCGTGAGTCCAGCCCCCATTGCAGGCGTCACGCGCAAGGTCTGATGCACGCGGCAGAAATTGTAAGAGGTAGGGGTCCTTCGACTCCGCAGGGACTTCACTTCGTGAAGTTCCTGCTCCGCTCAGGATGACAACTTGGATAGGTGGCCGGACGGCCAAGAGTTGGGGACGCTCTGTAATAGGAGCGCGTACAAGCCAGCCCGTTTCTTCGTCTTACTCCTCGGTTTTGGTCGAACGATCAACGCCTATCGACGGACAGCCTTTTTGCAGCTATAATGCGTTTGGCGTCATCTAACGATGCGTACAGGCTCTATCCGCGCGGTTTGCGGAGGGGCACTGGAGGATATTGTGAGTCTCACTCCTATCGGCGGGCATTGCCCCAGCCGCAAGATCACTACTGCTACTCTCCGCGAAAAGAAGTTTCAGCGCGATCCCATTACCTGCCTTACTGCCTACGACTACGCCACTGCGCGCCTGGTTGACGAGGCGGGCATCGACATTGCTCTGGTCGGCGACTCGCTGGCTATGACTATGCTTGGCTATGAGAACACGCTTTCGGTCACGGTTGACGAGATGCTGCACCACGTCAAGGCGGTGCGCCGCGGCGTGAAGAACGCGCTGCTCATTGCCGACATGCCTTACGGGTCTTATCAGGCTGACCCCAACGAAGCCATTCACAACGCCGCCCGCTTTGTGAAAGAAGGCGGCGCCGAGGCGGTCAAGATGGAAGGCGGCGAGAAGCGGGTGGACGTGATCCGTCGCGTGATCGATGCCGAGATTCCGGTCGCCGGGCACATCGGGCTCACGCCGCAATCGGTCAACGTGATGGGCGGCTACAAGGTTCAGGGCAAAACGCTGAACTCCATCGAGCAGCTTATGCGCGATGCGGTTGCGCTCGATCGCGCTGGCGTCGCTTGCATTTATCTGGAGGGAATTCCGCGGGAAGTCGCGGCCATGATCACCGTCGAGATTGAAACGCCTACCATCGGCATCGGCGCCGGGCCGGATTGCGATGGCCAGGTGCTTGTTTTCCACGACCTGGTCAACCTTACTTTCGGACATGCGGCGAAATTCGTTCGCCGCTATGGAGACGCCGCCGCGCTGATCACGGAATCCATACTGGCCTTCAAGGCCGACGTGGTTTCGCATCAGTTCCCGAACGACGCTGAGTCCTATCACCTGCCGAAAGAAACACAGGCCGCACTCGAAACGGTACTCCACCGCAAGCACGCCATGCAGCGATAATAGTGGGCGGAGACCACGTGGTGCAAAATTTGGCAGGCTGCGGAAAAAAGTCGCCTTGTCAACACGCCGGCGCCTCAGCGGCTAAAGCCGTCGCTGAAAACAAGCCAGTTATCGCAGCGGTGAACCGCTGCGCCACCCAAAAGCAAGAACAAAATCGAGTTTTTCAGCACTCTGTAAAGCCGCGCTCCTTCAAAACCAGGTCAAAACCGGAGGTTTTCCGCAGCCTGACGGTGCGAACCGCGGCACGGAACATAGTGCGAAGGTACGCACAAACGATCATCACCTTGCTGCTGTTGGGGGCTCTGCTGGGCTGCTCCAAGCCGCCGGAAACGTCAACCGTGGAAATGCGGCAGCCGACCGGGCTTGAGTCCATCCCGGCGCCGGATCCCTCGAAATATCCGCCGTTTAGCAACATGGCACATTGGCAGAATCCTTATTTCGTCGTGCGCGAGGATGGGATCGGTTTGGTCGATCTTTCCAATCGCGAGATCCACATGCTGAAGCCGGAGGAAATCCCGGCTGAGTTGGTCTCCCTGCCGTCGAGCGCATGGCCTTACGGCCGCGTGGTGCTGGTCGCGCAAGCCGTTCCCAAGAATCCAACCAAAGAGACGAAGGCAGACCTGCGCAAGAACCGCGCCCTGCTCCTGGGAACCCTCCAGGAATTAGATGTTCAATTTCGCGAGGCGCCCTGAGCGGGAAATCGACTACAGGCCGGCGGTCAGGCCGCAGCCCCTAAAGGGGCGTCTGATTCGAAAGAACTTGCGGTATCGCTGAAGCGATGCCCTGATACGAACCTGAGTTTTTCCGCAAGCTGTAAGGCGATGCCTTGATAATGCCTTGATACGAACCTTGGTTCTTCCGCACCCTGCTCAGCGTTGACGCCATGAAGATATGCTCCACCATTCCGGAAGCGCGCGCCGCCTGCCGCGATGCCCGCGCGAGCCGCGGACGCCTCGGCCTCGTTCCTACGATGGGCGCTCTGCATGAAGGCCACTTGTCGTTGGTGCGCGCTGCGAAAGCGCAGTGCGAGGCGGTTGCCGTTTCCATCTTCGTGAACCCTACGCAATTCGGACCGACGGAGGATTTGTCGAAGTATCCGCGCCAGTTCGATCGCGACTGCCAGCTGCTGGAAAAAGAAGGTGTAGATATCCTCTTCGCGCCGCCGGTCGAAGAGATCTATCCCGAGGGCGGAGTCACCTGGGTGCTGGTCGAAAGCCTGAGCGAAAAGCTTGACGGACGCTCGCGCCCCGGACATTTCCGCGGCGTGACCACCATCGTCGCCAAGCTGTTTCACATTATCGAGCCTGAGGGCGCGTTTTTCGGACAGAAAGACGCCGCGCAGCTGGCCGTGATCCGGCGCATGGTGCGCGACTTGAATTTCCCGGTGGAGATTGTCGCCTGCCCCATTGTGCGCGAACCCGATGGGCTGGCCATGAGTTCGCGCAACGCGTACCTGAATCTAGAAGAGCGCAGCCGCGCGCTCGTGCTGCAGCGGTCTTTACAGAAAGCTCGCCAACAATTCCACGATGGGGAAAGAAGTGCCGCGAAGCTGATCTCCGCTGCCAAAGAAGTCTTTGGCAGCGAGCCGCAAGTCGTGCTCGATTATTTCGAGATCGTTGACCCGGAGACGCTCGATCCCGTGGATCGGATCTCGCAAAAGACGCTGGTGGCTGTCGCCGCCCGCGTCGGCGCCACGCGTCTGATCGACAATGTTGTTCTGGAACCCTGAAACGAAACCGCGCGCGAATCAGGCGGCGGCTCAGAACAAATTCAGCTGGTGCGCGATCTGCCGTATGGGGGCGTATTCCTGGTCATTGGCTACGACAAATTGTTTGGCGCGGAGAATCTTCAGGACGGAATCGTTTTTGCCTTGCTTCAGGGCGAGGAGGGCGCGGGCAAATCTTTCTCGCTCGGCCTCGGGCACATCCTTGCGAGCCACGAACACGTAACCAACAAAGGGCTTGGAGGTATAAAAAACGCGGACTTTCTGGCTGTTTAGTTTTCCTGCACTGATCAGGGAGTTGAAAATCGTTTCATCTAAAGCTCCGGCATCGACCACTCCGGTTTCCACTAGTACTGCGGTTGCCGGATTGCTTCCGCTAAAGCGAAGCTTGAGATCGGTTTCGGGATTGATTCCCGCCCGCATGAATTCGCGATACGGTATCAGATGAGTACTGGCCCCTCTGATATCTCCAAAGGCGAACAGCCTTCCCTTCAGGTCGCTGAGCGAATGGATCGACGAGCCGGCGCCGGTGATGAAGACCGAGTGCAGATACAAGTCAGAGGTACGCTGGACGAGCGGGATGACTCCGGAACGGGCATGAGACTGGATATACGCCAACGCACCCAAGCACGCGAAATCGTAAGATCCATTTGCGATGCGGTCAACGTTGTCGCCCTGAAGGTCGGCGGCCGCCAGAATCACAGGCCGACCCATCGCCTTCGTGAGATAGGCCCGCAGAGGTTCCCTGTCCTCCGGAGTCGCACCATCGTAGACCAAGCCGACGGTGATCGGCTTGTCGGCGCCGTAAAGCGCAGCGCTGACCAGAAGACAAATTACCGCCAACGCTCGGTTCCGAGCTAGTAACAGCATCGTATCTTCTCGCTTGCTGAATTCAAGCGGGGGTTCTAGGGAGTGCGTCTAGCAACTGCTCTAAGGAAGGCATCGCCTGACCCTCAGTTAGGCCCTCGTCTAGCAACTAATACATGATTTGGATCACGCGGTGTTAGTCACGAATGGACGTATTATAGCTTGCGCCCCGAGACAAATGGATCTCCGGCGATGAAGTAACGCAATGGCTGCTCGGCGGACTTCACGATCCCGACGCGGGTTGTGACTATTACGCGTCGCACGCGATAGGCGTCATCGACAATCTGGAGGTCTGAGCGGGCGCTTACCAGGCTTTTTCCGTTGTCGCGCTCGCGGGTGACTTGCAGAGCTTCGGTCAGGCGTCCTGGGCCGGAGGAAATTTTCTTGAGTAGAGAAATCTTGTTGGGATCGGATTCTTTCGCTATCGCGAATCTGGAGTTGCTGTGTCTTCCAGCGACTGCCGAGCTGCGCTCGGCCTGGACCCTTCGACTTCGCTCAGGGCAGGCTCGCGAGGGCGCCCGTCCCCACACGAGCACTATCCCTCGTGCTTTTGCCATTTGCTTGATGCCCGCCACTGGCTCCAGGGCGCGAAAGAGCACGCAGCCGGGAACTCCGTCGGGCAGGCAGGAAACATTCAGGCAGTGGTGATTGCCATAGATGAAATACACATAGGCGTGACCGGGAGGACCGAAGAGAACGGAATTCCGCGGCGTCCGGCCCGCGGCCGCGTGCGCCGCCGCATCGCCTTTGCCGAGATAGGCTTCGGTTTCGACAATTCGTCCGGCGAGAATTCCGCGAGGCGTTTTCCGGAGCAGCAATTTCCCGAGCAGCGCCCGGGCCACCCGCCGGGGATCGCGATTGAAGAACTCAGTTTTCAGCAAAGTGACGTGGCCGAGCGCTTTCATGCCTAATTCGCCAGACTTTTCCATCCCGAGCAAAGCGAGTTATCCGCAGTTCCGCCTCACGATGCAGATCCCTCGCTTCGCTCGGGATGACAATTCCTTAAAGGCTGCGCTCGGCTGGACGGGCGAGGGCGCCCGTCCCCACACGAGCCGTCCCTACACGAGCCGTTCCTACACGAGCCCTCAGGCTGCGCCTTTCAGGTACGCCAGGACTTCTTCCGCGTGGCCTTCTGCTTTCACGTTGTCAAAAATGTGCTTTATCTTGCCGTTGGGGTCTATGACGAAGGTCGTCCGCGCGATGCCGTGCACTTTCTTGCCGTACATTTGCCTCTCTTTGACCACGCCAAACAGATTCGCGATCTTCTTCTCCGCATCGGCCAGCAGGGGGAAAGGCAAACTGAACTTGTCCTGAAACCTTTTCTGCGCGGCCGCCGTGTCCGCCGAAATGCCGAGCAGCACGACGCCTGTTTTCTTGATCTCTTTGTAGGTGTCGCGAAAGCCGCACGCTTCCTTGGTGCATCCCGGCGTATCGGCCTTGGGATAGAAATAGAGCACCACCGTCTTACCGCGAAAATCTTTCAGGGCAACCTCTTTTCCGTTCTCGTCCGTCGTATTGAAGTCTGGGGATTTATCATTAACCTGCATATGGAATTTTCTCCTGGCCGCTGGTTATTACATCGCAAGTTATATCGCAACCGGATGCTCGCCGTCACCTTGGCTGGCTTGGCCTGGCTTGCCGGTTCATGGCTGGTGGCCCAAGTTTCAATACCGCAGTATGGGCACAAGGCGGCGTCCAACAAGGGACCGCGCGCGCTGGGACTGATCCAGCTTTCGGCCAAGGGCAACAAGGGGCGCATCATTCCCATTGCCATCATGATGGACGGGAAATTTTACGACGCGGGCTCGTATAAAGCTGCGCCCGTTCCCATGGCTCTTGACTTCGGCATCGTCTATGAAGGTTTTCGCAGCGGGGTGTCGCAGGGCTTCTTCACCATTACCCAGCCTGGACAACTCAACCACGTGTGGATCGCCGAAGGCACGTGGCTTCCGGCGGGATCGAAGGCTTTGGAGAAACACAAGAAGTACTCGGCGCCTGTGATCGCAGACGACGACAAGAGTGGGCCGCCCGTACTTCACCGCCGCGCCGAAAAGAGCGACTCTGATAGCAAGGACAGCGACAAAGACAAAGACAAGAACAAAGATAAAGATAAAGATCAGCAAAAGGCCGCGTCCGCTCCAGCGCCGCCGACTACCGCGCCGCCTGCCAACGCGCCGAGTTCGCCAGACAGTACCAAGGCTCCGACGACGCCGGATACCGCGAAAACGCCTCCGCCGCCGGAGACCGCGAAGGCATCTGCACCAGTTTCTGCGTCATCTGCGTCAGAAGAGCCGATCGAAGATCCGAATCGGCCCCGTCTGCGACGCGGAATGCCGGACTCAAGTGCGCGCCGCGATGTCTATCCGACGTTCGACGCTTTGCCGATCGCAACTCCGGGCGCAGCCGTCGCAGGCGCGGCGAAGCCCGATGCGAAGGCGGCAAAGGATTCCGCCGCGGCTTCGCCGCAGATTGCCTTCATCTTCATCCCTGCGATTTCCGATGCCGGCGGGCCCGATCCGCGTCCCTACACCTATGATGTGAAGCCGGCGGAAGAGGCCATCTACCGCAACAAGATGCTTGATTTGGCGGCGACGCTGGTTCGCGGCCCGGCAAATGCGGCGACGAAAGATGCTGCTGCCGCGCCCAAGAAATCTTCCGTCGCGAAATCGGCTGCCAAATCTCCCGGCAAGTTGCCCGCGCCGGTCTTCGACGATGTGAACTTGCGCATCTTTGATCTTTCCAATTCGAACGAGCCGGTGCTGGTGCTCTCGGCAAAAACTCATCCGGTCGTTGTTTCTGCCGGCGTCCCTGCCCGCGCAACCGGAAGCGTCGAAGAACCACAGGAGATCACGCTGATCGCCCGCACCAACCTCGAAGGCGAGCTACGGAAACTATTTTTCTCGCAGACGGATTCGCGGCATCTCGACGTCACTCCGCGCATCGAGCTGATTGACGCGGTCGATGCCGATGGCGATGGCCGCGGCGAATTGCTGTTCCGGCGCACCTTCGACGATGGCAGCGCCTACGCCATCTACCGCGTCACCGCCGACCGGCTTTGGCCGCTGTTTGAGGGAAGCCGGTAAGGCAATCGGGTGATCGGGCCATCGGGTGATCGAAATTCAAAGACCGAGCCTTTAGATCGCCCGATGATCCGATCGCCCGATGACGCGATTGACACTCATTCCGTTTACAATGTCTTCCTCTCAGGGGTGAGACCTATGCGCGCTACTTCTCGCATTGCGGTACTCGCTTGCCTCTCGGCGGGCTTCTGCTTGGCTCAGGAGCAGGACTTCGGCAAAGTGCAAATCAAAGTTTCTAAAGTCGCGGGCAATGTTTACATGCTGGTGGGCGCCGGAGGCAACATTGGCACCTCCGTTGGCGATGACGGCATCGTGATCGTTGACGATCAATACGCTCCTCTCGCTGACAAAATTCAGGCGGCGCTCAAGGGCATTACCGACAAGCCGGTGCGCTTCATCATCAACACGCATTACCACGGAGACCACACGGGCGGGAACGAATTCTTCCAGAAGCAGGCGCCCATCATCGCTCACGATAATGTTCGCAAGCGGCTGGAAGAGGGCGGTCAGGCGGGCAACGGCGGGTCGGTGCATTTCGAAGCCAAGCCGCAACCGAAGGATGCGCTGCCGATAATCACGTTTGATCACGACATCACGTGCACTTGAACGGGGAAGATATCCGCGCGCTGCACTTCCCCGCCGGACACACCGACGGCGACTCGGTCATTTATTTTCCGAAATCGAACGTGGTGCACATGGGCGATGATTTCGGAGTTTGATCACGGCGCAAGCGAGCGTGGAAAAAGATCGGATCGGCTCGATCGGCTGGTGCATGGGCGGGGGCTACGCACTCGATGCGGCACTCGTCGAGCCTCATTTGGCGGCAACGGTCATCAACTATGGGCATCTTGCTACCGAGCCCTCGGAACTGAAGAAGATCAACGCTCCGATTCTGGGACTTTTTGGCGGGCAGGATCGCGGCATTACGCCGGACGATGTGAAGAAGTTTCAGCAATCCATGGAACTGCTGGGCAAGAAGATCGAGGTGAAAATCTATCCGGATGCGGGACACGCATTTGAAAATCCCAACAACAAGCAGGGATACCGGCCTGAGGACGCGGCTGACGCTTGGCGGCGAACGGTCGATTTTCTGGCCGCGACGTTGAAAAAATGAAGCGGCGAGCGGGGATTTTTGGTGGGCGAGATCAAGCCGTGAGACCCAGGCATGAGACCAAGTCATTTGCACAAATATTTGTGCGGTTGTGGAGACTTTGCGGGGCCGGCATTTTAGCGGACGGCAATGGCTCCGGCGTTCGATCTCATCCTTTTCGAGGAACTTACGGCATCGCTGAAGCGATGCCCTGAAAGTTGCAGCGAGGATGCAAGGAATTTCCACTTGCCAGACGGTACCGCTCTGGTTACTATGCACGCATCTTTTTTTTTGGATTTGAATTAGCCGCGTACCTATGAATATCGGCGAGACCATCCGCAATTTCCGGCTGCAGCGCAGCATGTCACAGGGCGACATCGAAAAGCGCACCGGCCTGTTGCGCTGCTACCTTTCGCGGGTTGAGAACGGCCACACCATCCCTTCGCTGGATACGCTGGCCAAGATTGCCGGGGCGATGGATTTGGCGCTGTCGCAGTTCTTTGCCGAAGGCCACAGTAACGGCCACAGCCAAAAGGGGTTGCCGCAGCTCTCCGAAGATGAACTCCGGTTCCTGAGCCAGATGCGCCGGTATTCGGCGAATCTGAACGACAGTGACCGGAAGCTGGTGCTGGCGATGGTGAAGAAGATGGCGTCGAGCACGAAATGAATCAGCTAACAGCTTTCAGCTCGCAGCTGTCAGTTCACCGATTTTTCCCCGGCTCTTAATCTTGAGTCAACAGCCTAAACCGAGACTCGGCGTAATGGATCGTCTAGCAGGCTGCGGAAAAGTCTAAGTTCGCGCCCAGCCCCTAAAGGGGGCGTCTGCATTGCGAAAGACTTACGGCATCGCTAAAGCGATGCCCTGATACGAAACGTTAGTTTTTTCGCGACCGGTAGAGCCGCCAATGATTTTGCGGCTCTTACGGCGCGGCTGAAGCCGCACTCCTTCCAAAGCAAAGTCAAAACCCGAGTTTTTCCGCAGTCTGCTCGATGCGATTGCTGAGAGCTGACAGCTGCCCACTGCCCTTGGGTACTTTCGTACCATCACCTGCGTGTGCGGCTGGAAGCTCGCTATCCTCATGCTGCAACGCTAAGCTGTTAGCTGGGGAATCCTTGTGACCACTGAAGAAGAACTGGAACTGCTCGATACTCAACTTCGCCGGCTGAAAATCGAGTATGAGATTTTCTTCAATAATCCGGCCAAACGACCTCCCACCGACGTGGAATGGAAGGTTCTCTCGTTAATTCGCAAGTTCAGCGATGGCACGCGGATGAGTTTTCCGCAGCGCTTTAAGTACAACGAGATGGCGCAGCGCTACGCGGTTCAAAGCGACCTGTGGCGCAAAAAAATGCGGATTCGGGAAGAGGGCTATCGCCGGCCCTACGAAGCGATGCTCTCGGTGCAAGGCGTGCGCGCCGGCCAAGAGCGGGAAGCGAAGCACCATCCGGTGTATGGCCTCAGCCGCAGCGTCGAAAGCGGGGTCGCCGAGACGGCGGGGAGCGATCGGCCTTTCTCGGTACAGTGCTCGGGTGCGCTGGCGGAGCGAGAGCAAGTCGAATCGCTGTATCTGGCGCTTAGCGAAGCCAAGCGAAAGGTGGGAGAAGAAGTTTCCGGCAACCTCGAATCTTTCGCGACGTTCGTCAGGAAAAAGACCGCCGAGATTCGCAAGGTGCACAACTGCCAGACGGTGGTGTACTCGGTTGAAGTGCAGGATGGACAGGTCAAGCTTAAGGCTAAGGCGAAAGGCTAGAGGCAGTACCCAGTTGCCCAGTACCCAGTACCCGGGAGTGCAATCCAGAATTGCTGCGGACGCCGGCAACTGCCGAGCTGCGCTCAGCTTGGACCCTTCGACTTCGCTCAGGGCCGGCTCGCGAGGGCGCGCCCGTCCCTACACGAGCAGGGTACTGCTACTCTGAATCCCCGCTAAGACTGAGAACTCTCACCCGAACTGCTAGAATCTCCCTTCGCTTTCGAGGCCCTCATGTCTAAAATCCAGCGCGCCATTCTTAGCGTTACCGACAAATCTGGACTGGTTGATTTTGCCCACAAACTTGCCGAATTTGGCGTCGAACTCGTTTCTACCGGCGGCACGGCTAAGCTGCTGCGCGATTCTGGCATTGCCGTGAAAGACATTTCCGAGCTGACCGGGTTCCCTGAAATGCTGGATGGGCGCGTCAAGACGCTGCATCCGAAGGTGCACGGGGGCATTCTGTATCGGCGGGAAGACAGCGGCCATCGCGCGGCAGTCGCCGAGCATGGTATTCCGGCCATCGACATGGTGGTGGTCAACCTGTATGCCTTTGAAAAGACCGCCGCCAAGCCGGGCGTGCGCTTTGAGGAGTTGATTGAGAACATCGACATCGGCGGGCCGTCGATGATCCGGTCGGCAGCGAAGAATTTTCAGGATGTCGCGATCGTCACTTCGCCTGCGGATTACGGCGCGATTGCCGAGGAGATGGCACGGTCGGGCGGAGCGCTGTCGCTGTCCATCCAAACGAAGTGGCGGCTGGCGCAGAAGGCGTTTGCGACGACTGCGGCTTACGATTCGGCCATCGCTTCGACGCTCGAGCGCGTCGGCGGCGACTTCGAACTGCACCCATTTGAGTTGAAACCAGCGCAAGGCTTTCCCCAAAATCTGCGGCTGGCGTTTCAAAAAGTGGCGGACCTGCGCTATGGCGAGAATCCGCATCAGAAGGCTGCGATGTACACGGACGGTTCGGGCTCGGGCGTGGCGAGCGCGCGCCAGTTGCAGGGTAAAGAGCTTTCCTACAACAACATTGTCGACCTGCAGGCCGCCTGGGATCTGGCACAGGAGTTTGAGGAACCGGTTTGCGCCATTATCAAACATACAAATCCTTGCGGAACCGCTACCGGCAAGACGCTCGCCGAGGCTTATGTGCGGGCGCTGGAATGCGATCCGGTGTCGGCGTTTGGCGGAGTGATCGGAGTGAATCGCGTGGTGGATGGGGCGGCCGCTCGCGAAATGGCCAAGCTCTTTCTGGAAGTCATCGCTGCTCCCGCATTCGATGACGGCGCTAAGGCGGCTTTTGCCTCGAAAAAAAATCTTCGGCTGGTCGAGGTTCCTGCCGGACAGCAAAACTGGGTTCTGAAAAATATTTCTGGAGGCATGCTCGTCCAGGATGCGGATCTTCACCAACTGGCCGAAGGCGATCTGAAAGTGGTTAGCAAGCGCCCGCCGACCCCGGAGGAAAAACGGGCGCTGCTGTTCGCGTGGAAGGTTTGCAAGCACGTGAAGTCGAACGCGATTCTCTATGCCCGCGAGGGGCAAACGGTGGGCGTCGGCGCCGGACAAATGAGCCGCGTCGATTCCTGCAAGCTGGGCGCGATGAGGGCGCAGTTGCCGCTGAAGGGCACGGTGGCCGCCTCCGATGCTTTTTTTCCCTTTCCGGATGGGGTCGAGGAAATCGCCAAAGCTGGGGCCACCGCCATTATCCAGCCGGGAGGCTCGGTGCGCGACCAGGAGGCTATCGACGCCGCGGACCGGCTTGGGCTGGCCATGATCTTCACCGGGGTGCGGCATTTCCGGCATTAGGCGTATTCAATTGTGGAAGCGGGGCTTCGCGCCGCTTGGACGGGGCCCTTCGGCTCCGCTCAGGGCAGGCTCCGCCCCGTCACCACACAACAAAACCTCCGGAACTCCCAAAGCCCCTGTACCTCTGGCTTTGGGTCCGGCCTGCGCTTTCTCGCCACGGAAAGGCTTGCCAAGGGTAGAATAAGAAAATCCGGGTCGCCGCGGATCAGCATCCAATCAGGTGGGCCGCAATTTGCAGGTTTTGGGATTTTTCATGAAAAAACAGTTGTGGATCGTCATTGTCGTTCTTACGGGGTCTTTCTTACTCGCCCAGAATTTACCGGCTCAAGGTCAGCCCGGTCGCGTCACGGATTCCCCGGCTGCCGCCGGAGCGCAGTCCGCGACCAAGGGCAAGACGCCCGACCGCGCCGCCGCCTACTATCACTTTGCCCTCGCGCACATGTACGAGGAACAAGTGGCGACATACGGCCGCAGCGAATTGGCGAATAAAGCGATCGAGGAATACCGCGCCGCGATTGATGCCGATCCGACCTCCGCGTACTTGACCTCGGGCCTGGCCGAACTCTATGCCAAGACCGGGCGCATTCGCGACGCCGTGGTCGAGGCGCAGGACATCATCAAGCGCAATCCCAATAATCTGGAAGCCCGCCGCCTGCTCGGAAGGATCTATCTGCGCTCGCTCGGCGACATGCAGGCGGGCAACGGTTCGGAGAGCATTTTGAAACTGGCGATCGAGCAGTATGAGCAGATCGTCCGCCTGCAACCCGACAGCATGGATGACCACCTGCTTCTCGGGCGCCTGTATCGCTTGAACAACGATTTGCAAAAAGCGGAGAGCGAATTCAAGACCGCAGTGAAGCTGCAGCCGGATTCCGAAGAGGCGGTCACTACCCTTGCCTATCTCTACAACGAACTGGGGGACACGGCTCGCGCCGGTCAGGTGCTCAGTTCGGTGCCGAACGGGGAGCGCTCGGCTAAGCTCTATTCGGCGCTCGGTTACACCTACGAGCAGCAAAAGCAATACAAGGGCGCCATCGAGGCGTATCGCCACGCCATCGAAATGGATCGCGACAATCTGGACGCGATTCGCGGCCTGGCGGAGAACCTGCTGAACGATGGCCAGGCCGATGCCGCTCTTGAACAATACAAAGTGATCGCGGACGCGAATCCGGAGGATGCGCAAACCTACGTGCGCATCGCGGAAATCTACCGCAAGCAGGGCAAGTTCGATCTCGCGCTCGACCATCTGAAAAAAGCCGAGACCATGGTGCAGGACTCGGTCGAAGTTCCCTACAACATTGCCGCCATCTACCAGGCGCAGGGCCGCTACGACGAAGCCATTCCGATCATGCGCGATCTCCTGAAGAAATCGGAGAAGCCCGAGGGCAAGTACTCGAACGGCGAGAAGAGTAATCGGGCGGTGTTTCTGGAG
>CAVVNA010000010.1:0-22440 GCA_963749275.1 uncultured Acidobacteriaceae bacterium
CATCCTGCCGCACAAAGCCACTCAGCCCATCCAACGCCTTCAGACGCACACCCGGATTCGAATCGTTCTGCAACGCATACATCAGCGCTTCCCGCACCCGCGAATCGTCGGGCGCCTGCGTCAGCACATCCACCGAGTCCATGCGCACTCCCGAGTTGTAGTTGTTGCGCGCCGCAAACAACAGCAATTGCTGGATGCGCTGGTCGTTCAGCGAGCCTTGCGCTTCCTGGGTCGAAACCGTGTCGTACTTGATGCTCACCTGATTCGATCCCGGCTCCTGCGTTACCGACCGGATGCCCGCAATGGCAGACGACTCCAGCGGCTGCGACGGATTGCCCGATCCGAGCGAGCCCGTTACCACGCCTTCCCCGCCACGTGCGGAGAGAAAGTTATAAGTCGCGCCCATGCCTCCGCCAAATCCGACGATGAAAATCAGTGCAGCCAGTGCCGGCGACATACGAACCTGGCGCAGCCACGTCGCGGGCTCGAGGATCAGCCGATGCCAGAGCCCTCCCTGTCGCGTCGTTTCCAGCGCTTCCTGCAAGCGCATCCGCGATGCCGCCAGCAGGTTCGGAGTCGGCTCCGCCACCGGCATTTCCGAAAGCGTCGCGTGGAACTTGCGCGCCGCCTTCAACTCGATGGCGCATTCCGGACACCGCCCGAGGTGCTGCTCTATCTCGTAGCGAGCGTCGTCCTCGAGTTCGTTGTAGACGTAGAACAAGATATTTTGTCGCACCCAATCACATTTCATTTTCGTATCCCTTCGCGAGAACAGGAGCCCGTGGTGAAGCTCCGCTCTCCGGCCACAGCGCCTGAAGGCGCTCGCATAAAGCAGCATTTTCGGCATGCCTGAAGGCATGCCCTGATACGAACCGCCCTTGCACCACGAGCTGCTAATTCCAAACTCATCGCATCTCCGCCAGCGCGACGCGCAATTTTTGCGTCGCGCGAAACAACGTATTCTTCGCCGTCTCTTCCGTCGTATTCAGCATCTCGCCCACCGTGCGCAATTTCAGCCCGTGATAATGCTTCAACTCGAAAACCATCCGCTCGCGGGGCGTTAGTCCTGACAAGGCCAGTCCGATCTTCCGCCCCAGTTCGCGCCGCATCAAATCGCGTTCCGGATTCGCTCCAGAGCGCACATCCGCGAACTGCTCCAACCGGCTGTACTCTTCGCCGGACGCATCCACCGCTACCGGACCATCTTCCTTGCGCACATTCCGTTTCCGCAGATGATCGAGGCAAAGATTGGTGACGATGCGGTAGATCCAGGTGTAGAAGGAACATTCAAACCGGAAACTGCCGAGATTCTTGTACGCCTTGAGGAAGGCCTCCTGATAAACGTCCTGGGCGTCGGACTCCGATCCGGTCAGGTGCAGCGCCAGCCGCAGAACCGATTGATCGTAATGGCGCACCAGGACCTCAAAGGCGGCGCGGTTGCCCTGCTGCGCCTCCCGGATCAGACTCGTGTCGTCAATGCGGTTGCCCTGTGCTGCCAAGGAGCCCCTCACATCCCTATACGACGTGGGGTTCTGGTTGCCGCTGTCGCTGTTCTGTGCCGCTCGCCTCGAACGGGAAATCTCGCCAACCGCAATTGCAACTGCGTAAGAATCGGCCGGCATGGTCTGTCTCTGTCCCCTATAAGTGGTCCCAATCCTTCGTTCTTGCCTTGCACAGAAATAGAC
Organism: uncultured Acidobacteriaceae bacterium; assembly: GCA_963749275.1. Lineage (GTDB taxonomy): Bacteria > Acidobacteriota > Terriglobia > Terriglobales > Acidobacteriaceae > Acidiflorens. Next base: position 1,686 of record CAVVNA010000010.1, read on the forward strand.
GGGGGGGCAGCCCGAACGTTAGCAGATTATAAGGAGTTGGCCCTTGGTTTGCTTGACAGTTGGAAACAGCGGTTAGAACAACGCGTGTCAGTGCGCATCAAACCTCAGCCGCATTTCGTTCGTGGCCTCAAACCCAAGCTGCTGATACAAGGGCCGACCCTCGTCGCTCGCGTGCAAATTGACAGAGCGCAAGCCCTGCTCCTTCGCCCAGGCCAGGATGGTCAGCATGATTTGCCGCGCAATTCCTCGCTTCCGGAACTCCGGCTCCGTGTACACATTCAGGATCACCGCACGCTCGGTGCATGGGTCTCTGGGATTCGCCGGCCACGGACACAGCAGCACTCCACCGCCGCCGCCGACACGGCCCGTGGCGTCGAGCGCCAGCCAGTGGTGGTACGAACCCTCGCCCAGAGCCCGCGCCAGCCACGGACCGGCAACTTCCACCATCCGATCGAGCTCCTCGACAGTACCTTCTCCCATGTCGCGAAACATCGACCGTCGATGATAAAGAATGATCGCCGAATCGCTCGGCGTGGCTTCTCGAATCGTGATTTCAGCTTGGATCATGATTCGCCCCGTGTCTTCAAAGCTCTCAAAATGTACACGGCGATGGTAGCAGCAGAAAGTGACGAAATGACTCTGCCCGCTGTGGTGAAAACGCGTAAGTCCGGGGTCCCCGGCAAGCCCGGTTTTGGCTTGCTGGGGTGGAGGCCCCATGGCATGAGGACGATCTAGTTTGTTCGTTGGCCCAAGTCCGTGACGTGTGAACATCCCAACTCAAACCAACACCGGGCTTCAGTGGGCAACTGCCCTCGATATCCGGCTGGCAAGCTGCTAGAGCAGAAGTCAGTTAGGATCCAGGGCAGCTTTCTGCGCAGACGCGAAAAACCGGAACCCACTGGATGGGGTTTGCAAATGAGCAATCAACCTGTCCGCCAACAACTGGAATACGTACTAAGAGCGGGTCAGTTGCGTCATTCAATTTAGAACGAGATGAGTCGTAGAGGTAGATATATTCTCTATCTTTGCGGAATTCCTGCAGAACAGACCGTCTAAGCTGAGTAACGGTCTGACAGGTTTCAGGGTTTAGCAAGGCTTTGGTATTACGATCGGTAAGGGTTTGGTCAATAGTCTGGACCCAATATCCATCAGCAAGGCGAAGAAATTGGCCACCTTGGGCGGTGACGTACCGCTTGGCGATACCGAACTGAAGTCTATCGGAGACGTATTCGAGTTGCCGCAAGAGCTTAGTTAGATTGTCAGAAAAGGTCGCGAGCGTCGCAACCGGCGCAGTAAGAATAATGAGAATGGCGAGCGATGGCCGCTTTGGCAGACCCTCCAGCCATTTGCGCACTATAGCTAGCAAATCTTTGTTGTTCGGCTGGTTGTTCGTCGCTGGCATCGCTCCTCCTTCGGAATGCCTCAAGGGCCTGTTCTCAACGCTACGGCGCTTGCTCTCCTCGACACAATTCTCTGCAGGCTACAAAAGTACTGGTCCATCTCGGCGACTTTTCGTACGACCACTCGATTACACCGCCCGCTTTGGGTATTCTCAAGGCCATCGCATCGGTTGGGTCGTGCGGATTGAGGCGCGACGAGTCGTACAAATAAATGTACTCCTTGTCCTGACGACGCTCTTGGAACAGAAAACGGGTTAGTTGACCTTTCGTAGTTTCCAGCCAGTATCCATCGGAAAGCTGGATAAACTGGCCTCCTCCTGGTCTAACAAAATTATAATTTCGCCCCGCACCTGAAATTTGAACTGATCCCGCGAGATCCTCGAGCTTCCGAAAGATTGTACTGACGTTCTGCACAAAACCCGCTAGGGTGATCATACTGGCGACAAGAATCACAAGCACCGCCATCCCGGGTCGTCCAGACAAGGTCTCAAGCCACTGCTGAAGGGTTCTCACTGCTTTCTTCCTCCAATCATCAGAGGTAGAGAGCCAGCAATATATACTGCGATATTGCTAAGCGCAAGTAGATAGGGCGGGTGGCCCACTTCTAACATCCCTAAACTGGGGGTGCCCCATTTCTCGCGTCTTTTGCGAGAAGTGGGCTTCCCTGCTACCGGCGCCACACACCGCCCGCTACCCGAAAACCGTGAGAAGCGTCGCACCCCCATTTAACCTGCTGCCAAACTGAAGTGATTTGCCGTCCGCTTTTTTCATCACATTTTTCCCGTACCGCCATCACAGACATGCACCGTAATCGGTGCGATGATTCCTCGACAGTGCATCATGGAGAAGTGCGCCCGTCCCCAGAGACGGGCGCATCTTCTGCCTCAAACCATTGTCACGGCTCTCTGACAACCCAATGAAACAGTGCCAAGGCAAGCGGCCAGAACGCCCGAAAGAGCGCCCCACGCGCCGCCAACCCTCCCGCTAAGTCCAATCGATTGAAGACTTTACTTATAACAGCTTTACTATCAACAACTTAACTCATTTTGGGGGAGGGGGGTACCCCCACGAATCTCCCAGTTTCTTGACCCGCAAAAAGCAATCATCTATCTGCGAATCATCGCCTTAGGAGCAATCATAATGTCTTCTTCTCTCGATAAATTTTCCGACAAAATTTGTGCCCAGCGCAAGGCAGACGGCGATCCCTGCCAATCTCCCGCTCTTCGCGGTGAAAGGTTTTGCCACTATCACAAGGTAATGGGCATGCCGAAGATCAACATCGAGAACAGCCCTTCCGGTCATGCCTACCTGCCTGTCTTCGAAGATGCCGTCTCTATCCAGTCGGCGATTTCAGACGTTTGCGAAATGATGCTGCACCGCCGCATCGAGACGAAAGAGGCTTCAATCCTTCTCTACGCCATGCAGGTCGCCTCCACCAACATGGCTCACATGAATGGAGAGAAAGGCCAGCGTAAACAAAAGAGCCAAAAGAAAGACCAGAAGAGCAACGCGGAACCATCCGCCGCACCGCCGTCAACGGAAGCTCCGACGGCAAACCACGGTTCCACTACCTCGTCTGAACCCCAGTGCTTGCCGCCCGGGACAATTCAGGCATGCGAGCAAAGGCCCCGGTCATTCGAATGACGCCAGGCATTTGAATGATGTGTCTCCCGAAGCCTCAAAATGTACAATAAAACGCAGCCGAGGCTAGCTGGATTTCATGTTTGAAGTTACCGTCGAAGACACATTCGCGGCAGGACACTACCTGCGCAACTACAAGGGCAAGTGCGAGAACCCGCACGGCCACAATTACAAGATTCGTGTGACCCTGGCGGGCGCCGAGCTCGACAAGGCCGGCCTGCTGCTCGATTTCAAAGATTTGAAAGACGTGATGAAGCACGCCATTGACCGTCTCGACCACCAGATGATCAACGAGATCGAGCCCTTCACCGTCCTCAACCCTTCCGCCGAAAATCTCGCTAAATATTTCTACGACGAAACCAACACGCGCTTGAGCAGCGTAACCAACGGCCGGGTGAGAGTGAAGGACGTCACCGTGTTTGAGACCGATACGACGACGGCTCGCTACTCGGAATAGCAGTTGCCAGTTGCCAGCTTCCAGTTGCCAGTTTCTAGCCGCCTGATGGAGAAATCATGGGGCGATCGTATAAAGACCTAGTCGCTTGGCAAAAAGCGATGGACCTTGTGACGGCACCAAGCCGAGCAAACGAAGGAACTGCTAAAGGTTTGTGCAGAGGTAGGTCGAATTCTGAACGGCTTGCTAGCCTCCATCTGCAAGCCGGAGTAACTGGCAACTGGCGGCTGGCAACTGGCAACTTTGTTTTATGCAGGTAACCGAAATCTACAAATCGCTCCAGGGCGAATCGACGTATGCCGGCCTGCCCTGCGTCTTCGTGCGCTTGACCGGATGCAACCTGCGCTGCTCCTGGTGCGATAGCGAGTTCAGTTTTTACGGTGGGCGCAAGATGACGCTCGAAGAAGTGCTCAGCGAAGTTGCTCGTCTAAGTCCGGCGGGCGGGTTGGTCGAGATCACCGGCGGCGAACCCATGTTGCAGGAACGTGACGTCATCCCGCTGATGGAGCAACTTCTGGACGCGGACTACCAGGTGCTGCTCGAAACCAGCGGCGAACGCCCCCTGGCGCGGGTCCCGAAACAAGTCGTCAAGATCGTCAACGTGAAGTGCCCGCACTCCGGCGAACCCAACACTTTCGCGATCGAGAATCTGAAGGCGCTCCAGCGCCACGATGAACTTAAGTTCGTCCTGACCGATCGCGCCGACTACGAATTCGCCCGCGACTTCGTCTTGAATCACGGGCTGGCCGAGCGCGTTCACGCCATTTTATTTTCTCCCGCGTTTGAAAAGGCTGCCTCCGGAGCTCGAGACACTTCGCACTGCCTGCTCGATCCGCAAGTGCTGGCGCAATGGATCCTCGCTGACGACATTCCCGTGCGGCTCAGCCTGCAAATCCACAAGCTAATCTGGGATCCCGCTGCCAAGGGCGTCTAAAGGAAATTCAGAGTTTACTGTGGCCACAGACGGCTGCCGAGCTGCGCTCGGCTTGGACGGGCGAGGGCGCCCGTCCCCACACAGGCACAAGCAAACCCCTACGCCGTCCTCACCCGCATCCGGTTCTCTGCCCGCAGGTGCGCTACCACCAGCCGTATGTCTTCGAAGCTCACGTACGGCGGTACCGCTTCTTTAATATCTTTCAGCCGCTCGACTCCTTGCTTCAGGCACGCCGCTTCGATTAGTGGCTGCGCGTCGGGCGAAATCCACTTCGGATCTAATTTCACCTGTCCGGTCTCTACGAGGTTCGCCACGGTGCAAACGACGGTCGAAACCTGGCGCGCGCGAATGCGGGCAATCTCCTCAAAGCTGCGCCCCTCGTTCAAAAGTCGAAGCGTCTGTTCCGCCGGAGCAAGCTCCCTGGCCGCGGTCGGCGCGGCGCGCGCTCCTCCGCCAAAGTTTTGCAAAGCCTGGAGAATCTCCGCGCCGTAGACATCTGCTTTCTTTTCGCCGATTCCCGGCACCTGCTTCAACTCCGCAAAATTGGTTGGACGACGCCGGCACAACTCCTCCAGGGTGCTGTCGTGCAGAATAATGTAGGCGGGCACTTTGTTTTCCCGTGCCATGTTTCGCCGCCATTCGCGCAGATACTCTGCCAGAGCTGGATCCGCTTCCGCCGGCGTTTCTGTGGCCACTGACAGCTGCCGAGCTGCGCTCGGCTTGGACGGGCGAGGGCGCCCGTCCCCACACGAGCGCGCCGCGGCTTCGGGGAGTGCAAGGGTCACGATCTCTTGGCTCAGCCACTCTGGCTTGGCGCTGCAATTGTCGCAATTCCCGCAGCTCTCCCATTGCGGAGTCTCGCCGAAATGCAGGCAGATCTGCCGGTGGCGGCAGCCGTGAGAATCCGCGAACCGGCTGATCACGCGTTTGCGTCCGGATGCTCGCTCGCGCTCGGCGTCATCCGAAATCTTGTTGATGAAGTATTCCAGAAGAATGTGGTCGCGTTTCTGCCAGAGCAGTACGCAATCCGCCGGCCGCCCATCCCGCCCCGCGCGGCCGGCCTCCTGGTAGTACTGCTCAATCGACTGCGGCAGCGACAGGTGAATCACGGCCCGTACCGCAGGTTTGTTGATGCCCAGGCCGAACGCAATGGTTCCCACCAGCACCCGCACTTCGTCCGACATCCATCGTTCCTGATTCTGCCGGCGCATCGGCGTTTCCATCTTCGCGTGATAAGGAACCGCCGCAATCCCGCTCTCCTCCAGGTATTCGACCGTCTCTTCCACCCGGCGAATCGTGGGCGAATACACGATCACGCTCTCACCCGCGTAATGGCGCAATGCGCGGGCGAGCAACTCCAACTGCGTCCGCGCTTCGCACTCATGCACCACGTAGCGCAAATTCTGGCGATGGAAGCTGGCGATGTAGAGATCGGGCTCGCGCATCTGCAGCTGCTTCAAAATGTCGTGCCGCACCTGCCGCGTCGCACTGGCGGTGAACGCCGCAATTGGCAGCTTCGGAAAGCTGGTGCGCAGCCGACTCAGTTGCCGGTAATCCGGCCGAAATTCGTGCCCCCACTCGGAAATGCAATGGGCCTCGTCCACCGCAAAGAAACCGACCGGCACTTTCGCCAGCCATTCGAAAGTATTTCCCGCGGCCAACCGCTCCGGGGAAAGATAAAGCAGGCGATATTCGCCGCGCGCCGCTTTCTCCATCACCTGCCATCGTTCACTCGAACTCTGCGAACTATTGATTACCGCCGCCGGAATTCCCATCTGCGCCAGTTGCGCGGCCTGGTCCTGCATGAGCGCGATCAGCGGAGAAACCACCACCGCCGTCTTCCCCGAAATCACCGCCGGCAGTTGGTAGCACAGCGACTTCCCGCCTCCGGTCGGCATGACGACACAAGTATCGTGCTCGGCCAGCAGACTGCGGATAACATTTTCCTGTTTGGGGCGAAACTCGTGGTATCCCCAATAGCGCCGCAGGGCTTCGGCCAGGTTTGGAACAGCTTCGGGCAGGCTTCTTTCGGGCATTCTTTGCAGTATAGCCGCAGATCTATTCTTGAAGTCTGTGAGCGTTCGACACCAGATTTGTGATGAATCCGGGGGCAACTTGATAAACCTCGCCGCGTCAGGGTTGCTTATAGAATTCCATGGCTAGGGGGACGGCCGAGGGCGGCCGTCGCTACGTGTTTGTTATGGCTGGAAGAACCGTGATCCTCGGCGTTATCTCCGACACCCACGGCTTGCTGCGACCCGAGGGCCTACGAGCTCTGCGCGGATCCGACCGCATCCTCCACGCCGGCGACGTCGGCGCTCGCGAAATCCTCGAAGCGCTTGCGCAAATCGCGCCCGTCACCGCGATCCGCGGTAACGTCGACACCGATGCCTGGGCGCGCGCTCTGCCTAAAACCGAAGTCGTCGAAGCGGGCGGCGTGTCCATCTATATGCTTCATGATCTCGGCCAACTCGACCTGAAGTTGGGAGCTGGCGGATTCCGCGTGGTGGTGTACGGCCACAGCCATCAGCCGAAGATCGAAGAGAAAAATGGCGTCCTCTATTTCAATCCAGGCAGCGCTGGGCCACGCCGTTTCCACTTGCCGGTAAGCGTGGGGAGGTTGATGATCGAAGCGGGAAAAGTGCGAGCGGAGTTGGTGGAGTTGGAGGTATAGAAATCTGCGGCGAACTGCAGACCCCTCCTCGGGGATGACAACCCAATAAGAAAAGGCCGACTCGAGAGCCGGCCTTTTCTTACTTCCAACCTGTCGCGGGCGAGGGCGCCCGCGCCACATGAACTACTTCTTGGGCGCAATCGAGTCCTTTGCGGCCTTTGCCACGCGGAACTTTACCACCGTCTTCGCCTTGATCTGAATCGGTTCGCCGGTTTGCGGGTTGCGTCCCATGCGGGCCTTGCGGTGAGCTTTTACCAAGCGTCCCAGGCCGGGTATCACAAACACACCATTCTTCTTCGTCTCTTTAATCGCTGTGTCTGCCAGGTGCTCCAGAAACGTCGCGGCAGTCTTGTTGTTGGTGCCGAGCTTCTCGGCCAAATGGCGGGTGAGTTGAGTCTTGGTCATACCAGAAGCCATGAATTCCTCCTTCAGGAACTTACAAATTTGCGGCTATCCAGCGCATACTAACGCACTGGGCTGTGGAAAAGTAGCACTTTATGCAGATTTTATGCGGTTTCCAGTAAGGTACCCCTTGAAAATCGGCATAAAATGGAGGTCCGTAAGCCGAAGATCGCGCAAATGGCGCAGTTCGCTGGGACAAAAACGATCTTGCGATCCTCGTCAGAGTTCAGCGCGGCTGCAGCTTGCACGCATGCGAGACGCAGTACCGGTTCCGCGCAAACCGCCGGTAACCCGCGTGCATCAACCGGTTGAACCCTGGCAAACTGAAAATCGCATAGAAGGGCCAGGCCCACCAGATCCGTCGCGTCACATATAAATAGACATCGGCCCCGGAAATCAGCTGACCACCAGCGGTTAGCAACCGTATGTCGGTGAGCAGTTCTTCACGCGGCATTCTGAGCCTCTCCGCCACCCAAGGCTCATCCAGCGAGGCAATCTCAAATCCGCTGCGCGCGAGTGTCCCCGCCCAATACTTCACCCAACGCGAGCAGAAACCGCACTGCCCGTCGTAAAGGACCACGCCTTGGACCGCGCCCTGGACTGGCGTTCGCGTTTCACCGCTTCGAATTTCAGCGCTTCGAATTTCAGAGTTCAATGGCACACTCACAACCTTCGCCCCCGCATCACGGTAACCGGGGATCCTTCCGCGAGAAAAGCGGAGTGCGGCTTGCCCTGGAGCACTGCCGCGATCTCTTTTCCGTAGAACTTTTCCGTATCGCCCTCATATGCCGACTGCCGCACATGCCAGACTCTCCACGGCGGATGTGTCACGCGGTATTCCACGCAACCGCCCCGTGGCTGCGCCGCATATCCCCAGTAGTGCTCGGTAATGAATTGTTCAACCGAGCCCTCGCCTGGCAGTTCAGAATTGCCATTGGTTTCAAGGTTGATCCCGCTCCAGCAGTTCCCGCTCCGCCATCGGTACGCCACCCTCAAACTATTATCGCCAACGGAGCGAATCTCGTGCGTCATCGGCAGAGCTACATAATTTTCGTTGTAGAACGCGCGGGCAAGGAATGCAATCGCCCGGCGCGGAACCATCTCCCGGATGAACACTACCCCTCTCCGAACTTCATCCCGCGATTGGCTCCCCACTCGCCGTCGCACGTAAAACCGCAGGTTGACTTCCTCGAAATTCGAATGCATCGGAATCGGCAGGAACCCGAGCAATTTTGTTTTCAGAAATCGAAATCCGACGAGGCTGACAAAGATTTGTTCGTTCCAGCGATCGAGTTCAGTTCCGGCTGGGGTGAACGGAAGAAGCAGACCGGCGTCCACTTCAAAGTTCAGCATGGCCAGGTGCTGCCATTCCGCGGTGAGAAAAACTTCGTCGGCGCTCACACATTTAGGATGGCCGGACCGGGCGGTCCGATTCAATGGTGGACCCGATTCCACGTAACTCGTAGATCAAACAAAAGTGTCACACCATCATGGCCAACCGGCCATCTCCAGAACCTTCTCCGCCGTCAGCCCTTTCTCGCGCAAATGCCGGATGCTCAGCGCATCGTGCCGTTTCGCCAGCCGCGCTCCAGTCGCGTCCCGCACCAGTTCGCAATGGAAATAATCGGGAGCGGCATGCCCAAGCTGGGCATAACGAAGATCGGCATAACTAGGATCGCCATAACTAGGATCCGTATAACCCAGCGCGCGCATCAACAGCAGTTGGCGCGCTGTCGATTTCAGCAAGTCCGCGCCCCGTACGATTTCCGTGATCCGCATGGCCGCGTCATCGACCACGACCGCGAGTTGGTATGCGGGAACGTCGTCGCGCCGCCAGACTAGAAAATCGCCAAAATCACTACCTGCAACGTAGCGCTGGCAGCCCAGATTTAAATCCGCGAACTCAACCACCTCGCCCTCGGGGACGCGGAACCGCCAGTTCACGCCCGCAGGCTCTGTGAACTCAGCCGCATCCTTGCGCTCACGACAAGTTCCTGGATACAGCGGCTCATCATCATTGTCGGCATCATTCGGAGCGCTGGCCGCCAGCGCAAGATCCTTGCGCGAACAAGTGCACGGATACAGAAACCCGCTACCCCGCAGCCGCCGCCACGCCTCCAGATAGTGCGCCCGGCGCTCACTCTGCGAGTAAGGGCCGTACGGGCCGCCACAGTCCGGCCCTTCGCTCCAACGAATACCCAGCCAGCGCAAATCTTCAATCATGGCCCGAGCAAATTCAGCTCGCGAGCGTTGCGGATCCAGATCCTCGTTCCGCAAAATCAAAGTTCCTCGATTTTCGATCGTCCGCTGCGCTGCGATAAAGAAGGTCCGCGCATGGCCAACATGCAACAGCCCCGTCGGCGACGGGGCCAGGCGTCCGCGATAATTGCTTGGCATTTTGCTGGTTAACCCGGAAAACAGCTTCCCACAGGCCGCCGTCTCTCGCTTGAACTGTAACCTCAATGCACGACGACGGCGATAGAGAATGCCGATGCTTTTTGCGTCCCGTCGTTCAGTCTTACGGGTGTTCCGTTTTTCCAGTACTGAGCGAAAGTCCCTTGTGCATTCCAATCCGCGCCGGCGACGTAGACGTCTCTTCCGGAGACGGCGATCTGATTGGCCGTGGCCTCGCTCGTACCATCGGTCAAAGGCGTGAGCACGTTATTCTTCCAGTATTCCGCGATATTGTCCGACTGTCTCCCTGAAACGTAAACGTCGGAGCCGGAAACAACGATGGAAGTCGCCAAAGTATTCGTCAGGTCCGACAATTCCGTGGGTGTGCCGTTTTTCCAGGAGGTGGCGATATTACATAGAAGATCGGCAGTATGGCAGTTATCCCCCGCCACGTAGACGTCGGCGCCGGAAACAAAGATGGCGAAAGCCGTAGCCGGTGCTGTGCCGTCGGTCAGTTCTACGGGCGTTCCATTCTTCCAGTACTGCGCGACCGTATAGTCAGTGTATGTGTTGGGCGGAACGAAAACAGTTTTGGTTTCAGTCCCCGCTACATACACATCGGCCCCGGCTACGAAGATGGACCACGCCAGCCCCGCCTCCGGGCCGTTTGTTAGCAGTACGGGCACGCCGTTTTTCCAGTATGTGGCGACACTGAGGCCCGCTTGTGTAAAGCTATTACCCGCCACATAAACGTCGTTGCCAGAAACAAAAATAGAGTTCACCTCTGCCCCACCCGTCAGCGCTACGGGCACGCCATTCTTCCAGTAAACAGCCGAGCCAAGACTGCCCCCATCACCCGCAACATAAACGTCATCGCCCGACACGAAGATGGAATACAAATCCCCCGGCCCGAACGTCACGGGCGTGCCGTTTTTCCAATAGGTCGCCACGTCAATGCTGCCGTTCGATACAAAGCCCGCCGCATACACGTCAGTCCCGGAGGGTGGTGGGGGTGGTGGCGGATTCGAACTGCCGCTGCCGCAAGCCAACATCGAACTAATGCCGATCGCGAGGAGAGCGGATATTACTAGATCGAATTTCATGGGTTGCATCGCTGGGTTATGCTACTACAAAGTGGGTTAGAGCACCGTGTTACCCGTCACACGGCCGTGTCTGGTGGCGCACACGGCTCTGGGCGCAGTGCACCTGTAAGTCTCGTTCTATCAATGGTCGCCCAGTTGGCCGCCCTCTTGCCATATCACTTTCGACTGCGCCAGCCGCAGGGGAGGTGACAGAATGACGACTACTCGGAAATCCGGTGACAAGAAATCTAGTAACAATGCAACTAACAATTCAACTAACAGCACAGTCTCTGGGACGACGCTTTCGTCCTGGTCGCGGCAGCAGAAGCTGGCTATGTTCGCAGGCTTCGCAATTCTCGGGCTTTTACTCGCCCTAAGTGCATGCTCGAAGCAATCTTCACAACCGGCTCCGGCCGGCGTGCCCAGCACCGCGTCAACTTCGGCAGCGGTCGCGGCTATGCCTGCGGTCGCTCCAACCGCCGCAGCGTTACCTGCGCCCGCAAAGAAGACTCCTAAGAAACGTCCCGCGAACGTCACTTATAGCGACCCCTACTCCGGGGTTTCGTTCCTTTATCCGCGGAAGTTCGCGCTGACTTCGGGCGACAAAGCGCTGCCCCAGCTTGCCGGCGTGGGTGATGTGCCGATGAACTTCGTACAACCCGGCGGAGTCGCGGTCGCGACTGTCGCACAGCCCGACCGTTCGTATCCCGGCACCGATTTTGCATCCGCCTTCTTCAACGTGAACGTCAATCGCAGCGTCTCCGAGCAGGAGTGCACGCACTTCGCCTTCGTCAACACGAGCAATGCCGACGGCGAGCCGGTCGACGCCGAGAAGGTCAAAATCGGCTCGACCGAGATGGAGATGACTTCCGACTTTTCCGCCAGCGCCACGGCGCAGGCCGAAGCGCGCTATTACCACAGCTACGAAAATGGAGCCTGCTACGAATATGTCTTAGGCGTGGACACGGAAGGATTTGCGACCGAAGGCGGGGTTGAGCACGTCAACCGCGACGAAGTCTTCGCCAAGCTGGAGAAGATCCTGGCCACGGTGAAGATCAACCCAGTCGAGCCGGAGCATGTCGCCGAACAGGCGGTCAGCGGCGTCACCGGCGACCAGGAATAAAATCGAAGCGCACAAAAAACATCCGGGCCGCGCGAACCTTTTGCGCGGCCTTTGTGTTTAGGCTATTCGGAAACCGTCCCGCTGCCGTACGTTGCTCACCCGACAGTCGGCGCTAACCTGGCCGCACGCTGAGCAAGTCGCGGTACAATTCCGAGGTGCAGTTCGGCGTACAATTCCGAGGGACAGCGAGGATAGTGGAATGACTCAGAAAGTTATCGATGTGGTCGGGGTTTCGAAAGATAGTTTTGCCAAGGCGGCGGAGGTTGCCGTGAAGGAAGCGGCGAAAACCGTTCGCGGCATCAAGTGGGCGCACGTGGACTCGCTCGACATGCAACTGGACGGAGCCAAGGTTCTGCAATACCGCGCCACCACCAAGATTTATTTCGACGTCGAGCACTAGTGGGTCATCGGGTCATCGGGTGATCGGGCCATCTGATCATCGAAAATCGGCTCGGGGGTTTTCGATCGCCCGATTACCCGATGGCCAGATCACCCGATCCTAAGGGTATTATCGAACTGTGGTCACCAATCGCGTCGCAGAGAACAAAACACAACTTTTGCGTTCTGAAAAGCTGGACAGGCTAGCCTGGCTGGTGCATGCCTTCTCGACGCGGCTGGGCGGAGTATCGCGCGCCTACGGCGGAAATACGCTGAACCTTGGGTTCACGAAGCAGGACTCGCGCGCGGCCGTCGAACGCAACCGCGAGCTTTTTCTCAAAGAACTCGGCGTTGCGAACGGACGCACAAGCTGGCCGCTGGTTGCGCTGCGGCAAATTCATTCCGATTTGATCCATCGAGTTGACAGCATGCGCGTCGACGGAATGCGCGTTGACCGGATTCCGGAACGACCGCTGGCTGGAGACGGGATGGTCACGGATACTCCGGGGCTGCTCTTGGCGGTGCAGACTGCCGATTGCCTTTCCATCATTGTGGCGGATGGGAAGCGGCGGGCTGTCGGCGTTTTTCACGCAGGCTGGCGCGGCACGGTCAAGCGGATCGTTGAGAAAGGTGTCGGCGAGATGCGGAAACACTTCGGGAGCGATCCACGGGATCTGGTGGTGGCGATTGGACCGGGCATACGGGACTGCTGCTACGAAGTGGGCGAAGAAGTGCGCACCAGGTTTGAAGCTCAGTTTGGATACGCCGGGAGCTTGTTCCGCGAGGTCAAGGAATCGGACCCGGTGCGGGAGAAATATCCGTTGCTGTTCCTGACGGCGCGCGCTCCGGGACACAGCGAATGGCCGGTGAAACTTTTTCTCGATCTCGCAGAAGCGAACCGGCGGCAACTGTTGGATGCGGGCGTGCTGGCAAAGAATATCGATGCGATGGCGCCGTGTACGGCGTGCCATACGGAGCTGCTGTTCAGCTTCCGGGCGGAGAAGGGCGTTACGGGAAGGACGATGGCGGCGGCAGGAATCAGGGCGGAGTGAACCGTCGCGCTTTCGCGCGGCTGGGCGGACGAGGGGCGTCCGCCCCTACGCGTTCTTTTTACGCCAGATCGAACAGTAGAACCTCCGCGTCTTCGGTTGCTTTGATCGTCAGTTTTTTTTCTTCGCTTATGGCCGCACCGTCGCCTTGGCCGAGCTTCTGGCCGTTCAGTTCAACTTCGCCTTTGGCGACCTGGAGCCAGGCGTGACGCTTGGCACCGAGCGACTGCGTGACTTCCTCTCCGGGTGCAAGCAGAGTGACGAACAACTTCGCGTCCTGATTGATCTTTACCGAGCCTTCGGCGCCAGCGCCCGAAGCGATCAGGCGGAGCTTGCCGCGCTTCTCAGCTTCGGGGAAGCTTTTCTGCTCGTAGCCGGGTTCGTATCCTTGCTTGTCCGGGAAAATCCATATCTGCAGCAGGTGCACGGACTCGGTCGAGGACGGATTCGCCTCGCTGTGGCGGATGCCACGGCCGGCGGTCATGCGCTGCCCGTCGCCCGGGAGAATCACCGAGCCGGTGCCAAGGCTGTCCTTGTGCTCAAGCTTGCCGGACAGGACGTAGGTAATGATCTCCATGTCGCGATGGGGATGAGTGGGGAACCCGCCACTGGGCGCGACCCAATCTTCGTTGATCACGCGCAGCGAGCGGAAACCCATCCACTTGGGATCGTTGTAATCGTTGAAGCTGAAAGTATGGCGGGTCTTCAGCCAGCCGTAGTCGCCGCCGCCACGCTCGTTGCTCGGTCGGATGGTCATCATGATGCTCACTCCTATTTAGTCGTTGTAACGACTATTTCAGTTCTCTTAGATGTACGGGGAGCGGGAAGGATTCAGAGGAGAACCGTCGTTGGTCGGCAGTCTGGTCGGCGGGCGTTGGTCGTCCGCGATCGCCAGCCGGCAAAGCCTGCTATGCTTCGTCTTTTGGTGGAGCGACGGGCGTCCCTTCGACAAGCTCAGGGCAGGCTCTCGCCCGTCACCCATCCCTGAGTCTGGCTATGCCTTATCGCGTAGTTGCTTTCACCATGGCGCAAGTGCGGCGAGGAGCGCTTGGCTTCCAACGCCAACTGAGCGCTGTCCTGCGCGAACATGCCGAGATCAAAGTGTATTCGGTGAGCCCGTTCGACCTCGACGAACGCCGCCGCGCCAAGGATCGATTTGGGGGAGACATCGTGTACTTTTTCAACGCCGCCGCCTGTCGGGAATGCGCGCGAGTGGGACTCGACCTGCAATTCCTGGCGGAGATTTCCGACGACGAACTGCCTCGCCGGCGAACCTTGGTTGTCGGCATGCCAGAGCGGGACGGGATCGGGTGATCGGGTCATCGGATCATCGGGTGATCGAAAAATGGGATCATCGAAAAATCGGTTCGGTGGTTGATCGCCCGATGACCCGATCACCAGATCACCCTATCTTCAGTCTTTCTTGTGCTTTTTTTGCGCGGTATCGGACTTGGGCTTGTCGTCTTTCTTAGTGTCCTTCGCTTCTTTCGTTTCTTTGGAGTCTTTCGTTTCCTTCGTGGCGCTGTCGCCTTCCGCAGAAGAAGACGAGGACGATGCCGCGGAGCCAGCACCCTTCTTCGGGTAGTCGGTCACGTACCACCCCGAGCCTTTGAACTGCACGGCTGGAGCCGAGATCACTTGCTCGATGACGCCTCCGCATTCGGGGCACTTTCGCAGCTGCTTATCGGAGAATTTGCGGATTTGTTCAAAGCGGTGTCCACAGTTCTTACACAGGTATTCGTAGTTGGGCATGGGTGAGTCTGATTTTAGAGGCGGGGATTCTTCGGCGTCAATTTTCGCCGGTGCGCCGTTTCTAGCAAGCTGCCTTTTCGCGCGCAAACCTTTCGCGGGCGGGGGCGCCCGCGCCACACATGCTCAGCGGTTCAACAGATCCACTGGCTCGCGGACGTCGTGCACCCGGAAGTATTTTGCTAACGCCGGATATTTTGCGGCTACGGCTTCGTACATGGCATAGGCTACGTTGCGATAGGACGCGTGTCCGGCGGGCGTGGTGCGCAGTTCGGAAATGTAGACAGCCTCGGCGAAGTCCATCTTAAACAGGGTGCGCTTGCGGAAAGCGAGCGGGATCGCGTACTGCGCGTTTTGCGCGGCTTCTTCGCCGCCCGATTCGGCAAGCTTCTCGACGGCTGCAGCGGCGCGCTGCATCGCGGATTCATAGTCGGAGCGGACGCCTGCAGCTTCGATTTCGGGCGGTGTGTCGAAGCCGTGGACGGTGGTGAAATCCTGCATGATCTGTGTGCAGCGGCGATGGCGATGCATGTCGCGGAAGCCGCCGATGTCCATGAGAATGTCGAAGCGGAACTGCTGGCCCGCCGAGAAGGCGCGCAGCAACTCGTCATGACGGCCACGATGGCGCAAGCCGAGGTCGATGATTTCGCGGCGGCGCGCCTCGCCGGCCGCTGCAACTGTTTTGCGAAGCTGCCGGTAGGAGTAATGACAGTGGCCGTAAACGAGCGTGGTGGCGAGTTCGATTTCGAACGAAGCGGCATGAAGCGATTCGTTGTCTATTAGATCAACTAGCGGCGCGGGTTCGATCCGAGCGCCTTGCATCAGTTCGGCGGCGGCCTGCTGGAGGTCGCGGCGCGTCTCGATTTCGTAGAGATTCGGATCGGCGTACTTGACCAGCGTGGGCGCGACCCGAACCTCGCGCAGGAGTTCGCGTTCGGCGCGATCGGCGATTTCGGGCGACAGGGCGCGGATCTCCGCAATCAGGGCGCGCAGCGATTCTTCGTTTGGGTTGTAGGCGGGAGAAATGGCGGCTTGTTTCAGCCGCGCTCCCAGATCACGGACCTCTTTATGCGGCTGCGCGAGCAGGTGCGCGACCTGGCTTTCCAGGGTGCGGGCGTTGACGATCTCCCCCAGTGAAGTGTTGGTCGAGAGCGGCAACAGATAGCGCGAAATGTCGAAGGCACGGGCGCGCAGGGTGCGCTCGTAAGCGTCCGGCTTCATTTCGGCGGGCCGGGGCGTGATGCTGGCGAGATATTCGAACGTCCGCTGCGAAACTTTCTCGTAGGTGGTGAACAAGGACTCGATGGTTTCGCGATAGAGAGTCCGCGGCGACGAAGCGTCCGCGGCGGCATTGTCATGCTGGAACGCGTCATTCGGGAAGGCGGGCGTGTAGTAGCCGCTCTTCCTGAAGTCCTGGTAGCGAGTCGAGCGCTCCTGGCCATCCCACCGCTGCTCGTCGACAATGACGATGGCGGCGAGGATGGAGAGGCGCTCGATGGCAAGCGCGATGTGGGCAAGGTCGGCGATGGAGCGGTGCCCGTACTGGAAGTAGTAGGTGTTGAGAAACTTTTCGGCCCTCTGGGCCGAGATTTCCTTCAGCGACTCTTTCATCGAGAGGGAGGAGCGCGAGTACTTGGCCATGGCGTAGGCCTGGATCTCGGGCTCAACCCCGAAAACGGCGAACACCTCGACGGAAGTCTCCGGGGCAGTGGTGGGATGGGGAGTGGCGGGCTCGGTTGAAATTACTTCAGACATGGGAGTGGAAGAATCTTAATTGTCCGGTGCGCCGGGCGCAATCGAACGGACGGGGATAGAATAAGCAGGACCAGCGGATACAACTGACTCTCTCCACCGTATGTTACATCGCTAGTGAAGACCTCTGACCAGATCGATCTGCTTCAGGCTACGCTCCCCGAACACATCGAGCAAGCGCGCAGCCTTTTCCTCGAATATGGCCGTTCGCTTGGCTTCAGCCTGTGCTTCCAGAGTTTCGATGAGGAGTTGAAAAACCTTCCGGGTGCGTACGCTCCACCGAGCGGGCGATTGCTGCTGGCCCGGTGCGCTGGCCACGCCGCCGGGTGCATCGCGTTGCGCAAGCTTGAAGCCGGTATCTGCGAGATGAAGCGGCTTTACGTGCGTCCTGAGGATCGCGGCCTCGGGCTCGGCCGGATGCTGGTGGAACGCTTGATCGTCGAGGCGCGCTCCATTGGCTATGAACGCATGCGTCTGGATACGATTGCATCGGCCATGCAGGACGCAATCGCACTGTATCGCAGGTTGGGGTTCGTGGAGATCGCACCGTATTCTTCGATTCCCATCGAAAGCGCGCTCTGGATGGAGCTACTGCTCTAGGCTGCCGCCTGCAGTCCTCACCGCCGCGGGCTTGAGTGCGGCAGCCGGGGACGGTTTCGCCGTCGTTTTCGCGCGTGGGGTCACGGCTGGGATCGCGGCAGGAGTCTGGGCTGGGGTTCCGGCCTGGGCAATGGGAGCCTGCGCCGGGGCTTGGCCGAGGATGATGATATCGACGCGGCGGTTCATGCCGCGGCCTTCGGCGGTGAGATTGGTCGCGACCGGGCGATACTCGGCGTATCCGGCGGCGCTGAGACGATCGGGACCGAACCCGTCGCGAACGATGAGAAGACGCACAATTTCGGTGGCCCTTGAGGTGGAGAGTTCCCAATTCGAGGGAAACTGGGCGGTGTGGATGGGAGCGTTATCGGTGTGTCCTTCGATCCGCAAGCGATAGTCATGCTGGCTGAGCATGCCGGCGATGCGGTCGAAGGCCGCGATCGAGGCGGACTTCATCTGCGCTGAACCACTTTCAAAGAAACCGACCTCACGCAAACTGATGACCAGACCGTCGGGCTCGCGGCGCATGGCGATTTCCTTACGCTTGATTTCGGCGGACAGCGTGGTTTCCAATTCGGCCTGCAACTTGGCCAGATCGCCGTTCTCTCTGCTGGTGCCGGGCGAACCGTCGGGGTGAGACGCGATCCGGCCCAGGCTGGCGGTGCGCTGGCTGCTTTCGATGGCTTGCGCGGTGCTGAAAGGCATGGGCTCGGAGAGATCGATGGGGACTTCGGTCGTGGAAGCGGGAAAAACTCCCATCTCCTGGAAAGCGACCTGAATGGCCAAAGCCAGTTTTCCGACTTTTCTTTTGTCGACTTGCGACGAGGCGTAGAGCACGACGAAGAAGGCAAACAAGAGGGTGATGAAGTCAGCATAGGAAACCAGCCAGCGATCGTGATTGGCGTGAGTGGGGCGTCGCTTGCGGCGGCTCATAGTTTGGTCTCCGCAGGGACGGCGGCGGGTCCGTGGGCCTCGGTAAGGAACCCGAGCAGCTTCGCTTCCAACATGCGAGGGTTCATCCCTTCGAGGATGGAAACCACACCCTCGAGCGTCATTTCACGGATGATCTGCTCGTTGCGGATGCGAATTCTTAGTTTTCCAGCGCACGGCAGCAAAATAAGGTTGGCGGTGCCCACGCCGTAAAGCGTGGCCACGAAGGCGACGGCAATACCCTTTCCGACTTCGTCGATTTTGTCCAGGTGCTGCATGACCTGGATCAGACCGAGCACGGCGCCGATGATGCCGATGGTGGGAGAAAATCCACCGGCCGATTCGAAGAGCTGGGGAATTTTCTCTTCTTGTTCTTCTTTGTTGTCCAGTTCGAGCTCCATGATCTTGCGGAGTTCCTGCGGTTCGGTCCCGTCGACCGCCAACATGAGGGCGCGATGCAGGAAAGGTTCGTCGATGGAGGCAAGTTCTTTGTCGAGCGAGATGATGCCTTCGCGCCGCGCCTGATTCGCGTATTTGACCAGGATTCCGACCGTCGATTGCGCATTCTGTGCGGGCTCGACGAAGACCTGCACCAGGCGCCGGAGCGCGCTCCGCGCCACTGGCAGGGGATACTGAATGAGGACCGCGCCCATGGTGCCGGCAAAAACAATCAGGGCTGCGGTGGGCTGCAGCACCTGGCCGAGATTGCCACCCTCCAGCATCAAGCCGAGCATGATGCCGCCGATAGCCAGCACTAGACCACCGAGGGTTGCCTTATCCACGAGCGCTCCTATTTCTCGCCAGCCGGACGGCCATGGCGCTCGCCATTTCCAGCGACCTTTCGAGCGTCGTTTCCAGCGTCATTTCTAGTTTCATTGCTAGCGTCATTTCCAGAAATGGCGGGCGGAAGAGCGGGCGGAAGAGCGGAACCATTGTTGTCGGAGCAGAGCATGATCCCCTGCAGCACGGAGCGGCGGAACTGCACCACGCGTTCGAGGACGTCCTGAGCAGTTTCGCGAACGACAATCTTGTCGCCATTGACCAGCGTGATGACGGTGTCGGGGGCCTGCTCGACGAACTTGATCAGGTCCGAATTGACCACCAGCGGGTGATTGTTGAGGCGGGTGAGCTGGATCATGTTTGTCTCCTAGTGTTTGACGGCTCGACGGAAGAAGGCCCGCCGCTTAGTAGGGCTTCAACAGTAATGATCGGCAGAAACGGCGAGGGCGGAGAGATGAAGAGGGGAAAGGAGCCGGGTTACCTAGGGGCTATGCCGTCCGATACTTGTGGAAATAAAGCCTGGACGTGCTCCGCCGATGATGCAGATTGAAGGGCAATTGGGTTCCGCAGGACAAACGGAACGAGCTCCGGGAAGGTTTCGGGGACGGATCCCAAATCGGAACCAACAAGGAGCAATACAATGGCACTTACTATTCTGAACAACATTGCTGCTATTGCTGCGGAAAACCAGCTCAATATCACCAGCAACAGCCTCAATTCAACCCTGGAGCAGTTGTCTTCAGGATCACGCATCAATAGCGGCGCTGACGATCCGGCAGGACTGGCGATCGCCAACGGCTTGGAAGCCAACATCGCGGCGCTGACGCAATCGTCGAGCAACGCCACCGACGGCGTCGGCGAACTGCAGGTAGCAGACGGCGCGCTGTCCCAGGTCACCACGCTGCTGGACCGCGCGGTTACGCTGGCCACTGAATCCGCCACCGGCACGGTGTCTAATTCGCAACGCGGCGCGCTGGACGCAGAATATCAATCGATTAAAGCTGAAATCAACAGTATCGGATCCACCACCAACTTCAACGGCGGGCAGGTGTTCACCAATAACACGCTCAATGTCTTCTTGAGCGATGGCAGCGTCTCCGGCAGCAGCACCATCGGTGTGTCTACCGGCCTGTTGTCCTCCACCAGCCTTAGCATCGGCGGGACCCCGGCGACGGCCACGTTAGCCGAGGCTGTGGCGACACCAGCCGCCAAGGCTACGGATATCCTGACCGGCGGCACGTTTGTGGGATCCACCCAGGCCAACAGCTTGCTGACCGCGAGCACACAGTTTAACGCGCTCACCAAAGCCTCGGCCACCTTTACTCCTGGCACGATCAACCTGGCCACCCAAGCCACCCAGGTGTTGACCGGAGCCACGACGTGGACCGGCTCCACCGCTGCCACCAACACGGTAAC
>CAVVNA010000011.1:0-62162 GCA_963749275.1 uncultured Acidobacteriaceae bacterium
GGACGGCGGAAGTGAGCAGAGCCAGTTTCATACATCGGTCTTGGTTTTGGGAAGGGCACGGCTTCAGCCGTGCCCTTCAGGGTCTGGAAGAATGCGGGCTTTAGCCCCTGAGGCACGTGCCTCCCGAGCTGAAAGGCATTTATAAAACCAACTCTAGGTTCTTGGAGCGACCGCGAGTGACGCGCGGCGTTTGCGCCAATCGTTCCGCCTTCTATAGAATCATGAGTTTGCTGCAAGGTGTCTGAGGCTGCAAGCGGAGTCCTACCGGGCGTCCAACAACGGATCAGGAATCATTATGAAAATTCATGAGTACCAGGCAAAAGAAATTCTGAAGAAGTATGACGTATCTGTGCCCCGGGGCACGATGGCGGCAACACCCGAAGAAGCTGAGGCGGCCGCGAAGGAACTGTTCCGCTCCGGCGCGACGGGTGTTGTGGTGAAGGCGCAGATCCACGCCGGCGGACGCGGCAAGGGCGGTGGAGTGAAGATTGCCAAATCGGTGGAAGAGGCGGTCGAAATCGCCGGCAAGATGCTGGGCATGAAACTGGTCACGCACCAGACCGGACCGGAAGGGCGCATCGTGCATCGGTTGCTGATCGAAGAAACGTTGCCCATCGAGAAGGAACTTTACCTCGGCATTCTGGTGGATCGCGGCGAGGGCAAGCCGGTGTTCATGGCATCGGCTGCGGGCGGCATGGATATTGAGCAGGTGGCGGCCGAGAGGCCGGAAGCGATCCTGAAACAGTACGTCGATCCGGGCATGGGACTGGAGCCTTTTCAGGCGCGCAAGATCGCGTTCAGCTTGGGGTTGAAGCCGCAGCAAATCAATCCTGCAGTAAAACTCCTGACCGGACTTTACCGCGCGTTCCTGGCCACGGACGCTTCCCTGGTGGAGATCAATCCCTTCATCAGTTGTACAGATGGGCGATTGTTCGCCCTCGATGCCAAGTTGACCTTTGACGATAACGCGCTCTTTCGGCATCCGGACCTCCGCGAATTGCGGGACTTCAGCGAGGAAGATGCGCTGGAAGTGGAAGCCTCGAAATACAACCTCAACTACATCAAGCTCGACGGCAGCGTAGGCTGCATGGTGAATGGAGCCGGCCTGGCGATGGCCACGATGGACATCATCAAATATGCGGGCGGCATGCCGGCTAACTTCCTCGATGTGGGCGGCAGCGCAAGCGCGGACCAGGTAGCGCATGCGTTTGAAATTCTGCTGAGCGACAAGAGTGTGCGCGCCGTGCTGATCAATATTTTTGGCGGCATTCTGCGGGTGGATATGCTGGCTACCGGAGTGGTCGAAGCGGCGAAGAAGACGCATATCCAACTGCCGGTGGTCTTGCGACTGGAAGGCACCAATGTTGAGGAAGGCAAGAAAATCCTGATGGAATCGGGGCTAAACTTCGTGGTCGCAGAAACTATGAAGGATGCGGCCGATAAAGTAGTAGCGGCGGGGAGAGCTTAGTGTAGAGACGCGGCTTGCCGCGTCTGGGTTTCATGCGCGGCGGAGACGCGGCAAGCCGCGTCTCTACGGAAACGAATTCTTGAAAGAGAGCAATTATGGCAATCCTGGCTGATAAAAGAACTCGATTGGTGGTACAAGGACTGACGGGCCGTGAAGGCACTTTCCACGCGAAGGCTTGCGCGGCCTACGGCACGCAGATTATGGGCGGCGTCACGCCCGGCAAGGGCGGGACGACACACGAGGGCTGGCCGATCTTCAATACCGTTCAGGAAGCGGTGGACAAGACGGGCGCGAATGCCACGGTTATTTTTGTGCCGCCGCCGTACGCCGCCGACGCCATTATGGAAGCGGCCGACGCGGAAATCGAACTCATTGTCTGCATCACCGAGGGCATCCCGACGTTGGATATGGTGCGCGCCTGGGAGTTTCTCCAGAACCGGCGCTCGCGCTTGATCGGGCCGAACTGCCCCGGCATCATCTCACCGGGCAAATGCAAGATCGGCATTATGCCGGCGTCGATCCACAAAGAGGGCAATGTTGGGATCGTGTCGCGCTCCGGGACGCTGACCTACGAAGCGGTGCATCAGTTGACCCAACGCGGAATTGGGCAATCTACGGCGATCGGCATTGGCGGCGATCCGATTATCGGCACGAATTTTGTCGACGCGCTCGATCTGTTTAATCGCGATCCGCAGACCGAAGCCGTGGTCATGATCGGGGAAATCGGCGGCAACGCGGAGGAGATCGCCGCGGAGTTCATCAGGATGCACATGAAGAAGCCGGTGGTGGGGTTCATCGCCGGACAGACAGCGCCTCCCGGACGCCGCATGGGCCACGCCGGCGCGATCATCTCCGGCGGCAAGGGCACCGCGGCCGAAAAGATTGCCGCCATGGAAAAGGCCGGCCTCAAGGTCGCGAAATCGCCGGCTGACATCGGCGAAACGCTCGCGGCCGCGCTGGGAGTGAAAGTGTAGGAGAAATCGGCGATCAGCACTCAGCATTCAGCCGGCAGCGTCTTCTCAGAGAAGCGGACGGGTTTTGCTGAGACCTGACACCTAAGACCTGAGACCTGACTCATGAAAACCCTGCAACGCACACTGACCATCATCAAGCCCGACGCGGTGAAGAAGAACGCGGTCGGAGACATCATCGAACAGTTTGAGAAGAATGGCTTCCGCATTCTGGCCATGAAGATGCTCGAAATCTCCCAGCACCAGGCGGAGCAGTTCTACGCCGTCCATGCCAGCCGGGCGTTTTACCACTCGCTGACCACTTTCATGTCCAGCGGACCGATCGTGGTGCTGGCGCTGGAAAAGGAAAACGCCATCGCCGATCTGCGCCAGCTGATGGGTGCCACCAATCCGGCGAATGCCGAAGAAGGCACCATCCGCAAGAAATGGGCCAGCAACATCGAACACAATGCGATCCACGGCTCCGACGCGGATGAAACGGCGCGCTTCGAGTTGAGCTTCTTTTTTGCGGGTTACGAATTGGCGCAGTAAAAGCACTTCCCAGTTCTCAGTGAAGTTGATCTGAGGGCGGGCTTTTTCTGAGAACTGGGAACTGAGAACTGAGAACTCCATGCCGTTAATTCAAGTCACTATGCTCCAAGGCCGCACGGCCGATCAGAAGCGCAAGATCGCGCAGCGCATTACCGACACGATGGTGGAAGAAGCCGGTGCGCGCCGCGAAGCGATCATGATCGCGTTCCACGAGGTTTCCAGGGAGAGCTACGCTTCGGGCGGGGTGCTGCTGGTGGACAAGCAGTGAGAACAGTTGCCAGTGGTCGGTTCTCAGTTGCCAGTGCGAACTATTCGGTAGCAAGTTTTCGGGCAACTGGCGACTGGGTACTGGCAACTACTCACTCATCCCAGCGGTTCAAACAAATGCCCCTCGGTGCGGTCGGCGATTTTGGGCAGATCCTTTTTGCCGAACTGCAGGAAGTGCGGCGCGGCGCGATGCGCCTCCAAGGCGGCGTCATCTTTGTATTGTTCGTAGATAAAGAACCGGCGTGGATCGGTCTTGTGCTTATGCACCTGATACATGAGGCAGCCCGGTTCTTTGCGCGATTCGGCTGAGAGTTTTTCAAAGATCGCGGTCACTTCGGACTCGCGTCCGATTTTTGCCATCCAAGTTACTGCCAACACCACCATTCGTCGCTCCGTTCTATTACTGTGAATTCCAGCCCCTAAAGGGGCTCCTGATTCCGAAAACTTACGGCATCGCTGAAGCGATGCCCCGATACGAACCAGAGTTGTTCAATAGCTCTTCAGGCCCAACTCGCTTATGAAGTCGGGAACCAAAATCGTCTGCTCACGATCGGGGCCCGTGGAAATCATTCCCACCCGCGCTCCGGTTTCCTTTTCGATGAAGGCCAGGTATTCGCGGGCGGCCTTGGGCAGTGCTTCGACCGTCCGAATGGCCTGCGTCGGGCAGGCCCAGCCCGGCATGTTGCGGTAGATGCATTCGAGTTTTTCATAACCGCATGCCTGAGCCGGAATTTCGTCCGTTTCCTTGCCGTCCACCTTATGCCCCACGCAAACTGGAATCTCGGTCAGATGGTCGAGCACATCCAACTTAGTAACCACCAACCAGGAGATACCGTTAATCATGCCAGCGTAACGCAGCAGAGGCAAATCGAGCCAGCCGGTGCGGCGGGGACGTCCCGTGACGGCGCCGAATTCGTTGCCGCGCTTGCGCAGGTCTTCGCCTTGCGCCCCGCTCTGCAAACCTGCGAGTTCACTCGGAAACGGGCCGCTGCCGACGCGGGTGCAATAGGCTTTGGTGATGCCGATAACCGTGTCAATCGATGTCGGCGGCACGCCGGTTCCAGTGGCGGCGCCACCGGAAGTGGAGCTCGAAGAGGTCACGAACGGATAGGTGCCGTGATCGATGTCAAGCATGGTGCCCTGCGCGCCTTCAAAGACAATCGACTTGCCTTCGGCCAGAGCGCGGTTCAGCAAGAGTGCCGTGTCGCAGACAAAAGGAGCGATCTTCTCGGCGGCGTCGGCGTATTCCCGGAACATCTTGTCGGCATCGAGCGGGTCGGAGTTGAACAGGGCGTGCGCGATCATGTTCTTTTCGCGACATGCGTTCTCGATGTGCGTGCGCAGCAATTGGCTGTCGAGCAGGTCGGCGACGCGCAATCCGCGGCGTCCCATTTTGTCTTCGTAAGCCGGGCCGATGCCGCGTGAGGTGGTTCCGATTTTTACGCGGCCGGGAGCGTTTTCCGAACCCAGCTCCATCATGCGATGGTAGGGAAGAATAACCTGCGCGCGATTCGAGACGAAGAGGTTGCCATCCACTTTCACGCCGGCAGCGCGCAGGGAAGCGACTTCCTTCAGGAAGGCCAACGGATCGATCACCACGCCGTTGCCGACGACGCTGGTGCACTCGGGCCGCAGAATGCCGCCGGGCACCAGTTGCAGAATGAATTTCTTGCCATTGATGATGACGGTGTGTCCGGCGTTATGGCCGCCGGCATAGCGAGCCACGACCGAAAAAGTCTGCGTGAGTACGTCGACAATCTTGCCCTTGCCCTCGTCGCCCCACTGGGCTCCGACAATGACCGCAGTTCTACCTCTGCTCAATGCGAACTCCACTTGGAATATTGCGCGGCCGTCAGGCCGCCCCCCGGGTCGCACACACGGGTTGCGCCGCTTGCTGTTGAAAAGACGGGAAAACCGGGAAGATCGGCGGAGCTTCGTGTGTACGCTCTAGCATACCGAATCGGGCTGTGGAGGAGCAAACCTGAAATCGCTCTTAGCTCTTGGCCATTGGCTCTTAGCCAAAAGCCAAGAGCCAATAGCCAAAGGCGCTCTTCTAAACGCCGATCTTGTATCCTGACAGCGTGCCCGAACTCCCCGAGGTCGAAACCATTGCGCGAGTCCTCGACAGGCGTGTCACCGGGGACACGGTCGAATCGGTCTGGATCGGTTCCAGGAAGCAGCCGCTCAAGTCACCTGCCGGTGTCATCGCTGCGACGCTGGAGGGCAAGCGGATCATACGCGTGAGCCGCGCGGGCAAGCACATCGTGTTCGATCTGGAGGGGGAATCACGGGCGTTACGCACCGCATCAGAGACAGAGACAAAGACAGAGACAAAGAAAGACAGACGCGCATTTTCGGGCCAGACGCGGCAAGCCGCGCCTCCACTTCAGTCGAATGCTCATGCGCAGTGGATCGTCCATCTCGGCATGACCGGGCGCATCGTCGTTTGCGAACCGGCGGCGGAAGTCGCAAAGCACACTCACCTGATCGCGAAGCTGGCTTCGGGGCGCGAACTGCGGTTTATCGATCCGCGGATGTTTGGCAAGCTCAGCGTTCATGCTGGAGGTTTCGATCCTGGCGGAGTGGAACCGCTGGAGGTGAGCGAGGAGCAGTTCGTCGCGCTTTTTCGCGGGCGCAAGACTCCGATCAAGAGCGCGCTTCTGAATCAGAAGTTGCTGCGCGGCGTGGGCAATATTTATGCCGACGAGTCGTTGTTTCGCGCAGGCATCCGTCCGCGCCGGCGGGCGGCGGCCATCACACGGGAGCAGTTGGGCAACCTGCACCGAGCGGTGCGGGAGGTGCTGCGCGAGGCGATCGCCCTGGGTGGATCTTCGATTTCCGATTACGTGGACGCCGATGGAGAAGAAGGGTTCTTCCAGTTCCAGCACCGAGTTTATGGCCGCGAGGGGGAGCCGTGTCTGGTGTGCAGGACCAAGATCCGGCGTGTTGTCCTGGCCGGACGCAGCAGTCACTACTGTTCAAATTGTCAAAAATAGACATAATAGAACGATTTAAATTTGGAACCGACTACCGAGTCATTCATCATGAATAAAATCTCCATTGGAGTGGACCTCGGCGGCACGAACTTGCGCATCGCAGCCGTGGACGAGCAAGGCGCGCTCATCGAAAAAGTCACGCTCGGCACCAAGGTGTCACTGGGACGCGATCACGTCATCGACAACATGTGCGACGCCATCCAGCGCATGGAGGAGAAATACAGGAACTCCGCCCCACTGTTGGGGATCGGCATCGGTGTGCCCGGCATCATCGATATGCAGACTGGCGTAGTGCGCGAATCGCCCAACCTGCCGGACTGGGTCGACTATCCCGCTCGCGCCGCGATTGAGGAGCGCCTGAAGACGGTTGTGATCCTCGAAAACGACGCCAACGTCGCGGCGCTCGGAGAAAAATGGCTGGGTGCGGCCAAGGATTATTCCGACGTGGCCATACTGACCCTCGGTACCGGCGTGGGCGGCGGATTGGTCATGGGCGGCGCGATCTGGCGCGGCGCGAATGGCATGGCCGGGGAGTTCGGGCACACGACCGTTGAACCGGACGGGCACCCTTGCGGGTGCGGGAATCGAGGATGCCTGGAACAATACGCTTCGGCGACGGCAGTGGTCCGGATGGCACGGGAAGCGATCGCGAACAACGGCGCGTCGGCGCTGGCGCGTACTGCCCACTCCGACCCGGAGTTCAGCGCGAAATCGATTTACAATCTCGCGATCCAAGGCGATGAAGATGCGCGCCGCATTTTTCGATACGTCGGCCGTTGTTTGGGCATTGTGCTTTCGTCGCTGGTGAATTCCCTGAACCTGCCGATTTACGTGATTGGCGGGGGAGTGTCGAGCGCGTGGGAGGCTTTTGCGCCTTCAATTTTCGAGGAGTTGCGGCGGCGCTCCATCGTGTACGCCGCCACCGCGCCGCCCGATCCCTCGGCCCACAAAGAGGGCGCTTCCGCGCACGTGGTGGCTGGCCCCGGCCACAAGACCATCATCACACGCGCCCTGTTGGGGAGCGATGCCGGCCTGTACGGCGCGGCCCGTCTGCCCATGGTTGCGGAAGCAAGGCGTTAGTTTAGTGACTATTTCCGCAGGGAGTGATTTGTAGCGCCGGCATCTTGCCGGCTGTTCCGAGGGCGTCTCGCCCTCGGCGCGGAGGGCGAGGACGCCCGCCGGACAGCCGCCGAGGACGGCGGCGTTACCGTCGCGGCGGTTTTCAGTTTTGCTACTTCCAGCAGAGTAAGGTTGCGCCAATCTCCCGGCGGCACGTCGAGCGCGAGGGGACCGTACTGCACGCGCCGGATTTTCTCCACGTGGTGCCCCACTTCTTCAAACATTTTTCGGACCTGGCGGTTGCGGCCTTCAATGATGGTCACTTCGAGCCACGGGTTATCGCCTTCGCGGATCAGGCGAATTTTTGCCGGAGCCGTGCGCACGCGGCGCCCGCCTTTTTCGGCGATGGAAACTCCGCGGCGCAGCTTGTCGAGCTTGGCCTCGTCGGGCTGGCCGGCGACTTTCACGACGTAAGTTTTCGCTACGTTGGACGACGCTTTCATCAAAGCGTTGGCCAATTCCCCGTCGTTGGTCATCAGCAGCAAGCCTTCGCTGGCCCAGTCCAGACGTCCCACGGGATACACGCGCCCTTTCACCTTCTGCACCAGATCCATCACGGTGGGGCGCTTTTTCTCATCGCTGACCGTGGTCACATATCCCTTGGGCTTGTTGAGCACAACGTAGGTGTAACGTTCTGGCCCCTGCAGCAGTTTGCCATCCACGCGGATGTGGTCTTGATCGGGATCGGCCTTGGTGCCGAGTTCGGTGACCACCTGCCCATTGACCACGACGCGGCCGGAGACGATCAGGTCTTCGGCCTTGCGTCGGGAAGCAACTCCGGCAGCAGCGATAATTTTTTGCAGACGTTCGGCAGGCATGGATGGCTACTCCGGTTTGAGGGCTGTGTCAGAAAGTTTTGTTGAATCTTGACGATCAACTGAAAACTGGATTCGGAGCTTTGCATTCGTGGTCTGGGCAAGGCGGCAATTGATCTTTTGGCACCGCAATCTTGGGATATTCCCATCCGCATCGATCACACTGCCAAACGAACTTGCCAAATAGGACATCTTTCTCTTTTACCATTCGGTCACCTCCAGTAAATTGTCAACGCAGGCCCAATCACCAAGAACCCTTGACCTGATACCTCACTTTACGGTTGGGTCCATAGATCACGAGATCTGGCCCGGGGCGTAGATTGTGTTTCACGTGATCCGTAATCCTTTCTATATTTTTGTCATATTCCCATTTTGCCTTATAGATACCGAGGTTTTTTGTCGTACAAGTCGCTGTTTTGTCGGCTGCGAGAACATTCTTTATAAAGGCCATAGCTGCGTCATTAAAGCACTTAACGGAGCCAGGAAAGTCAAGCGAGTCAAGTTTCTCTTTGTCTTGAATAGCAGCCGGGCTGCCAGCGATTGGTGTAATACCCCCACATCCCTTATTCAAACGCGAAGGAAAACACATCAATTCGACGTGACTGCCGTCCGGGAAAATTGCCTTGGCTTCGAACGACAGGAAACTAGGTAGCAAACTACTACTTGGGTCGGTGGCAGGAATCACCGTCGAATCGCAATAAGTACCTGCTCTGTTGCAATTTGTAAGAATATGCTCTCGGCTACCGGGGTCTGTGTAAGGCGCCAGTCCGATTGTCGTGGTCACTTCGACAATTTCAATCTTAAGCTTATCTGCGCCTATTGCGGATTGCGGCACGCCAAGCAGCAAGCAAGAAACCAAAAGCGCGTGGGCGACGGTTCGCATTTTTCGCCTCCCTCCCGTGATTCTACAAATCAACGCGCCCTCAAAAGCTACTCCGGTTTGGTGCTGGCTGGCGCTTCGGCTTCTTCGCCGACGGGTTCAAACTCTGGCGCCCCGGCAATTTCAGCAGCAGTTTCCGGTTCGGACACTGTTTCGGAAGAATCATCTAAAGTCGACGGCGAACTCGAAGACGCTTCCGCAGTCGTGCCCTCGCTCGGAAGCAGGTCGCTCTGGAACGACTCCGCCAGCAGCTTCTCGAATTCCTCCATGCTGGGCAGCTCGTTGATGTCCTTGAGCCCGAAGCGCAGCAGAAATTCCTTGCTGGTTCTGTACAGAATGGGGCGTCCGATCACGGCCTTTCTGCCTGCGGTCGTGATCAGCTTGCGGTCGAGCAGGGTGGCGATGACGCCGCCGGAATCGACGCCGCGGATTTCGCTGATCTCGGGCACCGTGACCGGTTGTTTGTAGGCGACGACGGCAAGAGTTTCGAGCGCCGGAAGAGACAATCGGAAAGGCGGTTTCAGGCTCTTGGCGAAGGCGCGCACCACGTCGTGCTGCTCGGGTTTGGTGGACATACGGTATCCGCCGGCGACTTGGCGGATTTCGATGCCGTGCTCTGCGGCTGAGTAATCCGCGATGAGCTCTTCAAGCGCGGTGCGGATGCGCGATTTGATTTCCGCCGGATCGATTCCCGGAGTTTCCGCGAGCAGCGAATCCTTGACGAGCGAAAAAATCTGATCGAGCGAAATGGGCGTCTCCGCCGCGTAAATGATGGCTTCGAGTTGGGGCCTAAGACTCATAAAGTCAGTTGACAGCTACCAGTTTCCAGTTGCCAGTAAAACCAGCGCGAACTCCACTGGCAACTGGCCACTGGCAACCGGCAACTTCTTTTCACTTCCAATCATCACGCACCGCAGCTTGCTCCGTCATCACTTCTTCGAAGTGGGAATGCTTACGCACCAGCACTTCACCGAAGACGTGGTCCTGCCGCACTTGGATCGCCTGCAACCGCACCAGTTCGAGTAGCGCCAGAAACATGCAGACCAGCGCCGGCCGCGACGGTACATTGCGGAGTATCTGCTTCAGGCGGATGGGGCGATCTTCGAGGGCGAGCCGGCGGTGCAGGTACTGGATCATCTGGCCGACAGTTACGGTCTCTTCGTCCACTTCCAGAATTGGCCGGTTGCGCGCCCGGTCCAGGATCTGCTGGAAGGTCTTGACCAGGTCGATCACATCGGCGGCAAGTTCGGGCTCGGCGCCTTCGGCGTCCACGAACTCTCGGATCGCGGGATTGCTGAGCACCGCGTCTTCGATCTGCTGCTTCTGCAGGAGCATCTGTGCCGCGGATTTGAACTTTTCGTGCTCGAGCAGGCGGTTGACGAGTTCATTGCGCGGGTCTTCCTGCGCGTCGGCGGCAGCGAGCGGATCGCGCGGCAACAACATCTTCGACTTGATGTGAATCAGCACCGCCGCCATGTAGATGAACTCGGAGGCGACGTTTACGTCGAGTTCGCGTATGCGCTCGACGTAGGTGAGATACTGCGCCGTGATTTTGGCAATGGGAATGTCATAGATGTTGATGTCCTGCTTGCGGATCAGGTCGAGCAGCAGGTCAAGCGGGCCTTCGTAGATTTCGCCGAGCGCGATGGCGAACGGAAAATCGCTGGCATCGTCTTGCGCGGACCTGGCGGCCGGCACGGGCGGAGCCGCGCCGCGCCCAGAAGCCGCGACTGGCGCCTGTTCCGATATGGGTTGAGACAAATCCGTCACTTCGTGGAATCCTTCGCCGGCTCAGAGTTCAGGCTCTCGTTCGGACGATCGCTCAGGCTGTCGTTCGGACTATCGTTCGAACTATAGTCGAGACCCATCGCCTTCCGGACTTCGTCCATCGTAGCGCCTGCGACCTCACGAGCGCGGGCCGAGCCCGCTTCCAGAATATCCCAGGCGAGGCGCGGATTGTCCTCGTATTTCTTTCGGCGCTCCTGCATGGGGTTGAGAATCTTTACCAGGGCGTCGGCGACCCAACTCTTGCACTCGATGCAGCCGATTCCAGCCGAGCGGCAGCCTTCGTACACTTTCGCCATCGTTTCTTTGCTGCTGAATATTTTGTGCAGATCGCCGACGGGACAAACATCCGGGTCGCCGCGATCGGTGCGCTTGATGCGCCTAGGATCGGTAACCATCGTCTTCAGCTTCTGCCGCACCACTGGCTCGGCATCGGTCAGCAGCAGCGCGTTGCCGTAGGACTTCGACATCTTGCGGCCGTCGGTCCCAGGCAGGCGTGGAGCGGGTGTGAGGAGCGCGGCGGGCTCGGGGAAGACCGGCGTGAGAGGAATGATGGTATCGGCATTTGGATCCAGCTCCACTCCCGGTGGGGGCACTACCCTTCTTCCATATTGATCGAAGAATTGTCCGCCGTTGCTTCTGACGCACAATGGTGGTTTGGAGTACACGTAGAACCCGTTGAAGCGCCGCGCAATCTCGCGGGTCAGTTCCACGTGCGCCACCTGGTCTTCGCCGACTGGGACGATGTCCGCCTTGTACATCAAAATATCCGCCGACTGCAGGACGGGATAACCAAGAAACCCGTATGTGTCCAGATCTTTTCCCTTGATGTTTTCCCGCTGCTCTTTGTAGGTTGGGACCCGTTCCAGCCAGCCGACAGGAGTGATCATCGAAAGCAACAGGTGCAACTCGGCATGCGTCGGCACATGGGACTGGATGAACATCACGCACTTCGCGGGATCAAGCCCGGCCGCCAGCCAATCCAGCAGCACGTCAGCCAAGTTTTCTTTCAGACGCGATGGGTCCGCGTAGTCGGTGGTCAGCGCGTGCCAGTCGACGATAACGAAGAAGCAGTCATACTCGTCCTGCATGCGGACCCAGTTTTCAAGCGCACCAACGTAGTTGCCCAGGTGAAGTTTGCCAGTCGGGCGCATTCCGCTCAGCACGCGTTTCTTAGGAGGAGCGGCCATTCAGAATTTCACCAGCATCGAGACATAGAAGCGAAGAAACGGCCGGATCAAACTGCTGAGCAGTCCTCCGCCCAGATAGACCAGCGCCAGTAGTGCGAAGAAGCCGATGCGGTCGAAAACCATGCGCGCCGAATCCGGCAGGAAATGCCGCAACACGTGGCTGCCATCGAGCGGCGGGACTGGAATCAGGTTGAAGACCGCCAGAACGATGTTGATGATCATGAGCGCATACAGCAGCATGGCAACGGGCGTCAACGCGGAATCGGAAGCAGCGCCGCTGAGGCCACCCTGCAATCCCAGAGAGAGGATCAGCGCGTGTCCAGAGGCGGACGAAAGCGAGATGCCGCCCAGCAACAGAAGCGCGCCCGTGGCGACGATAAAATTGCTGACAGGGCCGGCCACTGAGGTCAGAATGTCGTCCATCATGGGATGGCGAAAATTCCGCGGGTCCACCGGTGTGGGCTTGGCCCAGCCGAGCAATGGGATGCCGCTGATGGCCGCGACCAGCGGCAGTATGATCGTGCCAAACAGATCGATGTGGCGAATCGGATTCAGCGATACCCGTCCCAACATGCGAGCCGTGGGATCGCCGCAGCGCGACGCGGTCCAGGCATGGGCCGACTCGTGCACGCTGATCGCGAACAGGAAGGCGATCATCTGATAAAGAATTTCAACGATTCTCGGCGTCATTGGCGAACATCGATTCGGCGAACCCTGATTCTAACAAAGCTGGGAATTTGCCGATGTCAGAGGTGGGATTGCAGACGATCAAAAACAATCGGAGCTATGGCAACGGCTTGATGCTGGCATTGATCCAATCTAGGATCGGTCCAAAACGAAATGTGCTGCCGGCGATGGACCTCATCATGAACCGGTAAGTCTTGAGGGCGTCCACGTCAAGGTAGAAACCATTTCTGGCGAGGAATGTGTCGGCAGCGGAGAATGCAATCCGCTTGT
The DNA here is from genome assembly GCA_963749275.1 of uncultured Acidobacteriaceae bacterium. GTDB lineage: Bacteria > Acidobacteriota > Terriglobia > Terriglobales > Acidobacteriaceae > Acidiflorens. The sequence goes on from CAVVNA010000011.1 coordinate 12,980, forward strand.
TGCCATCGATGAAAGGATGGTTGTTGGCGAGAGACTCCATCAACGCGGCGGCCTCTTCCGCCAGGCTGTTGTAGTAGCCATTCTGGGGACGAAAAACCGCCGCCTCAAGCGCTCCCCGATCGCGAAGTCCGTGAAGTCCACCGAATTCATCGATCAGCTCACGGTGCATCTGTTCCACTTCGGCGACCGTTAGATAAACGTACTCGGCCATTTACTTGGCCAGCATCTCGAGCAGCTTGCGATTCCTTTTCTTCGATTTCCGGAAGGCATCCATCGTTTCGGGCCGGATGGTCTGCTGCGAAGGAACTACATTATGGAGGTAATGCTCCAGCGCGCGTTCTAGCAAGAACCGCTGCGATTGTCCCCGCTGCTTAGCAACGGAGACGAATTCCTTATGGAGCTGGGCATCGATTTCCGGAGCAAACTTTACCGTGTCGGCCACGACCTTACCTCCAAACACTCATTATCATCCCGTCTGTCGGCGGAGGTCAAGAATACTCTAGACTAATATAGAGCGGCGGATTCCCACTCTGAAACCTGACCTGTGCAATGGGATTCTATTGCCCGGCGCGCATGGGCGATACGATCAGTGGGCCGCCAGCTCGTTGCTTGCCGTCGCCCTTGTCGTGCTGGTAGAGCAGCGAGAGAGCGCCTTCGCCGGACGTAGTCGCGGCGGCGAGTTCCGCGGCCAGACCCTGATAGGAGCGGCCGATGTCGTGATTCCCCTGCGCGGCTACCGGATTGCCCTTGTCAATCGCCGGCCCGATGACCTGGAAGTTGTTGGGCACTTTCCAGAGCACCTTACAATTGGTGGCTTTCTCCACATCCTCGTCGGTGAAGCCGGGAATCTTCTTGTACCGGTTGAGCACGACCCGCAGGCGATCGCGGCCCGCTCCTTCCTGCAGGAACGCCTGAATCCGGCCCGCGCTCCACAGGGATACGACATCGGTCTGCGCCACCAGCAGCACGGCGTTCGAGAGATCGCAGATCATCTGCATCGTGCCATCCATCCGCCCTGAGCAATCGAGCACCACGAAGTGATACTGGTTTACCAGCAGGTCGAAGAGTCGAGCCAGTTCCGACGCGTTCGGGAAAGTGTTGTGCGGTTGCTGCGCCCCGGCCAGCAGATGCAGGCCATTGCGATAGGGCGTCATCAGGCCATCGAGCAGCGAACCGTCCATGCGATGCAGGTTCTGGAAGGCATCGATCAGCGTGAATTGAGGCCGCAGATTCATTTGCAGGGCAGCGTGGCCGATGGGGGCGAAATCCACCAGCACCGTGCGCCCGTGAGCCTCCTGCAATGCGACCGCTGTATTCACCGCGACGGTGGTGGCGCCGGCTCCGCCCTTGGCGTTTAGAAAAGTGAAGACCCGGGCCTTACTCGAACTGCGTTGCGCACGGCTCAACGTGGCCGTGAAGCGCGTGAAGGCTTCGATCAAGGCCTCGCGGCTGGCGGCATGATCCAGAAATTCGCGCGCCCCGGCTCGCATGGCGGAAACAATGTTCGCGGGCTGGTTCATTTCGCCCACGGCAAAAATCGTGACTTCGGGAATGCTGGCGTGGATCAGTTCGATGGTGCGGATGGCTCGCTGCGGATTCTGAGGATCGATGTTCACCAGGACAACTTCAGTGTGCTGATCCTGCAATTGACGCAAAACGGCATCGCTCGGTCCCGCCGGCAAACCGACATGGCTCAGCACCGTACGGGCCAGATTGGTGCTCTCCACCCGGCTATTCAGTACGACAGATTGTTCGCGGTCTTCGGTAAGGAGGGCGACGGCAATTCCGGGCATAACTCTATTATCTGCGTTCATTGTCATGTTACGGACTTCCAGCGTCGGGGCCAAATGACCTTCGTAATCGAAGGCTACCTCAGACGAAGCGGCAGGTCGCCAGCGGGTTCTTCAATCAGGGGGAAACAACCCTCTAGACTACCGGGTTAGCTAATTGTAAGGCAAAGGCCAGCGATTGAAAAGACGAGCGAAGTTTTGGAAGGGGGTTAGTTCTCCCGACCACGCCCATTGGTGCGGTCAGGCTTTCGAATTTCTCTTCTTTTGAAGAACCGCCGAGGATGCCCAGAACCAGACCAGGCTTGCCCCCAGTATCGCGAAAAACGGCTTCAGTTTAAGGTTATGGCAAAGACAGCCAGCGCCACCGCGAATCCCCAATACCAGGATTCCGCTGAACCCGAGGATCATCCCGAAGACCAGCGCTCGGTTCGTAAATTCCCAATTGGTCGCTTTCATAGATTGAAGAGGCCTCGGAGAGGTCTCAGCGCGGCATCTGGCCGGAGGTTGCTGCGGCGGCACTCGCGACCGAAACTCTCACGAATTGGCAGATGGGCTCGTCCGAGGGCAAGTACTGATAGGAATCGAGTTGCACGGCGATCCCGGTTCGCTGACCTCCTTGGCAATGACCGGCGGCGCGCAACACCCGCCCACGACACCGAACCGGCATGTTTTCCCCCAAAGTGATTTCCGAGGGCATGGTAAAAGTCAATTCCACCACCGCCCCTTCCGGGAGCGCCGTCTCGGCGTAAAAGAAAATTCCACGGCCGCTCAAGTTCTGAGCAAACCCGGGCACCGTCCGTCCCTCGAAGTGAACCGCCAACGGGAGGTGCAGTTCGAAACGCTGCGCGCCCCGGCGTTCCAGACGATTAGGATCTGTGCTCATCGTTCATCCTTCCCGTATCCGATGCTCTCGAAACGGTGAACTTTAACTCTATCGCGGATCGAACCCGCGGGGAAGTTCCAAGTCGGTGGCCGACCTGTGGAAATCTGTTGCATCGAGTCATTGATTCAATGACTCAATGGCCATCTTTCTGCCGGTTGCCGTCATCCCCAAGATGTGAAAAAGTTCTAAAAGAGTGACTGATGCCCGAAGAGAAAAATTCCGCCTTGGCTGAAGAAGCGGCTGGGAAAGCGGCGCGCCTGCCGAAATGGGCCACGACCCTGCGTGCCCTGCGCCACCGCAATTTTCAGCTCTTCTTCGGCGGACAACTTATCTCTCTCATCGGCACCTGGATGCAGACCGTAGCCCAGGCCTGGCTCGTCTACCGCATGACGAAATCTGCCTTGCTGCTGGGAAGCGTCGGCTTTGCCAGCCAGATTCCCGTCTTCCTCGTCGCGCCTTTCGGAGGCATCACCGCCGACCGCGTCAATCGCCAGCGCCTGGTGATCGCCACGCAGATCGCTTCCATGATCCTCGCGGGAATTCTGGCTGCGCTCACCCTAAGCGGACGCGTCCACGTGTGGCACATCTTCGTGCTGGCGGCCATGCTCGGAGTGGTCAACGCCTTCGATATTCCAGGCCGGCAGTCCTTTCTCGTCGACATGGTCGGCAAAGAAGACCTGATGAACGCCATAGCCCTGAATTCCTCGATGTTCAATGGCGCGCGCGTGATCGGCCCAGCCATAGCCGGAATTCTGGTGGCGAGAATCGGCGAGGGCTGGTGCTTTGCCGCCAATTCAATTAGTTACATCGCCGTGATCGTAGGCCTGTCGCTGATGCACGTGCACTGCGCTCCGCGCGCCAGCCAACATTCGCCGATTGAAGACATCATCGAGGGCTTTCGCTGGGTCAACCACACGCGGATCATTCGTACGCTGCTGTTGCTGCTTGGCTTGGTGAGCCTGGTCGGTATGCCCTACACCGTGCTGATGCCGATCTTCGCCGACAAAATTCTGCACGGCGGCGCCCGCGGCCTGGGTATCCTAATGGGCGCCACCGGCGTAGGCGCGCTCTTCGGCGCTTTGACGCTCGCCGCCAAGACTGGAATAAAGGGGCTCGGGCGTTGGGTAGCAATCAGCTGCGCGAGCCTGGGGATCAGCCTGTTTCTTTTTTCGTTCTCGACTTCATTCTGGTTGTCAGCCGCGCTCCTGTTGCCCGCCGGCTACTCCATGATGTTGCAGATGGCCTGCTCGAACACGCTGATCCAGACCATGGTCCCCGACCAGTTGCGCGGCCGCGTCATGTCCGTCTATTCGATGATGTTCATGGGGATGGCGCCCTTCGGAGCGTTCTTTGGCGGAGCCTTGGCCCACCGCATCGGCGCACCCATCACGGTCGCCACCGGAGGCGTGGCTTGCGTCCTCGGCGCAATCTCGTTCGGACGTGCCCTGCCCGAACTCCGCATCGAAGCCCGGCGGCTCATCGTCGCCCAAGGCATGGCCGGAGGCGAGCCTCCTCAGGAACTGAACGCCCAGCCCGTGGAAGAATAAACTCGCGGAGTCGTTAAATGGAGAGACGGGCGTCCTCGCCCGTCCCGCTTGCACCTTCAAGAGAATAGAGGCCGGGCGAGGATGCCCGGCGCTCCACAAGCATGCTCTAGCGCGTAAGCGGGCCCGTCTTGTACACGCCTCCCGGCAAGCCGGTGATCCGTATTCCGCCGTGCCCCTTGTGCCGGATGTTGAGGCCGATCAGCAGCGCGGTGATCTGCTCGACAATGCGCGCGTTCTCTAGCTTCCCGCCGTCAATCGCCCGCACGCCCGCGATCTTCGCCGCGAGTTCCATCGCGACCTGCGTGGCATTCGGATCGTCGCTGCATACGATCACATCGCAATCCAGGTCTGCGTCGCCGTTGAGGACATCCGCCGACACGTTCTGGAATGCCGCCACGACGGAAACTCCCTTCGGAACCAGCTCAGCCGTTTGTTGCGCGGCTGAGCCTTGCCACACGCCAAGCGTGCGGCTGGCGCGTCCGCCCACACTCGCAGCCAGCGGAACGGTGGCATCAATCAGAATGCTGCCCGGACGAATCGCAGGCTTCAACTGCTTCAGCAGCGCTGCCTGCCCTGCGAACGGCACGGTGAGCACCAGCAGACTGCTGGCCGCGCAGGCGGCCGAATTTTCCAGCCCGGAAACTTGAGCATCTGCGCCCGCTCGCTTACGGATTGCCTCTGCCGTCTGCTCGGCCCGCGCGGCATCGCGCGAGCCGATGATGACGGTCTCTCCCGCGCGCGCCCAGCGCAGCGCCAGGCCCGTACCAGCCGGGCCGGTGCCCCCGATGATGGCGATGGCGATGGCGCGGCTCACGCCGACGTTCATGCGATCGTTCATGCGAACTCCGCATCCAGAGCGTGTTCAATAGAAGCCTCCGAAGAAACCGATTCGACCGGCAGCTTGATTTTCATGCGTGAATATTTGGTGTTGCGCTCGGCCGGAATGCGCCCGATCCCGAGAATCAACGCCTGGAAATCTTCTGGACTGGTGTACTGGCCCGCGGTCGCTCCGGCTTCGCGCGAGATATTTTCTTCCATCAGCGTTCCGCCGTAGTCGTTGGCGCCGGCGTGCAGGCAGAGCTGCGAAAGTTTGCGATTCAGCTTCACCCACGAAACCTGGATGTTATGAATCGAGCCGGCGAGCAAAATTCGAGCCAGCGCATGAATCTTGAGGTGTTCGGCAAGCGTCGGCCCCGAGCGCGCCAGTCCCTGCTGGAACAAAAGCGTGTTCTGGTGCACAAAGCCAAGCGGCACGAACTCGGTGAAGCCTCCAGTCTCCGACTGAATCTGCCGCAGCAATGACAGCTGCCGTACCCAGTGGTCGGGCGTTTCCCTGTGCCCGTACATCAGCGTCGAAGTGCTCGGGATACCACACGCGTGCGCGGTGCGGATCACCTCTTGCCATTGCGCCGATGAGAGTTTGTTGCGCGACAGCACCTGGCGCACTTCGTCATCCAGAATCTCGGCCGCCGTGCCGGGCAGCGTGTCCAATCCGTTATCGCGCAGCATCATGAGATAGTCGCGCAAAGTCATGCCGGTCAATTCCACGCCGTACACAATTTCCATCGGAGAAAACGCGTGGATGTGCATGTCCGGCGCCGCATTCTTCACGGCGCGCAGAATGTCGCGATAATAAAATGGTGGCAGATCGCGCGGCAGCCCGCCTTGAATGCAGACTTCGGTTGCGCCCACATCCCACGCCTCTTTACTCTTGCGCCCCATTTCTTCGAGCGAATGAAAATAGGAGTCGGCTTCCCGCGGCCCCCGGCTGAACGCGCAAAACTTGCACCCCACGAAACAGATGTTCGTGAAATTGATGTTGCGGTTCACCACGTAGCTGACGATGTTGCCGACCAGTTCGCGCCGAAGAATGTCCGCGGCCACCAGCAGCGCGAGTAAGTCGGCGCTATTGCAGTCCGCCCCGTCGCAGTTCGCCAGGGCGTGGCGCTCCTCATCCGTCAGACATGCTCCGTCCTGCGTTTCCAGCACGCGGTCCAAGGCGCTCCGAATTGCCACGGAAGCTTGTGGTGCAATCTCGTCCCAGGTCAGTGCGGGGAATTGCTCGAGTTCTGAAGCCTGAAACGTCATAACATTCTCCCTAGGCTTTTCGGACTGCACGTGTGGTAGCGGGGCTTCGCCCCGCTTGGACGGGGCAAAGCCCCGTCACCACACCGTCACAACCCCTGATCGAACGTTCACCGAAAAAGATCGTTCTTCGCGGGCCGGATCAGTTCCCGCGCCCCACCGCTTCCGCGTTGGTTTTCGCGTTGGTAAGCATAGCCGCGAATGATGCACGCAGGCGTGCCTGCCAGCTTGCCGCAAACCAATCCCGCCGCACAAGCCAGTTCGTCCGCGACCGCGTCCACCGTCGCATGCAGCGAGTAGCCGTGCGCATCGCGACGCCCGCGGTAGTCGATCAGAGGCCGTATCCCGGCGACGCCAATCGCCACTTCCGTCAAGCCTTCCCGCCATGGACGCCCGAAACTATCGCTGACAATCACCGCGATCTCGATCCCCAGCTGCTTCTTCAACTCCCGCCGCAAACGCGCCGCGGAACGATCCGGATTCACCGGCAGCAACACTGCGTGCCGCCCACCATCCACGTTCGACACATCCACGCCGCTGTTTGCGCAAACGAAGCCGTGCTTCGTCTCGGTGATCAGCACACCGCGCTTTCGCCGCACGATTCGACGACTCTCACGCAGCGCCAATTCACAGACGCGTGCATCGAGCCCGTAGCGTCGAGACCAATCCCGCGAAGCCGCCGAGGGCCGGATCTCATCCAGCGCGACCAGCGCGCCTTCCGCCTTCGAAACAACTTTGTGCTTCACCACCAGGATGTCGCCATCCTGAAAGCGCAGCCCCAGGCTTCGCGCCGCCGCCAACAACCGTGCGCCCAGCGATTCTCCGGCGCGGATTTCTCCACTGACGGCGAGCGGAAGAATGCGAACTTCCCCAGCCGCGCGCTTGGATCTCGTCATGCGAACGATGCTTTCATAACTGCCGTTCGAGTGCCGTGACCGTAGCACCGCCGTCTCGGCGGCTGTCCGGCGGGCGTCCTCGCCCGCCGAGTCGAGGGCGAGAAATCCTCGGGCAGCCGGCAAGGCTTGTCCTGAGCGAAGTCGAAGGATGCCGGCGCTACAATTTCAGGTTCCAGCTTCGCACCAGCTTCTGCGATAGCCGTTCGCCGCTGGCAGCCGCCAGTTCGCGGAGATCTTCGGGACGATCGACATCCCGCGCGATGCCCGGCAATTCGAGCACAACCCAAGGCAGGCCCGTTGCCTTCGCCGCGGCCAGGTGCGGCAGGAAGCTGTCGTTGCCGAAGCGAAGCGGAAACAGATCGCCGGGAGATCGCCAGGCTGCATTCGTGCCGCGCCCCGCCGCGTCCGGCACCAGCACCGCGCCACCGGGAGGTGCGCTGTCTACGATCTTCTGCAGTTCCGAGGCGTCGATCAACGGAATATCCGCCGGAACCACCAGGGTGCTGTCAGCTCCACGCTTTCTGCACACCGCGGTTGCCATCTCGATGGCGCTGGTCTCTCCCGAGTTGTCGTCCGCAACGACTTCAAAATTGAAACGCGCCGCCAAGTCGCGCGCAAACGAATCGTTCGTCACCACCGCGACGGCGGGTCGATTTTGCCACCGCGCCAGCGCTTGCAGCACGTCCTCGCACATCGCCTGCGCCAGCGCAAAACGTTCTTGCGGACTCAAAATAGAGGACAGCCGCTGCTTGGCGTCAACGAGATTTTTTACGGGAACCAGAATCATGGCCGCTCCACCGCAGCCTGAGCCGACGCAGGTTGCATCGCTGCCTCCAGGACGCTCTTTGCCAGCGCGATTCTATCTTCATATTTGCGCATGATGGTCGGAGTGCAATGCACGCGCATGCCGGTCTTGCGCAACTCTTCGGCAGCTGAAGCGTCCTCGGAATCAACCACCAGCAGATCGAGGAAGTCGCGATAGCAGTCGGCGACGCCGGCAATCGATACGGCGAAGCCTTGCGCCGCCATGAGCGCTCCCGCCGGTCCGCTGACCGCGGCTCCTCCCACAATCGGGCTCACGCCCGCAATGCGGGCGCGGCTTTCGCGCAGCGCTTCGCGAATTCCCGGTACGGCGAGAATCGGACCGATGCTGGACACTGGATTACTCGGCGCCAATAGCACAAGATCTGCCGAGCGGATCGCCGCGATCACCCCCGGCGCCGGTTCCGCATCCGAGGCGCCGGCGAACCGCACCGATTCCACGGGATCCTGGTACCAGCGCTGGACAAAATATTCTTCAAAGCTCAAGTCTCCCGCCGGAGTCAACACCCGCGTCTCCACTCGCGAATTGCTCATCGGCAGGATGCGCGCCTTGATTCCAAGCCGGGTCGCCATCTCGGACGTGGCGTCACTGAGCGTCTTGCCGTCGGCCAGCAGCTTGGAGCGGAAAATGTGCGTGGCCAGATCGCGATCGCCGGCGTGAAACCAGGTTGGTTGCCCCAGTTGTCGCATGGCATTCAGGCAAAAAAAAGTGTCGCCCTTCACGCCCCACCCGCGCTCCGGGCTCAGTTTGCCCGCCAGCATGTAAGTGATGGAATCGAGATCGGGCGAAACGTACAATCCCCACCACATCAGGTCGTCGCCGGTATTCACGATGATCGTCAGTTCTTCCGGACGAACGATCTGCCGCAGTCCATCCACGAACTTGGCGCCCCCCGTGCCGCCGGTCAGAACCGTGATCACGCCGTCCTCCGAGCGTAGCCCGCAGCGTCCGCAGCGGCGCTCAGGCGCTTGGCCAGCAAAGCGCTGTGGGCTGCCGCTTGCTCTGCGAACTCAGGATAAACCGGCAACCTCTGACGCAACTCGAATCCTTTCGCCTCGGTCCGGTGCCGCAATTCGTCCAGATGCGGCCAGGGTTTTTCCGGGTTAATAAAATCCGGAGTCAGCGGCGAAACTCCGCCCCAGTCATTGATGCCGGCATCGAGCAGATCGGCATAGTGCAAACCAACGCTCGGATCGGAAAGATTCGGCGGCGCTTGAATGTTCATCTGCGGCATCAGGAGGCGCGCCACGGCCAGCGTGCGCAGCATCTCTCCGCGGTCCGGTTCGAGCCATTGTGCCATCGGCGTTCCACTCTTGGCGCGAAAGTTTTGCACGATCACTTCCTGAATGTGCCCGTGCTTCTCATGCAGCTCGCGAATCGCGACCAGCGCATCCACGCGCTCTTCCAGCGTCTCGCCAATTCCAATCAGAATTCCAGTAGTAAACGGAATCTTCCGCCGCCCCGCATCGTCAATTACTCGCAGGCGCTTAGCCGGTTCTTTGTCGGGAGCGTTGTCATGCGCGGCGCCTTTCGCGAGCAGCCGCGCACTAGTCGTTTCCAGCATCAGCCCGATGCTCGGAGCCACGCGGGACAGCCGTTCCAGCCAATCTGCGCTCATCAGCCCGGGATTCGGATGCGGCAGCAGGCTCGATTCGCGAAGCACCTTCTCGCACATCGCCTCCAGATAATGAAGCGTGGATTTGTATCCGAAGCGCCGCAGCGTATCGCGCATCTCGGGGAAAAGCAGCTCCGGCTTGTCTCCCAAGCTGAACAACGCTTCGGTACATCCCATGCGCTCGCCGGCGCGCACCACTTCCATCACCTCGTCCGGGGACATGGTGTGCGCGCCGGGCTCGCCGGGATCGCGCCGGAATGTGCAGTAGCCGCAGTAGTCGCGGCAAAGATTCGTCAGGGGAAGAAACACCTTGCGTGAATAGGTGATGATTCCCGCCTTGAATCTCGCACGGGCAAGTTGCGCCGCGCGGAGCAGGGAAGGGAGCATGTCGTCGTCCGTTCCGAGCAGCAGGCAAGCCGCTTCACGAGAGATCGGCCCCGCGCCAGCGTTCGCCAACTCAGCAGCCGTTGCGGACAGCGCATTTGCGGAAAAGGTGGCCATACGTCCGTATATCACTTGCCAGCGGGGATGAACCCAAGAATGAGCAATCCAATAACAGAACGACGGCGGGTAACCGAAGCTTGCTAAATGAAAAACTTCCAGACGCGCACGCGGCAAATAGCAATCCTAGCGTGACGGAATAGCTCCCGCTAATTACCGCCGCCAACAATATCCTATTCAGCACGTCCTTGGTGTTTATGATTTCCCCTCTGTGTTCCCCTGTGCCTCTGTGGTTAAAGCCTTTACTTGGACATGACCAGCTTCGCAATCGTCGCCAACTGCATGTTCGAGGTGCCTTCGTAGATTTTCCCGATCTTAGCATCGCGCCAATACTTCTCTACCGGATAGTCCTTCGTAAAACCGTATCCGCCATAGATTTCGATGGCGAGCGAGGTCACGCGTTCGGCCACCTGCGACGTGAACAGCTTGGTCATGGCCGCTTCTTTCACAAAATTTACGCCGGCGTCTTTCATGCGGGCGGAGTTATAAACCATCAGCCGCGCCGCCTCGATCTCGGTTGCCATCTGAGCGATCTGGAACTGGATCGCCTGAAATTCCGCAATCGGCTTCCCGAATTGCACGCGCTCCTGCGCATACTTGGCGGCGCATTCCCACGCGCCGCTCGCCACGCCCAGCATCTGCGCGCCAATTCCGATGCGGCCTTCGTTCAGCGTCTCAATCGCGATCCTGTATCCCTTGCCGACCTCGCCGAGCACGTTTTCCCTGGGCACGCGGCAATCTTCCAGAATCAGTTCGCAAGTTGACGAAGCCCGAATCCCCAGCTTGTCTTCCTTTTTGCCGACGGTGAATCCGGGAGAATCTTTCTCGATCAGAAACGCCGTGATCCCCTTGTAGCCCTTCGACGCATCCACGGTGGCAAACAGTATGAACAATCCAGCCTCTTTGCTATTCGTGATCCAGAGCTTGCGTCCGTTGAGAACGAACTCATGGCCTTTGAGCTCAGCCTTGGTTTGCAGCGCAAACGCGTCCGATCCCGATCCCGCTTCGCTCAACGCATAGGCGCCAAGCATGTCCGTCGTCAACCTCGGCAGGTAACGCTTCTTCTGGTCTTCATTGGCCCAGCGCAGAACCGCATTCCCGAACAGCGTGTTCTGCACGTCCACGATTACAGCGGCGGAAGCGTCGGCCCGCGCCAGTTCTTCCACGGCCAGGATCGACTCAAAAAACTTGCCGCCCGCTCCCCCGTACTGCTCGGGAACCTCGATCCCCATCAGCCCAAGCTGAAAGAACTGGTCGATCAGGCCGTGATCGAACACTGCCTTTTCGTCCATCTCCTTGGCCAGTGGACGAACCTTGTCCTCGGCGAACCGGCGGACGTTGTCGCGGAACAGAATCTCGTCTTCGGAAAGAGAGGTAAGCGGCGCGGGATTCGAAAGCTGCAAAGTTTCCGGCATGAAGACACCTCATTTGTAGAGACGCGGCGTGCCGCGTCTGGGCAGAATGGCGAACCAGAAATTGTAGCAGCAGAAGACGGCGAGACGGCGACCGCTCGGTTGGTTCGGAGCGCTCGTCATTACTCCCACCACCGAAATCCGCTCCATAAACTGTCATCTTGAGCGAAGTGGCTGCTCCGCGAAGCGAAGCAGCCGCGCAGTCTACGCGGACGCACGTGTCCAGCCTTGACTCTCTCACTATCCAAAACACTGTCATCCTGAGCGGAGTAGGGACTTCACGAAGTGAAGCCCCTGCGGAGTCGAAGGACCCCTACACCCTTCTCACTCCGCAAGGACCCATCAAAGGATTCTCCCCGCGACCCGTGTGGCGCGCGCGCCTCGCCCGCGAACGCCCTAAAGTCGTGCCGATAAGTCGTTGAAAATGGTTTGCGCTTTAGCGCCCGAGGTGTGCTCTTTGCGCCCGCTATGAGTCTTTCCGCAGCCTGCTAGAACGGTTCCTCAATCTCCGCCCCGCCAAGAGGCATCTGCTCTTCCGCCGCCTTCCGCGCTCTCGGAGACTTCTTGAAAGTCACTTCCAACAGCCGCGGATAAGCCACGCCCTTGCCCGCCAGCAACTCTTCGATAGTAGAAATCTGAATCCGCGGATACCGGTCCTCCAATCCAAGAGGCTTATAGAATCCGGCCTCGGCAGCCTCTTTCAGCATGGGCTTGGTAGGAGCTTCCATGCAGATGAGCACCCCGATCTGCGCATCCTCCCGATCAATGACGCCGCGCAGGTCGCGCACATACGCGGACCGAAAGCGATTTGAAATCAAGTCATTCCAGGAATCAGGAGTTGGCGATCAAGCTCGGTGCCAGGCCATGCGAAGGTGTTGAGGTCGTCCTCCCTGATAGCCCCGAGCCCGAGAACCGCTAATCTTTGGTTTGCGTCCCGTGTGAGAAAACGCCGATCAATTCGTGACAAGAGCGATACCAAGTCGAGGCGCTGGAGAACTTTCTTTGTGATGGGCCTCTTGGAGTCCAAGAAGATCAGTGAATTTAGAAATGAGAGACAGCTTGGATCATTTAATAACGCCGCTAAAATACAGGCCTGCTCGGCAGAAGCACACGGGGCTAAATAGCAGGTGTCGTCGAATAACACAGGCTTTCCTTCATAAGGGCCTACAACCCGAAACCGAATCGTCTTGTACATTCCGGAAACCGCAACCTTGTAATCGGTGAACGAGTAGTCACCAATGCCAAAGATGGAGAAGGGAGCCCGACCTTCGTAGATCGAGGATTTTCGCGCAAGAAAAACGTCCTCATGCGAACTCAAGTACTTCCACAGACGAGGGGCCCGTTGGCTTAAGTCCGTTGTGCCCGCTCCGAGCTCTTTCTGGGTTACCAAGACGCGACACCGCGGTTCCGGGTTGTCGTCGCCGTTGAGGTCCGAACTCTTCAATAGCGGATAGACATATTCCCGTTCAGCAGAAACCGTCTCCCCAAGTCGATTCCTTAGCACACCTCTTTCTTCGGTCAACTCCATGATCGACGCTGCGTCGTGCTTAATGCCCTGCCGCCAAACAATCGGACTCTCGCCTTCCAAGAAGCTGTACTCTTCGTAAGTTGCGTAGTTTGAAACCATTGAGCCGTTTGCTATGGCAAGGACAGATTGCGGAGTACTCGCGTCGAGGTCGGCGTATAGATTCGCACTATAGTTCGTTTCGCCGAAACCAACATCTACCCTGAACAAGCAGGCATCCACAGCGGCACCAAACCATTTCCTAGCGTCAATGAGGTAAATGTCGGCTGAGGAAATCGGCAAAGCCGCCCGCTCGGCATAGGCGAGCACGTTGCGTGCTACCACTGTCTTGCAGAGCAAAGCGATCGTCGGGCGAGACCAGGCTAGCTCCTTTATGAGCTTTATCCAGATGAACTCAGCGATGTCGAAGTTGGACTCGCCAGTCTTTGCCCCAAAGCCGCTTCGTGCCTTGAAGTTGGACTTGACCGGCAAGTTTTCACTGCCCAGACCTCCAAGTTCCGCATTGGTGACCCAAGGGGGATTCCCGACCACCAGTAGAGGACCCGTCTGCGACCATTCCAACTCAGCCAGATTGAGCCGGAAGATATCCGCCTGCTTAATCCGGATGGCAGCCACTCCCCCTGAACTTTCGACCCCTACAGTTGTTTGAAGCGCGTGCCTCGGTTGTACCTCGATTCCCTGTATCTCGAGTGGAGGAGAGGCAAGGGACCGCAGTCCCGTAATGAAGTTGCCGACTCCGCAGGTGGGCTCGAGGGCGCGGGTCCACGAGCCTCCTCCCCTATAGACGACGCGCAAGACGCCTCTAACTAGATCGAGTGGCGTTTGGAAATCACCGAACTCACGCAAGTACATTCTCCACACCTTCGGTCTTGCCGTCGCACGCGAGCTTGATCACGCGACCATACTGCAACCTCCATTGTAAAGCGTTTGAGATCGTGAGGTAGCCCAAGCACGGCTTTTCGTGCATAATTTTCTCAGCCAAATGCATCCGGCCAACCTCATCCAGAAATAGGTTGCGCTCTTCGAGGAATGCTACGATGTCCTCGGAATTGCCTTCGCGATCCAGGATACCGAGAATGCCCTTGGTGGTTTGAAAGTCTGCGGTCTTATCGGCTCGGACGAAGACGACATTCTTGAAATCTAGAACGGCGGTTTTCCGGGGAGCGTCGTCTATTTTTTCGTAAACGAACACCAGGAGGTTGTACCCCAAACCGTAAACCTTCTGCTCTGCGGATCTGAACGGGCAAGAAGACTGCGGCTGACGGACCGACGTAGCTTTGACATCGACCTCCAAGGCCGGGAAGTCGATGCCGGCGGCCGCATTCCCAGACTGATATTCGTAGCGTTCCCGGAGGTAGACGTTGAACTTTTCCTCAACGTAGGTGCCAACGGCTTTCCCGTCCGTAATGCCGAACAGTTCAGGGTGTTCTTTCGAGAATGCCGCGAGGAACCTCTTTGCTTCTTGTTTCAGAGCGGCAATCGTGAGCGCTGGCTTGCCGGGCGTGAGTTTTGTATTCATTGGTTATCGGCATCTTACCTTAGATCGCGAAGGGGTTCTTCCCGTCACCTTGAGCACGCGATGCAGTTCGATCAGGCGCGGGGCCATCATGGCGAGATAAGCCATCATGTCGCTGTGGCCGAGAAAGGTGCGGAAAGCGCGCATGGCCTCAGAGACGCGTCCGCCGCGCTCGACGATTTCCTCGTAGGCCCGCTCGGCGTCCACGTTCCACTCCCACGTGTCCTCGAAAGCCATGATCTGCGAGCTGGAGCGCGTCCCGTCTTTTTCGGCAAAAAGGACGTTGTAGTCCTGGCGGCTGTTGAAAGGCGGGTCGAGGTAGATGAGGTCAACGGACTCATCCTTGACGTGCTGGCGCAGGACCTCGAGATTGTCGCCGTAAATAGAGTTTGTTCTTTTCCACTGCGGCACGATTCTAACCCGGATAAGGCGATTGCGTAATTTGCGAGTTTGGTGTGTGCCGAGGTCGCATATTCCATCATCACAAACACCCTGCGCACCATCACAGACCTCAAACCGCCCGTCGCCGACAATGAACATGATCTGTGTGTCAGGGCCGAGGTGTGCCCGTCTCCCAGGAGATTCGAGAGATTATGGGGAGAGGAGGGTAGTGGTGAAACATGGGTTAATACCTCTCAAGTAAACATGCAAGAATGAAGCGAACAAGAGTGCCCACGCCACACGCTGGATTTTACCCATCGAAGGAGACACTCGACCGGGGTGCCCGCCCACCAAATAGTGAGTTTTATAATAATTACAGTGTAATAAGTACCCGCTAGTGTCTATTTAACCACACCCGACCCTGAGCATTATCAATGACTTACAACCACCCCAAGCGCGATAATTGTGACCGCGGATCACATCCGGTGCTCAATGTACGTATCTGTATATACGTACATTATTACCTGCACAAAATGTTCCACGTGGAACATTGTACGTACAACTGTTGTACGGTTTCCGTCCGGGTATCGTCAGCGGCGGTTGATGAGCGCGGCGACGTAGCCGGCGCCGAAGCCGTTATCGATGTTGACTACGCTGACGTTGGAGGCGCAGGAGTTCATCATTCCGAGCAGAGCCGCCAGGCCTTCGAAGGCCGCGCCATAACCTACGCTAGTGGGAACGGCAATCACCGGGACTCCTACCAGGCCGCCGACTACGCTGGGGAGAGCGCCTTCCATGCCGGCGCAGACTATGATTACGCTGGCTTTAGCTAGGGCCTCGCGATGGGCTAGCAGGCGGTGAATCCCGGCGACTCCTACGTCGTAGATGTGCTGGACGTTGTTGCCCATCAATTCCGCGGTTACGACGGCTTCTTCGGCTACCGGGATGTCACTGGTTCCGGCGGAGACGACCACGATCACTCCCTTGCCGCGCGGCTTGCGGTCGCGCTGGAGGACGATGGCGCGAGCGAGTGGACGATAGTCAGGTTGGGGCACATGGCCAGCGAATGCGGCGTTGACCGCGGCGTAGTGTTCTTCGGTGGCTCGCGTGGCCAGCACGTTGCCTCCGTGGGCGGCGAGGCGGGTGAAGATGTCGGCTACCTGGCTGGGCGTTTTGCCCTGGGCAAAGATTACCTCGGGCATGCCCTGGCGCAGGGCGCGATGATGGTCTAGTTTGGCGAAACCCAAGTCCTCGAAGGGCAGGTGACGCAGGCGCTCTACGGCTTCGTCGGGGGAGAGGCGCTTTTTTCTGACCTCCTCGAACAGCTTGCGCAGGGCTTGGGAGTTCATAGATGCTGAGGGCATTGTAGATTGTTGGGGGCATTGCCGGGGCTAGTAGAGGCAAGATCCAACCACGGGGGGCAAAGGGGACCACAGGGAAAAGCGTCTAGTTCTTGGCAAGATCAAGTGCTTTCAGTAACTTGCGTACATTACTCCAGTGGTTCAACGACCTTCGGAGAGATTGCCCCTGCCTCCAGCGCGCCCTATAATCGCCATACTCTGGTTCTGGATTCTCCGGCAGGTTTGCGGGTAGGTGGGCCCTAGGGAATAAGTGTGTCTTTTGGCCGATCATATTTAGGGCCGAATTTTGGGCCGAGATTTGGGCCGAGCCGAACCCGTATGCTTAGACGCCTGCGAATCACGCTGATGGCTGGATTGGCCACGATCTCCTTTCTTTCCACGATGTTTTCGACTATTCCGGCGCGGGCGCAGTCGGGCGCGTCGTCGGGGTCGCGCGCGGGAGCTATTACTCCGACTACCGACGAATCCGGTCGCAAGATTTACGTTAATGAGGATGAGTCTTCGGCGGGTTCGCGGGCGCGGGCTTCGACTCCTTCGCCGTCTCGGCTGGTTTATTGGAGTTCGACCGAGCACCGCTTCAAGCCGGTTCCGACGAGTGGAGCTGTGATGCGTGCGGCGCGCTCGGCGGCTTCTGAAGTCAACAACTACCTCGACGGCAGAGCGCAGTCTCACCCGACTCTTAACCGTGCCTTTACTCAACAGGATATCGACGCCGCGATCGACGCTGCGGCCGCCCGGCACCATGTGGATCCTAGCCTGGTGCGGTCGGTGGTCAAGGTGGAATCGAATTTCAATCCCAATGCGGTGTCGCGCAAAGGCGCCATGGGGCTGATGCAGTTGATGCCTTCGACGGCGCGGTCGCTCAATGTTGCCAATCCTTTTGACCCGGCGCAGAACGTGGATGCCGGGGTTCGGCATCTAAGGAAGCTGTTGGACAGCTACGGCGGCAACGTTCGCCTCAGTCTGGCGGCCTATAACGCTGGAGCGGGAGCGGTCGCGCGGAGTGCGGGCGTTCCGCATTTCAGGGAAACGCAGGACTACGTCCGCCGGATCACGAACTTATATAACGGCGGCAGCGAGCCGGGTTCGCACATTTTCGGCAGCCCAGTGCGTGAGCCGGTCCACATGGAGCGCGATGCTCGGGGCGTGCTGTACATCAGCAATACGGAATGAGCGGCGTCTCGGGTGGGCGTTTTGCGATTTTTTGAAGCGGTAGGTGGTTTCCAGCAACTTTGCGACGCAGGTTGGGTTGTGATATCGAGCGAGGCGACGGACTTTGTCGAGGCGACGGACCCATGCATTCCGGACGCCGCGAGCAAATGCATAGGTCCTTCGCTTCGCTCAGGATGACAACGCTGAATTTAGGATGACAGGGCTGGATCTAGGATGACCAGGCTGGATCTATAGTAGGAATTTAGTGAAGTCCCAGGCTTCTACGACCCTAATTCGTACGACCCTGACTCGCGGCGGCCGCGCTTTTCGGCTGGGCGCAGCGCTGTTGCTCGTGCTGCTGCCGCTGCTTTCCGCATCGGCCCGCGTCCACCACAATGATGCCTGGGCCCGCCAGCAATTCGCCAAGGCGGAGCGCATGCGGGAGGCTCTCAACGGCCGTCCCGTTGGCGAGCGCACTCGCCGCGAATACCAGCGTGTCATCGACTCTTACCGCCGTGTTTACTTCGGGTCTCCGGCGTCGTCGAAGGCGGACCCGAGCGTGGTGGCGACCGCCGAGCTTATGGTCGAGATGGGGCGGCGCTTTGACGACAACAAGATTTTGCGCGGCGCCATCGAGCAGTACCGCTTCCTGCGCAAGGAATATCCCGGCAGCAAATACCGGTTCGCGGCCCTGTTTACGATCGGCGAGATCTATAAGGACGATCTCCACCAGCCCGAAGAGGCGCGGACGACCTTCACGGACTTTGTGCATCGCTATCCGCGCAACTGGCTGGCCGACGATGCCCGTGCCGCAGTGAAGGAAATCGATGCCGAGGCAGCGGAAGAGGCAGCGGAAAAGGAACGCTTGGCCGAGAAGGCGGCGCGCAAGCGGCGGTCTAATGTCGGTAACGGCGTCGGTACCAGCGTCGGTGCCATCGGGGCCAATGCCAGCGCGGGCTCCAGTTCCGACGGGGCGGCCGAATCCGCGGACGCCCGCCGCAGCGCCTTGCCGCGCGTCACCGGCGTTCGCCACTGGTCCACGCCCGACTACACCCGCGTCGCCATTGACGTCGAGCGGGAAGTGAAGTTCGGTTCCCAGCGCATCTCGCATCCCGACCGCATTTTCTTCGACCTGCGCGACACCACACTGGCCTCGACCCTAGTCGGCAAGACGTTCGACGTCAACGATGGCTTCCTGAAGAAGATCCGGGTCGCCGAATTTCAGCCGGGGCGCACGCGGATTGTGCTGGAAGTGGACAGCCTCGCGAGCTACGACGCTTTCCTGCTGCCGGACCCGTACCGGCTCATCATTGATATTCACGGCAAAGACATTCACGGCAAACAGAAGCGGGCGATGACGGCCACGGCGGAGACGGACGCGGCGGTTTCCGCGGAATCGGACGACGACTCCAGCGAGGCGGTAGCTTCGCCGAGCGCAGGCTCCAAATCTGCGCAGCGGAAAGCGCAGCAAGAATCCGAGAAAGTTGTGGTTGGCTTTGCGAAGTCGGGGCCGGTTGAAACGGATTTACCCCCTGAAAATGTCAGCGCGGATTCCAAGCCATCCGACTCGGCGAATCCAGCGAATGGCATCGGAGTGATTAAGACCACGGTTGCGGTCAAAGGATCGAACCGCAGGATTCCTAAGACGATCGTCGAGGCGGAAGACAGAGCGCCGACGACGGTGGCCACGCTGGAGCCCGAAAAGATTCGCCCCGAAGTAACGACGGGCCAGAGCGGTAATATCTCCGAAGCAGACGAGGCGAGGCCGACAAAATCCGATTCACGTTCGTCTGCATCGTCTTCTTCCGTATCGGCGTCTTCTTCCTCGCACCGGAAGAAGTCACGTTACTCGGCAACGGCGGCGGCTTCCGACACCGCGGATCGTCGTTCGGATGATCCTCGTTCGGACTCCCGTCTTAATTCGCGCGAAGCGCGCCCTACCGCCGCTGGTGACCGGTCTTTGACGCGCGTCCTTGGGCTGAAGATTGGCAAGATCGTCATTGATGCCGGCCACGGGGGCCATGACACCGGTACCATTGGTCCGAACGGCCTGCTGGAGAAGGACGTGGTGCTCGACGTGGCCAAGCGCCTCGGCCGTCTGCTCGAATCCAGGCTCGGCGCCGAAGTGATTTATACGCGCCGGGACGATACCTTCATTCCCCTCGAAACCCGCACTGCGATTGCGAACCGGGAGCGGGCGGATTTGTTCATCTCGATCCACGCCAACTCGAGCCGCGATACCGATGCGCGCGGCGTCGAAACCTACTACCTGAACTTCACCTCATCGCCGGAAGCGCTGGAAGTTGCCGCGCGCGAAAACGCGGTATCGGAGAAATCGATTTACGAACTGCAGGACCTGGTGAAGAAGATTGCGCTGAAAGAAAAGATTGAAGAATCGCGCGAGTTTGCCGGCGATGTGCAGGAATCGCTTTACGGAGGGCTGGCCCTGAACAATTCCCACATCCGCAACCGCGGGGTCAAGAAGGCGCCCTTCATCGTGCTGATCGGCGCGAATATGCCCTCGATTCTGGCCGAGATTTCGTTCGTCTCGAATCCCACCGACGAGCGCAAGCTCGAAACCGCAGAGCACCGCCAGCGCATCGCCGAGTCGCTCTATCGTGGTGTCTCGAAGTACGCCAATGGCTTAAGCGGCGTGAAGGTGGCGAGCAAGTTCGACAAACAAGGACAGTGACAATTCTCAGTTGGTGTAGTCGCCTGTGGGTGTTGAAAAACTCTTTTCGGAGAATTTCAACAAACGTGGTTCGTTCGTAAGTTATTGAATGTTGGTTCGCCGCAGACGCTGAAATTCGCTGGAATTACTGCTTTGGTTCCTTTTTCAACACCCACGCCTGATTTCGGCGACTATCGGGATTAGTCACGTGATCGGCGGCAAGCCGAGAAGACTGGACTCGGGTCTGGGCAGTTCTCTGCCGTATGTTGCCGGGTTGGAAACTACTCCATAAGTAGTAGTTTCCGGACCTTAGTGTTTTTGACTACGCCAGGTGGGTACTTGCAAAGAACTTACCAAAGGTTAAAGTGGCGTAGCGCCGTAAGCTGATCTCCCCCCGGCCCAGGTGCCAACAACCAGGAGGGCCCAAAAAAATGAAAAAGCTCGCATTGTTGCTGCTTCCGATACTAGCAATCACCCTGATGCTGGGGGGCAATGCCTTCGCTCAAAACGTGGGAGACTATAGCTCCTATTTCGTCACCTACTACTCCAATGCGAATACCACGGGTGTTCCGGATGCAACCCTGCGTGTCGTCAACGACGGTGACGCAGTTTGCATCGGCACGGGTGTGGCCAAGGGTGATGGAATATGCGCCGACGACGATGTGGGCGGAACCCTGTGGGCGGCGATCTACGTGTTCGATGACAGCCAGGAGATGCGGTCGTGCTGCGCCTGCGTAATCACGTCGGACGGGCTGCTTTCGGAGTCGGTGAATAAAGAACTCACGTCCAACGAATTCACCGGCAGGGGAGAAATGACCCGTGGCGTTATCAAGGTCATTTCGTCTGTGAGCAGTGATCCAACCGCCCCATTGCCGGTTCCCGGACTGCGGGCATGGTTCACGCACATCCAGGCAACGACGAGCACATTCCCCGCTCCCGGTCCGGGGGCTCCTGTGAACGTCGTGGAGAAGGGGCCGTGGTTCGTTACCGAAACCGCGTTAGCCGACTCGAACCTCTCGCAGACTGAATACCTTAACCTGGGGGCCCTGTGTTCCTATGGGCTAACCATTGGCAGCGGCTACGGCTCCTGCCCCTGCACGCCAGAAGACTACGACTTTTAGTCTTCCGACTTGAGGGGCGGTAAGGGTGGGCTGAATAGCTTCGTTGGGGCACCGACAAACGGCTGGGAGTTTTTCCCGGCCGTTTTCTTTTTCACTTCCAAGGCGGGCTTGGCTTTCGCTGGAGACCGCCGTGCGCGGCTGGGTGGGCGCTGCTGTCAGCTCGACGCCTGGTCTTTTCTTCGGATGTGCAGCAACTTCTCGATCTGGGCAACGACACTCCCGGATTCGTCCTTGACGTCGACGGTGAACACCCGCTCGATCTTTTCCTTTTCCTGGGAATTCAGGGCCTGCTTGATTTCGCGGATCTGCGGTTCTGCCAGCCGGAAACTGGCAGAAACCGTTCCGCGTCCCGGCTTTTTGAAGCGGATGCTCGCCGACTTATCCCAGACAATGTAATCCTTCCCCAAGTTCTCAATCAGCATGACCATAAAGAAGGGGTCCGCCATGGAGTACAGCGAACCTCCGTAGTGAGTGCCAACGTAATTCCGGTTCCACCAACGAAGCTTCATCTCCACATCAATCTCTGTCCAGTCGGAAGTGAGGCGCCTTACTCGGATTCCTGCACCCAGAAACGGTGGCCAGAGATTTATAAGCATTCGCATGTGTCGCTTCCAAGCTGTTTTCACGCTACACTCCTGCCGACCTGTCTCGATTTCTGCACCAACTTCATTTGATCCTACCGCTTCTCCAATTGAGGCTGCTCCGGTGAAGGCGGAGGAAGGAGCCATTAAGACTCCAGCCATTCCCTGATTGAGCCTCTTTGTGAAGGTGATGCGTGTAGACTGAGGCACAGGAGCGCAAAGCATCGTATTACTCTTTTCCTTGCAAGCATCGGATTTATGTCCGACGCTTGCAAGATCAAGATCAGGAATTGCAAGAGACGGAAAAAGAAAGCCTATAGCTTCAAACGGATGCAGCATCGGATTACTTATACCGATGCTCTAAGGGAAGTGAGAGCGCCCAACTCTCTGGAACTAAAATATTCGAGGGCCCGTAGCTCAAGCGGATAGAGCATCGGATTTCTAAAGACCTGCCTTGCTGATCCCCTTGTGATTCCTCAATCACTTAAGTAGTCGCTCGCACTCCCAATGTGCGCCGAATAGCTCTCATGTTCCACTTTCTGTGCTCAGTTTTGTGCTCAGAATTCCACGGGGAATTTGCACCCCAATATCCCTACCAACTTTTTCAAACCCAGCCGGGCTCTGCCCGTAAAAAGGAGCAACACCGAAATGGCGGAACAGAAGAAAGATTCACAGATCACAAGCATGGTGAAGGAAGCGCATCGAGTGGCGCACGTCGCGCTCAATAAAGTTCACGGCTCGCGCCTGGTCGAAAGCCACGAAGTACACGGCTTGGCTAACGCGCTGATCGCCGGACGGCACATAACTCCCGGCGCCAGCGGCGCGCGCGAAGTCGATCACGCCGGCGCGGACGCGAAGGGTGATTCGTTATTGGATGACGCATTCGGGACGGACGAACTGAAGTCGGACGGCAATCGGTAAATGCAGCAAGGGGTTCCCGACGTAGAACCTGACTTCGGGGCGGGGCGGTCCTGGACACTTGGCCGTCCCGTTTTTGCTTTCTCGGAGGACTCTGTAACCGTGGAAGAGTTGGAGATTGGAAGCCTGGATTGCGCGGGCTTCGTGCTTGCGCGAGGTGTTCCGCTGCTGAGGTGCGTTCTCAGGCGAAGCGGTTATGCAACCTTCGTGTTCGAGAACGATGCCGGACAAGCGAGCGTGGCTCGCAGCGAGTATTACCGTAACGGCCTAATCAGCGGGCGGAAACTACACGAGTCCATGAGAATTCTAAAACGCGCAGCGGGGCCGCCACCAGTGAAGCAAGACGCTAGACGAAGGGATGCTGAACCTGACTGGGAGAAAGTTTTCGAGGAGTGAGTGACGATGGAGCGCAGATTCACGGATATCTTTCCTGGCCAGACATTCGGTCGCTGGACAGTCATCGGTCACGCCGAGAGCAATAAGCACGGACATCCCCGGTGGTTGTGTCGGTGCTCTTGCCCGCTTGCGACCATACGCGCGGTTATGGGGCGCGATCTGCGGAGCGGCCATTCCCGCAGTTGTGGATGCCTCAGAGATGAACTGTCGGCCGAGCGGAACACCCACCAGTTCATCACGCATGGCCACGCACGCGCGGGAAAGGTGACGCCGGAGTATAGGGTTTTCGCCTCAGCCAAGAACCGTTGCAACAACCAGAGCAACCATGCGTACGCCGATTATGGCGCACGTGGCATCCGGTTCCTATTCACATCGTTCGAGCAGTTCTACGCGGAGGTCGGGCCACGACCGCCCGGCATGACACTCGACCGGATCGACAATGACGGGCATTACGAACCGGGGAATATTCGGTGGACGACACAATCCGAGCAGAACCGCAACCAGCGTCCGCGCAACCGCCGCGCGATCCCGTCGTTGTTCGCAACGGCCAGTTTTGAAAATCGGTCCGCCCTGTAGCCCGGAAAGGTTTTCGGCCTCGGAATATCGGCAAAGACTCCCGCAACAAAATTTCAAAATGCCTTTTTGGAGGTTTCATTGCACAACCACAACCGCATCAATCGTGATCGCCGGGATCTCCGGCACGATCGCGCGGGCGACGGCGAACCGGAATATTTCGCCCGCTCGCCCTCGGAAGCGGCATATATCTACCTGCAGCAAGTTAACCTGCTCCGGATCGACGGCAGCCCAGGCGCAGCAAGATTCTGGTTTCTGGATAAGGATCAGGTCGCTCGCAACGCTGCGACCGACTACCGGAATGGCGGTCGCGTCGAAGCTGCTGCTTACGCGCAGGCGATGCAGCAACTCAAGAAGGAAGCAACCGCAGTCCTTGGGAGGGGAGCCGGGTATCAAGGGAAGTCTCCGGCCGCCGAATCTGGCAAGAACGGCACAAAGCCACGCGAACAGGGGCAGCAAGGCGACTCGGACTTTGCGCGACAATTTGCCGCGGCGATGGGGGATGGACGGTGACCAAAAAACGGGAACCCACGCCACAAGAATTGCTTCGGCGAAAACTGCAACCGCTTAAGCCGAAGCCGAAGAAGGCCAGCACAAAGGGCGAAACCGTGAGAACCCCGTGGTGGGTGCGTTTACTCTGGCATAAAGTGAAACACCCGAGCCACCACGTGCGCCTTGACCACTGGCGGTGCTGCGGTTTCTGTGGCTTCATGGGCCGCTAGGTCCGCACTTCCCGGTTGGATCGGTACGAAGAGTGAAGCTTCAATGACAGGGAAATAATTGCCGCGCGGTGACGGGCTGGAATCCTCACCGGAAAATCAACCAAAAAACCAATGGGGGCAAAGTGAGAAAACGCAGAAGATGGGACACGTCACCAGCACCACCAGTTTACCCGCGGCGGCCTTTGCGGTCGCGCACGGCAACCCTTTACCGCGACTCGAAGCCATCGGCACAGACCGATCACGATTCGAGTTCTTTTTCGACAACGACCCAGACGGAGAAATCTCTTGCCTTATCCGAGATTACTTCAAGGGCGAACCGGCGCCAGGGCGGGAATTCTTCCGGGCCGTGCAGGATCTTCGTTTCGCCATCAACCGCATTAAGCACGGCGGTGCGAGATGAGGCCGAAACGGGATTTCAACGTAGGACTGCGTAACGGACTTCTTGCGCCAAAGCACTATCTATCCATGCGCGGAGATGCGCTTTGGCTGTACATGTTCCTGCTGGACCGACAGACACGGGGGATTGACAAACATGGACTTGGCAAGGTTGCAGGCGGCGCTCCGATTAGCGATGGAGATGTGGCGGGAGCCTTTGGGTGCTCGGAGAAAACAGTTTCGCGCTGGCGGCGAAAGCTTCAGCGCGGCGGATACATCACGACGCGGCGCACGTCCTTTGGGTACGTCTATTCGATCTCGAAGCCGAAGAAATGGCCTGGAGGTGATCGGACAGAAACGGCGTATCACGGTTCGTGTGCAAATGGCGGTGTGATCGGACAGAACCGTCCGGCTGATCGGACAGATATGGCGAGTGATCGGACAGAAGTGTCCGAAACAAAGAAGAGAATCAAGAGGTATCAAGTAGAAGCAGTGAGCCCCGCTACTACTTCGGCGGTTTCTGAAACCCAGATGGAAGGTGAATTCCTGAAGGTCTGGGATCACTACCTGAAGACCTTCGACAAAGAAGAAACCGCTCACCTACCAGCAAAGAAAATCGGGATTGCCACGCTCCGAGAGTTACACAGGTTAGGCCAGCCGGACCCGGCGACACAGATGGAGTGCGCGATCGACGTAGCGCATCACCTCGTAAAGACTCAGCCAAAGAAAGCGTTTTTTGCGGATTGGTTCAAGATTTTCGGGAAGTGGAACACGTTCGTGAGTCTTCGCCATCAGTGGACCGAAGACATTCCGTGTGCCAACCTTTCCGAAACAATCGAAGGAGAAAAACATGACTGACGGGATAGACCACGGCGGCATCAACATGAGCGGCATTGGACACGAAGGCGGAGACGCCGGCGCGAAGCCAGCGCCCGGAGTTAGCGAACGTGAGAGTTCTAGGGCTGACCTGAAAAGGCAAATCGAGGATCTGGCGAAAAGGGTTGACGTACTCGAGCAGGATCAGCGCGAAAGAATTCTGCCGTGACGGTGGAAATTGTTTCGCTGAAAATCAGTTCTTTGGTCGCCTGACGTGCAAAACCTCTTCAGCTTTGAGCCGGGCCAGCGTCAACAATAAAGTGCTGTTCGTGATCGGCATTCCAGGCCACAGTGTATCGGCCGCCTTGCGGATCAGTTTCAGGTCGGCATCGGCAAGCCGGACAGCAACCTGGACATTCCTTTTCGCCATCATGGGCGAGATTGTGACTGATACTCGCTCCGCGCTCAAGAGAACCATTGACTCCGCTCAGAATCGAATGGTACCATATCTACCTTCGTACACTTGCGCCTGTGTTCTGGCGGGCGTAGGACTTGGGAGAAACGCAGACTCGGATGCGTTCACCATCCGAGCCTGCTAAGCACCGAAGGAACTAGGAGGTTCCATGATGCCTCTCAGCAGCATACCGCAGTTCTCGCTACGTAAAACCAACGATTCAACCCTTGACGCACTCGCGGCACAGGCCGCGGAGAACGTGTGCCGGGAAATCTCCGCGCGCATCGTAGCATCCGAACCGCAAGTTCTACCGCCAGCACCACGCGTCGTTTCGGTCATGCTCTCTTGGCTCGTTCGCCCGCGCACGGTCAACGGCCGAATGTGCAGCGTTGTGATCCGCATCACCTACGCCGCTCGCCAGTACAGCGACCGCAGAACGGAATTTATTTACTACAAAGATGTTCCCGAGGCGATGGCCAGTCACCCGCACGCGAAAGTGTGGCCATTCCCGTACGCCGAGGACCGCAGAACTCCCCGGATGGAGATGCGCCAGGAGATGCACCAACAGAAACCGGCCGCGTAAAGTTCCCCGGCGCCGCTGCCTCACTCTCGTATCCTTCCCCCTGGCGCCGCGCCTTCTCCCTTTCGGCAACGGTGCCCACTTTGCCAGTGGGCGGATTTGCTCTCGTTGCCAGCCGCGGGCCTGAACTATTCGAGCAGTGGTTCCGGCCCGCTTTTTCCGAAGCGAGGTTTTATGAAGCGCGCGCGCCCGGCCGATTGGCTACTGATCTGGTTAACGAAGCGGGTGAACGCAAGAGGCGGTTACGTCAGCAGCGGGCGTCCGATCAGGGATGACGAAATTGGCGGAACTGGCCGGCGTGAATTGCTCTACGATCCGACGCTGGCGCAGTACAGAATCCCCGGACCCGCGCGAGACTGAATTCGCAAGGCGGTGATGTTGCCCTTGTGTTGTGAATTTGTTCCAGCAGGGAGAGGGCCAGTCGAGAGTCTGGCCCTTTTCCCTTTGGCTTGCACTTGCGTGTCTTGAGTGTCCGCAGTGATCGCGCGATATTGAAATAGTCCCGCAAGAGTTTCCACCTTGGACGGCTCTGGCGATTTTCCCGGCGTGATGCCCTAACCCGGCTGTCGCATCGAGACTTTGCTGGGTAACCGTCCAAATTTTCACTCCGAAGGAAAAAGCAAATTGGAAAACTGTCACAACTGCGCGATGCCGGAGAATGTCTCGACTCACCCCGGCGTAAAGGTAGTGCTCAACGTGCGTCCGCAAGGGAAGTATGAACGCGATCGCAAACAGACCGTGTGGTGCTGTAGCGACGAATGCGCGATCCAGGCGCTTGCCATTGCGCGCTACGGCCTGTCAACCCACAAGTGGCCAATCACCCTCGCACAGTTCCGCGCCATGAACCCCCTACGGAGCAGTTTGAGCGGGGAAAAAAGACGGCCAGAGAGAAGGCGCGAGAGCTCGTCTGGACGGATACCGACAAAAGCCGATTAGAACAGCCAAAACCGGCTCTGCAATCGGTTTAGAATCAATGCCTTGGAATAGCGATTTTCGGATATGTGGGCAGTGGGTCCACTTTCCCTTATTCTCGCGCTAGAATCGCCTGCAAACGCAGAATCGCACATTCTTGGGGTGACAGCGATCACAGAGGGAATCCCGCGCTTCGTGCTACAAACCGTTGCCTATGACAGAGAGTGACGTTCTAGGTCCAGATGTGAACGCAAAACGCGTATCCTGGAAATGGTTCAACCAGCACGTGTTCAGCAAGTCTAAGTGGAACCCGTCCTTTAAGCCCGGTTCGATCTGCTCCGAACTGAAAAGCCATCCCGCCCTTAAGTTTGAGTTTTACCACGTCCACGACGGTCCAGTTGACATGCAGGGAACTTGGGCCGTAGCGCGCCGCGTGTTGTTATTAGAGAGGCACATGCCGGACGCCGGAGGGAAGGTGTTGATTTACCACGAGCCCCCGAAGCGAGCAAAAAAGGAACCCTAGCGGAACTCGGGGGTTTGCTCTAATGAAGTGTGAGGCTGGGCATTCCTTACCATCGAACCCACCCCACTCTCGGCCATGCCCTGAGAACTTGAAATTGTCTTTGTCGTTGCTCCCATGCTCTAAAGAGGGCGGAGAGAGAACTGGAACGCGAAGGCATCTGCATCCAACTCGCACCCGAACTGCAGAACGGATCACGGGTGAAAGAAAACCAGCTTGCCAATCGGGAGAAAGTCGCCTGCCGATCACGGGACAGGAGCAAGCGCACCAGGCAGCCGGGACAATCGAGAAAGTCACTCCCCCAGCCAAACCACGTTCACAAGGTCCGCTGCAAATCACCTCCAAAACCATCCCAAATCGCAATCCAAACCGCTCGCAACCTGGCCCGAGAAAGGATCCCCGGCGAAGCGCCTCTGTGTGATTCTGTGGTATTAACGACACACTTGTTGCAGAAATGACACTTTGCGGGACGCGCCACGTCTGTGCTCATCCTGTTCTCTATGCGTTGTAATCACATGAAAACACAGAGCAAGAAAACGACTATCGGTTCTGGGAACCAATGCTCACCTATCCAGCCCATTGTTTTGCATTGTCTTGAGCCTGGCACCGGGAGGGATACCCTCCTTCGGAATCCGCCCGATCTGCCGATCCGCTTTCCATTGCCAGCGGTCACCCTCCTTCGATGCGTTCAAGGCACTCCGATGTCATTGCTGTAGTTATACTTACGCCGCGCCCGTCCCACGCAAGGAACTCCCCGGTACCCCCCTCCCCCGCCAAGCCCATAACCCCGTCCGACCCGACGCGGTTTGGCTTTACTCTTCCACAGCTTCTCGCTTTATCAAAAAATCAAAAATGCCTTTCCAATTATTTCCTTTGTTTTCCGGCACTTATTCTCGACTCACGCCTAATAGCTGCCGCGAGGTTCTTTTCTTTGAACAGAACGCCTTCAAAGTCCTTCCACTGTGTCACTCGCCCATCTCCATGAAGCAATCGTCTCCAATGCCCTTCCTTGTGATTATCGGTTATAACGATCTTGTATTTCGCCATCGCGACCAAATGAAAGTCAGTTCTTTTCCGTGGTTTCGGTGGCAGACCTACTTCGGTATTCTTGACCTTCTTACCGGCTTCGTTATCCTTAGTTTCTCGGTTAATCCAGTCACTCTGATCTTTGTCAACCCAGACACCCCGGTCAAAACCTAAACACGGTCCTTCATCCCCCTTCCCGAGCTCCGAGAAACCGAAAAAGCCGTAGAGACTCCCGGTTGCGAGGATTTTTCTGATCAATTCTTTAACCACGACGGGAGTTCTCTCAACGTCCAAAGCCATCTCGTATTCCTTTTTAAGATCGGGAGTGTAGGCGAGCTGAAATTCTGTGTTCTTCAAGTCCTCGACAGGGTCTATTCCATGATCGGTAAAGCGGTTGGTCATACAATTGTCGATTAGTACCAATTGTTTCTCGCTCATAGCTACGGATTGTATTCCGTCAACTTGAGTCGTTCCAGTCGCTGACTGCAGCTAACCACGGAGCAATTCGGCGCGATGAACGTCCGGCCACGATCCGAGCCGATTTCTTTCCAATCCTCCGAGCCAGGGGCCGGCCCCAAAGCGGACTCAATGCGAACAAAAAGCGAATATGCTAAACTCCCGCAATGGATGAAGGCCGCAAGCGCGTGATCCTGATTGCCGCGGCGATCTTGGCAGCGCGGAAGTTGGCACAGTACGACGGCGCGGTTAATGTCCCGGCCACGGCCTTCGCTGTTGAGACAGCGATTGAACGCGCCGAGCAGATCCTCAAAGAGATCGACCGGCGATGGCCGACGAAGTGAATCTCAGTAACGTCCGCGACCTTGGCTATACCTTGTCACTCTTGGCCGGTGGAGGAGGTGGCCAATTGTGCGGCCGTTCTACCTTGATGACATCTCCACATGCGGGAATGTTGCGAGTGGATTCATCGACTCGGCCGGGTTTCGGTTGTGGTGGCGGCGGCGCGGGAGGCTTCTTATCACCCATTGGTCAATCCTCTCTTCTGAAGAACGTGACGGTACGCTTTTTCCAATAATCTCTTCGATCCCGGCAACCGGGTCTCATCTATGTGAGCTTCGCGGTGTTTGATGGCCTCGAACTCCGACAGGCTTCGGCGGATAGTAGTTCGCCGTCCCGGTACCACAGAAGCTCGTAGTCGATGAAAACTTCTTTCCAGGTTGCGACCAGTTCCGACATTCTCTTCAGTGAATCGGAAGAGAAAAAGAAAGGGTGAGCCACAGCCGCTACAGCAGAGAGAGCCGAGAAAACTTTCCACCCTCCAGGATAACGTGACCAGATACTCCACCCGGCCACGGCTCCAGACGCGGCGAAGGCGACGAAGAACTTTAGGTTCCGATCCCATCTGGCGTAACGCGCAGAAACGAGATCCCAGTAGCAATGGTTCATCTCCGCGTCGAGCATGGAGTTCCATAAGGCTGTGCGACGACCTACAGCTGAACCCGGCGCACTCACGCCCCACCCGGAGGAGCCTGCACGTCAACGATCATCCCCGCCTGCTCCAGTCTCGCTACCACGAACGGATCAGACTCAAACGGCAGAACCAAACCCACAGGAGTCAAACTCGTCGAGACGCTCTGCGCGCTCGCGTTCGTCCCAGAGAAACCCCATGCAACTAGCGTCGTAGCTTCGGCCGGCGCGTTCTCACCATGCAGCGTATGCGGCTGATCGGACGGATCGCGTCGCCCATCGCGAGGCATCGCGAAGCCGATTGCCAGTGTTAGACCGGTGGTGATCGCAACGGGTCTTACGCAAACCATCTTCATAGAAACCACCAAGACTTCCTCAATTTTACGCCTAAAGCAAAAGAAGAGTCGGGAGTCGGCGCGGGCTCGGAAACGCGCGAGGACCAAATCTATAGTTGGGCGATCGTCTTCCCTCCCGGCAGGCCCTTCAGCGGCTTCGGCCCTTGGATGTAGCAGCCGAGCCCGAGCGGTCTAGGCAACCTCTCTTCCAGTTCCCGAAGAAAGTCTGAGTAAGAATCCTTGAAGCTCACGAAGCGCTCCCGGTACTGAATAAGTTCACCCTCAACCTGAGGCGTGTAGCGCGCGAGAACTTCAGGCGTCAAGCGCGTTGGAACTTGTTCGTAGACGGGATCGACGAGGTAGCGGCAGAACGAAGACACGAGGAAGTTGAACTCGTTCACCGTCGCGCGAAGAGATTTGTAGCTGGAATCTCGACCTGTCTTTGTTTCCTGGTACTTACACTGATCCTGCCGAAATTCGGTGCCGATGGATTGGCAGCGGTGCCGAATAACCGTCATCCGCCCGCACGCTTTTGATAGCTTTTGTAGCCTATTGATTTCAAATCCGAGCCGTTGCGTTGGCCGTCTGAATGCACAGTAAATAAGTGGAAGATTTGGAGCATAACGTAAGTCTTCTGCGAAAAGCCTACGGTTACTACTGGTTTTCTTGCTTTCGCGTTTGATATATAGAGAACAGAAGCAGAGTTTGTTTGGCGAGTTATAAATGCTACGCTCACTTATTTTTGGGCGTCAAGGGGAAATGGTTATGGTAGGAACGACGGTCGATTTTGAACTGCTGACGATTGCGGAGGCAGCGACGGCGCTACGCATCTCGCGATCGAAGCTTTATCAGTTGGCCGAAGACGGCCGAGTGCCCACCGTTCGGGTACCGGGGTGCGCGAAGATCCTATTCCGGCGTGCGGAACTCGAACGAGCGTTGACGCCGAAGCAACCCACGCAGCGCGCAAACAGGTAGCGCCGGGAATCCCTCCCATACGGCCAAACTGCGGGCCGTTGAAAAAATAAGCGGGCATTTCTAATTGAAGGACAGCCTTGTCTAAAATCTGCGTCTTGGATCGGGAAGAAGCCGACTCCTGGAGTTCAACTGGCGTTCATCCACCGTGCCGGGATCACCAGCACATATCGACCCGCAGGGCTCGTGCCCTGATCCAGCATCCCCGCTTCAACGGCTTGATTTCTGCCGAGTGGTGCGGCAAGAACGCGGTCACGGTTGAGCGCAAGGTTTCGGTCCTCTTGAGGCCGCGCGATTCTGGAGGATTCATAACAGTCCAGTTGGTTCCTGGCGCGGCAGAACTGACAAGGGCGGAGGCACTGCGCAAGCAACGGGAAGAGGAAGCGAGGAGCCGATGATAGTTGTTCCGTGGGACGGCAGCGATCAGGAATTACACCGAGCGGCCGTGAAGTTTTGCAGCGAACAACTGGCGGGGCCATTCGACCCGCGATTACTGCAGAAGCTCTGGGTAGCGCGGGAAGCGGGGAAAATTTTGGGTGTGACCGGCGTCCAGTCTCGCTGGGATATTCCGGTGTTCCGGGCCATCGACAAGCGGGCGGGGTTTCAAATGGCAACGCGTTTGAATGCGTTTTTCGCCGATAACGGCCTTCGCGGTCACGATGTATTCCTGTTCCTCTCGGGTTCCGAGTGCCCGGAGCAACGCTGTCCGAATAGAGACGAAGTGCTCGATCGCTGGAAAGCGCAACCCGCAGAGCGATACCTGATTTCGGTTCGATGATGAACCATCACTCCAAAACAACAGAGGGAAAGCCATGAAGAGAGCAGTCCTGTTTATACTGCTGGCCGCGTTGCCAGCGCTCACGCAACAATCACCCGCGCCCGCAACCCCGGCACCGACAGCCAAGGCCGCGGCTGAGGCCAAACTGCCGGACGTGAAACCGGAAACGAAGCTCGTGCTCCGTGATGCCGACGTGGAATGGCTGGCGGCGAATGCCAGAATCTCTGCCATCAAGGATCAATTCCAGAAAGACCTCGCCGAAGCTCAGGCGCAGGAGCAGGCGGTCGAAAAGCACTTCAAAGAGGTTTACGACGCGGCCACGGCTGAGGGGAAGAAGGCTGGCGTGGACACCGACAAATATGAACTAGCGGTCCCGGTGGGCGACAGTGCGGGAATTAAGTTCGTGCCCAAAACGGAGCAGGCGGCGCCGCATGGTCGGTGACGAAATGCAAGAGCGGTTCTCCCGGCTTTACTTTGGGGGCACAGACATTCCCGAATTCGATGAAACTGCGGCCCTGGCAGTGCGCCCGATGACCTTGCTACAGCGCGCGGTCTACGAAAAAATGACGCCGGTCGAGCGGGAGATCGACTACCTTGAGCGATTGCACCGGTTGCCGGACACCAGACCAGAAACGAGGACGCGGTGAAAGAGCAATCAACCATCGTAAACGACGCTGGCGCGATCGAGAGCGACACCGCGACAGTTACCGCGGCCAGCCTTCCCGGCTTCCCGGCGCCGCCAGGTCTTGAGCGCGCTATCGACGAAGCCATTGACGAGAACGCGGAGCCCGTCGAACCTGCCCTGCTGATCGACGACGCCTTGATGACCGCGGCGGCGGATGCGCTACTGAACTCCTTGGCGTCGGCGATGCATCAGAGCTTCGGTAAACAGTGGCTGGAAATTGAGCGATACATACGATACTTGGAGTCGCGCGTCGCCACGACGCCCGCGTTGCCACAGAAGCGGCCAGACGCTCACCTTGGCGAGGACTACTCCAAGGAAGTGCTCGCTCATTACCGGGAAGCCTTTGGAGTCCCACGTGGCTTCCAATCAAACTGCGTGCAGAAAATGCTACGCGCCACGATTGATGGTGATGTTTACGTATCCCAGTTGGAGCGCGACATTGCCGACATGCAGGCGGAGAGCGTGGCGCTGAAAACACGGCAGGCGGCGCTCCTTGCCTTTGTCGGGAAGTACGCGAAACCGAGGAGTTCTACCGCGAACTTGGGGCGCGTCCACCGGTAAGACGCGAGACCTTAACGCTGTTCGCCTGTGCGGGCGCGGCATAAATCTTTTCCAGCAGCACAAGGAGAGTTGAGAGATGTCAAAAGAAATGATCGACAGCATCATGGCAGAAGCGGAGACAGCGGAAGCCGTAGAGCAGTCGCAAGAGTCAAACAGCCTCATGGAAGCCCATTCCGCGGGCACCAGCAATAACGAGGGCGACACCCGGAAGCGCGAGCGCACGCCCAGGGAGGCTATCCCCGCCGCCGACAAGCTGACCGAGTCGGAAAGTATTGCTCGCGAGTGGGAGGAAGACCGCAAGGAACACCGCGGGCGCGTCGCCAGCCGTCGCGAACCATCCTTGGCAGAAGCCTTGGAGGGGGTCACGCCCGAGGAGACGGTTTCGGACATCCCGGAGTCATTAACCTCGCGTTTCTCAATAGACGACATCACCGCCGCGATGAACGTGACCGGGCTCACCGCCGAAGATTTATCCGACGAGCGATGGCTGGCGGTTCTTGAGCAGCGCCTCGAAGAGGAAGCGGCCGCCAATGCGGAAGAGGGTAACGATTCCGAGGACGACGGGCCGGAAACTGAACTAGAAGAGGCCGACGAGGAAGCGGAGTCAGGGGAAAAGGCGGAAGAGAAGACGGAGGAGGCCGAGAAGAAGGCTGAAACGGCCGCGCCGATCGCCCACCGCGAATTACTCCCGGAAGAAGTGGACCAATACGTCGAGAAGACTTGGGCGAAAGCGGAGCAGATCAACAATCCGCAAATGTCAAAAGTGTTCTCCGGTTCCTTGGCCGAGTTACTGGGCGGCGATGCTCCGCAGTCCGAACCCGAACGCCTGCAGAAGATTGATGCCGTTTGCAAACTCTTAGAATACGGCGGCGTTAGTTTGGTGCAAAGCGCGGCGCCGGCGCTGATCGACGAGTACATGCAGGAGCACTTCGTCCCTAACCTCATGCGCAACATTGGCCCGTTGCTCGAGACCTACCTGCCCGGCATCACCGCGTCACACCATTCCCAACAGGCCCGCGCAGTTTGGGATCAGGTGCGCCAAGAAGCGGATCAATTCGCAGACTTACCAGACTTCGATTCTAAGGAGTTCAGCGAACTGCGCGACAAAATTCGTCAGGAAAACCCATGGATAGACACCTGGACCGGGGGGCCGGGCCTATCTCCACAACAGGATCTCAAGGCCCGCGCTCAACTGTTTGCACGTCTGGCGGCCGGTGATCGCGTCAACCCGAAGGCAATCGCTCAGCAGGTAGCAGACGCGCACGCTGCGGGCAAGAAAAGCGCAGAGCGGAGTGCCCGTCGCATCACCGGATCGGCCATGCGTGGCAGCAACGGCAGGCGCGGCACCAGCAGCATCGGCGAGCAGAAAGAGCGCGCCGGGCTGATGGACGCCTGGAACGAGAAGCACGGGAAGGGTAGCGAGGGAATCTGATGACGACAACGACAGTTCCCGAGGAAACATTGGCCCACATCCGTATCAGGTGCGAACGCCTGATTGACGCTTCGACCGATGCTCTGGCGGAGCCTTTGTGTGACGAAGTAAATGCCGACTGCCCAGAAGCGCGCGCAGTGATTGCCGGCGCGTTAAAGGCAGCGACGCGACTCCGCGATTATCTGGATGCGCATTACGACTGTTCATCCGGTTTCGCAGAACCGCTGGAAGGAGATCAACAATGGCCCGCATAGAATCGCCGGGAATCGAAGTCCGGGAAGGCCAAGCGGCCGGCGCAATCAGCGCGCTCGCTTCCGATATCGAGCGGCTAGTTTACCACCAGTCGGCGCAATCCCTTGCGCCAGCGACCGTCCATGAGTTGAATCGCGCGTATCGCGTGCTCCAGCGCGCGGTGATCTACTACCTCGGGGAGAATCACGGCTTGGTGTATTCCGCGCCCGATGGCCGGTTTCGGAAGGCGGCGAAGTGAGGCGGATGATTCTCACACAGGGCTACGTCGCCCGGGTAGATGATGCCGATTACCTGCGCGTGAGCGCGTACAAATGG
Source organism: uncultured Acidobacteriaceae bacterium (assembly GCA_963749275.1). Taxonomy (GTDB): domain Bacteria; phylum Acidobacteriota; class Terriglobia; order Terriglobales; family Acidobacteriaceae; genus Acidiflorens. The sequence continues at coordinate 48,887 of CAVVNA010000011.1, forward strand.
TGTGCGCAAGTTCTCTATCGCAAAAACGGCAGCATCAGAGCCATCTACGCCATTCGCACCGTTCGCAAGGCAGACGGGAAGTGGACGACGGAACTACTACACCGCTTTATCTTGAACGTGACCGACCAGAAAATCCAGATCGACCATCGGGACCACGATGGCCTGCATAATGAGCGACACAATCTGCGAGTCGCAACGCGCGCCCAGAACAACCATAACGGTCGGCTCCAACCGCGCAACACGAGTGGCTTCAGGGGGGTTAGTTTTGATCGGCGGGCGGGTAATTGGAAGGCGTGCATCTCGGTCGGCGGGAAGAACAAACATCTCGGCACGTTCGCCACCGCCGAGGGCGCAGCCCGCGCATACGATGCTGCTGCAATCGAACTGTACGGTGCATTCGCCTGCACCAACGTCATGCTTGGCCTGCTCTCGCCAGAAGTGCAGTTGCCGCAAAGAGGCGAGACTTTGACGCTGTTCGCCTGTGGAGGCGCGGCCCAACGAATCTTTCAACCAGCACAAGGAGAGCAACAACAATGGGTATGATTGCGACGTATTTCCTGGAGCGGCCGATCGACGTTATCCGCGGCAGCCTGCACGTGATTGTGGGAGCCGGCCGTTATCAAACATCGGACGTGAATGTGCAGCGTGTCATGAACGGGTACCCTGGAGTTCGCCGTGTGTCGCTTGAACCCGAGACGCCAGTGGTCACGGCAGGGGGCGAGGCCGGACCTGGCGCGGTGGTTCCCTCAGAAATCGAGGTGCGGAATCACGTTGGCATCCAGTTGCGTGAGAAGCGCACCGGCTGTTCTACCAGCGTTGGACTTGGCAGCCGGATCGCAGAGAGCGACATCGACAGTGAGTAGGGGTGCGGTTGTAACCGCGATTATGGCGATGGCCGAAGAGGGAAAGCGCCTCCTGACATCTTTCGAGATGATCGACGGGCCTACCCTTGCCGAGCGATGGAAGGTACGGCCTGGTTGGGTTCGGAAACAGACGGGCGCACTGACAGACCCGTTGCCACACGTTAAGCTCGGTCGCTACGTGCGCTTTTTCTGGGACTCTCCCGAATTGAACCGCTGGCTGTTGACTCGCTATCGGAAGTAGCAGTTTGCGCTTGACAGAGGTTTGCCACCTAAGTTAACACTAATCTTAGGGGGTAAGCAACAATGAAGAGAAGTGACTTTGTGAAATCGGGAGCCGAAGGCGGGAGGATTGCCGCATCCCACATGACTCCGAAACAGCGTAGCGAGCGAGCGCGGAAAGCTGGGAGGGCGCGACAGGCGCGCCAGATTGCCGAATGTATCGCCAAAATCAAGGATGGCCGTCTCGATCTGGAACGCGGCAGACTTATAGCCCAAATCCAGCGCCAGAGGGTCGAATTGCTCAAACTAACCGCAAGGGCACACGTCAGCGGGAGCGATATTCCCTTCTTCGCGGGTCCGGCGGTCACCAAGGAACAGATCGAAGACGCGGAAACGGCGCTGCGAGAATTGCGGCAGGCGATCAGGGGGGTGAGAAAATGAAGCGCGCACCGTACATCTTTCGACGCTCGGGTTTGTGGGTGATGCGATTCCGTGAGACGCTGAACGACGGCGGAACGCTGCGAACCGTGCAACGCGCGCGGCCGTTGTGCCCGTCCACTATCCCAAAGAAGCAAGCAAGCGCAATGGCTCTGGTTGAAGCGCAAAAGTTAGAGCAATCCCGCCCAGCGAAGCCGGAGATGGTTCTATCTCTGGGGGATTTCGTAGAGCGGGTCTACATGCCGTTCGCCGAAAGGGAACTGCGATTCTGGACGGCAAAGAGCTACAAGGTGACGTGGGCGAAGCATTTTGCTTCTCGTCCGCACATCACACGGATGCTGCTGTGCGCCGTTCACACGTCTGACGTTTACGCATGGTTGCAGGAAATCGTAGCAACCGACAAAATCGAAACCGGAGAGACGCTGGGATCGGCTACTGTCAAACGCCTCAAGAGCCTTCTGTCCGGGGTGTTCACTCTTGCGGTTAACCTTGGTTACCTGCAAAACAGGAACCCCGTGCATGGGGCGATGTTGCCAAGTGGAGCGCTGCCGCCGAAGGAAACGCAAGCCTACTCGCTGGAAGAAATCGCTGCGATGATTGCAGCGCTGTCCGATGGGACAGCCCGCGTGATGGTTGCAGTCGCGGCATTCACGGGACTGAGTCGAGCGGAGATTCGCGGACTTACTTGGGAAGCGTGGCAGGGAGATCAGTTGCACGTTCTGCGCGGTATCGTAGCAGGACGTGTTCAGGAAACAAAGACGCCGGCGAGAAAAGCGCCAGTGCCGCTGCTCCCACCCCTGGCACAAGTTCTAGGCCGGCATCGTGAGCGCAGCGGTAATCCCGTCACAGGACCGATATTCCGCACGGCCCACGGAACGCCGGTCGATCCTAACAACCTTTTGCGGGATCAGCTACGGCCTGCTTTCAAACGTTCGGGAATTACTTTCTGGCATGGATGGCACGGCTTTCGCCGCGGGCTAGCCTCGAACCTACACCGGCTCGGAGTGCAGGACAAGGTAATCCAAGGAGTGTTGCGCCATTCTAACGTTGCTGTCACTCAGGCGTGTTACATCAAAACGTCGAATCAGGATTCGATGCGTGCTTTAGCATCGCTAGACGCGGTTCTGTGCTCAACTTGTGCTCAGAATTCGACTGAGACGGTCGGTATGATGTTGCAGTGACAGAGTAGAATCAAGGGGATATCAGCAAGCGGGCCCGTAGCTCAAGCGGATAGAGCATCGGATTTCTAATCCGAGGGTTGCAGGTTCGATTCCTGCCGGGCCTACCACTCAAGCCACTGAATACAAGACTAATTGGTGAGAGACGCAAAAGCGGGAATTGCTAAACTGCCCATTTTCGGTGCAACTATGACCGAAGTCTGCCCCAACTCGGGGGTTTGAGCATTCCGCTTTTCGTCTAACCGTGGGGCGGGGGTTTCTCCATCGGGAACTGCCCTACACAGGTCAACGCGTCAACGACTAAGAGATCGTCAACACCGGCCATGCTTCTTCCTTGTCCGAGAGAGCTACTTCCCTGCGGCAAACGCACGCGAATGAAACTTCAACGTTTCCCCGAGGTGTGCCAGAAAATACGCGGCTCCGTGGTTGCCGGGATACAGGTGAAATTCGTGTTGGATGCCTCCGGCTTGGAGTTGCCGGTGGAGTTCCGCGGCTCCTCTCTCAAATCCAAATTCATCCTCACGGCCGCAGTTGAAATAGATAGACAACCCTGTAGTCCGTATCCGTGCTCGGTTCCGCTTCGCCAGCACAAAAGGACTGTTCTGGTTCCAGTGCTGGAGGTCAACGGGATTGCCGAACGCCGCTCCCAGCAGCCCGCTTAGCGGTGTCCCCGTGGGCATAGTTTCAGTCTGTGGCGGCGATTCTGCAATGAGCGCGGCACTCTGTGCACTGACCGACGAGAATAGCTCCGGATAGGCAAAAGCAAACCGAAGCGCACCATATCCCCCCATCGACACGCCGCTGATGGCTCGTGCGGAGCGCTCGCGGCGAATCGAGTAATGCGACTCGATGTAAGGAATGAACTCGCGAATGAAGAAATCGCTGTAACGCACGCGGCCATCGGCGGAGTTGATGTAGAAGCTGCGCTTTCCTTCGGGCGCGATTACCAGAAAATCGGAGATCTGCCCTTGCTGGCGGAGGTCTTCGATCAGATCCCATCCACCGCCTTTAAACAAAGCCTGTTCGTTGTCGCCGAGTCCATGCAAAAAATAAAGCGCTGGATAACGCCTCGGAGAAGGGCCGGCAGTCGCCAGGTCGTAGCCGGGTGGCAACATAACGCAGTAGTGAACGGTTTGGCTGAGGACACGACTTTCCAGCGCGTTGCAATCGATGCGGCCCTGGGCGTGGAGTTGGCCCAGCAGGAGCGGAACCAAAAACAGGGTGAGCCATCGCAAACAGCAGCGCATAAGACGAGTTTACAGGCTGCGGAAAAAGTCTGACTTCGCGCCCCAGCGCCTAAAGGGGCGTCTGATTGCGAAAGGCTTATGGCATCGCTAAAGCGATGCCCTGATACGAAACGTTAGTTTTTCCGCAGCCTCTTTACTCGTAGCGCAGTGCCTGCACTGGATCGAGACGCGCGGCTCGGGCCGCCGGGTAGAGCCCCGACAGCAGACTGACCGCGACGGAAAAAGCAATCGCGCTGAGAACCAGCCATAGCGGCACTGACCAGATCTCTGCCGGAGGAAAATGCTGGCGTTCGAGATAAATGTTCATTGCGAAATTGATGAGGCGTCCGAGCGCCCAACCGAGCGTGACTCCGACGGCACCGCCGACGAGGCCCATGGCGCCGGCTTCGGCGAAGAAAAGCCCGCGCACGTCAGCATCACTGGCGCCGAGGGCCTTCATGATTCCGATTTCGCGCCGGCGTTCGAGTATGGCCATTACCAGCGTATTCACGATGCCGATGGAGGCAACGGCCAAGGCCAGACTTCCGAAGATCGCGAGGAACCCGTCGAGCACGGCAAAGAACTGGCGCATGCTGCGGGTCGCATCGACGATGGAAAAAGCGCTGAATCCCATCTTCTTGATGGCATCTTCAACGGCCGGGACCTGATTGGGGTTCCCTACCCGCACGCTGAGTGAGGTGTAGCTGGGCGAATCGCTGGCCGAAGTGTCGCGCAGGTTGGACTGCATGACGTGCAAGTCTTGCGCAAGCTTGAGCGGGAGGAAGACACGTGCCCGGGCGGTCCCGCGCATGCTATCTGGATCGAGGTCGGTCACTCCCACAATTTTCAGTGTCTGCTGGCGTGAAACGACCGAGTACGCCGCAGCGTCACTAGGCCCCCTGTCACCAGGCCCTGTCGCTGTGGGAGATGCCGTGGGAGATGCCGAGGGAGACGCGGTGCGCTCGGCATAGCGCATCGTCAACTCTTTCCCGAGTAGAGGTTTGGCCAACTCGGCAATATTATCTGGGTTGCTCGCGCCCGGCTTTGGTTTTATGCCTAGCAACTCTTCGGCAAACGACTTCTGCAGGATGACTTCCGAAACGACCTCGGACGAGAAGAAACTGCCCTGCACTCCGTCGAAAGCATCATTGTTGTTCTTGGCGGAGAACGGGACGCCAGCCACCGTGGTCAAGTGGGGTTTGTCTTCGAAGCGCACTTCTGTAACGAACCGAATATCAGGATAGGCCTCGACCACGCCGGGGATTTGCTCGATCTTCCGTCGCGCCGGTTCATCCAGCGCAGGGCTCTCGGCCGGGGGTGGGCCGTCGTCTCGCTGTTCGCGGAAGTTGCGGAGATCCCGCCGGGACGTGGCCACGACAGTGTCAAACAAGCCGGACTTCTGCAGTCGGCGTGAAGCGAGCTGCTGCAGGCCGATGCCGAGCGAGAGCATCGCGACCAGCGACGCCACACCGACGGAGATCCCGATCGTGGTCAGCGAATTGCGGAAGACGGACTCGCGCAGGTTCCGGACAGCGAGGTCAGTAACGTCGTAAAACTTCATTGTGTTTCTCCCCGCGGCGCGGGTGCCTCGACGGACGAGATGTTAGGTAGGTCATCGTTGGATACGTCATCGACGAGCCTTCCATCCGCCAGATGCAACATCCGCCCGGCATACTTCTCGGCGAGGGCCTGCTCGTGCGTAACCATCAGCACGGTCATGCCCAGCGACTGATTGAAGCTATGAAGGAGTTCCATAATTTCTGTGCCGGTGCGGCTGTCAAGATTGCCCGTCGGTTCGTCCGCCAGAAGAAGCTTGGGGTGGTTAATGAGAGCGCGCGCCAAGGAAGCGCGCTGCTGTTCGCCACCCGAGAGTTCCGTGGGCCGATGCGCAAGCCGACCGCTCAAACCCACGCGTTCGAGCGACTGGCGCGCAAGTGCAGAGCGCTCGCGGCGATCGACCTCGGCAAAGCGCATGGGGAGCTCCACATTTTCCAACAAAGACATACTGGGTATCAGATTGAACGACTGAAAGACCATTCCGACGGTATGTAAGCGGTACTTGGCCAGTTGCTCGCGTGAGAGTGCGGCCAAGTTGTTTCCCTGGACGATCACCGCACCCGAGGTGGGCCGGTCCAGGCCTGCAATCAGGTTAAGCAGCGACGACTTGCCGGACCCCGAGGCACCCAGCAGGGCGACAAATTCCCCGGCACCAATGTCGATGGAAATCCCGTCCACCGCGCGCACCAACGCCTCCCCCATCTGGTAATGGCGGCAGAGGCTTTCGGTGCGGACAGCTAAGGAGTTCGGCATGGGAATTTCCATGCTCACGGATATCTCCCCGCACGAAGTACAGCGCCTCGGGTAAGCCAAAGGCGTGGAAGGCTTCCGTGAGGCCACCGCCTGAGCCCCGGCCTGTGATTAGGATTGTTGTTGCCGGTCGTTTTCATTCGTGATCGTTCCTCTGCCCATTGTAGGATGGAAATTGTCAGATCTGAGCCAAGAGGGCGACCACATTCGAACGGTTGTCATTCCGCAACGTGCCGCATGTGTATGGCGATCATGAGATGGTCCGCCGCCTGGTGTACTGCCCCGTAAATTCGCGACATAAGTTTAGACAATCGTCTGAGTGAAGGGAAGAATCTGCTGCATAGCGAATTCAAGCAGGCTGCGGAAAAAGTCTAGCTTCGCGCCCCAGCCCCTAAAGGGGCGTCTGATTGCAAAAGCATCTGATTGCAAAAGACTTATGGCATCGCTAAAGCGATGCCCTGATACGAACGTTAGTCTTTTCGCAGCCTCTGAAGCCGTCATGAAAATAAGCCAGTTATCGCAGCGGTGAACCGCTGCACCCCCCAAAAGCAAGAACGAAATCGCCCAGCCGCCGACAGCGAAAAGCGCTTTTTTTCGTTCGTCTCGCGCTGGTCTCGATGTCCAGCGCCTCTCGCTTGACGCATAAGTTAGGTCACACTTTCGTGCCATTGCCCTCGCGGCGATCACAACGTAGAGTCGTGATTGAGCAGACTTCGGGGGAGGGCTGTTCAAACGGGCGTCCCGTGACTCTAACCGAGTCGGGGCGCTTTCGTTTTTGCGGCTCTCTGACCCCATCCTGCGGGCGTGCCGCATATTCATTGCCCTTACTCCACGCTTTCGGCGCGCTCTCATTCTTTGGTCTTCTTTGGTTTTGGTTTCATCATTTCCCATTCCTTGGCTGTCAACTCCCGTCCCAGCGCCGTGAACTCGCCCGCCCCTTGCAGCCACTCCCCGCCATCCATGGTCACGACTTCTCCATTTACATACCCGGCGCCATCGCTAATTAAGAATGCGGCCAGGTTGGCAAACTCTTCGGTCGTCCCAAACCTTCCCAGAGGGTTTCGTTTCTTTGCCGTTTCCGCCAGTTCCGGACGCGGCAGTAGACGCGAGAACGCGCCTTCCGTCGGAATCGGCCCCGGTGCAATGGCGTTCATACGAATCCCGCGATCGCCCCACTCGATTGCCAGGCTCCGCGTCAGCGCCTGCACGCCTGCCTTCGCCACCGCCGATGGCACCACATACGCCGAGCCCGTCGTCGTGTAAGTGGTGGTAATGTTCAGCACCACGCCTCCGCGCCCCGCCGCTAGCCACCGCCGACCGCAAGCCATCGTGGTGTGCAGCGTGCCCATCAGGACAATACCAATCACCGATTGAAACGCACCCAACGAAAGATCTTCGGTGCGCGCCAGAAAATTTCCCGCCGCGTTATTCATGAGCACATCGAGCGGACCTTCGGCCCAGATGATCCCCATCATCTCTTCGACCGCCGATGGGTCGCGCACGTCGCAAGGACGGGAGTGAATCTTGCCGCCGGTGCGCTCGCGTAACTCCTGCTCGGTCGCCGCAAGAACTTCGTGGCGGCGTCCGCAGATATAAACTTCGGCGCCCAGTTGCAGAAACCGTTGCGCCGTAGCCTTGCCCAAGCCGGTGCCGCCGCCGGTGATAAGAATGCGCTTGCCTTGGAGCAGATCCTTCTGGAACATGGGTGTTGTCCTCCCTGAATGAACTGACGATTGTAATGGACAAATCTGCTGGTGGAGCGACGGGCGCCCTCGCCCGTCCAAGCATTTTGGCGGCCGGGCGGGGACGCCCGGCTCTCCACCATCAAGGTTGGGTTGAGGGTGACGCCAGTTCCAGCCTCGCCAGCGCCCAGCGAGCGTGTTCCGCTACCACCGGATCCGAATCCTCGCTGAGTCTCTTTAGCGTCGGCACAAATTTCTTGTCGCCGCTGTTTCCCATCGCAATCACCGCATTCCGCCGCAGGCCGGAAAGCTTTGTGCGCCGGACGGGAGATCCGCGAAACACAATCCGGAACTCTTCCTGCTGCATTTCGGCGAGCCAGTCGAGCGCTGGATTGACCAGGCCTTCCCGCGCCTCGAACTCCGCCGCGGAAGTCACTGGAGCCTTGCGATTCCACGGGCAAACATCCTGACAGATGTCGCATCCGAAAACGTGCCGTCCCATGCCCGAGCGGAGCTCTTCTGGAATCTCGCCCCGCTTCTCGATGGTCAGATACGAGATGCATAGCCGGGCGTCCAATTCGCCGGGCGCAACAATCGCCTGCGTTGGACAAGCTGTTATGCAGCGTGAGCAACTTCCGCAACGATCCGGCGCAGGCAGGTCGGCCGTGAGCACATCGTCGGTGAGATCGTCTTTCGTGAAGTCGTCTTTCGTGAAATCGTCTTTCGTGAAACCAAGCGAGGTCAGGATCACGCCCAGAAATAGCCACGATCCAAGCTGCTGGTTGATGATGCAAGTATTCTTGCCGATCCATCCGACGCCGGCATACTTGGCGTACACGCGCTCGATGAGCGGGCCGGTGTCGACATAGGAACGGAAGTGCAAGTCGCCAGTTGCCAGCGGCCAGTTGCCAGTGGCGCCGAGTAGTCCGCGCAGCTCGTCTTCCACTTTTCGCAGGCGGCGCATTACGGCGTCGTGATAATCCTCGCGAGACCAGGCGTAGCGCGAGATCCAGCCTCGGCTGGCATCTTCGCTCTGCGCCTGCGTCGAGTAGGGATGAGCGGTGTTGTAGTTGATGGCGCACACGACCACGCTGCGCGTCCAGGGAGCGACTCGGGCCAGCGACGCGCGCTTGAGTTCCCCGGCCTCATCGTGCGCTTCCATGTACTTCATTTCGCCGTGCTTCCCGTCCGCGATCCACGGGGGAAAGACGCACAACTCTCCGAAGTCGCGGACCGGCGCAATGCCGCAGAGATCGAATCCGGCAGCGCGCGCGAATTCTTTGATGCGGGTTGGAAGGCCGGAAAGCAAGTGGGCAGTCACTGGCGGCCAGTTCGGCCGCCGGGGGGAACTCACATCCTCCAGAAGGCTACCACTGCGAGGTTGTGAGTGCTAACGTGTTAACAGCAGTCGTGACGAATGCGCTATTTTGACGGACATGGAAGACTTCGACATTCCCGCTGTTGAAGCTGCCCTATCCCGGCTGCGCGAAATCCAAGCTGAGGTCTTCGGCGCTGTCGGGCACGGTTTCCAGATGAATCCCGAGTTGCCGGAGTCAGAAGCTGCCTCGTTCGAGCGGGATCACAATATAGCGCTTCCGTCCGACTACCGCCAATTCTTGACGGGCATCGGAAATGGCGGACCTGGCCCATTCTACGGCGTTTTCCCCCTCGGCTTTATGGACGACAATTTCGATCTGCGCCCTTGGCAGGAGAATGACGGTGTGGTCGGTAATCTCTTGAAGCCGTTCCCGTTTCAAGATGAGTGGAACGATCTCTCCGGTCAGCCTGACGCCGATTTGCTGAGACGAGACACTAAGGAATACGACAGGCAGATCGCCCAATTCGATGCGAGATATGGTCATCCGGACTTATGAACGGTGCGGTGCCGATCTGTCACGAAGGTTGTGCGCTGAGGGTCTGGCTCGTCGTGACTGGCAAGCAGGCGGGAAAACTATGGGAAGAGAGGCGCAGCGAATACGCTGGACTCAGGCCAGTTCGGCTAGCCGACGGCACAGGGGCGACATTCTCCCAGTGGTATAAGGAATGGCTGGACAACTGCTTCATAAAGGCTGGCCAAAACAACTGGCGATAAATCCCCGTTACACTCAATGACCGCAACGGTCAAAACATGCAATCTGATTTCAACAATTAGAATCCCTGCGCCCGCCCTTGAGACTCTTCAACATTCGTATGATCGCAATTATTGTGTTCCAATTCCGAGTCGTAGCTGGCACGCCGTAAAGTTTGTCGATCTGGCCAAGATAGCCGATTGTCTTCATGTGACGACGGTACACTCCGAACACGAACTGCCCTTCGGACGCAATCACCCGCACCAACCACTCCCCGTCTGAGGGAAACGTGACTGGAAGCGACGCCCGGACACCCCCGGCTTTCGACAGGATACTCACGAACCGGACAACATCCGGGGGTGATGGCGGAGTTCCAAACGGGTTCTCCGTCTCCAGTCGCATAAGATCGCGGCCTTCGCACAGCACAATTTCCGCTTCGAACGGCAGCTTGCGAAGCAATGCAGTACGGAATTTTGCACGGGATCCGGGTTTACGAACAACAAAGGTGCCCGCAGCACCCACGTTCAGGACATCATAGCCGCTCAGTTGTCGCGCGAGGATGCTTGGGCGAAACGTTCTGTGTCCGCCAACATTGACACCCCGGAGGAAGACAACAAGGGCCATACCCCGGATTATGAAGAAAAAAGCTAAGTTGTGCTATAGCAGCTTACGTTTGCAACTACCAAATATTTGAGCGCATCGTGTCTGTAGTTGGCGAAAATCCCGATAGCGCTCATTGACGACTGAATGGTGAGCATAATTGAGGTCACGACTTTTATCTTCCGCTGATTGTGAAAAGGCGTCTAGCTTTTGGGCGCGCGTCCATGCGCCGCTTTTTTGGCGGCTGGGGTGAAGTGCTCGATCCGGTTCCGGCCTTTCTCTTTGGCCTTATAAAGGCCGGCATCAGCCTGATTCAACAACATTTCCACTTCGTTCTTCCCCTCGCAACGAGAGACGGCGACTCCCATACTCATGGTGATGAGTCTTTCCTCGCCGGAACAAACCACAGGTGTTTTGGCAATGATCTCGCGCAGTCCATCGGCGCGCAGCAGAGCGTTGGGCAGATCGCAGCTGGGCAGAACCATAAGGAATTCTTCTCCGCCATAGCGGCCAACGCCGTCGTAGACGCGCAGTTGACTGCGCAGGCGCCGGCCGATTTCCCGGAGCGCCTCATCGCCAAAAAGATGGCCCAGGGTGTCGTTCACGTCCTTGAAATGGTCAACGTCGCAAAGAATCACAGCCACGGGCTTGCGCTCCCGGCGAGCTCGTTCCAATTCCCGCTCCAGCATGGCGAGAATTTCTCCGCGATTTGTCAACCCGGTGAGGCTGTCGTGGGTGGCGGCGTGGCGCATCGACTCGCGAGCGGAAACCAGTTCCTCCTGCAGGTCGAGGATCCTTTTACCGACCAGCAGGCGCGCCTTCAATTCCAGTTCGTCAAAGGGCTTGACCAGATAATCGTCGGCCCCGGCTTGCATGGCCTGGAGCATGTTCTGGCGGCCCTCCTTGCTGGTCAGCAAAATGATGTAAGTGTAGGGACTGGACGATCCGGCTTGGCGGATGCGCTGGCAAAGCTCAATGCCATCCAGATCGGGCAGCACCCAATCGAGCAGAACGAGCTTGGGAGCATTCGGCTGTTCCAGGATTCGCCAAGCTTCGGAGCCGCTCTCCGCGAGGGTGACGCCAAAACCCCAGCTGCGCAAATGATCGCCGATCAATTTGCGGTAGACAGCGGAATCATCGACCACCAAGGCTTGCATCAGTCTTGAACCTCCGACCTCTGCTGCGCCAAACCACGAACAGCCGCTCATTCATCCCCCTTGGCAGATCGGTGCCCGACTTCACCATCATAAGACCAAGAGGTGCTTGAGAAGGGCTGGCAAAGGGCTGGCCCGTGTATACAGAGATACGTCTTGAAGAATCGGCAAGCGGAGCCGGATGCTTTAGTTCGTCGGGCCGGGATTGGAAGCCCACTTTCAAGCGCCGCAAGAGCCTCGAAGAAGCTGGGACTCGTATCTCGCCTGATGTTTCTCGCGTGAGGGTTGACCTAAGCTTCTCCAGCGGCCTAACATAGCCGCCGACGGCACTGAGGCCCTCGGAATGATCGGCCAGACAGTCTCCCACTATCACATCGTGGGAAAGCTCGGTGGTGGAGGCATGGGCGTGGTGTATGAGGCGGAGGACACGCGCCTGGCCCGTCACGTCGCGCTCAAGTTCATTCCCCAGGAGATGGTCAACGACCGGAAGTCGCTGGAGCGCTTCCTGCGTGAAGCCCGCGCCGCTTCCCAGTTGAACCATCCCGGCATCTGCACCATCCACGATATCGAGGACAACGGCGGACATCCCTTCATTGTCATGGAGAAGCTGGAAGGGGTGAGCCTGAAGGAGCGGATACGGGGGAAGGCGATAGAGGTCGACGAGATCCTCGACATCGGCATCCAGGTGGCGGATGCTTTGGCGGCATCGCACGCCAAGGGGATCATTCATCGCGACATCAAGCCGGCCAATATTTTTGTGGCGCAGAGCGGTCAAACAAAAATCCTCGATTTCGGATTGGCCAAGTCGGCGCGCGAACCGGGATCGGACGAAGCAGCGATGGAGGACTCGCTGACGGCGGTGGGCGTGATTCCGGGAACAGCGGTTTACATGTCTCCGGAGCAGGCGCGCAGCGAAGAACTGGATCCGCGCAGCGATTTGTTCTCGCTTGGAGTCGTGCTTTACGAAATGGCGACGGGCAAGAAGCCTTTTGCCACCGGCAACGTGATTACCACGCTGGACGCAGTCCTGAACCAGAAGCCGGTTTCTCCTCTGCAGCTCAACCCCGCGCTCCCCCCGGATCTCGAAGGCATCATTGGCCGGGCTATGGAGAAAGACCGGGGACACCGCTACCCGAACGCTCTGGCGATGAAGGGCGACCTCCAGTCGTTGAGGAAGGAAACGGAATCGGGGTTGACCAAGAGCGGGGCGCGGCGGCCAGCCTTGCCGTATCGCATTGCCACGAACGCGTTTCAGGCCTCGAGCAAGTTTCCAACTTATCTCCTGCTGGGAGTCAGCGCGCTGCTGCTGACGGTTTTGATCGCGGTAGGAGCGTGGTGGTTCAAAGAGCGCCGGATGGCGGGCGGTGGCGCGGCGAAGAACACCATTGCGGTGCTGCCGTTGCAAAACATGAATGGCGACATCAGCGTGGAGTTTCTGCGTTTCGCGCTGGCCGATGAAATTGCCAACACGCTCACCTATACCCGGGCGCTTGACGTTCGCCCCTCGGCGATCACGCGAAAGTTTGTCGGCAATGACGTC
>CAVVNA010000012.1:0-30617 GCA_963749275.1 uncultured Acidobacteriaceae bacterium
ACGGACAAGCCGCCAGAGCAAGTCGCTTCCATTCGTAGTAAATTAAACACCGATGCCTGTAGAGAAGATTATGGTGGTGGACGACGAACACCTCGTGCGCTGGTCGCTCCGCCAGAAGGTGCGAAGAGTGGGGCTACCAAGTGATCGAAGCTGATTCCGGGGAACCGGCGCTTAAGCTGGCGCAGCGGGAATCGCCCGATCTCGTTCTTCTCGACGTGCGCATGCCCGACATCAGCGGCATTGAAGTGCTCGAACAACTCAAGAAAAATGGCGATGCCCGCGCCGTCATCATGATTACGGCCGATCCGCAAATCGACGATGTCAAAGCCGCGCTCAAGCTCGGGGCTTACGATTTCGTGGGCAAGCCGATCGATTTCGATGAGCTGCACGTGACCATCAAGAACGCGCTCGAGGCCACGAGCTTGCGCACCGAAGTGCAGACCCTGCGAAGTGAGGTGCGCCGCGCATCCGGTTACAACAGCGTGGTGAGCGTCTCGCCCAAGATGACCGAGTCGATGAACTTCGTCCGCAAGGTGGCGGCCAGCGAGGCCACCACTATTTTGATTCAAGGTGAAAGCGGCACCGGCAAGGACCTCATCGCCAAAGCCATCCACTACGAAAGCTCCCGCCAGGAGAAACCCTTTGTCGCGATCAACTGCTCCGCCATTCCGGAGACGCTGATGGAAGCCGAGCTTTTCGGCCACGAAAAAGGCGCGTTCACCGATGCCAAGCAGATGAAGAAAGGGCTGTTCGAGGCGGCCGACGGAGGCACGCTGTTTCTCGACGAAATCGGCGAACTCTCTCCACTGCTGCAAGCGAAACTCTTGCGCGTGCTGGAAGACCAGGTCATCCGCCGCGTGGGCGGTGTCCGCGATATGCAGGTGGATGTACGAGTGATCGCAGCCTCCAATCGCGATCTGGAAAAGGCGGTGCGCGATGGCCAGTTTCGTCAGGATCTCTATTACCGGTTGGCCATTATTGCGATCTTTATCCCGCCTTTGCGGGAGCGAAAAGAAGACATTCTTCCTTTAGTGGACTTTTTCATCGAGCGCTACAACCGCAGATTCAAGAAGTCGATTCGTGGCATTACCGAGGAGACCCGCCGTCTAATTTTCAGTCATAACTGGCCGGGCAATGTTCGCGAGCTCAAGAACACGATCGAGCGTGGCATGATCCTCGAAGACGAGCCGTTCCTGCGACCGGAGTATCTGCCGTTCTCTGTGGGTGAATCGGGCGGCCGCACTCTCTTTGAACGAACTTCGCCCGCCGACGGTGGCCAGATATTGCCCAATGGCCGCACTCTTCCCCGGCTTTATATCCCGGAAGGCGGAACGTCACTGGAAGAAGTGGAACACGCCATGGTCGAGTTGGCCATGCGCCAAGCCAGCGGTAACCAGACCCACGCAGCCAAGCTGTTGGACATCAGCCGCGACGCTCTGCGTTACAAGCTAAAGAAATTTGGATTGATTCGTGGAGATGAAGAGGGCTCCCATGCTGGCTCGGTTGACGACCAGTGATCCGCTGACGACCACAGATCTGTGCTCTCTTGGCTATCGGCTTCAGTGCGTCTTTCAGTGTGTGGTGCCGACAATCGCCTGTCCGGCTGTTTGCAGGTGGAACAGCCGCTGCAACGCATTGGTCATCTGTTCCCGCTGCACCTTCTCTGGGAGTTCCTTGAGTTCACGCGCCAGGGATCCTGCAATCCTCTGTGTCATCCGGGACATGATTGTTCTTAAGATTTCATCCTGGTCCTTAGAGAAGGGCCCTTTCTCTTGTCGAAAGGAATCCAGTTCTTGCTGGCCAAACTCGTCCAGCCGCAGGCGCAGTGCCACGACGGTCGGCACGCCACTCTCCGCCTGCAGCTTTCGACGGAAGCCTCGCGCCTCGTCCAGCAGAATCTTCTGTGCGGCGGCGACGGCAGTCTCGCGCTCGTCCGCGTTGTGGTCGGGCACGTTTTCCAGGTCGTCAAGGTCATAGAGGAAAACGCCCTTGACGCTGCGCACCGCGGGGTCAACGTCACGAGGCATCGCGATATCGGCGATCACGAGAGGCTGATTCTTGCGCCCGCTAACCTCGCGTTCCCGAATCATGACCTCGACTTCCTCGCGGCTGAGAATCGTGTGCGGAGAGGAAGTCGAGCTGATGATGATGTCGGCCTCCGCCATATATTTCCAGCGCTTCTCCAATGGGATCGCAATCCCACCGAGCTTCGCCGCCAGCTCAGCCGCATGTTCGAGAGTGCGATTGATCACGCCGACGGAAGTGGCGCCATGGTTAAGCAACTCACGGGCTGAGAGCTCACTCAACTGGCCCGCACCCACCAGAAGCACTTTCTTGTTTTCCAGCGTGCCGAAAATCTGGAGTGCGAGTTCCACGGCGGCATAAGGAATCGAAACCGCCGCGCTACCGATGGCCGTTTCACTGCGCACGCGCTCAGAAACCGCGAGCGCCTTCTGCAACACAGCATCGAGGAATCGGCCCGATGCCCCTACCTTCTGTGCCTGCCTCCAAGCCACTTTCACTTGGGAAACGACCTGCGGCTCGCCGACTACCATCGAGTCTAGGCTGGATGCTACCCGGAAGATATGGAGCAGCGAAGCTTCATCGAGCAAGCGGTAGAAGTGCTTCCATTCGCACAGCTTGAGTCCATATTCGGCGCCCAGCAGCCGCATCACGGAGTTGGCGGCCAGGGTGACATCGGTAGCCCACAGCCAAAACTCAGTGCGGTTGCAGGTGGCCATTACGATCACTTCTTCGATGCCTTCCGCCCTTGACAACTGCACCAAAGCTTCACAGCGCCGGTGTTCACTGATCCAGAAACGCTCCCGCACTGCCACCGGAGCAGTACGGTAGTTTAGGCCCACGACCATGAGAGTCGGTTCCATGTCTCCAGCTCCTAACTATCACTCGAAGAGCACACGGCGTGCCAAAGAAATTTCAGTACCAGAACGGGAAGCAGGTTTTGTTTCAGTGGTTTAGCTAAGTTTCGGTGAGCAGGGAAGTGGCATTTAGAAGGCGGGACTGAGGGATATCACGCTGGGTTCGTGTCTTTTGGCTCCCGAGGCCTCTGACCACAGAGACACGGAGACGGGGGGAGGAGCTCTTAGAATGCACAACCAACTGTGCTTTCTCTGTGCCTCCGTGTCTCTGTGGCAACAGGCCTTTTCGGCGGCAGGGAGCGCGCCGTTTAGCGTGCGACTTCCGCCGGTGTAATATCCTTCTCTTTTTTCAAACCTTTCGTCTGCGGTTGGTAAACGCAGAACGGCTCCTCATCGAGATAGTTGCCCGTGGCAGCGAAGGCGCGCGCCCGGCAACCCATGCAAATGTTGCGGAACTCGCAGCAGCCGCATTTCCCCTGCAGGTTGTTGGTGTCGCGCAGTCGATTGAACACCACCGAATTCTCCCAGATGTCGGCGAACGACTGCTTCTTCAGATCTCCTGCCAAGGCCGGCAAGTAACCACAGGGATAGACCTCGCCCTGATGAGAAATGAAACACACTGCGGTTCCGGCCAGGCATCCCTTGGTCATGGCGTTCATGTCGGAAGGATGCTTTCCAGGGTGTCCCACTGGTTGTCCGATCCCCTGAGGCTTCAGTTCGATGCCGGTCGAGCCGGGCATCGCCATTTCCGTGGGACCAATACTTGGCGAAGGCTGCGCCGCTGCAACGACCGGTGGAGCAGGGTGAGCGGCTGCTGCCGCAGCCTCGGAACGATGCTCCTTAGCCCGTCGTTGGCGAACCACGCGGAAGTAGTGTGGCGCGCAGGTCGCCTTCATTTCGATGCCGCCTTCGAGCGAGCGATCGTAGAACCAGTTCAGCATCTGCTCGTACTCTTCCGGCGGAACCATTTGTTCGGCAGCGATATCCACGCCGCAACCTACCGGCACCAATAGGAAGGTGTGCAGCGCGTCCGCTCCCAGCGACTTCGCCAGTTCGAGCACCTGCGGAAGCTGATGGGCATTGTGGCGGGCGATCGTGGTGTTGATCTGCACCGACATTCCCAGATTCTTCAGATTACGGAAGCCGGCAATCGCAGCATCGAATGCACCGGGGATGCCGCGGAAAGTATCGTGGGTAAGCGCATCGGCGCCGTCCAGGCTAATGGCGACGCGCTGCACGCCGCTATCGACGATCATGCGCGCGACGTGCCTGGTAACCAGCGTGCCATTTGTGGCCAGCGCCACGCGCAGGCCCTGGTCCGTGCCATAGCGCGCCAACTGGAAAATATCCGAACGGAAGAGCGGCTCGCCACCGCTCAGCACCAGGATGGGAGTGGACACGGTGACAATCTCATCGATGATATCGCGTGCGGATTGGGTGGAAAGGTCGGAGGGAGAACTCAGCTCGGTCGCGGTGGCCCGGCAATGGATGCAGCGGAGATTGCACCCTTTGGTCAACTCCCAGAAAATCAATCGTGGCTTGTTTTGCTTGGCTGGATTTGGCTGCTGCCCGTTGCCGTCTAACGAGGCCATGTGTGCGGTTTCCCTTCCTACCTGAACCGGGCTTCTGACGCCCACCCTACGCGCAACAATAAGAGAGAACAAATCGCCCAGCGGTGACAATCATCACGGGGAATTGTGATCTTGGTCACGAGACTTAGATTCTGGAATTTAGCCGAGATCGGCGTTTTTCCAGGCGCGCATGGCAGTCATGCGTTACGCCTGCGCTCAGACAAGCCGCTGGCGCGGTGGGCGCGGCATTAGTTGTGGTTTGCGATTTCGCGCAGCGCCGCCGTGTTGCGAATTACCAGAGTCGAGCCTTTCGACTGCAAGATCTGCCGCTTCTTCATCTCCGCAAACAGCCGGGTAACCGTTTCGCGCGAGGTCCCGATCATCTGCGCGATTTCCTCGTGCGTGAGTCGAAGCCTCAAACGGGGATCCCCTTTACCGCCCTCTCCATTTTTGGAAGTCCATTCCAGAAGCAACTTAGCCAGTTTCTCGCCAGCGGAGTGTGACAGTCCGAGCGCGCCGGCTTCCTTACAAGCATTGTGATATTTCTCGCTTAACTGCTCGGCCACTTTGAAACAGGCCTCCACATCATCCTTCAGGAAGTGCAGAAAGTCGTCGCGCTTGACGAAATTGACCTGGCAGGGATCGATCGTCTCCGCCGTCACTTCGTAAGGTTTGCCGGAGATTGTGGCGCTCAACCCCAGCACCTCCCCCGGCTCGGCAAGTTTTACAATTACCGTTCTGCCGCTTGGGGAGTTAATGGCAAGCTTTACAGTGCCTTTGCAGAGCACAAAGATGCCGCGCGGCATCTGCCCCTGGACAAACAGCACGGCCCCCTGAGGATAGGCAGTGGCATACTTGATGCCTTCAAAAGCCTGCAACGCGGCCGGAGGCAGATCGCAGAAGATACGATCAACTCGCAGCTTGCATGTAAGGCAGCTTTCTACAATCTCCATTCCGTATGGCGAGAGCATGAACCAGCCTCCTGAACAACCTCGGCTCCGGCTCGCTTGCATGGATCGCTTCTTGCGCGGTCCACCAGCCACCTGAGCCGGACCTATGACGCCAGTGTCCGCCGGGATGCAACACTTCGCTGTGCTGCAAGATACACGGCAGTGTGATCTTCCTCACATCGGTTTGTGCCCTTACCGTTCTCGAGGATAGGGCTTTTTCACCGGAGATCTGGCCCGAGCTGGGGCTGGCGTGCATTGAGTTGCGCAGTGTCTTCTTGTCCGAACGGCACGTAAACGGGACTTCTGCCGGAGACGAGCAAAGGGGCACAAGCCAGGGCTTGTGCCCCAACCGGCTCAGCGCCGGATCCACCGATGCTCAGGTGCCCGCCTACTTCACTTGCAGGGATTCGATGTACTTGGTAAGGTTTACCACGCGTTGCTGCACCTCACCCTCGTGTCCACTACTCACACTCCAAAACAACGCTCCCCACACCGGCATCTCCTTGGATCCGTGCACGGGAAGATCGGATTCATTGCGGATGGCGGACGAGACTTTCATCGAGGGATATTTCCCTCCGTTGTTCTTGCTCAGCAGGGTAAGGTCGGTGGGTGGAACCTTCAGCGCGCTGGCCGCGGGCCCTCCACCTTTGCCGTCCTTTCCATGGCAAACGGCACAGTATGTCGTGTACATGTCTTTACCGGATACCGGCGACGTAGACTTGATCGGGACGTGCTTTATGGTTTTCTCTGGTTGACCCTGCGTTTGGTTCTGCGCGGCGACCGTGCAGGTGAATGCGACAAGGGCAGTGACTACCACAATCAGTTTCTTCTTCATGGACATCGCATTTTCTCCTTTCCAAACAAGGCTTCGCTCTTGAAACTCTAAGCGCACTTAGTAAACCACAAATCGGCTGCGTTGTTACCTGCCGCTTCGCCGCCCGCTATTGCTTCGAGATTTTCCATTCCCGGCCGGAACGCGCCAGAGCAAGCGTCGATTTCGTCGGCTCCCCGTTATAGAAGGCGACTTCATACTTGTTGATGAGGGTTTGACGTTCCCAAAGATTGAAGCTTTTCACCAGCGGGCCGCCCGCGTCAAACACGTCCCCCAATTGATTGGGCACCCATTTCCAGGTGTATTCGACGATCGCGTTGTCGACTCCGTTCATGTTCACGCCGGCGATGCTTACCAGTTGCCGCAGTGCCAGGGGAGCCTGATACGAGAATGTGCCGTCCGCTTCTTTCGATTTTTTGAAGCCCGGCACGCCGCTCATCAGGCGCTCTCCTTCGGGTGTGATCGAGATCATCACGCTGCCCTTTGCCGCCTTGCCCAATTTAATAATTCCTGCCTTTTCCAATAATCGATAATTAGGATCCCCTGGTTTTTCGTCGACACTGGGTTTTATGAGGCCAGTGCGGAAGTGAATGACGACCGGGCCTGGTCCCTGCAACGCCGCTGCTACTATGCCGCTCGCATCCTGCGCGCGGAGAGGCGTTTTACCCCGGACCTGGAAGAGCACGTAGGTTGCTAAGCCCACGATCCCCGCAACCAGACACATCATGAGCAGCAGCGGCAAGATCGATGAGCGTCGTTCCATCTCAACTTCGGCTTCAAACATGGCAACTCCCTTCCTGAAAAGCGCGAACTCGTCAACCAACCCTCATTCTCAGTCCGCGCTGTCCCGATTGCTGTGATCAATGGCACCATCATCTGTGTCTCGCCTCACCGATGCGCCAAAACCCGATGCGGCAAGAGCGCGGGCGTCTCCCGAATAAGCCCGGCGCAGAGCTTGGTGCGGCCTCTTCATTTGCTTAGCGTTGCACAGGGCGTGTGCCCGTTCTCACAAACATCAGTGATCTCTGTCACATCCAACCGCACCCCCCCACCAAGCATAATGGCCTAGGATTTCGTGGTTATTCTAAAACACCTTAGAGTTCGGAGATTCCATTGGCAAAAGGACGTGTTTCGATCGTTGTCGAGCGTTGCAAAGCCTGCGGCTTCTGTGTGGAGTTTTGTCCCACCAGAGTGCTCGCACTTTCCTCCGCTTTCAATTCCAAGGGCTACCATCCGCCGCATGTCGTGCATCCGGAAAAGTGCAGTGGCTGTGACTTGTGCGGCATGTACTGCCCCGACTTCGCCATTTTCGCCACCAAAACAGCTGCCACTGGCGGAGGTGACAAATGAAGGCTGACCCTCACGGCGTACTCACCGGCATACACTTCATGGATGGCGACCACGCCTGTTGCGAAGGCGCTCTGGCCGCGGGCAGCCGGTTCGCTTCTGGTTACCCCATAACTCCTTCCACCGAAGTGGTTGAGCGTTTTGCCGCTCGTGTGCCCACGGTTGGCGGAACGTTCATCCAAATGGAAGACGAGCTTGCGGCTTCCATCACCCTGCAAGGCGCGGTCTGGGCCGGAGCCAAGGCGTTTACGGTGACCTCTGGCCCGGGCTTCTCTCTGATGATGGAACATATCGGCTATGCGGCTATGACCGAAACGCCGTGTGTGTTCGTGGATGTGCAGCGTGGAGGGCCATCCACCGGCCTGCCCACGCTCCCCGCGCAAGCTGACATGATGCAGGCGCGTTGGGGCTCGCATGGCGATTACGAGATCATCGCCCTCTGCCCCAATTCTCCGCAGGAGTGTTTTGACCTCACCATCACCGCCTTCAACCTGGCCGAAGAATACCGCGTGCCCGTCATGTTCATGATGGATGAATGCGTGGGGCACATGACCGAGAAAGTAGTGATTCCTCCCGCCGACCAGATCGAAGTCGTGCCGCGCCGCCACACTCACAAATCGGTCGAAGATTATCTTCCCTACGGCACCAACGGCGACCTCGTCCCGGAAATGGCCCACGCCGGCGATGGCTACAACTTTCATGTCACCGGCTTGACCCACAATGAGCGCGGCTATCCCGACATGACTCTGCCGACTCAGGACCAGCTGGTTCGCCGCTTGCAAAACAAAATTCTCAACGCCGTCGACCGCATCACCATGACCGAAGAAGAGCAAATCGATGGCGCCGATGTCGCGGTCGTTTCCTACGGCATCACTTCCCGAGTGGCTCAGCGAGCCATCGAAGCGGCTCGTAAACAGGGCCTGCGCGTCGGCAAGTTGCGCCTGATCACCGCCTGGCCGTTCCCCGAAAAAAAGATCCGCGAACTCGCCGCCAAAGTGAAAGCATTCGTCGTCCCCGAACTCAATCTGGGCCAGATGGTGCGCGAAGTGGAGCGAGCTGCCGCGGGCCAGGCAAAGACCTTCGCCGTGTCGCACGCGGGCGGCGGAGTTCACAACCCCGAAGACATTCTCAAGGTAATTGTGGAGGCCAGTCGATGTCGGACAGTTTGATCAACGATCTCATCAACCCCGTCGAGCCCTTTTTACGCAGCGATCGCATACCTCACATCTGGTGCCCGGGATGCGGCATCGGCACCACTGTAAATTCTTTCGCCCGTGCCCTCCTCGACTCGAAAATCGATTTGCGAACGCTGGCCCTGGTCTCGGGCATCGGCTGCACGGGGCGCGTGGCGGGCTACGTGAAACTGGATTCTTTCCATACCACTCACGGCCGCGCCATCCCGTTCGCCACCGGGTTGAAACTGGCAAACCCCAAGCTGAACGTCGTCGTCTATTCCGGCGACGGCGATCTTTCCGCCATCGGCGGCAATCATCTGATCCACGCCGCGCGTCGCAACATCGATCTGAAGGTCATCTGCGTGAACAATCTGCTCTACGCCATGACGGGCGGCCAGACCGCGCCCACCACGCCCGATCACTCGACGACATCGACGAATCCTTACGGTGTGTTCGAGCCGTCGTTCAATTTGCCGCACCTGGTGGAAGCGGCGGGCGCGGTTTACGTCGCGCGCTGGACCACGTTCCACGTGCGGCAAATTACGCGCGCCATGAGCGAGGCGTTTCAGAAGAAAGGCTTTTCTTTTATCGAGATTATCTCGCCCTGTCCCACGCTTTATCAGCGCCGCAACAAGCTGGGCGACGGTCTGGACGCCATGAAGTACTACAAAGAGAAGAGCAAAGTCCGGCACGGTGCGCCCACCAGTGAAGTGGGCATGACCATGACCGGAGAGATCATCGTGGGCAAGTTCGTAGACCGCGAGCGCCCCGACTACCAAACCATGATGCGCGCCCAATACACCGAATCGCTGGGAGAGAGATACATCGAAGAACCGGAGATGGTATGCGACTGCAGCTAACTGAAATTCGTATCGCAGGCTTTGGCGGCCAGGGAGTTATTCTCTCGGCCATCGTCCTCGGCAAGGCCGCCTCGATTTATCAAGGCGCTTTTGCCACCATGACGCAGAACTTCGGCCCGGAAGCCCGGGGCGGCGCCTGCAGTGCGCAGCTCGTGCTTTCCGATTCGCCGATCTTGTACCCCTACGTCACCCACCCGGACATCATGGTCGTCATGTCGCAGGAAGCCTATGTGCGCTTCGGCTCCGAGTTGAAAGAAGGCGGCATCATGATCGTCGAGCAGGATCTGGTGCGAGTTTCAAATCTCAGCAAGGAAATCCAGGTCTACAGCGTCCCCGCGACCCGCATCGCCGAAGAACTCGGGAAGCGCATGGTGCTGAATTCGGTGATGGTCGGTTTCTTGACCGCAGTAACAAAACTGCTGGACGCAGATGCTGTGCGCAAAGCGGTCGCCGATTCTGTGCCGCCCAGTTCCCGAGAACTGAACCTGAAGGCCTTTGAAAAAGGGTTGGAATACGGCATCACTGCTTTAACCAACACTCCGACCTCCGCCGACGCCGATATGGAAACGGAGTACTCAAGGGAGTAAGTCTTCACCGTTGTATTCTTCAATTCTTGCTGTTGTGAGATTCATCAGTGGGTTGCCAACCCGCAACCCACTGATTTAAAGCCGCCTTTCTCGTCGTCCGACTCGAAACACTGAAAACACGAGCTTTGGCCTGTTGCGATTTCCATCAAAGCGTTGTTGACAATTTCATCGTAATGGTGCGTGCCACGAACTTGCCTGTCGTCTATCGGACGCATTCCACAGGAGATCGCGGCCCGCAGCGCACTTGCTCGCAATTCGCCTCGTCTTGGCACGCTGATTGCCTTTAGAAAAGTGCTGAGCGGCTCGCTAGACGGCGCTCCGACGAGGTGACTTATGACAGTCCTACTGGTTCTCTTCTTCTTCGCAACCTTTTTGCTGATTGACTACTTCCGCACTCGCCACTCCATTGTTCAGCCGGCGTTGCAGGTAGCCCCCGCGAAACATGCCGATGTGCCGCGCTTACGGCCAGCCGTGGTCGGTGGCTTCGAGGTCCCAGAGAACCTGCGCTACCACCCCGGTCACACCTGGGCGCTGAGCGAGAGCCCAAACCTGGTGCGGGTCGGCATGGACGATTTTGCCGCTAAACTGACCGGCACAGTGGAGCGCATTACGCTGCCGCAACGCGGCCAGTGGATTCGCCAGGGCCAGAAGATGTGCACACTTTATCGCGACGACTGCGCCGTCGATATGGTTTCGCCGATCGAGGGCACGGTGTCTGACATCAACGAAGCGGTCATTAAGAACCCCAAGCTGGCGCTCAGCGATCCTTATGGCGAAGGCTGGTTGGTGACCGCGCAGTCGCCCGACGCCAAGACAAGCTTCAAGAACTTGCTGGGTGGCGCGCTCGCCCGCTGGTGGACGGAAGAGTCGGCGAGCCGCTTGCAGCGCCGGATGCCGATGGCGCTGGGTGCCCTGGCCCAGGATGGGGGAGTGGCCGTGGACGACCTCTCAGTCCAGATCCCCGACCAGGAGTGGCTGCCACTGGCGAAGGAGTTCTTCCTGTCATAAGTCGAACCCGTAGCGAGGCTAAGCAGCTTCGCCACTCGTCGAAAGAGGGCCGCAGAAACACCGGCCGCCTGGATCCAAGGCTGAAAAGCCCAGAACCCCGGGCGGCCGGTGGCTTTTGGACCGCCAAGAACTACTTCCGCAGAATCCACTGCGCCAGGTCCGCGCGCGGAACCGTGACTTGTTCGCCCGAGGCTAGATGCTTGAGCGCGAATGCATCGGCCGCCACTTCGTTCCCGCCGACGATGAGGATGTATCGCGCCCCCATCTTGTCCGCGGCCTCGAACGATTTTTTTAAGCGAAACGACTCGTCGCCGAGATCGACCACCAGATCGTGCCGGCGCAGTTCGCGAGCCACGCGGGCGGCTTCGCAATTCATTCCGGCGCCGAGCGGAGCTATGTAGACGTCGGGCTTGCGCACAACCGACTCCGGCGACGCGGTCGCTGATAGTGAAAGCACCAGCCGATCTTCTCCGATAGCAAAGCCAATCCCCGGAGCTGGCGGGCCGCCGAGTGCTTCGGATAGGCCGTCGTATCTTCCGCCGCCGAGAATCGCATTCTGGGCCCCTAACGCCCCATGCGTAAATTCAAACGCAGTTTTTTGATAGTAATCGAGGCCCCGCACCAGGCGCGGGTTTTCGACGTAGGGAATTTGGACGGCGTTTAAGATTTTCTTTATTTCTTCGTAGTGGGTGCGGCAGTCTTCGTCGAGAAACTGGCTGATGGTGGGGAGAGTTTTGATGATCGGTTGGTCTTCGGGAACCTTGCAGTCGAAAACTCTTAGAGGGTTGGTTACGACGCGGCGCTGGCAGTCAGTGCACATTTTTTCTACTACCGGGGCGAGCGCCTTGCGAAGGGCTTCGTTGAATTTTGCGCGATCGGCGGGGCAGCCCACGGAGTTCAGTTCGAGGATCCAGTTGGCGATGCCGACGCGGTCGAGCAGCGTGGCCAGGAGTTCGAGAATTTCGGCGTCTCGGGCAGGAGACTGGCTGCCGGAAGCGGCGGGGCCGATGACTTCGGCATCAATCTGATAGAACTGCCGGTAGCGTCCTTTTTGCGGTCGCTCGCGGCGAAACATAGGGCCGATCGAGAAGAATTTATTCAGGCCCCGCTCCCAAAGTTTGTGCTCGATGTAGGCGCGGACGATGCCGGCGGTGTTCTCGGGGCGGAGGGCGAGGTTCTGTGAGCTTGAAAAGTAATCTCCGGCAAATCCTTCCACCTCCACGTATTCTTTCGCCGTCTCTTCCTTGATCCAAGGAGTGCTGTTGACGGTGGAGTCCGGAACAACAAGCCGAAGGCGGATCGGGAGATGCCCATACTCGCTCTTATATTGGCCCTGCGCAGCATGTCTCGCTTTTACCAATGCGCCTATCGCATCAAGAGAAATCTTCGGTCTGAAGCAGACAAATTCGACGCTGTTCGTCGCCTTTCGCCAAATCTGCCTCTGAACCCCCAGGGGTTTAATGCCAGCGAGGAAGATAGGCCCTTCTTGAACGAAGACACTGTCTTCGTTTGCCTTAGACCACGCTTCCAAAAGCTTCTTATCTTCAAATCTCTCGCCATCTTCCCATGTGAACATTTCTTTCGAGACAATATCGGTCTCCTCGCCTACACCTCGCGCGAACAGTTCGGTGGACTCGAAGATGGGCGTGCGGATTTCGTGGAAGTTGTAGGCGCGGAAGACGTCGCGGGCGGCGGCTTCGACGAAGTTCCAGAGCGCCGTGTCGGGCGGGAGAAGGTCGCGGGTTCCTCGGGGGGATTTGATCATTTCGTCGTTGGTCGTTTCACTGGGTGCCGCTCGTTGTACAGGATGAGACGGGGCGAGCCCCGTCTCTACGGATGGTGGTACTTGATTAGTTTAACGTCGAACCAGCAGATTCGGGCAAATGGACGAGAATGTTCACTCGAACGATACTACTCAGCAGGCTGAGTTGCCATGCGTCGCGTACAGTTCATCGAACTCCATGAACAACCGTGGTTCCCGTCATCTCTTCGAGATTACGTTACGGACGCGCTGCAGTTTGGGTTCAATCTCTTTAAGGTCTATTCGCCCATCGCCCCGCTGCTGCAACACGCGCTTGACTCTACACGGAGCGGATCGATTGTTGACTTGTGTTCGGGCGGGGGCGGGCCCTGGCTAGACCTTTATCGAAAGCTGCAATCTCCAAAGCTCGGAGAGGACGCGCCAGCCCTTCAGATTTGGCTCACCGATAAATACCCAAACCTCGGGGCATTCCAAAATGTCAGAGCGGTTTCTGAGAATCACATTACTTTCTATCCGGACTCGGTGGACGCGATGAACGTTCCCCGTGAATTGAAGGGGCTTCGAACCATGTTCACGTCGTTCCATCATTTTCCGCCGGATGAGGCTCGCGCCATACTCCAAGATGCCGTCGATGCCAGCGAAGGCATCGGCATATTTGAAACAACAAGGCGGTCTCCGTCAACGATCGGCCTTATGTTTGCCTGGGTTCTCGTGTTGTTCGTCTGCACTCCGTGGATCCGTCCGTTCCGCTGGTCACGATTGCTCTGGACGTATTTGTTTCCGATAATTCCCTTGGTTCTGCTGTTCGATGGGGTGGTCTCTTGCCTACGGACATATCGGCCGCAAGAACTGCGTGAGATTGTCGAAAAGCTGACCGCAGCCGAATACCAATGGGAGAGCGGCGAGCATTCAAGAGCGAAGGCGCCAATTACTTACTTGATCGGTTATCCGCGGGCGGCGGCCGCGAGCGGCCGGAGCGATTCGAGGGCCGGGTACGAGTAGCTAGGGATCAGTTGCAGTTCGGGTGGTTTGGTCCTGGTCGCGATGGCCTTCAGGACGGCCTCCAACGCTGTGCCAGCGACGGGCGGCACCACTACGGTCGCGATCAGTGAGCCGCGGTTGACAAACGCTTGGCCGGTGAGGGGCAACCCGTCCACTCCGAGGAAAGGCAGCTGCGACCATGTACCGCCGGGTACGAGGGCCTTCGCCTCCTCAAATGCTCTCCTCGCTCCCATGGCGATGAGGTCCTTCTGCGCGGCGACGGCACAAATTGGTTGCTGCTGTGAAGTAGTCAGGCGCAACCACGACGCGGTCGCCTGAAAGCCGCCTTCCTCCGTCCAGCTGGAGCTTTTCAGGATCTTGAGCGTCAGGCGCGGCGGTTTTGCCCTCTCAAGGCCAATGAGCCGGTGCCGTGCAGCCAGGCTGCTTGACGGACCCTGAATACACAGGACCGTTGCCGCCTGCGGGAGGATTGCGGCGAGTTGCTGCGCCTGAATGCGCCCCACCTGTTTGTGATCGGAACTGATGGCGAAAGCGGGCGCTTGAAAATCCCGGCGCAGATCCACCAGGGAACTGGCACCGCGGTTCAGCACAACCCAAGCGATGCCCTCGCTGACGGCGGCTCTACCCACCTGCGGAAATTCGGTTCCTCCAGCTGGCGCGACCAGAATTGCGCTGAGCTCCGACTTGTACTTGTGAATTAAGTTGAGCAGCTGCGTGCTCTGGGTGACCGAGTTGCCGTTGGCGTAGAAAATCTCCAAGTCGACGTTCTGTTGCTGCGCTATAGCTTCCGCCGCCTTCGCTTGCTCCAGCTGATAGTCGCTGTCGCGGGTCATCAGGGACAAGACCACCCTCAGCTTGTTCATAGCGGAACCAGATCCTAAAACGCCATCGACGACGTGGCGAACTCCTTCTTCAGCAATGAATACAGCTTTACATCGCGAAACGTGCCCCGCACCTTCACTTCCTGGCGCAAGGTACCTTCGAACTGCCAAGTGGCGCGCTTCAGCACCAGAATGGTCTTCATGTTGTCCGGGTCCACCTTCGCAAAGATACGATTCAACTGCAGCGCTCCGTATCCAAACGCGAGCATCGCTTTTAGTGCCTCGCCCATTATGCCGCCGCCCCAATTGTCCTTGGCCATGGCAAACACCAGTTCGCCACGACAATGGTCCGCCGAAATGTTAATCAGGCCGCAGGTGCCGATCACCTTCTTGTCGGATTTCAGCTCGATCGCCAGTTCGGCGTTCTCGCCTCGCTGATACGCGGCGATGGTCTGCTCAATGAAACGTCTGCTGTCTTCGATTGTGCGGTGCGCATCCCACTGCGTGTACCGCGTGACCTCGGGATCGTGAGCGTAGTTGAAAACGGCGCTGGCATCATCCGCCCGCAGCGGGCGCAGCAACATCCGCGTGGTTACCAAAGGGGTCTGCTCACGAACGATACGGCCGAGCTCCTGTGGTTTCATGTTGTCCTCTGGAACACTGAATTATAGCCGGGCGCGAATTCGGGAGCGGTTTCTCCATATCCCTTGCAGGTTTTAGCACAGCACGCTGCGCGATGCAATCGTAACTGCTGCTCGAGGGTACGCAGGTAGCCCCTGCCTCAAGGCTGGCAGATCGAGTTGGGCTTCATCAGAGTTGCTATGACCACTGGCAGCTGCCGAGCTGCGCTCGGCTTGGACGGGCGAGGGCGCCCGTCCCCACACAAGACGGATACAGTAACGCTGAATCCGCTCTTAGGTAGGTTTGCTGCCGGTGGTCATTTGGCGGCGGGCTTCTTCGCAGGCCTGCTGTGGGTCGCGTCCGGTGACTTGCTTGTACCAAGCGGGGTGGAAGCTCCAGGCCCAGGCTTCGCTTACCGCTCCGCGAACTATTGCCTGGAATGTACCGGGCTGGCCGAATGTGCTCTCATAAATGTGGATGAAGATTCCGCCGAGCATGATGAGGGCGGAGACGTCGTGCACGACGTAGCTGATGGCGACGGCAATTCTTCCGAAAGTTCCTGCGCCCGCCCACAGAATGATGCCGGTGATGAGGTACGCGATGCTGCCGCCGACGATCTCCCAGAATTGAATTTTCTGTCCGGCGTTAAAGAAGCCGGTGTCGGGCGGATCCATTTTCTCTTTGCCGCTGACGATCTTCCCCATGTTGCGCACCCACTCGGAATCGGCTGCGGTCCAGATCATGGGCTGGAGCCAGTTCAGGGCTTGCAATCCGAAGAAAAAGATGAAGCCTACGCCGAACCAGGGGTGCATGACGCGGCTGAGTGGTCCGCCGCCGAAGATGGGAGTGAACCACCGGAAGAGCCACGGGAGATAGAAGCTGAAGCCGGTGAAGAGCGCGAGGAAGAAAAAGAGCGCGACCATCCAGTGGAGCACGCGCGTATAGACCGGATGGCGCAGCAACTCTCCGCGATAGACAGTGGTTTGGCCTACGTGTTCGAAACTCTCGCGAGCCTTGTCGTCGAAACGTCCGATCGCACCGCTAGACGTTGACATTGGCGCCATCCTTTGCCGGCGGTTCCGGTTGGGTCCGGCGCGGGCCGGAGGTTACGTAGTGCAGGATGACGCCGAGAAAACCGAACAAGGCGAAAGTTCCGAGCACGGGCTTAAATAGCCACTTCCACACGGTGTAGCTCCACGGGATCTGCGGATTGCTGGGCAGGTTACCGTAGCGCTCGGGATCGGTGGCGTCGTGGAGTACGTAGATCACATGGGTTCCGCCGACCGACTGCGGATCGTAGACGCCGGCGTTCTGCCAGCCGAAATTTTCCTTCAGTTGTTTCGCGCGCTCCTCGGCGATGAATTTCATGTCGTCTTTTGTGCCGAACTTGAGACAGCCGGTGGGACAGGCTTTGATGCAAGCGGGTTCGAGACCCTCGCCGACGCGGTCGGAGCAGAGCGTGCACTTGTACACCCGCTTGGTCGCGGGATTGAAGCGCGGAATATTGAAGGGGCAACCGGAAACGCAGAATTCGCAACCGATGCAGTTTTCCTGGTTAAAGTCGACGATGCCGTTGGCGTACTTCACGATGGCGCCGTCGGCGGGACAAGCCGCGAGACAGCCGGGGTCGGCGCAGTGCATGCACTGATCCTTGCGCATCAGCCACTGAATCGTGCCATCCGGATTCTGGTGCTCATTGAACTTGATGAGGTTCCAGAAATTCCAGCGCGTCTCGGGCATCGTCTGGTAAGTGTTGTCGAAGGTGGTCAGAGAGAACGGCAAGTCGTTCCACTCGGCGCATGCTACTTCACACGCTTTGCAGCCGATGCACGTGGTGGTGTCGACCAGTTTGCAGACCTCAAGGTCGCGCTGCATGCCCAGGCCGGGCGACGGTCCGGAATGGCCCGAGATCATTTCGGCTTGCAATGCCTTGCGGTCTGGCATCTCGCTATCCTCGTTGCGGCGGGCGGAACGCCCACCGGACAGCCGCCGAGACGGCGGCGCCACACTACACTTTTTCTATCTTCACCAAAAATCCTTTGAATTCTGGCGTAAACGCGTTCGGATCGATGACCGTTGGCGTCAGCTGATTCGCCAGGGTCTTCGCCGTCTTGTCTTCATCTTCCACAATGCCGCGGAAGCCCCAGTGAATGGGGATGCCGATCTGGAACGTCTCTTTGCCATCGATCTTCATGGGCCGGATGCGGCGCGTGACCATGGCCTTCGCGATGTAGTGGCTGCGCGCACTGGTGACTTTCACTTTTTCGCCGCCGCGAATGCCCATGCGGTCGGCCAGTTCCGCTGGAACTTCGACGAACGGTTCCGGCACGAGTTGCACGTTCATCGGATTATTTTTTGTCCAGTAGTGGTAGTGCTCGGTCAAGCGGTAGGTGGTGCAGATGACGTTGAATCCCTGATCCACCGTCCCGTACTTGTCCATGTCGGTCTTATATCGTTTCACGACCGGATTGTTGGATTGCTTCGGATGCAACAGATTCGCAATCGGGCTTTCGATCGGCTCATAGAATTCGGGGAAGGGACCATCGGCCATAGCGCCCAGCGGCACGAACAAACGTCCGACGCCCTCGGGGTTCATGATGAATGGTCCCATGTGGTCTTTGGGCGCGGAGTCCGGTTTGAAATCGGGAACGTCGTTGCCCACCCAGTTTTTCTTGGCTTCGTCCCACCAAACCTGGCGACGCGAAGGATCCCAGGGCTTGCCGTTGACATCGCAGGAGGCGCGGTTATAGAGAACGCGGCGATTCGCCGGCCAGGACCATCCCCAATTGGGATAAATACCGAGGCCGGACGGGTCTTCAGTTCCGCGGCGCTGCATCATGGCGCCGGCTTCGGTCCACGATCCGCAGTACAGCCAGTTTCCGGAGAGGGTTGTGCCGTCGTCTTTGAGCCAGGCAAAGCCGGGGAGCTGCTGGCCGGCCTTGATGGTCGTATTGGTTTTCGGGTCGGTGATGTCGGCGAGTGCTTTGCCGTTGATTTCTTTTGCGACCTCGGCGAGCGACGGGTTGTACGGGTTTGTGTACGCGAACGTCGCGTTCAGAACGGGATCGGGGAACTTGCCGCCCTCTTTCTTATAGAGTTCGCGAACTTTCAAAAAGATGGTCGCGAGGATTTCCTGGTCGAGCCGCGCTTGCCCGGGCGGCGGAACGGCTACGTTCTTCCATTGCAGCCAGCGGGCGGAGTTCACGAAGGTGCCGTCTTTTTCGGCAAAGCCTGCGCCCGGCAAACGATATACGGTCGTGTTGATTTTCTTCTGGTCCTCGGCCGTAATTCCCGGAGCTCTCCAGAATTCGCTGGTTTCGTCGGGATAGATTTCGCAAACCACCAGCCAGTCGGCCTTTTTCAGGGCGTCGATATTCTTGTTCGAATCGGGGCCGATCATGACGCCGTTCATGCCGAAGGCGAAAATGCCTTTGATCTTGCCCTCGTACATGTCGTTCCAGATATTCACCCAGGAATAGTTGCGATCGATTTTCGGCAGATAGTGGAAGGCCCAGTCGTTTTCTTTGGTAGCGGCTGCGCCGTACAACGCTTTCAGGAACGAGACCGTGAATTTTGGCGTGTTCGACCAATAGTTAAATGACTGCCACGGATCGGGCTTGGATTCGGTTGGAGTGGTGCGCTTCAGAAAGGTGGCGAGATTGACATCGCCGGGATTCGGCATCTTCAAATAGCCGGGGAGAATGTCGAAGATTCCCGCCATATCGGTTGCGCCCTGAATGTTGGAGTGGCCGCGGAGCGCATTGACTCCGCCACCGGCACGGCCGACGTTGCCCATCAGCAGTTGCAGGACGCAGGCGGTGCGGATGATCTGCGTGCCGAAGCTGTGCTGCGTCCATCCGACCGCATAAATAATGGTGGCGACTTTTTTCATGTCGCCATCTTTGCGGACGGAGGTGAACAGGTCGGCGGCTTTGAGGAATTGGTCTTTTGGTATACCGGTAATGCGCTCCACCATTTCGGGTGTGTAGCGCTCGTATTGCTTCTTCAGCAGTTGATAGACGCAGCGCGGATGCTGGAGCGAGAGGTCGAACGCGATCTTCGGAGGAAGCAAAGGTGGAGGTGGCGTCGCGCCCGGTGGCAGAGGAGGAGGCGTCTTTTCCGGAGGCGTCGCCACGACCGGTTTGCCGGCCAGGTCTCCACCTTCTTCGTAATTCCAGGTCTTCTTGTCGTAGACCTTTTTCTCGGGATCGAATCCGGAGAAGAGACCGTCCTCGGGCAGGTTAAATCCGTCTTTGATAATGAAAGCGGCGTTGGTGTAGTTGACGAGGTAGTCTTTGGCGATGCGGTTGTTTTCGATGGCGTACCGGATGACGCCGCCGAGGAAGGCGATGTCGGCGCCGGCGCGGATTTGTACGTACATGTCCGCGGTTGCGGCGGTGCGGGTCAGGCGCGGATCGACAACGATGGTTTTCGCGTTGCGGTGAATCTTGGCTTCTATCGCCCACTTGAAGCCGCAGGGGTGATTCTCGGCGGGATTGCCGCCCATGATCAACATCATGTCGGTGTTCTTGATGTCGATCCAGCCATTGGTCATTGCGCCGCGTCCGAAGGTGGGCCCCAAACTGGAGACCGTGGGGCCGTGTCAAACGCGGGCCTGGTTTTCCAGGTAGCAGACCCCCAGGCTGCGCATACTTTTTACGGCGAGGTAATTGAATTCGTTGGTATCGGTGCAGCCGCCGGTGAAGGCGATGCCTTCACAGCGGTTCACGGTGCGGCCCTGCGCATCGGTTTCGAGGAAGGTGTCGTCACGCGTTTTTTTCACGCGCTGCGCAATCTCGGTGTAGGCCTGATCCCAGGAAATGTCTTCCCAGTCGGTGGCGCCGGGACGCCGTACCTGCGGCTTCAGCAGGCGCCGGTCGTTGAGGATGTCCTGTTCGAGCGACGATCCCTTGGGGCAGAGCGTGCCGCGGTTGATGGGATGGTCGGGATCGCCCTCGACGTGGACGACCTGGGAAATCGCGTTCTTGGCCTTGTCACCTAAGGTGTAGATGATCACGCCACAACTAACGGCACAATAAGGACAGGTGCTGCGCGTCTCGCTGGCTCGGGAAATCTTGAGGGATTGGGTCTGAGCGTAAACCGGAGTCAGATCAAAGCCGAGGGCGGAGAAACCGGCTCCGCCTAAGACGGTGCCTTTGAGAAAAGTCCTGCGAGAGAACTCCATCTTGTTGCCCCCCGTGTTGCACTTTCCAGAAAGTTACGGAGGTGAATGTTGCGGACGCAAACGACAGCGTCCAAGCTGAACTGCTCCAATCCGAAAAATTATACGCCCGGTCGGACTGGATCGTCAATCAGGAAACTGTCGGGAGAACCCGGATGGCCGGGTTAGCTTCCGCACCGCTTGCAAGACCGCTAGTTGTCAGTGTCTCAATGTTACCAATCGATCCGCTCGATTCCGCCAACAAGATCGAAATGGCGGTCTCGGCTCAAGAGGGAGAGAGAATGCTGCCGGCAAAGCGCGGCAATCCAAACGTCGTTGGAAGGAATTGGAGTTCCGGCTCGCTTGAGTTCGGATCGAAGAGTTGCGTAGGAGAGGGCCGTCTCTTCATCCACGTCGAGTACGCGGTAGTTGCGAATCGATTCTGTCAGCCATCGTTCGAAGCGTTGGCGATGGCGTGATTGCTGAATTCCATATCGGTATTCGCCCAACACAATCACCGGAACAGCGATCTCAGCTGCCTTGCGCAGGATCGGCTCCAGTGCGGCATCGCCATCTGCGACGGCTGAGAGTCCATTGGTATCCAGGATCACTGTCGGTCGATTACTCACGATCCTCGTTCTCGATCTGGTCGAACTCTTCTTCAATGATCCGGTTAATTCTCGCGGTTTCCTTGTGCAGGTGGCGGAGTTTGCCGAACGTTTTCATCCAGGGCTTGTTGTCTCTATTGCTTTGGGCGCGTAGTTGGTCCGCCAGCGCCTCCGAGACCAGCGCTCGAAAAGGAATTCCGCGTTCGGCTGCCGCTGTCTTGGCGCGACGAAAGATAGCGTCGGGAATTTCCAGCGTAGTCTTCATGAAAGTTATGCTCCCATATTTATGGGAGTGAGTCAACCGGCGTGGAGCGGGTTGCCGCCCTTCGCCATGGGCTCCACCGACGCAGACCCTGCCGGCCGGACTGGGGCGTCAATCGAAGTAAACCTTGGGTGGGGGCCTCTGTGAAGGTGTCGGC
Source organism: uncultured Acidobacteriaceae bacterium (assembly GCA_963749275.1). Taxonomy (GTDB): domain Bacteria; phylum Acidobacteriota; class Terriglobia; order Terriglobales; family Acidobacteriaceae; genus Acidiflorens. The sequence goes on from CAVVNA010000012.1 coordinate 21,604, forward strand.
TGGTCAAAGCTTCTTTGGGCGGACTGCTTGGCCTTTCCCCTTCATTTGATGGATCGCGTTTCGGAGGGATGCTCCAATAGACTTGAACGAAGACTGCGCATTCGCATTTTCGCCACGGTCAACGATTGCTTTTCCGCCAGCTCATCTCCCGTGATTTCGAATTCTTTCTCGTACTCCGCCTGCGCTTGCGCAAGCAATCCTTCTCGCTGGAACAATACTCCCAGGGCCCAATGCAGCTCCGGGAATCGGGGGTCACTCTCTTGCACGCGCTGCAGGAGTTGTTGCCCATATGCCAGCTTTCCCAAGCTGATTTCAACGTTCGCTAGGGACACAAGTGCGGCATTCTTCCGCTTTGTTTCCAATCCCGGGTTTTGCAGCATCTGATTGAGGACTGCCTCCGACTCTGGGTATTGTTTCTTCGCGAACAACCCGCGTGCCAAAAACACGGAGACCTTGGGATTCTCCGGAGAGATCTGATGCGCCTTGCGCAAGAGATCAAGTGCCAAATCAGTATTTCCTTGATCCATGTATTCGTTTCCCAGTAGTCCGTACGCCATCCCGTCGGACGGGTTGATTTCGATTACCCGCCGATAAAACGCAAAGTTGTCATGATAAAACTTTTGCTGCGCAAACGTTGCGGCTGACAGCGCTGCCAGTACGACGCCCAGAACAGCCACCACAGCCAGCTTGGCGGGCTTGGGCATCGACCATAGTCTTGCAACCAGCATCGCCACCATGAGGCAAAACCCGACCGACGCCAAATAGAGGTAACGGTCGTGCGTCAGGTCTCCCTGGGGGTAGATCCGTACCACGGCGAGCGCGGGGAGGATCGGCGCCAGCAGCAGGGCTGCCGCCAACCCGAGAACCGGGCTGTAGCGGAATGCAAACCAGCTTACGATGGCCACCCCTGCCGCGATAGCCACCAACTCCAGCGAGAAACTTGCCGTGGGCGACGCCGTCAGAGGGTTCACGTAGCTACCGCTCAATCCCAACGGTACGATCAATTTTTTCAAATAAAAGAGCATGACGGACGGACCGCTGAAGATGACCTCCGCCCAGCTGTGTTCGCCCGCCTCCGTTCCCACTTGGTGCATTGCGAACCACCGTGCGAGCACATAGATCCCGGTCGCCGCAACGTACGGACTGCCAGCCAACCAAAGCCGCCTGGCCAGCCCGCCTTTGACTTGACCCCGTAATCGCACCCAGGCGATGACAATCAGGATCATCAGGAAGGCGATGCCGGTTTCCTTGGCAAACAATCCCGCGCCGTACAAGGCCGCACTGGCCCACACCTGTGGTCGCTCCGCAGCTGTGTTGTCGCCCAGCAGCACCAGAATGGAGCCCAGCGTGAAAAGCGTAAACAGCAACTCACAACTGGCGGAAACCCAGGTGACCGCATCAACGTGAATTGGGTGTACGGCAAAGACCGCTGCCGCCACGCCTGCGCCGATATCACTCCCCGTCAGCCTCCGGCACAGCCGGAACACCAGATATGTGGCGGCGACATGCAACAAGACATTCGAGAGATGCCAAACCCAAGGGGAGAGGCCGCCGACCGTGTGCACGAGCAACATCCAGACGGAGAACAACGGACGATAAAAGAGCACCGTCCAACTCGGTCCAAACTGACTCCACAAATGCGAGCCTAGAAGTCGGGGGAAGTATTGCCACGACTGCACCTGCGGGTTGTTGACGATCTGCGGAAGGTCGTCGCGAATGAAGCCGCAAAACAATGAGCGCGAGTAAATGGCTAACGCTAAACCGCACACAACCAGCGGAATGCGGGACTGGTGCAATCGCTCGCGCCAGCTCTGGCGCGGCGGTGTGCTCCTCAGCCGTTCGGCTTTGCTCCTCTTCTTCATTCAATCCTGTGGACGCATCGCAGAATAAAAGACGGGGCCTGAGCGTGCAACGGAAGCCGCGACAGGGGAGGTATCTAGAATTAACGAATCGCTCCGGGTTGTCAAGATGCATCTGGGATAGGAGACAGAGCGGGCTGGCTGGGGCCTATTGTCGCCACCTGTCTACTCCCCGTTTCTGACTGCATCTGCTAACTACCGGTTTCAAACGGTGATATCTCCGCAGACGCGGAACAGTAACCATCTCCAAGAACAATCCTTTACAGTTACGTGCTGCCCGGCGCTTCAAGAGTGCGAGTTGTTTCACACTATCGCGATCAGTGGAAGTAGGTGTATAGTCGATTCCGGTATTTTGGCTTAAAAGAGCGATTCCATTGAGTGAATGTTTCCGGCGTTTCGCAGAGAAAAGGAATCGCTGTTTACAGGTTGCTGCATTAGGTCAGGCTTCGCCCTTCTCCCCCATAGTAGAGTCCCTCGCGCGAGTTCCGTGCACCCGAAGCGGAATCGCAGCGTCGGATTGAAAGCCACCTGAAGTAACCGCCAAGAAGGCAAAGAATTGGGGGATCAGAACATGCGAGGACATCGTAAAGGTCATTGCCGCATTGGCGGCACGACTGTGTTCACTGTTCTTCTTTTTATCAGCGCGGGCGTGCTGCTGGCTGCTGGCCAAACGTCGGTCACGACGTATCACTACGATAATTACCGCACTGGCTGGAATCAGAGCGAGACGGTGCTTACGCCTGCCAACGTGGGAAGCCGCTCGTTCGGTCTGCTGCAGACGGTGGCCCTCGATGATCAGGTGGACGCGCAGCCGCTGGTGGTGCCGGGCGTGCAGATTACGGCCGGAAAGTATCAGGGCTCGCACGATGTGGTTTATGTGGCCACGGAAGGCAACACGGTATATGCCATCGACGTTCACAGCGGGACGGTGCTGCTGAGTCCGAACTTTGGAACGCCGGTGCCGATGCCGCTGGGATGTAACAACAACGGGCCGAATGTAAGCATCAACTCGACGCCGGTGATTGACCTGACCAGCAACACGTTGTACGTGATGGTTTATACGCAGGATCTGAGTGGGCCGGCCTACCGCCTTCACGCGCTCGATCTGGGGAGCCTGACCGATAAGGTGACACCGCAGGTGGTGACGGCGTCGCATAGTCTGACCGATGGAACGACATTCACTTTCAACGCGACGTACCAGCGGCAGCGCCCGGGGTTATTGCTCGCGAACGGCAGCATCTATGCGGGGTTTGGCAGCTTCTGCGATTATGGGGCGAATCTTTCGCGGGGCTGGCTGCTGGGGTGGACGGCGGGAACGCTGGCGCCGTTTCCAGCTAACCGGCTCAACGACCAGCAGGCAACTTCGCCGAGTGCCTTCTTTCTGTCGTCGATCTGGATGTCGGGGTATGGGCCCTCCACCGATGATGAGGGTAACATCCTCTTCGCGACCGGGAATTCGGATCCTTCTGGGACCACATATGATGGGGTCACCAACATTCAGGAGAGCGTGGTCAAGGTCTCGCCCACGCTGACGACGGTGCTGGACCTGTTTACCCCAAGCAATCAGGAGGCCCTTGATCGGCAGGACAATGATTTCGGCTCGGGCGGAGTGCTGGTGCTGCCCGATCAGCCGGGATCGATACCGCATCTGGCGGTGGCAGCTGGTAAATTTGGCACGATGTATCTGATGAATGAAGACAATCTCGGTGGATACTCGCCGAAGAAGAATAATGTGCTGGGCAGCTACCTGGTGGGCCATTGCTGGTGTGGACAGTCGTATTTCGTGGATCCTTCAGACGGATTAGGACGGGTGGTGTCCAGCGGCGGCAACACAGTGAGAGTCTGGAAGGTGCAGACGTCGCCTTCGGTTGCATTGACGCTAGTGGCGATGGTTTCTGGGGTAGGTAGTGCCAGCGGCCAGTTGCAGGATCCGGGATTTTTCACCTCGGTTTCCTCAAACGGTAATGCCGGTCCAATCATTTGGGCAATATCGCGCCCGACGACGAACAATAATGGCGCGCCGATTAGTCTGTTTGCGTTTGATCCGGATTCGGGCGGAAGCACAATGAAGAAGTTGTTCGAAGCGACCGCGGGTAACTGGCCAAATACGACTGGCAATGCGAATCTGATTCCAGTGGTGGCGAACGGTATGGTCTTCGTGGCCAGCAACCAGCAATTGCAGGTCTTTGGACTGACTGCGGGAAAGACGAAGACGAAGTGACGCGGCCCGCGAAGTCAGGGTATAACGGCTCGCCGAGCTGTCGAACCGAAACTACGCATTAGCAGATCGCAATTTCGAGGCCTGATAGCCACACGGGAAAGGCCACCTTGAGAGTCAGCGTTTTCGGATTGGGTTATGTAGGCACAGTTTCGGCGGGGTGTCTCGCCCAGGATGGACATGAAGTCGTCGGGGTCGACTCGCTCGCGACCAAAGTCGACCTGATCAACCGTGGCCAATCTCCCATCGTTGAAGTGGACATCGGTGAGATCGTCGCCGCCACTGCTCGAGCCGGTCGGCTGCGCGCCACCAGCGATCCAGTCCAAGCGATCCGCGAGACGGAATTGTCGTTCGTTTGCGTCGGCACACCGAGCCAGGCCAACGGCAACCTCGATCTGAGATACATTCGGCGGATTTGCGAACAGATCGGCCACGCGCTCAAGGCTAAGACAACTCGCCACACCGTCGTCATCCGCAGCACCATCTTGCCGGGCACGATGCGCAGCATCGTGATTCCCACCTTGGAAGAGTTCTCCGGGAAAAAGGCCGGGGTTGACTTCGGCGTCTGCAACAATCCCGAATTTCTGCGGGAGGGTTCGGCAGTGAAAGACTTCCGCTCGCCGCCGAAGACGGTGATCGGCGAATTGGATAAAGCCAGCGGTGACATGCTGGCCAAGCTTTACGAAAAACTCGAGGCGCCGCTTATCAGGACGGATCTAGAGTCGGCTGAGATGGTCAAGTACGTTGACAACAGCTGGCATGCGCTGAAGATCGGTTTCGCCAACGAGATCGGCAATTTGTGCAAGTCTTTCGGCATCGATGCCCATGCGGTAATGAACATCTTCTGCCAGGATCGCAAGCTCAACATCTCTTCCGCTTATCTGCTGCCCGGTTTTGCATTCGGAGGCTCGTGTTTGCCCAAAGATCTTCGCGCATTGTCGTATCAGGCGAAAATGCACGATTTGCATTTGCCGATTCTCACTTCCATTCTGCCGAGCAATGAAATGCAGATCACTCGGGGCCTGCAACTCATTATGGAAAAGGGGCACACGCGAGTCGGGGTCTTGGGCTTCAGCTTCAAAGCGGGAACGGACGATCTGCGCGAAAGCCCCATGATTGAAATCATCGAGCGCCTCATCGGCAAAGGCTACGACCTGCGCATCTATGACAAGAACGTGAATATTGCCAGTCTGGTCGGCGCGAATCGGGATTTCATTCTCAACCACATTCCGCATATATCCAAACTGATGGTCGGCGACATTGACGCCGTGCTCAACCACGCTCAGACCGTCGTGATCGGCACCAAGGATGTGGATTTCAAGAGAGTGCCGGAGCGACTACGTGAGGGTCAACTCCTAGTGGATTTCGTGAGGATCATTGAGGGAAGGAGCGAGAATGGCAAGTACGACGGCATCTGTTGGTGAGCGGCGTGAGGCCCAAGGCTCGGGGACCTTGCCAGTGGCGGTAAAGGTCGCACAATAGACCATCACAAACCTGCAGAACTGCACTGGCTATTTCTACTATCGTCGATACTCGCCGTGACTATTGGAAACCGAACCACCACCAAGCATTAGATGTCCACGGCACAATAGACACAATAGAATAATAATGTCCCCGGTTGGTCGGCCGCCTTGCCTCCAAGGATGATGCCCGGCATTGCGGGGGGCTACGGGGACCGATAATCGGGCGATGTCTAATCGGAGCATGACGCAGAACGAATGGCAGCGGCGGATTCAACGGGCAGAGGAACTTGGCGCCCAGTACAGCTTTGCGGCGGAAATCCTGCGCTTCTATGTGACTATCGCGCGCTTTCAGGAAGACTTCTACGGGGAACTCGGCAGATCGAGCGGAAGAGCGAGTGCCGGGGCTGGCGATGTCGCGTCAGACCCGGAGCCGTTTGCGCGTCCGCTCCCTCCAGACTTGGCTGGCCGATTCGGGCCATTCCTTTCGGTGGTCGAACAGAAGGGTCCGGGTCCGCTTCGCGAAGCTGCGCGCGAGTTGCGGCACGGTGGCGAAGATTCACATTTCCGATTGCTGACGGTTTTCTGGAACGAGACCGAGACTGGGACGCTGCCGCCGGGTCCTAACGATTTTTTCGCTCGCGCCTTTCTTCAGCCTTACGCGGCTGGCATTCGTTCGCAGTCAAATTTGCGATGGAACGGGCCGGCACCGTATCTGTGTCCGTTTTGCAAACGGAAACCGGGCCTGGGCGTTCTGCGTCCGTTGGGAGATGGCGGCCAGCGATCTCTGGTGTGCTCATTTTGCCTGGCGGAATGGGAGTTCCGGCGGATCGTCTGTCCGGGTTGCGGGGAAGAGAACCCCGCGAAGCTTCCGGTCTACACCGCGGAGGAACTCAAACACGTCCGCGTGGAAGGGTGCGACAGTTGCCGGAGCTACATCAAGACGGTGGACATGACTAAGAGCGGTTTGGCCGAACCGATCGTGGATGAGATGGCTGCGATCCCGCTGGATCTGTGGGCGCAGAAGCAGGGATACACGAAGCTGCAAACCAATCTGATGCAGCTTTGACCAAAGTGCTGTCCGACGATTTCTGGTAGAGACGCGGCTCGTCGCGTCTACCGGGACGGGGCAAGCCCGTCTCTACAGGACTAACAGCGAGCGGACAGAGGACAATCGCTCAGCAGGTGAAGCTCTATCGAGCGGCGGGGCGCCTGCTCGGTTGTCCGCCGGTCTGCACCGCGCCGCCGTCATCGAAACCCGACTGCTTTTTGTTTTTGAACCGTGCGGCAGCTCTGCCTTCGGCCTCCGCCAGTTGTTGCGGAGACATTTTCTGGCTGATGGTTTTCTTGGCTTCCGCGATCTGTTCGAGCATCGGGGCTGCGGTTTTTTCTGCGAGCAGGTACCACATGTAAGCGGAGACGGAGTCGGGTTGGGCGGCCGAGATCTGGCCGTCTTTGTTTTGACCATCTTTATTCTGGCCATCTTTGATCTGACCAAGATGCTCGGCCAAGCGAAGTTGTGCCCAGGCATCGCCGGCCTCGGCCGCTTCGATGATAGTAGAGAAGGCGTGGCGGTCTCCGTTGGCGGCGCGTTGGGGCTGGGCTTGCGAGTTGTTCATGGTCAGGTAGAGCAACTCGGTGCGGCTGGAGACGCCCAGCTTGTCAAAAATTCGGAACAGGTAGTTCTTGACCGTATGGGGGCTGAGGTTGAGAGTGAGAGCGATTTCGCGGTTGGTCATACCCGCGGCCAGTTGCTGGATGACCTGGCGTTCGCGCGCGGAAAGCAGTTCAATTCCCTTGTGGTTGGTGGCGCGGAGGAGCGGCAAACTGGCCAGAGCTTCGAGCGCATGATCGAGATCGACGCTACGCGCCCAGATTTGCCCCTCATGGACGCTGCGGATGCATTTGCAGAGGCTCTCCAGCCGCTCTTGCTTGGAAAAAATACCCCTGGCGCCGGCGCGAAAGCACTCGAGTACGTCCTGGGGCTTGGAGGAGTCCAGCAAGATGACGCCCTTGATCTGGGGCCGGAGCGCACGCATCTCGCGCAATACCTGGGTGCCGCGGCCGGGCTGGTCGTCCAAATTGTGAGCGATGACCACGACATCGATGGGCACGCGGGTGATGGCGGCCATCAGTTCCTCGGAATTCGAGGCCGCAGCTGCAACCTGCAGACCGCGATCGTTGCGCAGCGCGTCCGCTAAGAGTTGGGTGTGGATGCGCGTGCCGTCGGCAACTACGATACTTACAAAGTCCGAACCCAATTCTTCATGGGATGGCATCGGGTCTCCTGACGTTTGGTCACACGAATCGGATGGGGGGAATCATTCCGTTCGTTTAAACGGACAACGGCCGGACAAAGGCCTTAGGGGGAGGAAGAAAGTGAGGCAAAAATCGGCCAGGGTCTCTTGCTACAGTTGAGAATGTAGCACTAAATTCTCGAACCGGCAAGTAAGGATTTGCAACTTATGCAAAGAAATGCACTGTCGGAGGGTTTCGGCTTGCAGTTTGACGGGTTGCACCACAATGCAAAGGGTCAGCCGTGATAGCGGTCTCGAAATAGCTGTCGTTCGAATGTCAGAATGAATAGTCTAACATCAATAGTATCAATAATATAGATTTCATCCGCATGGCAGATCACGGGCTGTCTAGAGCGAACTGGTTACCTCCGTGCACGAGTACTACAACGGGAGTGCCATAGAACAACGTCTCTGAGCCGTGTAGCTTGGTCATGAGAAGGTCACCCGGTGTACCAATAGGGTCGGTGTGTCCTAAGAAGTCCTACCACTTGCACGTTCTTGCAAGTACCGTTAAGTTTCTAGGAACTACTGTCGAGTGTTGGGCGTCAAACCAGTGCAAGTTAAGTTTGGAAACAAGCGCGGTTGAGTTCAGGCGTCAAAAGAAACTCCCCCTATTAGTTCTGTTCGTTCCTCCCCTGAAAGCATTGAAGAGGTCCGCCATGCCATCCAGCATGGGGGCCAAGCGGACCTAGTTCCATGGGACCCAGAGGGCGAAGCTATGAGTAGTCCCAACCAGACCTATGAAGCGGGTAGCGGGATGAGCCAATGGGTATCGCAGGAAGAGTTGCGCTGGTATGCGCTGCACACCAGAGCGCGCCACGAAAAAGCGGTTGAGCGACGGTTGCGAGATCAAGGCATGGAAACGTTCGTGCCGACCACGATGGAAGTGCATCGCTGGAGCGATCGCAAAAAGAAAGTGGAAGTGCCACTGTTCAGTTGCTATGTATTCATCCGCTGTGCTTTGAGCGCGGCCGACCGGACGCGCGTGTACCAGGTGGAGAGCGTGCACGGTTTTGTGGGCGTTGGTGGGGCCAGCCTGCCGATTCCCGATGAGCAGATCGAGAGCATCCAGAAGGTTCTGGCGCAGACAGCGCCCTGGCGTTCGTACCCCTTTCTCAAGGTGGGGCAGCGGGTCCGGATACGTGGTGGGGCGATGGACGGAGTGGAAGGCGTGTTCTTG
>CAVVNA010000013.1:0-30072 GCA_963749275.1 uncultured Acidobacteriaceae bacterium
CCTGGGAAACCGTACGATAATATTTATTTCGGGAATGCACTTTCATTTACATTTGGGTGGGAGTCCTGCATGAGATGGGTGCTGATTGTGCTCGCCGTCGCCGGTATCGCCGCTTCTGCACTCGCGTTGCGCGAGCATTACCGCACCGACACTTCGCCTTGCAGCATCAACGACCGCTGGGACTGCGGCATCGTGAATCACAGTCCGTACGCCATGCTCTTCGGAGTTCCCGTGGCCGTGCTTGGCATCGCCGGATATCTGCTCCTCGGCCTGCTCGCCTTCATGAAAGCTTACCGGGTGATGCTGATGGCCGCGCTTGCGGGCCTGGGCTTCGCCCTCTATCTCGCCCACATCGAGTCCGCGGTGCTGGGCGTATGGTGCATTTATTGCGTCATCTCGCTGGGGGTAATTTCTCTGCTGACCTTGTTGGTTCTGGGAACAGTGGTTGTTGGCTTGATCCGGGGGCCGCAAGAGACAACCTAAATGTAGAGACGCGGCTTGCCGCGTCTCCTGCCGCGAATGAGACGGGGCAAGCCCCGTCTCTACACAGAAGTTGTTCAGCTAGGGCCGTCCTTTTCGTCCGCGCCCAGCTTCCACGCTATCTGCCGCAGCATTCCCAACAATACTGGAGCATCATCGGCGTTCAACTCCAGGCGCCGGACCAGGCGCCGCAACTTCTCTTCCGCGCCCAGCGCCCGCGGCTTCACGTATCCGCTCATGCGCAGAACCTCAAGCAGCATTTGCGTCAACCGCTCCACTTCTCGTGACTTGGCGGAAGTCTTTTCTTTTTTCCCGCGCGCAGTTCTTGCCGGCGTTGTCTTCCATCCTCGCACCAGTTCGTACAGGCAGACCGCCACCGCCTGCCCCAGATTCATCGAACCGTGCTCCTCTCGCGTCGGAATCCGCATCACCCAATGGCAGTGGCTCAGTTCCCGATTCGACAGCCCCACCCTTTCCGAGCCGAATAGCAATGCCACGGGTCCCGCCTTCAGTTGCCGTTTGATTGCTCGCGCGCCCTCCTCCAGCCGTCGCAACCGATGCTGCAACTCTCGCCGCCCTGCCGCCGTTGTTCCCACCACCAGCCTGCAGTCCGCGACTGCCTCGGCCACGTTCGCGTACTGTTCCGCCTTCGCCAGTAATCCCGCTGCGCCCACCGCCGATCTGGCCTCGCGAAACGCCGCCTCGTAGGGGTTCACCACCCGCAATCGCCTAACCCCAAAATTGCTCATGGCCCGCGCCGCCGCTCCAATATTCAGCGGATTCCGCGTTGCCACCAGCACCACCCGGAGATTATCGAGATGGCCAGAAATTGATCGCCAGTCATTCATAGTCGCCAGTCATTCAGTTAAGGCCATGGACCATCATCGACTATCATTCTACGGCGCTCTGCCCCGCCTACCCACTTCGGGCAGCTCCTGCGACTTCCACGCTTGCAACGCATCCAATCAACAGTGCTAGGATAGAAGTCCCGGCCTGCGGGGACCAAACAGTCCACCCTGGCGGAACAGCTAGTTAGCTACAGAACCCTGGAGGATGAATGGCAAGCAACGCCATCGTCGAAGTCACCGACGCTAATTTCGATTCCGATGTATTGAAGTCCGATAAGCCCGTGCTGGTCGATTTCTGGGCCGCCTGGTGCGGCCCTTGCCGAGCGATCGCTCCCATCGTCGAAGAACTGGCCGGCGAATATCAAGGCAAAGTCAAGGTCGGCAAAATGGACGTTGACCGTAACGGCGCCACGCCCATGCGCTACAAAGTCACCGGCATTCCTACCCTGCTTATTTTCAAAAACGGACAGGTCGTAGAACAGCTCGTGGGCTACCGCTCCAAAGACGATATTCAGAAGGCCCTGGATCGCCACGTAAGCGCTAAGGTCGCCACATAGGATAGCTGCTCTCAGTGCTCGAAGACTTAGAGGCCCGACCGAACCCGGACTTTTTATCGCGAGGACGCAGGCACGATTTTTTCGGGCAACTGGGTACTGGCAACTGCTCTTCAGTACTTCCGCAACACCCCAATCACCCGTCCCTGAATCTCGACCGACGCCGCGGGCACAATGATCGGTGGCATCGTCGCGTTCGAAGGCTGCAGACGAATGTTCTCCCCTTCGCGAAAGAAGCGTTTCAGCGTCGCGTCAGTCGACTCGATCAGCGCCACCACAATATCCCCGTTATGCGCCGTTTTCGTCTTCTCGACCAGCACGTAGTCGCCATCGAGAATCGCTTCGTCCTGCATGGATTCGCCGCGCACTTCGAGCACGAACACTTCCTTCGAGCGCACAAAATCCGCCAGTGAGATGGTCTCGTTGTGCTCCACCGCCTCGATCGGTTGCCCCGCCGCAATCCTTCCCACCAGCGGCAGCACCACCGCCGTGTTCACCGCCATCGACTGCTTCAACTTTCCCCGCGGCGGCAGCAGATCAATCGAACGGCTGCGGTTATAGTCTCGCGTCAGCAGCCCTTTTTTCTCCAGATTGGTAACGTGCTTGTGCACCGTGGCCAAAGAACTCAACCCCATGCCTTCCTTGATCTCTTCAAACGAAGGGGAGTATTGCTTCTCCGCCACGAAGCGCGAAATAAAGTCATACAGCTCGCGTTGACGCCGAGTGATCGCCATACCCGCAGCATAGGCGAAGGTAAAGCGAATGTCAACATCGTAGTGGTCAGTTTGTCGTGCTGACCCACTGCCAGTTCTACAGCCGCGTTGCATAGGGCGTGCACCGCAGTTATACTGACTTAGTGTTGCCCGGCGATGCGCCATCGGTTTGCCGGATGCAGGAGGCCGTCTTCAGCAGTACTGGGTTTCGAATACGTAGTGCCCAGGGCCAAGCGGCGGACCATGGTTTGGCGGAGCATGGGTTCGCCGGCTTTGCCGAGCGCGCGGCTGCGACTTTATTCTTCACGTTTTTTCCCGCCGATTGCCGTATCTGTGGTTTCCCACTGCTCAGAGTTTCCCGGCTTCCTGTTTGTGGCTCTTGTTTGACCGCCCTCCGGCCGCTGCAGGGGTCGTACTGCACCGTTTGCGGAGAAGCTCTGCACCGACCAGCCTGCCTTGATCCCTTAGAGGCGGATCGCGGAGAGGCGCGGTGCCTGCTCTGTCAGCGCGTGGATCCTCCGTTCGAGCGCGCCGTCGCCTACGGTAGCTATGACCGTGAATTGCGCGACCTGATCCATTTGCTCAAGTTCCAGCAGGTGCGTCCCGCGGCGGCAGTTTTGGGGCGCATGCTGGCCGAGACGATTGCCAACCTGGAACAGGCGATGCCCGTTGGGAGGATCGCGGTGGTCCCCGTTCCCCTGCATACGCGCAAGCAAGCGCAGCGCGGATTCAACCAGGCGGAGATGATCGCCCGAGGCGCGCTGCAGCAACTTGCGCGTCCGAAAAGGTTTGATCTGTCAACGGGAGTCCTGGTGCGCCGTCGCGAGACCGGAAGCCAGATCGGCCTGACTCGTCATCAACGGCGCGAGAACCTGCGTGGCGCTTTTGCGGTGAGCGATCCAACGCGAGTATTGAAACGCGACATCTTATTGATCGATGACGTCCTTACTACGGGGACTACGGCCTCGGAGTGCGCACGGGTTCTTCTCCGCGCGGGAGCGGCGCGGGTTTGGGTGGCGACCGTGGCGCGGACGTTGAAACTGAAAATTTCCGATGTATTCGCCTTGCCCGAGAATCCATCGGAAGACGAGAGCACGGAGGAGGGGAGTGAAGATCGCCTGGGCCTGGCGGCTCACCGGTAAAGATCAAAGATTATGTCGTTGCGCTTGCACAATTTCGCTGGCAACATGCGGCCGCACCTTCCGGCGTCGATGCTGGCGGCTGGCGCGCACCACGAAGGCGATGGCCATGCGCTGCATCAGCCCGTGCTGGTGCTGAACGCCTCCTACGAGCCAATTAATGTTTGTGCCGCGCGGCGCGCCATCGTGCTGGTGCTGAAGGGCGTCGCCATGACCGAAGAAGAAAACGGACACTTCCTGCACGCCGCTCGCGTTGCCGTGCGCGTGCCCTCGGTCATCCGTCTGCTGGAGTATCGCCGGATCCCGCACCAGTCGCGGGCTCTGTCGCGAAAGAACATCCTGCTGCGCGACCGCAACACCTGCCAGTATTGCAGCACCACGCTTCCCTCGGGCGAACTTACGCTCGACCACGTGATTCCGCGCTCGCGCGGCGGCCTCTCCACCTGGGAGAACCTTGTCGCCTGCTGCCATCCCTGCAACCGCCGCAAAGGCAACCAGTTGCCGCACGAAGCCAACATGAAGCCCGCGCGCGAACCGCGCTCCTTCAACCTCCACACCAGCCGCCACATCATGCGCTTGATGGGGCACTCGGACGATAAGTGGAGGAAGTACTTGTTCTATTGAAGGTCTCATTTCAGAGAACAGGGACGGTCCGGTTCTCAGGTGTACGTACAATGTTCCACGTGGAACATTTGTGCAGGTAATAATGTACGTACATTAGACATACGTACAGTGGGCGCCATATGTGTCCCTTGGTCACCAGTTTCGCGTTCGGGGGTGGTGCAAGTTATTGATAATGCTAGGGGCACAGTGTGGCAAAACAGGCACAACAATGTAATGTTTACAGTGTAATTCTTGCGCGCACCGTTATTTGGTGGGCTGGCGGATGGTAGCCTGATCGCGCCATGGTCGCTGGATTCTTACCCCTCGCCGGGCCGTTCGACCGTGACAGGGTTAGGATGGGTTGGGTGTGCCCGCCCACATAAGGCGCTAACTTAAGCTGTTGGGCCTGACCGTAACGTGCCGACTTCACGGAAGCGCGTTTGCCGGTACGAATCCCGAGTTACAAGCCTTGCAACGTTTAACGGACCGAGTGGAGACGCGTCAGATTGCTCCGACGATCGTGAAGGCTCTCGGGTCAGATCCGAATCTGCTGAGCGCCGATGACCCCCTTCCGTCCTTGCTCGTTTGTGTTAACTGTGGTTAACTAAACAGACTAATCGCCGGTTAATATATCAAACCAGGGACACATTGCCGCATTAGGGCAAATGAGCGGGGTATTCATGGCGCGGGCAGCGCACTTTGCTTTTCTTATGTTGGCGGTGGCGTGTCTTCTTCCGGCGAAAGCGCTGGCGCAAGGCGAAACCACGAGTGCCATTGTTGGCCAAGTTCGAGATACAACCAACGCTGTCGTACCGGACGCCACCGTGACCATCGCCAACCTTGAGACCGGACTGAGGCGTACCGCCAAGACCGATGATGCAGGCCGCTTCAACTTCCCGCAGTTAAAGCCGGGTACCTATTCCGTCACAGTGGAAGCGCGAGGCTTCGATCCGGGGCAAAATGGCAATGTCGTTTCGGGCCTGGGCCAGAAGCAAACCGTGGATTTTACGCTAAAGGTGGCCCGATCCAATGAGGTGGTTGAGGTCGGCAGCGAGGCTCCGCTCATCAACCCGGAAAACGCAAACACATCCACGACTCTGAATGCGCCGGCACTGGAGGACTTGCCGAATCCGGGCGGCGACCTGACCTACCCTCTGCAATTCGCGCCTGGAGCCCTTATCAATACGGCGGGTAGCAGCAACGACTTCGTCGGCGGCACAAACGGCTATGGCAACGTGGAGTTTAACGGACTGCCCGCCCTCTCCAACGGCTACATCGTTGACGGGCTGGAAACGAACGATCCGCTCACTAATCTAAACAGCGGCCTTTCCACCAACCTCGTCCTGGGATTGAACTCGATTGCAGAGGTGACCGTCAACACTCTTTCTTATTCCGTGGATCAAGGACGGTATGGAGCATCCCAAGTTGACTACGTCACCAAGTCTGGCACGAATCGGTTTCACGGGAATTTCTATGAACTGTGGAATGGTTCGCTGCTGAATGCGGCGGACTACTTCACCGATGCGACGCCGGGGAACCACAAGCCCAGATCAACCGTGAATCATTTTGGGGGTAGTGTGGGCGGTCCGATTGCGCACGACAGACTCTTTTTCTTCTTTGACAGCGAATGGGTTCGGATCGCTCTGCCCATCGTCACGCCCACGATTGTTCCCAGTCCCAGTAACAATGATCTGTTCCAAACATACGTCCTCGGGCAACTTAACTCAGGCCAAACAACCGGCTGCGTATCTAGCGGGCCAAATAAGAATTGCTACCCCGCCGCGCCCCAGGAGGTGGATTTTTATGAGCAGATCTTCAAGCTCTATGGAAATGCAAGCGGCACACCCACCCAGGTGCTCTGGTGTCCTTTCAATTCGGACGGCACTCCGGCACCGGGCAATCCGCCGAATGGAAACGGTTGCGCCAACCGCCAGAGCGTCTCGCATTCCAGCGACGACCACGAGCAGGTACAGACCGTCCGCGTCGACTACAACATCAACGAGAAAGATACGGCCTGGTTTCGCCTTCAGTCGGACACCGGTCTGCAAGCCGCGTGGACGGACCCCGTCAACCCGGTGTTCAATGCGTTTTCGCCGCAGCCTCTCTACTCGCTGGCCGCGGGATACACGCACGTCTTCTCGCAGAATTTGGTGAACTACTTCAATCCGGCGTTCTCGTGGTACGAGAGCTTGTTTGGGCCAAGCAATCTTCAGAAGACACTTTCGACGTTCCCGATCGTGTTGCAGGGCAGCGGCGCGAATGCCTTCACACCCCTAGGAGGGCTTGATAACACCTGGATTCAAGGCCGGCGCGCATCCCGCTTTTTCATCAACGACAATCTCGCCTGGAGCCGTGGCGCTCACGAACTGCGGTTCGGAACCAATACCCGTATCTTCCGCTTGAACGACTACGACTTTGGGGAAGGCACGGTTCCCACCGTGACCTACGCTAACTTGCAGCAATTTATCTATGGAGTAGCGAACACCGCTTCGGAGACATTCCCTTCGAACGCAAATGAGCCCTTCAACTTTCTCAACCTCGATGTCTACGCGCAAGACACCTGGAAAGTGACCCGTACCCTGACCTGGACGTTCGGCCTGCGCGACACCTTTAACTCCAATCCGTTGAATCCGCATGATCAAGTCGCCCGTCTTAGAGGCTCCTTCGGTTCCATTTCCCATGATGTCAGTCAGCCGCTGAACCAGGCCATCCAGACCCATCTTGGCAATCTGTTCTCGTCCACGCCGGTGGCCATTCTGCAACCAAGAACGGCGATTGCGTGGCAATTCGAGCCGAAATCGGTACTCCGCACCGGTTTCGGAATTTTCAGCGACATCTTGCCGGGCGCGGTCGCCGACCTGATCGGCGCCAATCCTCCGTACGATAAGACGTTCCAAGGAGGACTGCTCGGCACCGTGGGCCAAAAGGGATCCGCGGGCTGCGACCCCGTCGTCGGCTGCGCAGGCATCGCGCCTGGAGTGACGAACAGCGCAGTAGACACAATCGCTGCTGCGAATCAGACTTTTACTTCGGGATTTCCCCAGGGCAAGTCTTCTCTTCCGCCGGTTGCCATCACAGCCATTCCAGACGGCAAACTCCACGCGCCGTATTTCATGGAGTGGAGCCTGGGAATGGAACATCAATTCGGAACGACGGCCAGCCTGAAAGCGCAATACGTGGGCACGCGGGCCGTGAACCAGCCGTACTCAACCCAAGTCAACGGCTACCAAACCGTGTGCCAGGGCTGTTTTGCGCCGTTCCCTTACATGCGGCCTACTGATCCAAGATTCGGCGCGGTGACGCAGTTCTCCACCGGCGCCAACAGTCACTACAACGGTCTTCAACTGACTGCGATGAAGCGGCTCGGCCATGGCTTGCAAGGACAGGTCAACTACAGCTGGAGCCGTTGCATGGATACGGTCTCGAACGGAGGGTTCCTTCCGTTTTCCGCGGGAGGGATTCTCTCGCCTCTGCCGGGAAACCTGGCCCGCGATTATGGTCCTTGCGACTATGATATCCGGCACAATCTCAACGCGCAGTATGTTTATCAGTTGCCGGTCAGAGTGCACAGTCATTCGCTGGGCTATGCGCTCAACGGATGGCAGATTTCTGGAACAGCGTTTTGGCACAGCGGGGTTCCGTTCTCGGTGCTGAGCACGCCTTATTCAGCAAACGGAAACGGCATCGTGCAGGGCAGCGGACCGCAGTTCGCCAGTCTTGTGCCGGGAGTGAATCCCTATTGCCGCCATTGCAACCTTCCCGGTACTCCACTGGGCGCGATCCAGTGGCTCAATCCGGATGCGTTCGTGTCCGCCGTCGATCCAAGTACCGGAGACTGCAACGGCGTCAGCAACCCTCAGAACGACAACCCTGGACAGTGCCAATTCGGAAACCTCGGCCGTAATGCCCTTCGCGGTCCCGATTTCCTCTGGAGTGACTTCTATCTGACAAAATGGTTTCCCTTGACCGAGCATGTGAAACTGCGATTTGAGGGTCAGTTCTTTAATGTCTTCAACCATCCGAATTTTGCGCTTCCAAACATGGTGCAGGCCGGCATTCCAGGGAATCTTTCCACGCAGGCTGGCTTTGGAGCGCTTACATACGCCACTTCTCCGCCGACCGGCTTGCTTGGCGTCGGTTTGGGTGGCGATAGCAGTCCGCGCATGATTGCCTTTCAGGCGCGGCTGGAGTTCTGAGCGTGCCCCGGCGATTCTGGACGAATCGTCGGCAAGCCGGATGTAATCCATGGGCATCCGCTTCTTCTCGATGTGTTAACGTCAACAAATCTCCATGATTCGTCACCCCCGTTGCGTCACCGAGGCCTGTGATTGCGGTCACGGCCCCGGCGGGCGCCCTTGGAACACTCTAACCAAGGGAAAGTTGGTAGTCAGATTGGTGAAAAAAACGGCGGTGGTCTCGAACACGGCCAACGATCAAGTTACGATGTTTGACCTGGAATTTCAGACATTGACGCTTACCGGCCAGTGGGGGAAAAAGGTCACTCTGTTATTGTCACAGCAACCCGCCGAGTTCATGCACTTCAACGGAGGGATCGAGCCGCTGATACGTCTGTAGTTTTGAATTGAGGTCAAGGTGCCGACGAATTCTCCGCTCTGCCGATTGGGCCCGCTGTGCTTGATGCTTACGCTGTGCGCCTTCAGCCCGGCGCAGACTGGTCCCGCTTCCCGCATCACTCAACCGATTAATGATGCTGTTCGCGTGACGCTCAAGGGAAACGTTCACCCGCTGGCGCTGGCACGCTTCGATCTGGGCACAGTCCCCGACTCATTCCCCGCCTCGCGGATGGTGCTGCTGTTACAGCGTTCGCCGGAGCGCGAAGCGGCTCTGCAGCAATTTCTGCAAGACGCACACAGGCCGGGATCTCCTGCTTTTCACAAATGGCTCAAACCCGATCAGTTTGGCGAACTGTACGGACTTACCGATTCCGAGATCGCTACGGTCTCTGGCTGGCTGCAAGAGCATGGATTCGCGGTCAGCCGAATCAATCGAGCCAAGACAGCAATCGAGTTTTCGGGCACCGCCGGGGAAGTGCGCTCCGCGTTCCACGCGCAAATCCACGCTTACCTCGTGAACGGCGAGGAGCATTACGCCAATGATGTCGATCCGCAGATCCCGGCAGCGCTGGCGCCGGTGATTGCGGGCATCACTCCGATCAACGACTTTCGTCCGAAGTCTTACATAAAAAATTTCGGCAAGGCGGTCTACGACAGCAGGAGTAAGAAATTTGTTGCGGACTGGACTTTTCCTTCGGGTCAGGACTTGTTGGACTTGGCGCCTGGCGACTTCGCTCTTCAATACGACCTCGGTCCGCTTTATGCAGCGGGTATTACAGGCAGCGGCATCACCATCGGGCTAATTGGCGCATCAAACGTTGATCCGACGGTTGTGGCTACCTATCGCTCGTTCTTTGGGTTGCCGGCGAACCCGCTCAACGTCGTTATTGACGGAAGTGATCCGGGAGAAAATGATGCCGTCGTTGAGTCGTATCTGGATGTCGAAGTGAGTGGCGCTGTCGCCCCGGGAGCAACAATCAATCTATACACCGCGGCCGACACCTCGGTGCAATCTGGACTGTATCTGGCGGCGCAGCGAGCCGTGGATGACGATCAAGCCTCTATCCTCAGCACGAGCTACGGTTTGTGTGAACAGGATCTGGGCTCGGCAGGAAACCAGTTCTGG
This sequence comes from uncultured Acidobacteriaceae bacterium, assembly GCA_963749275.1. Taxonomy (GTDB): domain Bacteria; phylum Acidobacteriota; class Terriglobia; order Terriglobales; family Acidobacteriaceae; genus Acidiflorens. The sequence continues at coordinate 10,038 of CAVVNA010000013.1, forward strand.
TATTCCTTGTGGGAGCAGGCAGCGGCGCAAGGGCAGACCTCGTTCGTTTCGGCCGGGGACGGTGGGCCGGCAGGCTGCGACGACTTCAACAGCGGTCAGCCGGCGCAGTACGGCGTTGCCATGAATGGGTTCAGTTCGACTCCCTGGAACGTTTCTGTGGGTGGCACCGACTTCTATTACAGCAGCTACAACGAAAATTCGGCCGCACAGCAAACTCAGCTGGCGACTTACTGGGACACGGTCCCGACTATTTTTCCTACGACGTCTCTTCTACAACCTGTGCCGGAGCAAGCGTGGAACGATCCGTTCGGACTGAATCTTGCGAATGGCGGCGTCTATAACCCCAACACTCCGGACATTGTTGCCGGAAGTGGCGGACCGAGCAATTGCGCGAGCGGGACCGATGCTTCAGATGGCACTTATAGTTCGTGCTCCGCTGGATATCCCAAGCCCTCGTGGCAGACGGGAAAGGGTGTTCCCAACGACGGAGTCCGTGATCTTCCTGATGTATCGCTGTTTGCCGCGGCGGGGGAGAACGACACTTTCTATCCCTTGTGCGCGGAGGAGGGGGACTGCGTTGTTTCCGATGGCGATCTGACCATTGGAATTGTGGGAGGGACCTCGGCATCTTCGCCGGCAATGGCAGGAATTCTGGCGTTGATCGAACAGAAATATGGGCCGCAGGGGCAGGCTAACTATATCCTCTACCCCTTGGCCGCGCAGCACTCTTCCGCATTTCACGACATCACGACTGGGAGCAACATCGTGCCCTGCCAGCAGGGCTCACCGAATTGCACTCTGAGCACGGCCAATGACAATACAAAGGGCTATTACACGTTCGGGTACTATGCAGGTCCGGGATACGATCTGGCGACTGGGTTGGGCAGTGTGGACGCGAATCAGCTGTTTAACAACTGGAACTCGCTTAGTTTTAAGTCAACCTCGACAAACCTCAGCCTCAGCGAGACCAGCTTCACGCATGGCGCTCCGATCACAGTAAACGTCGGTGTAACTGGGAGCGGCGGGACTCCTTCCGGGGGTGTGGCTCTGGTTACGACCGCAACTCCGCAGAACAATGAGGGACTAAAGCTGTTAACCCTGCAGAGCGGAACGGCAAGCGCCAGCGTGGACAGTCTTCCCGGAGGCCAATATAAGGTGAGCGCGCGCTACGGTGGAGACGGTGTTTTCGCTTCCAGCACTTCCAACCCGGTATCCGTGAATGTCGCGCCGGAAGCGAGCAACCTGTCGCTGTTTGGAAGTTATTACTCGTATAACAGCAACACTACGGGGGCGCTCACAAACGGGGGAAGCTACGCTTTCGGTACTTCGATCACGGTCGAGGCGCAGGCAGTGGGAGTAAATGCGCCTGCGGGATCAACCGACGGCATCGCGACGGGCACCGTCACGTTTACGGATGCGGCGACCACGGGAACGGTGAGTTCCGGTCCGCTCAGTATGGGGTCGGGCAGCACGGCGGAGTGGGTGCCGACTGCTTTTAGCGTTGGCAGTCACAGCATAAGCGGCAGCTATTCAGGAGATCCCAGCTTCAATGCGTCGTCCAGCACGACCCCGCTGAATTTCACAGTAACTAAAGCCAATCCCTACCCTCAACTGTGGGCAAACACAGCTTATATCGCGCGCGGTCAGAGCGTCACGTTACAGGTTACCCTTGGCATCAACGTGGCTCCCCCACCCACGGGAACAGCCACGTTCTATTCGGGAAATACCGTGCTCGGAACCGCAACCGTCGCCCAGACGACACTTGACTGGCCTTTCATCGCTTCTGCGGCAACCTTGAACGTGACGAACTTGCCGGTGGGAACGGACTCCATCACCGCGCAATATAGTGGTGATGCTAATTACGAAGCTGCAACCTCCAATCCCGTACAAGTCGGCGTGACGCAGCAGCCGGCAGGCATTCTTACTGCCAGTGCGAACGCGTCCTCGATGCTTCCGACGCAGAACCTGACAGTGACGGCCAATGTTGCGGGAGTGAGCGGGCAGCCGACTCCGACCGGATCCATCAGTTTCTATGCTGATGGACCCGGGGGAAGCTGGATCTCTAGCTGTACCTTGGCGAATGGTTCTTGCAGCTTTACGTTTACCGGAGGGACTTGGAGTCCAGGAACAGTCACCGTGCAGGTGGGTTATAGCGGAGATTCCACATACGCTGCGAGCAGTGTCGTGGTTCCGGTCACGATGCTGAATGTGTTCACGATGACGGCCGCGAGTTCTGTATCGTTCGCAGCGGGAGCGACCGCGGGTAACACGTCCACGCTCACGGTCACGCCAGCCAACGGATTTACCGGCCCGATCTATTTTGCGTGCACGATCGCATATTATCCGCCAGGAGCGCAACATCTTCCCACGTGCTCGGTTCCGGCATCGGTGAATGTGACGAGCGCAAGTGCGGTGACCTCGGCCATGACGATTAGCTCGACGGGACCGACGACGGTTTCGCGTGCTGAGGAAATCAGAAGTCCGCGGTGGCTTGCGGCGCAATCTCTTGCCTTCGTTGCCGGGATTCTCGTGGTTGGATTGCCGCTGAGAAGGCGCGTTCGCCTACACGGGACTGCTCTGTGCCTGCTGATTGTGCTGGTGGGGAGCATGGCCTTGGTGAGCTGTGGCGGCGGCGGGAGCGGTGGAGGTGGCCAGACGATTCGCGGCACAACGCCTGGGACCTACAAATTTATGGTCGACGGCGCGTACACCCCAAATGTCGGTACAACTCAGCCATTTTTTACTAGTGCGCCACAGGTGTTCGTGGTGAACGTGAATATTCAGTAAGCAGACGGAGTGGGTTGGAAAATTTCAGCTATGATCTGCGATTCGAATATCGGACCCGCAAGGTCATCCCGTCGGTGTTGCACGGCTGCGCTCAACGATCAGTCGATCCCGGGTCTTTCGTTTCACCGGATTGCCAAAACGCCAGTTCTCACGCACACGCTGAAGCGCTGGGCTAAGTTCGTTCGCCCCTCCGGGGCTGGATTCTCGATTGATACCTGGCTTCATTGCGGCTTTGGCGGCTCAGGCGGTTTCTGGTCTCCTGGCTTCGGCTCCGCTTTCTGCACTTCCTGGCCTTCGTAGGTGATCCTTGATTTTGATCCGAAGCGGCGGTAGTTCGTGTATTTGATGATCTCTCGGATCTTTACTCCGCCCAGGGAGAACTGGAGGGTATCCTCGGCTCGGGTGTAGGTGGGGAACCAGTACTGGCCGTCAATCTGTTCGCGCCAGGTGGTGAACTTGGGAAACAGATTCTCGTTGCCCTTCTTCTTGCGGATGTCGGGTACGGTCTTGCCATAAGTTTCCACGATCTGAAAATCGTGGTTGTCCACCCAGATTCGTCCCTGGAAATAGCGCTTCTTGCCGACGATCTGCTTGGGGGCAATATCGAAGACGTAGGTGTTCAGTTCGTCTTGCTTTTGCTGGCCTACGTACAGGATGTCGTATTCGCCGACTTCATCCGAGGTCAGCACGAAGGGGAGACGGTTCTCGATGTCGTCGAAGTCTTCCTCGGTCATCTGGATGCGTTGCAGTGTGGGCTGCGGCGCGAAGACGACGTTCTTGGTCTTGCGTCCCTTGTCGTCGAAGGTCACGTCGAACACTTCCTGGTAGGCGCCGTCCGGAGTGTCGCCGTCTAGGGTCATGACTTTGACGTCCTGGCGGTAGGTGTACTGATCGCGCGCCTCCTTGAACTCTTTCTCCTTGGCGGCGAAGCGCTTGATGATTTCCTCGACCGTAATGCCCTGGGGCGCGGATTTGTCGAGGGGGCCTTCTTGCGCTCGTGCCATCTGGGACAACATGAGGAGAGGCAACAGGACGCTGAACAGCGCGGACAGAGGTAGCGAGGGGAACGCTGGGCGGGACAAGAATCTCATAAACCCTATTCTAACGAAAAGGGAGCACAGAGACGATAACGGCAGCCTCCACCCCCAGAGCCGCCGTGCATACGGCCCTTCGGCGGGGGTGGAAGACTGCAGTTCTGCCTACTTGGTTCGATGCGGATGAGGTCTGAAGGTTTGCAGGATTTACTTTTCTTTACTATCGCATTGGATTCGTATTAGGGTATCGCTTTAGCGATACCTCCAGCTTTTCGTTATCAGACGCCCCTTTAGAATGTGCGTGAGGACTGGGTCGTCCCTCCGGGACTTGAATCATTTTTTCTACCCTTCCCAGCGAGCGCTGGGCTAAGCTGGTTCGCCCCTCCGGGGCTGGATTCCTACTTCGCGACTGGGTCGTCCCTCCGGGACTTAGGTCATTCTCCCCGCTTTTCCCAGCGCTGAAGCGCTCCACCCCATCACGCCAACACCGGGCGTGATGGGGACCCCGGCACTGGGCTAAGTTAGTTCGCCCCTCCGGGGCTGTATTCTCGAGCGCGGACTTCCCAAAACCGGCTTTGATCGGAATTTTTCCGCAGCCTGTAAAGGCATGCGCTGATACGAATCGCACTTGCATGATGGACCGTTAGCGCGAATTCCGCATAGCCTTGCCCATCCCCCACTCGATCAACCCGGGAAATAACTGGTACAGCTTGATGACGGGAATCATGGTCCAGGGCACGACGACCTCACGTTTTCTTTGGCGATATCCGCGATAGGCCGCTTGCGCTACTCGCTCCGCCGTGATGCCGCGCACGGATTGCGGACGGACGCTGGCCTGACGGTTGGCCACCAAGTGCTCGCCGAAATCGGTGCTCACATACCCGGGACAGACGGTAAGCAGGTTGATGTGGTCGCGTCTCAACTCCAGCCGGGCGCCTTTGCCGAGAGCGTTCACGGCGAACTTGCTGGCACAGTACAAAGTCATAAACGGCACCGGAATGTGTCCGGCAACGCTTGAGATGTTGATGATGGTTCCGCCGCCTTCTTCGCGCATGGCGGGCACTACCGCTTGCATGCAGGCGATCGTGCCGAAGAAATTGGTTTCGAACAATTCGCGCAGAGCGGAAGTCTCCATATCGGCAACCGAGTCGCGGATGCCCACGCCTGCGTTATTCACCCATACATCGACGCGATCAAAGTGGTGCAGCGTGAGGGCCAGCGCGCGTTCGATATCTTCTCGCTTGCGCACATCGCAGGCCAGGGCCAGCGTGCGGTCGGTGTGGCCGACTCGGTGGCGGGCGGCCTCGGCGCGATTGGCATCGCGCGACAGCAACACCACGCTGGCGCCTTCGTCGGCAAAAACCTTGGCGATAGCTTCCCCAATTCCCATGGAAGCTCCGGTCACCACCACGACTTTTCCTTCCATCTCCATGGCGACCCTTGTATCGCGCGGGGGGCCGCAAGTCAAACCGGACAGGTCCGAGGTCTTAGGTGTCAGGTCTCAGGAAAATCCAATACTTGTAGTTCCGTCCTGAGTCCTGTGCTTCCTTATGGTTTTCCTGAGACCTGAGACCTGACACCTGAGACCTGAGTCCTGAGAACTGAGAACTTCTTATGGCGTAAAATTATCCGCGCAGGAGGCCGCGTGAGTTCGCTGTTGCCGATCTTTCCGCTCGAACTGGTGTTGCTGCCCGGCGTTCCTCTGCCGCTGCACATTTTCGAACCGCGATATAAGGAGATGATCGCGGAATGCCTGGAACAGAAAAAGCCGTTCGGGGTGGTGCGGGCGTCTTCCGATGGAGTCGCCGATATAGGCTGTACGGCCGAGATCATGTCCGTCACCAAGAAATATGACGATGGGCGCATGGACATCCTGACGCGCGGGGTCGACCGCTTTGAGGTGATTGGGGTGAACGAAGAGCGATCGTTTTTGCAGGCCGAGATTGCGATGGTGCAGGACGAAGACGAGGACGGAGGCGAACACGGAGGCGAACACGGCAAGCCGACCGCCGAGATGGTGACGCAGGCCGTGCGCTTGCACGCGGAGATTGCGAAACTAGCCGGGGCCGAGCCCTCCGGCCCCGACGAACATGCCGGCAATCTCTCTTTCTTGCTCGCAGGATCGCTTCCCCTCGATCTCGACTTCAAACAAAGCCTGCTCTCGACGCTGTCGGAGGCAAAGCGTCTGGAGGCGGTCGTCGGCTATCTCGAGGCGATTCTGCCTGGTCTGCGGCGAGCATCGAAGGCGCGGTGGAATTAGTTCCTGTCAGCAATCAGCTGTCAGTTCCCGGTTTTCGGTGACGAGTCAGTTTCCGAATAGCGACGACTCGCCAACTGAGAAGTCGATTCGGTGGTTGTGAGTGCTATGGGGATTTCGCGACAGTAACCCAGAACAGAAATACTCTTGCTGATAATGGAAGACGGTTTCGCAAAAGCTGTTTCGCATTGACGGAAACAGGGATTTGGGCGTACGATTACCCCCATTTTTGAATCAATAAGCAAATTCCGATTAGGAGGTCCGTATGGCTGCCGATCCGCTGCCCCAGCCAACCCTGACGCTTGCCATTGAGAAAACCCCTGACGAAGCGACCGTTCGTTGCTCAGGCAGAATCACCGTGGAAACCGCTGGGCAGTTGCGCGACACCGCGCGCGAGCTGATCGCCCAGAGCAAGCGCCTCGTCCTCGACCTCAGCGATGTCAGCTACCTCGATAGCTCCGGGTTGGGCATGATCGTCAGTGTGTACATCTCGGCCAAGAAGGCTGGATGCCAGTTGAAGCTCATCAATCTCACTCCGCGCGTGAAGGAGATATTCTCTCTCACACGGCTGGATGAGGTGCTGGCAGGCCATGTGCGCCGTGCGGGCGAAGGCGTGGATCAGTTCCGTGGTTAAAATGGAGCCTATCTTCGAGCTGCTGGTCGATGAATTGCCAGCTTCGGATTATCGTCGATTCGACAAAGGATCCCTGACATTCCATCCTAAAAGAAGCCGAAGCACAATACGCGAAGCTTCGGTAGCGTGAAGGTTTCCCCAGCAGCTAATCTGTTTACCGATCGGAAACCGATCCACCACGTAGTTTCAGGTAGATCAGTTTTTACTGACAACTGAGAGCTGACAGCTGACAGCTGCTCCCCGGCGGTATAATCCGCATAAGGCTTTTCCCAGTGGGGGTTTTTGCTATGAATGTTGCACGGACTCTTGGCGAGTTGCGCCACAGTCCTTTTACTGCACAGCGGCTCGCTTCGCGGCGGGTCAAAGATGAGCTGCGCGAGAACCTGATGTCGCGGCTGCGCGAAGGCGGCGCGATATTTCCGGGCATTGTCGGCTATGACGACACGGTGGTGCCTCAGATCGTGAACGCGATCCTTTCGCGGCATAATTTCATTCTCCTCGGGTTGCGCGGCCAGGCTAAGAGCCGAATTCTGAGGGCGCTGACTGCTCTGCTTGATCCGCAGATGCCTTACGTCGCGGGTTGCGAGATCCACGATAATCCTTATGTGCCGATCTGCCGGCGATGCCGCGAGCTGGTTGCTAAAGAAGGAGACGCCACTCCGGTTGCCTGGCTCACGCCCGAGCATCGCTACGTGGAGAAGTTGGCCACGCCGGATGTCACGATCGCGGACCTGATCGGCGATATCGATCCCATCAAGGCGGCGCGCGGCGGGCACGAATTATCCAGCGAGTTCACGGTGCATTATGGGCTGCTGCCGCGCGCCAATCGCGGAATTTTTGCGATTAACGAGTTGCCCGATCTGGCGGGCAAGATTCAGGTTGGGCTCTTCAACATCATGCAGGAAGGCGACGTGCAGATTAAGGGATATCCGATCCGGCTGCCGCTGGATGTCGCGCTGGTGTTCAGCGCGAACCCGGAAGACTACACGGCGCGGGGGAAGATCATTACGCCGCTGAAGGATCGCATCGGGTCGGAGATTCGGACCCACTATCCAGCGACGGTGGAAGAAGGGATTACGATCACCACGCAGGAAGCCTATCTCGACCGCGAAACTGCGCTCGAGGTTGACCACGAGATTGGCAAGGAGATTGGCAAGGGGATTGCGAAGGGGATTGCCAAAGAAAGATCGCGGCTGCACATTCCGAAGTATGTGCAGGAAGTGATCGAACGCATTGCTTTCGCGGCGCGCGACGACAAGAAGATCGACAAGCGGTCGGGGGTGAGCCAGCGGCTGCCGATTTCGGCGATCGAGAACGTGGTATCGAATGCCGAGCGGCGCGCCCTAACGCATCGGGAGAAGTTTGTCGTGCCGCGGATCAGCGATATCTACGCGGCGTTGCCGGCGATCACGGGCAAGCTGGAACTGGAGTACGAAGGCGAGATGAAGGGCGCGGATCACGTGAGCCGCGAGTTGATCCGCACGGCCATTGCGAAGACGTTCGATGCTTATCTGCACGGCGTCAACTTGAGTCAGGTGGTGCAATGGTTCGATCTGGGCGGCGAGATTCAACTTAGCGACAATGCGGCCGCTGAGGAGGTGCTCGACGGCCTGAGCCAGATTCAAGGCCTGATGGAAAAACTCGTCAAGCTGAACGTCGGCCCGAAAGACAGCGCCGAGATGCAGGTGTCGGCGGCGGAGTTCGTCCTGGAAGGCCTGCACGCGCACAAAAAAATCGGACGCAACGAGGAGCGCGTGTTCACGGCCGGAGAGAAGCCAATAAAGGTCGCGGAGAAGCCTCCGTTTGAGCGGGACGAGTCGGAGTTTGGACGGAAACGGGGGTTTAATTAGAATGGCAACTCTTCAGCAACGACTCGACGAGTTTAAGAAAGCATTTGAATCCGGAGCTCCGCCGTACAACGCGCCGCGTGAGGCAATCGAAACGATGCATCGAGCCACGGCGGAGCTCAAGGCCTCCGGGATTGAAGGCCGGGTGCTGAAGGTTGGGGACCGCGCTCCAGGCTTCGCCTTGTTCAATCAAGATCACGTGCAGATTTCCTCGAGAGACCTGCTTCAAGCTGGGCCGCTGGTCGTCAGCCTCTTCCGAGGTCACTGGTGACCTTACTGCAATATGGAGCTGGAGGCTCTAGAGCAGATTCATTCGGATGTGAGAGCGCTGGGAGCGCAGATTGTCGTGCTGACCCCTGAACTCGAACGTTACACGCGGGCGCTGCACAAGAAGCTGAACCTGACATTCGACATACTCTCGGATCTTCACCTGAAGACGGCAGAGCAGTTCGGGCTTGTCTTTACGCTGCCGGGCTATTTGCGCGACCTTTACAAGTCGTTTGGCAGTACTCTGGACCGGTTCAATGACGAGACGGAATACCGGCTACCGATGCCCGCACGTTACGTGATCGACAAGGAAGGGATCATCCGTGCGGTCAACGTGAATGCGGACTACACCATCCGTCCCGATCCTGCCGAAACTCTAGCGAAGTTACGGGCGATCACTGGTTGAATTCGCCAGAGAAAACACGGGAATTATGCGGCTTCTGAGCCGGCGATTTCGAGGTCGAGCTGATTTAACTGACAGCTGACGACTGATTGCACTGCTTTTTATGAAACGCATCCGCTATAGCAAATACGTTCCCGATCCGGCCAGCGAAATGAGCATGGAAGACTTGCTCAGCGCGCTCTCGGACTATTTTCTGCAGAGCGGGTTCAACGACAAATTCTGGTATGAACTGCCGGAGGGCGAGCAGACGCTCGACGAATTGAAACGCGCTCTCGAACACGCGCTGCTCAATGGCGAGATGTTTGATGAGGAAATGCGCGACCGGCTCCAGCAGATGCAGATGGAGGGCCAACTTGAAGAGTTGATCGAGAAGCTGATCGAGCGCATGCAGCAGGAAGACTATATTTCGATCGATCGTCCATTCGAAGATCGACCTCACGATCCTTCGAAGCAGTCGAGTGTTGGGGGGCAGGTAGGCGAGGCGCAGCAGCAGGCTAAGTTCGAGATTACCGACAAGAGCCTCGACTTTTTGGGATTCAAAGCGCTGCGCGATCTGCTGGGGTCGCTGGGCAAATCGAGTTTTGGACGTCATGACACGCGCGACATGGCGACCGGCATCGAAGCGAGCGGCGCTTCGAAACAGTATGAGTTTGGCGACACGTTCAATCTCGACATCACCGCGACGCTCTCGTCGGCCATTCAGCGCGAAGGGCTCGGGCTTCCGCTGAACCTCGAATACAACGATTTGCAGGTGCACCAGTGCGAGTACCAGTCGTCGTGCGCGACCGTGCTGATGCTCGACTGTTCGCATTCGATGATTCTGTATGGGGAAGACCGCTTCACTCCGGCGAAGAAAGTGGCGATGGCCTTGTCGCAACTGATTCGGACGCAGTATCCCGGAGACTCGTTGTCGCTGGTGCTGTTTCACGATTCGGCGGAAGAGGTGCCACTTTCGCAACTGGCGCGCGTGAAGGTTGGTCCGTACTACACGAACACGCGCGAGGGCTTGCGCATGGCGCAGCGCATCCTGCAGCGCCAGCGCAAGGACATGAAGCAGATCGTCATGATCACCGACGGCAAGCCTTCCGCACTCACACTCGAAGACGGGCGCATTTACAAGAACGCGTTTGGGCTCGACCCTCTAGTCGTGAGCCAGACGCTCGAAGAAGTTTCGAAGTGTAAACGGGCCGGCGTGCTGATCAATACGTTCATGCTGGCGTCGGATTATGGGCTGGTGCAGTTCGTCCAGAGAGTGACTCAGATGTGCCGCGGCAAGGCCTACTTCACGACGCCGTATACGCTCGGGCAGTATTTGTTGATGGATTACATGTCGCGGAAGACGAAGACGATCCACTAGAACCGTAACCGCGTGCTGAGTTATATGGTGGAGGGACGGGCGTCTCGCGAGCCTGCCCTGTTTTGCCGAGGCCCGAGCGAAGCCGAGGGGGAAGTCGAAGGGTCCAGCCGGGCGGGGACGGCTGGCTCTCCACCAGCAGGTCGCATTACGGAAGTAACGCCTGGCGTGGCAGGATGGGTGCAGCTTCGGTGTAAGATCGCTGCAGGAACTCCGTTCGGAGACGTTATGAAACGAATTGTTACTTTTGTGCTCCTCCTGGTTGCCTTGAGTGCTGCGTGGTCAATACCGGCTCACGCGCAACGCATCAGTCCCCAAGAAAATGCGCGCCAATCCAAGAAGGCGATCAAGAAGCAGCAAAAGATGTTGAACAAGGCAAACAAGAAACAGGCGAAAGCGATGAAGAAATACGCGAAGCAGCAGCGGAAGCAGATGAAGAAGGCGAATAGTCGCCATAAGAAGTAGCCTTTCGCATTTATGCTGGCCTCGGATTCCGGAAGACTAAGACCATTCGCCGCACCGGCCTCCCGCTCCACAAAAACCGCAGAGGTTGCGCACCTGCGATTTCAGCGGTTTGCTAGAACTGGCACCTGCCGAGCTTTGAGCAGGGTCTCATCGGCTGTGACCAGGGTCAGATCGAACACTCGGGCAGTGGCCACCAGAAAACGGTCGGCGGGATCGCGATGGGGAAGCTGCACGCGAGCGGTTTCTTGCGCGACTTGGTATGTGACTTGAGCCTCCCGCATCGGAGTTGTGTCCAGCGTATCTGCGATCCACGCTTGAGGATTAGGATCCAGAATCAGCTTGCGCTTCTGGCAAAGAGTCAGCACCTCCCACAACGAGATCGGAGAAAGCCACAACTCGTTAACGGGATTCTCTAGTGCGGCGGCCACACGGCTGGAAAGGCGCGCTTGATCGAGCGCGCTCCACAACCAGATATGAGTATCGAGCAGCAGTCTCATCCGCGCAGAGCGTCCCAATCGTCTTCTGCGCTGGCAGGAGAAACGATGTCGCCGACAATTTGTCCGGTCCCCGCCCGTGAGCCCAACCGGCGCTTCGACCTCTTGGACGCATGAGGAGGGACGACCTCAGCCACTGGCTCGCCGAAGCGCGTCACCAGGACCGTTTTGCCGGTTTTACGGACTCTCTCGAGCACGGCCAGGCAAGTGGCTTTGAATTTGGAGATGGCAATTTCTTCCATGTCGGAGCTCTTTTTGGATAGTACTATGGTCTGAGACCATGGTCAACATCCAAAATATCAACCGCACGCTTACGACCCGCTAATTCATCACAAATCCACAGTGACCGCCCGCACATTCCCCTGATCCATAACGCGCTACTCTGATTCCACTCCCAGGACCTTCCCGGTCCCGTTCCCTCCAGAAAGAGATCGCTATGCGTGCGTCAAGACGCGGGTTGGTTGTTGCTCTCGCCTTTCTTTCGAGCTTTGTAGCTGCACAGCAATCGGATGAGGTTGCCGCCGAGCGTTTCCTCGGTCCGCAATGGAAACAACTTTCGCGGCGGGCTGGGATGATATTCGCTGGCACGGTGCTCACTGCAGCGGCCCGGACTGTTACCAGCCAGACTGCGGCGACCGATCGGATTGATCCGGGGACGACTCCGGCTGTGCAACTGAGTTTTCACGTCGACGAGGCGATTGCCGGGGTCGAGCGCGGACAAGTTCTCACGATTCACGAGTGGGCGGGCGCATGGTCCATGCATCGCCCGATGAGCAAGGGCCAACACTTTCTGATCTTTTTGTATCCGCTGAGTCGTTTGGGCCTGACCAGCCCGGTGGGCGGATCGCTGGGCCAGGTTGCTCTCGATTCGAGCGGGCAGAACGTGTCTAAGGACACGCAGAACCGGGATGCGCAGAACCCGGATGCGCCGAAGCCTGCCGTGGCCGTGGCCATAACCCAGCGCAAGGAATCGCCTTCTCAGCCAGGTGCGCCCCTCGTTAACAGGAGCGTCAGCGTCGTTCAACTAGCTCGGGCCATCCGCGGCGCGCGAGGGGAGTGAGCCATGCGCTCGCGAATTCTGGCGGTTGCCGTTTTTCTGATTTGCAGTGCTATTGCCAGCCGCGCCGGAGGCCCGGCTTTCATAGCGGGCTCCGGCTACAATGCCGGAGTCGAAGGCCAGGCGCTGATCTGGGCGAATGGCACCGGCTCGATGTCAACTGTGCAGTACTTCACCGACCAGGGAAATTTGAGCCCGATCCTCACCGGCGCACAGGCCGATGCTCTAGTTGCCACTGTGTTCAGCACCTGGACCAGCGTTCCTGGTGTTGCCCTCACCGCATCGCAGGGCGGTCATCTTGGCGAAGACGTGAACGGCAGCAATATCGAAACCAACGGCTACGGAATTGTTACCGCTCCGGCCGACATTACACCTTCAGCTACGGGCACTCCGGTCGGAATTGTCTACGACTACGACGGGACGGTCACAAATGCAATTCTGGGCGAAGGCGCTGGGGACCTGGAGGATTGCTTTACCAACGCCGTTTACGGCGGACCTGACAACTTCTCCGTAAGCGGGAATATCGTGCACGCGCTGGTGGTGATCAACGGAGTCTGCGCCGCCACCACTGCGCAGTTGCCGGATGTTCAATACCGCCTGGTGCGCGTGCTGGGGCGCACGGTTGGCTTGGGGTGGTCGCAGGCCAATCTGAACGTGTTGACGCGCGACCCGCTTCCAACCAGCGCCGATTTTGCGGGATTTCCGGTAATGCACTTTTCCGATCCGATTAACTGCGTGCCGATCACGATCTGCTATCCCGACCCGGGCGTCCCGGCGATGGACGATATGGACGCCCTCGCGCGGCTTTATCCCGCCGGCAGTAACCCGCAACCGGCGGGCAGAGTTTACGGCAGCGTGTACTTCACCGATGCATCGGGAAATGCCTTGCAGCCGATGCAGGGCGTCAACGTGGTCGCCCGGTTGATGGTCAACGGCCAGCCCTCGCGGCAGTATGTCGTGACTTCCGTTTCCGGATTCTCCTTTTGCGGCAACGCCGGCAACATTATCGATGGATACGTCGACGGAACTGGCCTTCCCTATAACCGGTGGGGCTCCGATGATCCGTCGCTCGAAGGTTTTTTCGATCTCGGCCAACTGATGATTCCGAACGGGCAAACCATCGCCGAGTATCAGTTAAGCGCGGAAGCGCTGGACCCGAACTGGTCGCTGGGCGTCGAACCATACGCTCCCACACAGGTAACGCCCTCGGGTTCGTTCGCGCCGGTTGTGGTCACGGTATCCAACGGGTCAAACGCCGAGCAAGACATCCTGATGTTGCAGGATGAAATTGCGCAAGCGCATCCCGGCAGCGGGTCAACCTATGCGAATCCGGCGCCGCTACCGCAGGGCGGTTCGTGGGGGTCGTGGATCTCCGGTTACGGCAGCACCGATTTTTTCGAGTTCACGGCGCAGGCGAACCGGACGGCCTCAGTCGCGGTGAGCGCCCTCGATGAAGCGGGCCAGCCGACCGAAACCAAACTGTTGCCCGTGATTGGGATTTGGGAGTTGAGCGACCAGAGCGAAGATCCAGCGCCGGCTTCAACGACCTCGGCATTTAACTCGCTGACTTTTGCAATGACCCGACTGGATGCGCAATTCGGCGTGTCGGAAGCGTACCGGGTGGGGGTAGCCGATTTCCGCGGCGATGGCCGTCCGGACTACTTCTACCAGGCCAGCCTCCTTTATTCGGATACGGTTACCCCGGCGCGCCTTAGTCTTGCCGGTGGCGTGACCACGCTCAATGGCATCGGATTCAATCCCGGACTCCAGGTAAGCGTTGCCGGCAACAACGGCAGCACGCTTTCCGCGTCGGCGAGCCACATCCAGGTGGCTATACCTTCAGGCACGCCGGACGGAACCGCTACCATCCAGGTCACGGATCCAGTGAGCGGTGCTTTTTCCCAAATGATTGGTGCACTGACCTATGGCGCTTCGGCCACCGATCTCTTGCTTTTGCTGCAAGGCGCGGAGCCGGCAACTCCAGTTGGGTCGCAAGCTGCCAATGCCATCCGCGTGCGCGCGGTGGCCGCCGATGGAATTACACCGGTGAGCGGGGCGACGATTGCATGGACCACGACCAACGGTCTGCAGTTCTCGGCGTGCAGCGGAGCCTCATCCTGTTCGGTGCTGAGCGATGAGGCCGGAGAATCCTCCAGCTTGGTGACTCCCACGGCGACCGGACCGAGCACGATCACGATCGCTTTGGCGCCAGCGTCGTACTCGCCGCCGCAGTTGCAACAGGCCACGGTGGTGGGAACATCAACCACGCTCGACCTGGCTGCGGTAGCGCCGACGCAATGGGTTGGTCAAGGCGCGACCATCGCAGTTCCGCTCACCGTCGAAGCGCTCAACCTGGGTGTGCCGATGGCGAATGTGACCGTCAATTTCGCAATCACCCGCGGCACGGCTTCGCTTTCGGCGGGCAGTGGAACCACCAACAGCGCGGGATTCGCCACCATCACGGCAAATCTCACGAACCAAAATGCCAATGTGCAGGTGAGCGCTTGCGTCGCTCCAAACAATGCGCCCTGCCAGACCTTTACTTTATTCTCCACGCCGCCTTCGCTGTGGACCCTGGAGACGGTGAGCGGATCGTCGCAGGTTCTGCCCACAGGGCAGGCGTTTCAGCCGCTTGTGATGCGAGTGACCGACGGCTCCGCGGCCGCGAACCCGGTGATGGGAGTGAACGTCAGCTTTGCGACCACGCTGGCTCGGGTCTCGGAAAACGGAATGCCCGTTCTCCTCGGATCGTCGCAAGCCCAGGTCGTGACCGATCAGAATGGCCTCACATCCATCGTGCCCTCTGCCGGAAACGTGGGCCCGTGCGATGTGTTTATAACGGTAAGCGCGGGCCAATCGACCGCGCAACTTCAAATGGAGAGCCTGGCAGCGATAGTTCCAGAGCAGCCGAAGAACACCGGCGCCAAGCCCCCGACCGCGCGGAGCGCGCCGCAATTTGGTTCGCAAACTTCCGCGCCACAAAGCCCGCCGGAGGTGCTGTTCGCGGTTCCCGAAGGCATTCCAAGCAACGAGCCGGCGGAGGCTTCGCACGTGAGCGCTTGCCCGGAGTCATCTGCGGACGATGTTTCTGGCGATCGAAAAAGCTCGTCGTCGAGTTCTGCGGTGAGCGAGAACGCCGTTTCTCTGCCATGCGCATCGAAGCCGGCGGAGGTCATAATTCCCAAGACAGATCCCGAGATAGATCCCAAGGTAGATCCCAAGACAGATCCTAAGCAAGCTCCAAAGCCGGAGGCGCGAACGGAGAGTGACGCCGCCCCCGCAAAGGCCGCCAGTTCCGTGGAGACCCAACCGAACCCCGCGTCAAGCAGTTGGCTTCCCGAGGACAAACGAAGTTGCCGCGTGCTGGCCGGGGATGGACTCCTGCCCTATTAGCCAGCCCCGTTTCGGTCAGCGCTTGACAGGCCGCGTTCGTGAGTTCTCCTACTTCTTAGCCCCAGTCCCGGTCCCGGTCCCGGTCCCGGTCCATTGATCGACCCAGTCGTTGACCGTCTTGTACCAAAGTTGCGCATTCTGCGGCTTCAGGACCCAGTGGCCTTCGTCGGGGAAGTAGAGCATCTTCGACGGCACGCCCATCGTCTGCAGCGTGGTGAAAAGCTGGAAGCCTTCGCTCACGTCAAGGCGGTAGTCGAGTTGTCCGTGGATGACGAGCGTCGGCGTCTTGAAATTCTTCGCCGCGTTGCGCGGAGACCACTTCTCGTACATCTCGGGGTTGGTGTAGGGAGTGCCCTTGAACTCCCAGTTATTGAACCAGAGTTCTTCGGTCGTACCCCAGGCGGATTCGGCGTTGAACATGCCGTCGTGCGAGACGATGCACTTGAAGCGGTCGGTGTGGCCAAGCACCCAGTTAGCCATGTATCCGCCGTAGCTAGCGCCCAGCGCGCACTCCCGGTCTTTATCAATAAACCCGTAATGCTGCTCAGCGTAGTCAAGCCCCTTCATCAGGTCTTCAAACGGAGCGCCGCCCCAGTCGCCGCTGATGGACTCCACGAACTTCTGCCCGTATCCAGTCGAGCCGTGGAAGTTGATCATGATGACCACGTATCCATTGGCAGCAAAGAGTTCAGGATTCCAGCGATAAGACCAGTCGTCTCCCCAAGCCCCCTGCGGCCCGCCGTGGATGAGGAACTTCACGGGATATTTTTTGCTAGCGTCGAAGTTGGGGGGCTTGACGAGAAACCCTTCGACCTTGTCGCCGTGCGCGCCGGTGAACCAGAAGGGTTCGAGCGGCGACATTGCGACTTGGGAGAGGACGGCATCGTTGAGGTGGGTTATGGGCCTAACAGCGGGACCAGATTCGGCCTTCTCCAACCCAACGTACCCAAGGGGCTGACTGTAAACCTCGCCGGGATGCATGACGGACATTCGGGTAAAGAAAAGTGTCTTGCCGTCCGGAGCAACGGCGAGATCGTCGTCGAAGGGAGGCCCTGAAATCGGCGGATATCCAGTAAAGTCGGCCCCGCCACGCTGAATGCTGAACCAAGATGCAGGCACCTTGAGAGGCCGATCGATGTCCGCTGAAACAATTGGCGCATATCCTGCATTCTCGAAGCTAAAGTAAATTCGCTTCGAATCACGAGCCCATGCAAATGTTCCCACCCACGCGTCGAAATCTTCGGTCAGATTCTTCTTCTCTCCCGTTTTCCGGTCGTAGAGCATCAGCCGGAAGCGGTCGCTCTCGTATCCCGGACGCTGCTGGGCGCGGTAGGCGATGTACTTGCCATCGGGCGAATAGAGCGGAGTCGAGTCGCTGGCGGGATTGTCGGCGGTGATGTTCTTGGTTTGCGCCAGAACCTGGGCGGACGAGGCGTCCGCCCCTACGTGAACCGAAACGATCCAGAGATCGTTGTTGGTGGAAGTGGCTTCGACCTTGTCGTGATTCGAGGTATAGCAAATCTCCTGCCCGTCGGGCGAGAAGGCGTAGTCGTCCTGTCCGCCGAGCGAGAATACGGGCGCGTCGTAGTCGCCGGGCGTGAGGTCCAGAGGGGGTCTATAGATCAGACCGGCAACTGCTGTTGGATAAACCTCGGGAGGAGCTTCAACCACGAAAATGTGGCTGCGCTTTCCTCTCTTGTAGGCGTCCCAATGCCGATAGAGCAGTCGGTCGAAGATGATGGCTTTGACTTTCGATTCTTCGGCTTCTTTCGCCTTCTTGGCGTTGCAGGCTTCTTCTGCGGCGGGCGCCCCGTCGCACTCGGGATACACATCTGAGGTGAAAAGAATGTGGGTGCCGTCGGGCGACCAGAGTTCACCGGCGGCTTCCGTCGCGATCGAGGTCAGCTTGTGGATGCCGGTTACACTGCCAGCGCCGCCATCGAAATCCGCAATCCAAACCTGCGATCCGCCATCTTTTTTCGAGATGAACGCGAAGCGCTTGCCGTCCGGTGCCCAGCGCGGACGGTCGCCATCCTGATCGGGAATAAGAATGCGCTCGCTTTGGACGGGCGAGGCGCCCGTCCCCACACTGCCCGTCCCCACACTGCCCGTCCCCACACTGCCTGTTGCTCCACTATTCAGCGGCACGATCCAGATGTGCGGCGTCTTTCTGTTCGCGGCCAGATCCACATCGACCGCGCTGAACAGCACCCACTTGCCGTCGGGCGAAGGCACAGGCTCGCCGATGCGCTTCAGCTTCATCATGTCTTCGAACGTAAAGGGATGCTTGGCTTGAGAGAAGGCGGGAAAAGAGAAAAGAGAGAAAAGAAAGACGAGAATAAAAACTAAACGGCGCATGGTGTGTCTCCGACGAACAAGAGAGTGTAGCACCGCGGACAAGGTCAGAGGTTAGAGGTCGGATTGCAGAAGTGAAACAAAGTCGAACACCGCAAGCCCCGGAGTTTTCACCTCTGCAATCTGACCTCTAACCTCTGCAATCGCCTCATCCCAGTTCTTCTAACATGGCTGTCATCTCCGATTGGGCGTGCGCGTTGCCGGCGCGGCGCGCTGAGGAAATGCCATCCACCAGCATGCGCTTGGCCTCATCGACGCGACTTGCGCCGGCCAGCATCTGGGCGGCCATGAAATATGCGGGCGTGTAGTCCGGATTTTTCGCGATCAGCGTTTTGAATTCCTGAAGCGCCTGCTCAATTTGCCCGGCCTTCGAGTACTCCAGCGCCAGTCCATAGCGCGCAAACGAATCCTCGGGATTCGCGGTAAGAATCTCGCTCAGCATGGCAATGCGATCCATAAAGAAGCTCTCAGCTCTCGGCTGTCAGCTCTCAGCTAAAAGCCAAGGGCCAAAAGCTCAAGGCCAAAAGCTGCTCTCCATTCATATCATGGCTCGCGTTACAATGGCTGTTCTCCGAGAAACCAACTTGGCTTGCCCTTTTTTTGTGCCGCTTGAAATCGCGAACGACGGCTCCTGGCCACATCCTTCGCGTCTGCCACTGGGAGCGGGATGGACTGGAAACTGCCGCGCCTCGGGGCATGAAGTGGCGGCATCCGACACGCACATCCGGGAATTCTGCAATCTCGGTTACGCAAACGCCTGTCCGCATCTTCCGCGGCTCCGGGACTGGGATGCAATTCGCTTCTCGGTTGCCCACGTTAGCGGGGAACTGGTCACGATCTGCTTTGTCTGCGAGTTAGCCCACGCTCCGATCGAACATGGAAAATTGACTTTCGACCTGGTGAGCGAGGTTTGGCTCAATTCCGATGCACATCCGGAGCCGCGTGTGCTCGTACTCGCAACCTGCTATCTCCAGACATATCGCGCCCGGCGGAGCGCTGTTCTCATCTAACGATCTATGAGCCGATTTATGAACGAGAGATTGAGCTGGCGGTCAACGAGCCGACGATCAACGAGCCGACGATCCACGAGCCGACGATCCACGAGCCGACGATCCACGAGCGGACGATCTACGAGCAGACGATCGATGCACTGACAATCTATGAACGATAACGACAAAGCGAAGTTAATGCGCCCCCGGCCGGTGCGCGAATCGGCCTCCGAAATGACCGAGATCGTTCTGCCCAACGACGCCAATGTTCTGAATGCGCTTCTTGGCGGACGCCTCATGCACTGGATCGATCTCGCCGGCGCCATGGCCGCGCACCGCCACTCGCGCCAGCACGTAGTGACGGCTTCCATCGATCATCTGGATTTTCTCGTGCCCGTACGGGTCGGAGATTTCGTGATCCTACGCTCCTCGGTCAATCGTGTCTTCCACACTTCGATGGAGGTGGGGGTGAAGGTCTGGGTGGAAAATTATCGCGCCGAAGAGAGCCGCCACGTCAGTTCCGCCTATCTGACCTTTGTCGCTGTGGATGTTGCCGGAAATCGGTTGCCGGTCCCGCCCGTCATCCCTGAGACCGAAGAGGAAAAACGCCGCTACGATGGTGCCGCGCGCCGCCGCGAGATACGCCGAGCGGAATCGGCGCGCAGAAAAGAGGTTCGGAGTTAGGCGATCTTCGACGCT
>CAVVNA010000014.1:0-40383 GCA_963749275.1 uncultured Acidobacteriaceae bacterium
TCTGTTGCAAATTACAAAATTACCCGATTACACAACTACCAAATCTACTCCACGTTCCAGCCGCTCACTTCGATCTCGGGCTTCGCCGCTCCCAGGCTGCTGGCGCGATACGTTGCCGTGACCTCCCGCTTTTCTCCGGGCAGCAGCGAAATGTAATTGTCCTGCCAGACCACCGGCAGTATTTCCTCGCCGCCTTTGCCTTTGTCCAGCTTCAGGCGCACGAAGAACGCTACGGACTTGCTGGGATTTTCTACGGTGACGCGGGTCACCGCATCTTCGCCATTGCCATCGCGCTCGCTGCGGCTCGATACCTTCAGCTTCACCTTGGGCAACTGCGCGAGAGCGCTATACTCCGCATACGACGCGGTTGGAGTCGTGTACCAGTTCGACTTCGCCCACTCGATCCTTTCCGGTTTCGTCGAGAGCCAATAGAAGTTCGACCCGGCCAATTTGCCGCTGCCATCGGTGATACGAAGATCCAGAAAGTATGCCGGCGACAGCCCTTCGATCCGCGGCAGCTCAAACACTCTCGCGGTGCTATCGGCGGCGGCATCGAGCGCCGTGTCTTTGAAAAATTTCTGCGTTCCATCCAGATTGAACACCCGCGCTTCGAGCTTCAGGCCCTTGGCATCCACATATTGGCTGCTCACCAGCCACACCGAGTGATCGTCGTATCCATAGACCGGGTCGAGCGCCTGCAGCGCTTTCTTCGCTCCGAAATATCCGCCGCCCGGCCGCAAATAGTAGTCGTACAGATGCCAGATCATCGAAGGCCACGCGTTATTCAGCATCCACTGGATCACGCCCGTCGAAGTGTATTTGTTGCGACTGTAGGCCTCGAACATGGCGCGCACGCCTTCATAAGCCATAAGTTGCGATTTGTAGGTGAAGTCTTCCGCGCTGCCGGCCTTTCCATAGCGCGCATTCAGCGCGTCGGTGAACATCCGTATCGTAGTGAAGGCGCCGCCGCCCGCGTGGAAATTCCAGTATTCATCAGGCCCATCCACCGACCGATCCAAAGACCAACCCACCGGCCAAAGATGATCTTTGGGAACCATGCGCTCGACGCTCTCCATCGGCGGAACCGCCGTTCCCATGCTGGTTTCGGTGTTGAAACCGTAAGCCCCGCCACATCCGCCAGCATTGCAGGTTTGCTCTTCCACCTGACGATGTGGATCCGCTTCCCAGTACGAAGGCGCCACGTATTCATAAGGTCCGCTCATCTTCACGCCGCTTGCGCCGGTCACCGTGCTCGTCTTCGCCGTGGCCGAAGACACCACCGGATTCGGCCACCGCAGCTCCGCTTCCATCTTCAGATACATTTCTTCCACGGCCGGCGGCGGAGGATTGTCGCTGCCATTCAGCCACGCCAACAGGCTGGGATGGCCTCTCAGCCGGTAGATCTGGTCGCGCAAAGAGGACTTCGCAATGTCGTAGTCTTCATCTTTCCAGCTCCCCCAGCGCTCCCAGAAATCGCAGCAGCACCATCCGGCCATCACCAGGATGCCCTGCTGGTCGGCCATTTCAAAGAACTCCTCGGTCTCGAGTTTGCCCTCCAGCCGGACCGTATTCAGTCCCAGGTCGCGCACGTAGCGGAACTCGTCGGCAAGCCGCTCCGGGCTCTGCCGAAGCAGCATGTCGGGCGTCCAGCCGCCGCCGCTAATCAGGATGTTCTTGCCATTGACCTTGAACAGGCGTTTAAAGCGACCCGGCGCCTGCTCGGCGACTTCGGATGTAATCTCGCGAATGCCGAACTGCGTATGGGACACGTCAGAAATCTCGCCGCTGGCCGCGCCGCTCGCCTCGCTATTTGCCACGCTATTTACCACGCGATTTACGACAAACGCAAGACTCAGTTCGTACAGGTTCGGCCTCCCCATCTGCGCCGGCCACCATAGCCGCGGATTGCTCAGGTTGAGCTGCGGATATTGCGCCGGCGAGAAGACCACGTCTTTCGATTCTCCCGCCCCGAGTTCCACCGTTTGCGCGAATTCGGTGTTTTCGATTCTGCCTTGGAGCGTCCCTTTTACCGGCTGATCGCTGGCATTGTTTACCAGCGCCGTTACCGTCAAGTGGGCGGCGCTGGTATTTGCATCGCCGGCGGGCGAATCCACTCGCGAGAACACCGCCGCATGTCGCAGTGCGACCGGTCCACTCGTCGTCAAATACACCTCGCGCCACAGCCCCATGTTCTTGTCCGGTGGCGAGGGATTCCAGTCCACGAAAGTGATCGCCAGGCTGTTCTCCGTCGGCGCCCACACCTGCACCGCGAGCACATTCATTCCGGGCTTGACGGCGGACGTAACGTTGAACTCGTAGGTCCGCCATGCGCCGGCGATTTCCTTCGCATTGGCGAGCTGTTTTCCGTTGAGAAAAATGTTTGCGCGGTAGTTGATGCCGCGGAAGTTCAGCCACACGGTTTTCCCGGCGTACTCGTTGACGTTGGGCAGCGTGAACTCCTTGCGATACCACCACGGAACCGCATAGGGACTGTCGGGCGGCATCGGAATATTGGAAAAATTGGAGCCGACGGGATAGCTGACGCCCGGGTACTGCCGCAGATTCATGGCGTAAAAAGGATCCGGCAGCAGCCCATTCTCTACTTGCGCTGCCACCACCGTCGTCGGAACCTCGGCCTGGATCCAGTCCCCGGCTTGGAACGACGCGCTGGAGATCGCTTCGCCCGTTGCCGTTACCTTCGCGGAAGACTGCAGCGCCCACCCTTCGCGCAAAGGCAGCGTCAGAGCAGGAGTCCGCTCGAACCTGGGCTGGGCGGCTGCGATCGCAAGCGCAAAGAACGGGATCAACAGCGCCAATGTCTTCATGAAAGTGTTCCGGATAAATTTAAGGATCTGGATAAATTTAAGAATGAAGAAAGGGGAATGGGGTCGGGATGACAAAGTCTGGCGAATAGTTAGTTGAATTGAGAGTTGCAGAGCGGAACCTCACTTTCGCTACCGGCAACTACCCAAATCTCGCCCGGTGCTCTTTCAAAACGCACCGATCCATCACTACAAACATTCCGGCCTTTCGCGCCTTCTCCGCCGCGCATTCGTCGATCACGCCTTCCTGCAGCCAGATCGCCGGAATCTTCAACTGGATCGCCTGCTCCACGATCTCATCCACGAACTCTGGCCGCCGGAACACATCCACCAGATCGATCTTCTCCGCCACTTCGAGCGGCATTTCGAGCAATGACGCATACGACTTTTCTCCGAGCGCCTCCGCAATCCGCGGATTCACCGGGATAATCTTGTATCCAGCCGCCTGCATGTACGCGGAAACGCCGTGACTCGGCCGCATCGGACTTCCCGACAATCCCACCACGGCGATCGTCTTCGCCCGTGATAACAGTTCGTAAATAGAATCAGATTGCTTCAACCCCTGCTAATTCCTTCTTTTTTCCATCTTCTGAGCATACAAGCGCATCGCCAGCTTGCGAATCGTGTCCGCAACCTCCTTGTTCCCCGATAGATTCTTCAGGTCATGAACCAGCAGGTTCTTCATCAATGTCAGAGAGACATCGAGCGGCGTGCGCGGATTGAAGACCAGGTTACGCATGATGCCGTAATTCTTCACAAACTTCCGGTTCATCGGAATCTTGCGCAGCACCGCCTCCAGCACATTCTTCTGCTGCGCAAAAGCTTCCACCTCGCCCTCCGAAACTTTGGGCGATTCCAGCACTGCCACCGCTACCAGCTTCGTAGAATCGCGAATCAGGATCGCCCGGTCCTCCTTGCTGCCGCGCATCGCCAACGCGATCCGGCTCTTGATATCGAGCTTGGAAATCTTCTGTAGCGCGCTGTCGCGCCTTTCCTCATGAACCGGAATTGGTTGCCTCTTGCCAGGGGCAGCGACTGTGGCTTCAGCAGACTTTCCCGCTGCTGCCGTCGCCGATCTCCCAGCTGCCGCGTCAGCACTGGCACTGCCCGTGGCAGGAGCGGCCTGCGGCACAATCTCACCCGCCGTCTCGCCGCCCGCGTTTTCGTGCGCCATTCCTGGGGGCTGGAAAGACATGGGCTGGTACGGTTTGTCTTTTTCGGTGACCAGTTCCACCGCGTTCTCTTCCAGATACTTTGTGACCGATTTCTCGATAACGTCGTCCGGAACGCTCATTTCGGTTGCGTCCCGATCTTCTGCCCGTCTGGACTCCAAAGCAGCCAGCTTTTTGGCAATCTCGCCGAGTTCATTTGCACGCAGGTGGGCATTCGTCTGCAACGCCTGCAACAGGCGCAGAGAGTTCATTACTCGCGGGCTCGTCAACAAAGCTTCTACGGCCGAGCGCGTCCCTGCCACTGCCATCCCCGCCAGAGATTCTTCGCCGACCGTCGGATTCTCCGCCAGTGCCGGCAGCAGAGAAGCCCGCAGATTCTCCAGAGAAAGAAAATATTCCAGCACCTCAGGGCTGGTCTGAGGATCGGCAGCCGCGGCCACGCTGGCTTTTTCGTCCCAACCGGCCAGCGTTAGACGCGCCTGCTCACCAAACAATTTGTGATGGAGCGCCAGATAAACCAGGATCTCAATTGTCTCCCCAGGCGGCACCGCGAGGGCGCCGCGCGCCGCCGATTGCATCAGGTTCGACGGAAGCTGCGAATTGCGGATCAGATCAAGCATTCGCGGCATCGTTCATCTCCCGGGATTGGCTGCAGATTTCTTCTTCGCCGGTCTTCCGTCTCTAGCCCGCGCTTCCTTGCCCACCGCCCGCTCCAATTCGCCGACCGCAATCTCAAGTTCGCGCGTGATGCGGTTCGGGCTTCGCCGCTGATATTCGTCGCTCAAGGCGCGATAGTACCAGAGCGTACCTTCCTTTTTTCCCGTGAACCGCGTCCAGATGGCTTCCCCTTGCTGCCGGTAATCCGCCAGAATCGTGCGCACGTTATGCAGCTTGTCGGACGCCGAAACCAGCCGCGTATTGACGTCGGCATGCTTCACTTCGCGCAGATAGCTTTTCTTCCGTTCCACCCATTCCGGCTTCGGCTCGCCGAACGAATCCGTGCAGCCCTCGACGATCCTCGCCACTCGCGGACCAAACTTCTTGCGGACTTCCCGCAGCCTCGGCATGCCGCCGCAATCCTCGACCACATCGTGCAGCAGCGCCGCGATCGCCATATCCTCGTCGCCGCCGGCTTCCAGCACCAGCGATGCCACCGCCATCAGATGCGAAAGATAAGGCACCGCCGACTGCTTCCGCGTCTGTCCGTCGTGTTTCTCCGCGGCATAGCGGAAGGCGCGCTGCAAGCGGGGTCCAAGAACTGGCAGTCTCAGCGAACTCTTCTTTTTCTCATTCATAAAAGCAATCAGCTAAAATCAGCGGCTTCCTCCCAAGTGGAGCGCCGGGCGTCCTCGCCCGGCCAGCGAGATGCTTGCGGGAGCTGGGTGGGGACGCCCCGCGCTCTATCGTCCGGTCATGCTTTCTTCTCGCCCCGCCGCATGCGCAGATAAGCCTGCATCAGCGGCCGCAGATCGCCATCCAGCACACGATCCACGTCGCCGATTTCCAGTTTCGTGCGGTGATCCTTGATCATGCGGTAAGGTTGCAGCACATACGACCGTATCTGCGATCCAAAATCAATATCCAGTTTAGAATCCTCGATTTTCTTCGTAACCTCGCGCTTTTTCTCCAGCTCGTATTCGTAAATTTTCGACCGCAGCATGCTCATCGCCTTCTCCTTGTTCTTATGCTGCGAGCGTTCATTCTGGCAATTGGCTACCAAGCCCGTCGGGATGTGCGTGATCCGCACCGCTGAATCGGTTGTATTCACGTGCTGTCCACCCTTTCCGCTCGAACGATAAGTGTCTATCCGAATATCCTCGGGTTTAATGACGACCTCGATGCTGTCGTCAATCTCGGGCGAAACGTACACGCTGGCAAACGACGTATGCCGCCGCTTCGCCTGATCGAAGGGCGAAATCCGCACCAGTCGGTGCACCCCAATCTCGCTGGTCAAATATCCGAACGCGTACTGGCCAATCACCGAAAAAGTAGCCGACTTGATTCCGGCTTCTTCTCCGGGCTGGTAGTCGTACATCTCCGTTTTGAATCCCTGCCGCTCGGCCCAGCGCAGATACATGCGCAGCAGCATCTCCGCCCAGTCCTGCGACTCGGTTCCGCCCGCTCCGGGATGAATGGTCATGATCGCATTCAGGCCGTCGTTCTCGCCGGAGAGCAGCGTCTCGGTTTCCACGCGATCCACCAATTCGCGCAGAGAGTCCAAGTCGCGTTGCAAGTCAGCCGCAACGTTCTCCCCTTCGCCTGCCAGATCGAAATAGGTGGCGATGTCGTCGGTCCGGCGCGCCAGGTCGCCTTCCAGCGACAACAGGCTTTCCAGTCGTTTCCGTTCCCGCATCACTCGCTGAGATATTTCAGGATTTGACCACAGATTGGGATCCGACGCCTGCTTTTCTATCTCGGCAAACTGCTGGCGCAGCTTGCCGGCGTCAAAGATACTCCCGCAGGTCGTGAACCTTGGTCTTGAGAGAAGTGTATTGTTGTTCCAGTTCATCCAACATTGCTTTTCACTCACGTCGACTTAACCGCTTGCTGAAAAACCGTACTTGATTTTGGGTGGCGCAGCGCTTCAGCGCTGCGGTGACTCAACTGTTTGAGCATCGGCTTTAGCCGCTGAGGTAACTGCGCCCGCGCAACACGGTTCCGCTAAGGCGCGCGATTAGGAACGACAAAACGCGCAATCAGCGCGCCCCCTGAAATTATCGCACACAGATATGCGAACCAATCGCCGTGCCGAGTGTAAAAAGTGGTACTCGAAATCAGCGCGTAAGGCGCGGCCAGCGCCGTTCGAACCTTCCGCGGAGTTGCCGCCACGATCCGTCCGTAAGGATCGATCGACGCCGTCATCCCCGTATTCGTCGCCGCCAGCAGCCACCGGTCATTTTCGATGGCCCGCATTTCGGTCTGCTGCAGGTGCTGCTTCCAGGCGCCGCTGTCGCCGTACCAGCCGTCATTCGAAATGTTCAGCAAGACCTGCGCGCCCTCGAGCGGTCCCTGCCGCACTTCATCGGGGAAGATCGATTCATAGCAGATAAACGTTCCGAACCGCTCGTCTCCGGCCTGCAGTGGCGTGCGCGACGCACCGCGCTGAAACTCTCCCACTTCTTTGGTCAGGCCTCCGGCAAAGGCAAACAGCCGCGGAAACGGCAAATATTCACCGAAGGGCACGAGATGCACTTTGTCGTAACGTCCAACCCAGTCACCCTGCGGACTGACCAGGACAGCCGAGTTGAAAATCTGCGATCGTTCTCCGCCAGTGTCTCCGGCACTGTGCATTGCCGGCGTAATTCCAATCGAGCCCGCCACCACCCAGGTTCCCGACTGCCGCGCCAGCGCGCTCACAGCATCGCGAAACAAAGGATCGTTCGTGTAAAACGGCGAAGGCGACTCGGGCCACACAATCAAGTTATAGGACACGACAAGCATGTCATGGGACCCGCCGGCCTGTTGTTTGGCGGGTTTTCCTCCGGGGGGATGTAAACTCACGGCGGTCAAGTCCCGCAGCGTGTCCTGAAAAAATTCCTTCGTCCACACCGCGCCTTCCAGGATCGGAATATTCGGCTGCACCAAGAGCGCAGTGTGGTCGGCCGCCACCGGAGGAGGCGCCACCAATTGCCCCGCCTGCAGGATCGCCGTCGCCACGCACGCCGCCGCCAGCAGCCGTTTCCGCTGCTCCTTCGCAACCAGAAACGCGGCCGCGAACACGCTGTTCACGAGCAAGATTTCAAACGATAGCCCATACACGCCGGTGAGGGTAGCAATCCGTGTGAGCGCAAAATTCGCGGTCTGCGAGCACCCCAGGAGCTCCCAGGGAAACGCGGTAATCCGCGTCCGGGCAAGCTCCACCGCGACCCAAAGAAACGGAGCCGCCACCAGCGCGCGCCGCAGCGACGCTCCCGACCCGGCGGCTTTTAATCCAGACTTGTTTGATCGAGACTCGCCCAATCTAAAGCTGTTTGATCCCGCAACCAGGGCCAGAAGCAGCCCGAACATTCCGTGATAAAGCCCAACGTACAGGCAAAACAAGATCAGCGCCAGCACCGCGGCCGGAATCGGCAGCCCGCCATAGCGATGCATGGTGTCGAAAATCCAGTAGCAGGTCCCGGCAAACCACAGAATCCCGCACCCGTAGCCCAGTACAAACCCTTGCCACGGACTGGCGGGCAGCAAGCGCGCCTGCCCATCCAATTGCAGAGTCTCCGGAACGCGCGCCCGCAAGATCGCGACCAGCAGCGGCGCCACCGCAATCCAAGACAGCCCATACATCCCCGGCAGCGGAAAGATCACAACCTGCAGCGCCGCCGAAACCAGCGCCAGCCCCCACGCGCTCGAATGGATTTGCCGCACCCGCAAGGATAGCAAAGTTCCTTCCGAAGTCAGTGCAACTGGCACCCAAGAGCCATTTACACCAAATAATGTCAGCATTTATCGTCAATACTTGTCATTACTGCGCCTGAAGACCGGTTTGTGGGCCGAGTGAATCTCCGGCTCATCGCGCGAAGCGTTGAATTCCCCCTTTATATCTAGGTTGGCATCAAGGCGACAGAGGAGAAGACTATGCGCAAGATGAAGACATGGATTTTCTGGGCCGTGCTACTCGGTCTCGCAGTGGGGTTCTTGGGGACGGCGCAAGCTTCCACATCGAAAAGCGCGCAGGAGCAGTTGAACACGTTGTTGCTCGGGAAGGATGTAAAAGCTCTGGTCGATCTGCCGGCCTACAAGGATGGCGTGGATATGTACTACGTGCCTCGGTCGAACAAGCGCACCGATGAGCGCGGAATCGATTTGGAAGAGATGACCAAGTGGCTCAAGGACAAGGGAGTGGGAGTGGACCGCGATGAATGGGTGACTATCACCAATGTCAAGATCGACGGCGACAAGGTGGAAATCCATCTGGAAGGCGGCGGGGAGGGGCGGCGGGGCAGCAATCACGCCAACAAAATGGGGGCGTCTTACAAACGGGCCGGGGGCTCGCGGCTGAATCTGAAGTTTCAGAAAGATCTGACCGACACTGATATCGCTCCGCAAACCATCCTGAGTTTCATGGCAAGAGTGCTGGACGTGAGCCGCATCGAGCAGAAGCTCCAGCAGAACGAGATGCCGCTTGAACTTCGCGCTGCCATCGAAGCGCACACGGTGCAGGAGAATATGACCTACGAAATGGTGCTGATGAGCTTCGGAGATCCCGATCAGAAGAAGGTGGACGAGAGCGACGATACGAATCTGCGCGAGACCTGGTTTTACCTGAAGAACGGGCACCGCTGGGTAGTGCACTTTGACAATGGTAAAGTGGTGAAGACGCAGGTGTTTTGAGGCCGCCGGGCGGGTCTGTTCACATTGCCGCAAGCAGTTGCGGAGGGCGGCCGTCCCTACTATACCTTACCAATCGAACATCGACACCCGTTCACTGCACTTTCGGAGAATCCAGGTCCGCGGGCTTTTGATCGTCCGCATGAATTACACCATCTTCTTCCGCATAGAACGAGCGGTGTTCGCTGTCCATCTGCTTGGGCGTCATGGTCAGCACGAAACCGTCGTGGTGGGGACGGAAGCTGACCGTATAGTCCCCCCGAATGGTGGTATGCGCCATGCGCTTGGTGAACGACCCTGTGCCCGCCAGCGCCTCCAGCGACCCCGTATACTTGTCATGCCGTTTCTTGTAAGCGTGCTCCGCCCGGAGCACCACCCGCATGTAGCCGAGCGCCTGCGCTTCCGAATCCGAGCGCGCTGGATCACCCGAAAACTTCGGCTGATACGTTGTTGAAGGTTGCGCCGACGTTTGCGCTGACGCCTGCGCCGACGCTTGCCCCTGCGCCAACCCCAGCCCCGCAACTATCAAGCCCACCCCCAGAATCGCTGCAAAATACCGTCGCATGCGCCTTCGCTTCACCGCAAAACCCTCCTCTGATGCCTAATCTTGGGGGTTACCCCCGTAATTTGCCTCGCTCGTCAATCGTTTCAATTATTGCCCGATTCAGGCAATCTTGAACAGGATGCAATCCTAACAGGGAACCTAAATGAAAGCTGCCGTCGCTAGAAAGCCATTAATCCGCGTTGCCGTAGTGGAAAGCGATCCTCTGCGGTTTGTGGGATTCCGGGCCCTCTTTGATACCGAACCTGATTTGGAACTGGTCTCCGCCTCGCTGGCCGATCTTGGCCAGTTGCCCAACATCGATCTCGTCCTGCTCGGCAATCGCGGTGGTCAGAACCTGTACGACATCATGGCCAGCATGAAAGCCGTCCGTCCCGACCTGCGCATCATCGTCACCGGCTCCGGCATGGACGATGAAAGCGTCCTCAAAGCCATCGCGGCCGGCGCCAAAGGCTACGTGGACGAGGCTGCCTCAGCGGCCGAGTTCATCCAGGCTCTCCGCGTTGTCAATCAGGGTTCGGTGTGGGCTCCGCGCCATGTTCTCTCGACCTTCATCGAACGCGTCAGCGCATCCCCGGGTCGCATCTTCCCCGCCGGACGGATTAACTTTACCGATCGCGAGAAGGAAGTTCTCGAGATGCTGGTTGCCGGCCGCTCCAACAAAGAGATCGGCGCAGCCCTCGGCATCGAAGAACGCACCGTAAAAGCGCACGTAGCCAAACTAATGCGCAAAGTCGGAGTCCAAAACCGCATCGCCCTATCGGTCCATGCCATCACGCATTCGCTGGTAACGGCAAAGTAGTTTCTAGCAGCGGACGGGAGAACTCAGTTTCGCACCGTGATTTTGGGTGGCGCAGCGCTTCAGCGCTGCGGTAACTGCTCCGTTTTGAGTTCGGCTTTAGTCGCTGAGGTAAGATTTTAACGCACGCAACTTCCCCAACGTCGCTCCGCTGCCAGTTCGAACTTTCGCACCCACCACGGTTCTTGCGGCACATTTATGCGTACAATTCTCAGTTAGTGCTAACGACCGTTGACGTTCGGGTTACCTGGCCGTTCAGCGACCGGTCATTTGCTCCAGTCTTTCCGGATACCGCGCCCCTTCCACCTTGATCCTTGAAGAGGCGCTATTGATGTCCCAGAGATCGTCGGGTGTGAGTTCGACGGAAGCCGCTCCAAGGTTCTCTTCCAGGCGATGAAGCTTCGTTGTCCCTGGAATCGGAACAATCCAGGGCTTCTGGGCAAGCAGCCAAGCGAGGGCTATCTGAGCAGTCGTTGCCTTCTTTCGTTCTGCGACCTTGTTCAGCAATTCAACCAACGCCTGATTCGCTTTCCGAGCTTCTTGGGTAAACCGAGGGACGATGTTGCGAAAATCGGTACTATCGAACTTCGTATTTTCGTCGATCTTGCCCGTGAGGAAGCCCTTGCCAAGAGGGCTAAATGGAACGAATCCGATCCCAAGTTCTTCGAGGGCCGGCAACAGCTCCTCTTCAGGGCGTCTCCACCAAAGCGAGTATTCGCTCTGAACTGCCGTGACCGGCTGGACTCGGTGTGCGCGACGGATTGTCTGCACTCCTGGCTCAGAAAGGCCGAAGTGCTTCACCTTACCTTGCTCAATCAGGTCTTTCACGGCTCCTGCAACGTCTTCGATCGGCACGCTCGGCTCAACACGGTGCTGGTAGAACAAATCGATGGCATCGGTTTTGAGTCGCTTAAGGGAGGCCTCGGCGACTTCCTTGACATGTTCTGGCCGACTATTTAGGGCAGGCCACCCTGGTCCGCCATTGGGATCAGGCGCAAAGCCGAACTTCGTTGCTATCACTACCTGATCCCGGAACGGAGCAAGCGCTTCGCCCACAAGTTCTTCATTTGTGAAAGGACCGTATACTTCAGCGGTGTCGAAGAATGTCACGCCGCGTTCGACCGCCGTCTGAATCAGCGAAATCATTTCCTTCTTTTCTGCGGGGGGACCGTAACCAAAGCTCATTCCCATGCAGCCGAGCCCAAGAGCAGAGACTTCCAGATTGCCTTTTCCAAGTTTGCGCTTCTTCATTGTTCCTCCTCGGCAAGGGAAATAGTCTCCCACAGTCTCCAGCGGAAAGACAAATTTGCCCGTAGTGATTGGCACAAAATCCCCCATTACACCAACATGCGAAGAGGCACCGATCAAACCATCCTCCGGTTACCAAAGTACAGTGACCCTCGTAATCTTGTCCGCTCACTCCACCTGCCGCATACTCGCTTCACCTACCACAGAACCTGGGAGACGGGGTTGGAAACGGAGATTAGGGTCGCCGCTTTCAGCCCCGCATTTTTTTGCCTTAAGCCTGACTCACCCTGGTCACTCCCGGCTATCCCCCGCTACGCAGCCTGCATCGAATAGAATCAGAGTTGCTAAACACGACAATAGATTCCAAACTCCGATCTCCCAAGTGAGGCATGATGCGAAAATTCCTCGTTCTGCTGCTCGTTTGTTTCCTGACATGTTTCCTGACAACGATGCTTTCCGCTAATGCCGACGACACCAAGCCCCCGGAGCCCAATACCAAGGCTTCCGGACGAGTCGAGGCTGCTGGCACCGTGCTCGACGAAATCCAGGCCGCCCCAGACAATCGCATCCCTGAAGAAATTCTTGGATCGGCGGAATGCGTGGCCGTGGTTCCGTCACTGCTCAATGGAGGTTTCGTCTTCGGCGGCCGTTATGGCAAAGGCGTCGCCAGTTGCCGCACCGAAAAAGGCTGGAGCGCTCCCGCTTTCTTCACCATCGGCGGCGGCAGTTTCGGCCTGCAGATCGGCGGCCAGGCAACCGATGTCGTCATGCTGATCATGAACAAGGGCGGAATGAACAACCTGCTCTCCAGCCAGTTCAAACTCGGCGCCGATGCCAGCGCGGCCGCCGGTCCCGTGGGACGCCACGCCGCCGCCGACACCGATTGGAAGATGCGGGCAGAGGTTTTGACCTACTCGCGCTCCCGTGGCCTCTTCGCCGGACTCGAACTCAATGGCGCCGTAATCAAACAGGACAAAGGCAGCACTCGCGAATTTTACGGCCGCATGGTGCCCTTCCCCACGTCGCTCAAGGGAGAAATCGAACCTCCCCCAAACGCGTACCCCTTCTTGAGCACGCTAGCCAAGTGGGCGCTGCAGGCTGCGAAATAGCAAGTTCTCAGTTCGGTTCTCAGTTCTCAGTCTTCGATTCAAGTCACTGAGAACTGGGAACTGAGAACTACCACAGTGCGAGAACGCCTTGAGTACGCTGTAGTCTGGCCCTGGATCAAGCTCCTGGGCTTGCTCCCCCGTCCCATGGCGCGCGCCATCGGCATCACGATCGGCTTAACCGTGTACGCTGTTTACGGACGCCTCCGTCGCGTCGGCTTGCGCAACCTGGCACTCGCCTTCCCTGAAATGTCGCCGCGCGAGCGCCGCCGCCTGGTTCGCGGCGAATTCATTTCTCTCGGACGCCAGCTCGCCGAAGTCTGCCTCTTCCCCCGCTACACCCGTGAAAATGTCGCGCGCGTCGTTATCTATGATGGCTTTGAGAACTTCGAGCGCGCCTACGCTCGCGGCAAAGGCGTTCTCTTTCTCACCGCCCACCTCGGAGCCTGGGAACTCTCCGCCTTCGCGCACTCTTTGCAGGGGCATCCGCTGTCGATCGTCATGCGCTCCCTCGATAATCCCTACATCGACGCCCTCATCCAGCGCTACCGCACCATGCACGGCAACCGCACCGTCGACAAAGACGATTTCGTGCGCGGCCTACTCTCCGCCATGCGCGCCGGCGAAACCGTGGGCATTCTCATGGACACCAACATGACCCCGCCGCAGGGTGTGTTCGTCGATTTCTTCGGCATCCCGGCCTGCACCGCCAGCGGCCTCGCCCGCATCGCCCTGCGCACCGACGCCGCCGTAGTCCCCGGCTTCACCGTGTGGGATGCGAAACTGCGCAAATACATCCTGCGCTTCGATCCCGCCGTCGAGCTAATTCGCACCAACGATAACGAAGCCGACATAGTAGCCAACACCGCAAGATTCACGAAAGTCATAGAAGACTTCATCCGCCGCTATCCCGACCAGTGGCTCTGGGTGCACCGCCGCTGGAAAACCCGCCCGCCAGGCCAGCCGCCACCGTACTGAGCTAGTGTGGGTGTGGTTGTGTGGGGATGGGCGCCTCGCCCGTCCAAGCCGAGCAAAGCTCGGCAGCTGCCGCGAGTGGCAAAGAAGTCGGCGTCGGCGTTGTACACACGCGCCCAGGAAAGCGACAATAGACAACCATGAAGCATACCCTGCGCGATCTAGCCGAGAAGCTCGGCTGCCCTCTCCTCGGAGACAGTTCCATCACCGTGGCCACAGTCTCCAGCCTGCAATCCGCCCAGAGCGACAGCCTGGTCTTCGTGGATGACGTCCAGCACCTAGACGCCGCGCTCCGCTCATCCGCAGCCGTCGTAATCGCCGGAGACTTCGCGGCCGGAGCCTTCTCCGCCAGCACGACCAAGCCTATCCTGATTTCCGCCCAGCCGCGCCTCACCTTTGCCCGAGCCGCGCGGCTGCTCCGCACCCCTCGCCCCAATCGCGCCATTCATCCCTCCGCCGTCGTCCCCGCCTCCGCCGAGATCGGCAAGAACGTAGCCATTGGCCCGCACGCGATTCTCGGCGAGCACGTCAAGATCGGTGATGAAACTATCATCGGCTCCGGTTCGGTCATCGGAGACAATGCGGGCGACAATGCGGACGACGAAATGGGCGACGACAGGGTTAGCGCGGTCGGGGGTTACAACATCGGGGATTACAACGTAAAGATCGGAAGCCATTGCCGCCTCGACGCCAACGTCACCATCTACCCAGGCACAACTCTCGGCGATCGAGTAATCGTGCAGGCCGGAGCAGTACTCGGCAGCGCAGGCTTCGGCTACGTCCGCGATTCCCAAACCGGACGCTACGAGCAATTCCCGCAGGTTGGACGGCTCGTGATCGAAGACGACGTCGAGATCGGAGCCAACTCTACCATCGACCGTGGCGCTCTAGACGAAACCCGCATCGGCCGCGGCACCAAGATCGACAACCTCGTCCACGTCGGCCACAACGTGCACATCGGCCAGGACGTGGTCATCGCCGCTCAAACCGGCCTTTCCGGAAGTGCGGTCGTCGAAGACAACGTCATAATCGGCGGACAGGTAGGCATCGCGGACCACGTGCGCATCGAAGCAGGCGCCATCCTGGGCGCGCAAAGCGGCATCCCAACCAAGAAAGTGATTCGCGGCAAAGGAGTCGTCTTTTGGGGAACCCCAGCGCGCCCCATTCGAGAGTATCTTAAAGAGCTGGCGTTTGTTTCGCGCTCGGCCAAGAAGCAACGCTGAGTTAAAGAAGGCTTTTGGCTCGTAGCTTTTGGCTCTTAGCTCGTGAGCGGAGAAGCGGCAAGCCGCGTCTCTACCGGGGCAATCTGTCTAGCCGAGAAAGGCGAAGAGCGAAGAGCCAACAGCGAAGAGCTGCCTTCCCATGCCCATCGTAGTCATCGGCGGACACTCCCGCAGTGTCGGCAAGACCAGCGTCGTAGCCTGCCTCATCGCCGCCCTGCCCGCCTTCCACTGGACCGCCCTAAAAATCACGCAATACGGACACAACGTCTGCTCTGCCAACGGCGAAGCCTGCGACTGTGCCACCGCCGATCATTCCTGGGCTGTGTCGGAAGAAAAGGACCGCTCCGGCGACTCCGATACTTCGCGCTTCCTGGTCGCCGGAGCCGATCACTCCTGGTGGGTCCGCACCCAGCAAGGGCACTTAGCCGAAGCCATGCCTCGTATCCGCAAGATACTAGCCGCGACACAAAATGCCATCATCGAATCGAACAGCATCCTGCGTTTTGTGAAACCGGATCTCTATCTGACCGTACTCGATCCAGCGACCGCCGACTTCAAAGCCTCCGCGCAAACCTACCTCGACCGCGCCGACGCCGTCCTATTGCATTCCGTCCAAGAGGCCGCAGGCCCAGCCTGGGAACGAGTCTCGCTGAAACCCGTCGTCGGTCGTCCCATGTTTGAAATCCACCCGCCAAACTACGTGACGCCAGAAGTCATACAGTTCGTTCGCGCTCGGCTATCGCGGTTCTCACCGGCCTCGCACCACAACAATTCCCTGTCATCCTGAGCGCAGCGAGGAATTTCGCGAAGCGGAAGTCCTCGCGGAGTCGAAGGACCCCTACATCCTCTACCGCGTTTGCGCTTCACGAGAGACTCTCTGCGCGACAAGCCGAGATTGCTACCACTTCTCTGCGAACTCAGCGTTCTCCGCGGTGCAATGGTCTCACCCCGCATACATCCCAATCACCCGCTCAATCGCCCGCCGGCAGACCGCGCAAAACGCCTTATGCCGCGTGAACATGATGCAGTCCACCTCCGGACGGTAGTATCCTTTCGCCTCGTAGTTCGCGCCCTCGAACGCTCCCACTTTCCCGGCAAACTTCTCGGAACCGAGCATGGCATCTTCCTTCTCGCGCTCTTTGCGGAAGAGTTCATCCATCTCCGCCTCCGACTTCCCCGCCGCGCGCAGCTCTTTCCGCTGCCGCTGGATGTCCCGCTCAAAGCGATCAAACTCCTCTTTATCCCAAGGCGTCGGAATCGGTGTCCCCGCCGCGACCAGGTCCTTCCACTTCAAATTCGCCGGATCGAGCAACGCGGTCACGTTCGGTTCCCACGGTTCCGTCTTTTTTTCCGGCGGCAGATACGCCACATCCGACGTGTAGTACTCATCCGCCAGCGCGCCGAATTGGTGTCCAAACTCGTGCACACCCACGTACCCCGCCCACAGATTGTCGATCGCCACCGTCGCGTACTGATTGAAAATTCCGCCACCGCCGTAAGTCTGTCCGTTCACCAGAATTTCGATGAACTCATACGGCGCGAACGACGCCACATCCCGCAGCGCCCGGTTCTCCGTGGTCAGCACATAGCGCTCCGTGCCGAACGTGTCGTACCGAGCGCCCACCGGAGACCGCCGATAAATTCCGCCCGAAGGCCGCGATACGCCCGACTCCTCCGCCGCCGGACACAGCCCCCACACGTTAAAATCTCTCTGGTGTTCGCGAAATGGCGATGTCGAAAACAGCGCCTCCATGAATCGCCGCGCGTCTTTATCAAACTTTCCGCGCTCCGCCGCCGTGTAACCGTCGCCCAGTACCAGCAAGTCCACCTTGGTCGCCGGATCGCCCATCTTCTGCAATTCCAGCAACGCTCCGGGCGATGGTGGACGCGACCGGTCGATGAACTTGTCCTTCGGATCCACCACCGTCTTCCACACTTCCTTCCACGCTGGTGGAGCGACGGGCGTCCTCGCCCGTCCCGCTGCGCTCTCTGGATGGGCGGAGACGCCTGCCGCTCCACCAGCCATGTCTCCGGACGAGACTTCTTGAAAGCCGCTCCCAGCACGCTCTTTCAGCGACACTTCCACCGGCTCGTCAGGCGCCGGAAAGCGCAGCGACTCCGAAAACGTCCGATTTCCGTGCAGCGCCTCTTCCGTCGTCTTCCACTCCCCAAACACCGAATTGAATCCGCGCGAGTACACCAGCTTCCCGCTGTCGCGCCCGCGCACTTCGAACCGGTACTCTCCCAGTTGACTTTCATCGATGGCTTTGTTCAGATTCCCCGGCCACTCCAGAGGTTCCAGCACGACCCGATCCAGGCTGAACCATTCCTCGTGCGAGTTTCCGGTGTGGTAATAATCCACCCGCATGGTGTGTGGCGCAGAAAGACTTGCCGAAAGACGTGGCGCAAAACCCTGTATGGAAAAACTGAAGAGGCAAAAAAGAAGAGAGGCAACAACCACGTCGAGTGTTCGTTTCATGCCCGGAATTGTACGCTTACGACCCCGGTTTGATCGCAACCGCCTTGTCGTTTTGATAGCTGATCACGAGCGGCTTTCCACCGTTCGCGTAATGCAAAGTTCTCCAACCATAATCGCCCGAACCGTCGGACACGCCCATCCCAATCGCGAAGCTGGCCTGTAACTCGCTCATCCCCGTTTGCACTTCATGAGCGTCAATCTCCTTCCACACATCCTCCGGCCAGTGCTTGTAAAGATCGTGCGGATCTTCGATGAAGAAAATGTCATCGGAGCAAATCTTGAAATCGCCGCCTTTCTCCGCCCCAATCGGAGCCGCATAGCTCTTGCCGTTCAGCGAAAAGCATGCCATCACCTGCTTGATCCCCGGAGCCAGCGGAGAAACGTCGGTCACCACATCCTGAATCGCCAGCTTCTGCAAAGGCGGCAACAGTCCCGCCTCGTGCTCGAAATCCGCCATGTGCCGCTCCCGATCGTAGGGATAGTAAGCGAGTTGATAACCGACCTTCACCCATACCGCCTGCTCGGTTAACTGGCGCGCCGACTTCAGATCATAAGCATGCAGCTTCTTCGGCGTAACGTAGTAGTCCGCCTTCAGCGCCGTTTCCGGCTTGGGCTTCGCATCTTCCTTCATTGCCGCGTGCCGCTCGTACACGATGTACGCCGCTCGCCCACCCGCAATCACCAGGGCGGCCACCAGAAAGATCTGCAGCCTTTTCCGAAACTCCGGGCCGAGGGCCATGATTTAAGAACGAACTAAGTTCGTGTGGGGACGGGCGCCTCGCCCGTCCAAGCCGAGCGCAGCTCGGCAGCTGCCTGCGCTCACGACAACCTTGGATTCGCTATAGAATATGGACAAGCGTACTCGCTATCAACAACCCGTAATCGAACGAACCGAAAAGGAAATCCATGCCCATTGCCCAGGATGACGTTCTGAACGCACTCAAGCAGTGCTACGATCCAGAGATCCCCGTCAACATCGTCGATCTCGGCCTGATCTATGAAATCCGCTTCGACAACGTACCCGAAGGTCAACAGGACGTCACCATCGATATGACCCTCACCGCTCAAGGCTGCCCCGAGCACGTCAACATCAGCGCCCAGGTCAAGTCCCGCGTCGAGCAACTCCCCGGCGTCCGCAACGCCAGCGTCAATGTAGTCTGGAATCCGCCCTGGACTCCCGAACGCCTAAGCCCCGAAGCCCGCAAACAGCTGGGAATAGAGTGAAGCCGTCGTTCGCTGATCGCTATTCGCTGCTCGCCAATCGCTGTTCGCCAACCGCCGTATCTCGCACTTCCGGACAGCGAACGACGAATAGCGAACAGCTAGTACTCCCCTAACTCCTCAAACGCCAGCGCCGCGCGCTTTTCCGCCAACTCTTCGAGCCTGCTGCCGATCTTCATCGCCAGATCCAGAAACTTCGTTCCTTGCCGCACATACGAAGGCAGCTCTTCGCGAATCTTGGCAAACTGATTCGGATACTCCGACGCCAGCACCGCCAGTCCCACCCCTCCCACCAGCACCGCCGCCGGACGTTTCCCCTTCAGCAGCAACAGGGTCGCCGCTCCCACCGATCCCGCAATCACCGCCCGCTTCCAGTTCTCCATCTCATCTCCTGACCGAAACTGCTCTCCTAGCAGGATTCTAAATCAACGTTTCTATGCTTTATACCGCCGCCGACGTGCATTCGAACACCCCTATGATGCCATTTCTAACTCTCCCGCCCTGACCTTTGGAAAAGTAAGCCGGTGGAGGGACGGCCCCCTCGCGAGCCTGTCCTGAGCGAAGCCGAAGGGTCTAAATGCCGGGCGAAGCTCGGCAGCTGCCTGTAATTCTTGATTCGCTATAGCGTTACCTTCGCTGCCCCACCATCGCGTTTTCGCCTTCTGCTCCCAAAGGACTACAATTCATTCAGTGAAAGCCTACCGCATCGAGCGCATCAAGAACGGCATGAAGTTCACCTGCACGCAGTGTGCGCACAGCGTAAGCACGCTCGATTTCGAAGCGAAGGCCGGCAACCTCCGCACCCAAGCTGCAACCGCAATCAACCACCACGCCACCCAAGCGCACCAACCCCTGGTAGTTCCCCCCTCCGACGGCCAGCAGCGAAGCTGGCGCTAGAGCCAGTCTCCTAGCTGGTCCTGAATAAGTTCTCGGGAAGGTCACGGCTTCACAGTTTACGGAAAAGCTCGGGTTTTGACTTTGCTTTGAAGGGGTGCGGCTTCAGCCGCACCGTACGAGCCCCAAAATCAATGCCGGCTTTAGCCGCTGAGGGCAGCCGCGGCCCGCAATGCGACTTCTTCCGCAGCCTGTTCAGCTCCGCTCCAACTGCGAACCGGGACTAACAACTGACAACTAGCCCGTCACCGCCCGATCCGTGATCTCCAGCCCTTCATCAATGATCGCAAACGCCTCCCGCAGTTGCTGCTCGTTGATGCACAGCGGAGGATTAGTGAAGAAGGTATTCCACCGAACGAAGGTGTAGAGCCCGTTCTCCCTGAAAAACTTGCCAAGCGCAACCATCTCATCGGAAGTGCCGTTGAAGGGAGCCATTGGCTGCCGCGTCGTGCGGTCCCGAATTAGCTCGAAGACGCCGAACAGCCCAATCGAGCGCACCGCACCCACCGACCGGTGTTTCGCCTGCAATTCCGAGCCCAGCGTCTTCATGATCGCGCCCATCTTGCGCGAATTCTCGATCAGATGATCTTCCTCATAAACGCGAATACTCGCCAGCGCGGTCGCGCATCCCATCGGGTGACTGTTATAAGTAAGTCCACCATAGAACACCTTGTCGTCGAAATGCCGAGCGATATGTTGCCGCATACCGACAGCGCCCAAAGGAATATAACTTGAAGTAAGTCCTTTCGCCATGCAAAGTAAGTCAGGAACAACCTTCCAATGGTCGACCGCGAACCACTCGCCGGTCCGGCCAAAGCCCGACATCACTTCGTCGGCGATCATCAGAATTCCATACTTGTCGCACAGTTTCCGCAAG
Source organism: uncultured Acidobacteriaceae bacterium (assembly GCA_963749275.1). Classification (GTDB taxonomy): domain Bacteria; phylum Acidobacteriota; class Terriglobia; order Terriglobales; family Acidobacteriaceae; genus Acidiflorens. The sequence goes on from CAVVNA010000014.1 coordinate 20,704, forward strand.
CCTTCCAGATATCCATCCGGCGGCATGAGAACGCCGTTCGTCCCGGTCACCGGCTCCAGGATGAACGCGGCAATCGTGTGCGGGCCTTCCAGTTGGATAATTTCGTCGATCATGGCCAGCGAGGTTTCAGCCGACTCCCATCCGCGCTCGACGCCGTGATAAGGATCGAGTACATGCACCACGCCCGGAAGTCCAGGCTCAACCGCCCATCGCCGAGGATCGCCCGTAAGGCTGATGGCGCCAGCCGTCGCGCCGTGATACGAACGATAACGCGCGATGATTTTGTGCCGTCCGGTGAAGAAGCGCGCGATCTTGATGGCGTTCTCATTGGCGTCCGCGCCGCCGTTCGTAAAGAAGAACGTGTCAATGTCGCCCGGAGTGATCTCCGCCAGCTTAGCCCCCAGTCGCGCCCGCGCTTCGGTCGCCATAAACGGATTGGCATAAGCCAGCGCCGATGCCTGCTCGGTTATGGCCCGGATGACGCGCTCATCGCCGTGTCCAATGTTCACCGACATCAACTGGCTGTTGAAGTCAATGAAGCGTTTCCCTTCGGGCGTCCAAAAATAAATACCCTTGGCCCGCGCCACGGGAATGGGATCGACCTTCGATTGTGCCGACCACTCAAACAGCGTGTGTTTCTTGGTGAGATCGACCATCTCTTGGCCGGTCATAGTGGGGTTCGTTATAGCCGTCGTCATCGTCCCGCTTTCAAACTTCTTATTCACCACAGAGTCACAGAGGCACAGAGAAAACTACAAAACTCTTCTTATAATTCCTTGGGTCAGTAGCGGCGCATTGAAGTTGATAAGGAGGCCAACGCTCATTCCCGATAGCTTCATATACGTGAGCAGCTGCGCCTGATGGATTGGCAGAATCCTCTCGATCGCCTTTAGCTCCAAAACCACTTCCTTCTGCACGATCAAATCGATCCGGTATCCGCAGTCGAGTTTGAGACCTTTGTATGAAACTGGAAGGTCAACCTGACGCTCGAAAGCCAGCCCGCGCAGATGCAATTCGTGGCACAAACACTCCTCATAAGCGGACTCTAACAACCCAGGACCGAGATGCCGATGCACTTCAATGACTGCTCCGATGATCGCGCTGGTTCGAGGATCTCGCTGTTCTTCGCTTTCTCTGTGGCTCTGTGACTCTGTGGTGAGGCTTCTCATCGCAGACAGCTCTCCCTCCAGTCTACGCCCGGCTTGGGCGCGCCAGAGCGTCCGCCCCCACATAACCCTCGGCGACGCGGGCCAGCGCAGCTTCGAGCACATCCAGCCCTTCATCCATTTGCGCGTCGGTGATGACCAGCGGCACCAGCAGGCGAATCACGTTGCTGTAAGAACCGGCGGTGATCGTCACCAGGCCATGCTCGTAACAGTATTGTGACACTTGTTTGGTCTCCTCCTCCGCGGGCTGGCGGGTTGTCTTTGAGCGAACCAGTTCAATCGCCTGCATAGCGCCAAGTCCGCGGACATCGCCGACCAGTTCCCACTGCTGCATCCACTTCGCCGCGCGCTTGCGAAAACGTTCGCCCAGCACGTTGGCGCGCGCGCAGAGGTTTTCTTTTTCGATGATGTCAAGCACTGCCAGCGCCGCCTCGCAGGCTGCAGGATTGCCCGCGAACGTGCCGCCCAGCTGGCCGGCGCCGGGCGCATCCATGATTTCGTCGCGTCCGGTGACCGCGGCCATGGGCAAGCCACCCGTCAGTGATTTGGCCATCGTGACCAGATCCGGCTCCAATCCCAGGCGCTCACAGGCAAACATCGCGCCGGTGCGCGCGAATCCAGTCTGCACTTCGTCGGCGATCAGCAGAATCCCGTGCTGGCGACAGATCGCGCCGAGCGTCGGATAGAACTCCGCCGGCGGCGTAACAAATCCGCCTTCCCCCAGAATCGGCTCGACGATCACCGCCGCCACCGATTCGGCCGCCACTATCCGCTTGAACGTGTCTTCGATGTGCCGCGCGCAGTGCACGTCGCACGACGGATACTTCATCGAGTACGAGCAGCGGAAGCAATAAGCATACGGAATACGATAAACCTCGCTCGGAAACGGCTCGAATCCCGCTTTGTAAGGATGCGTCTTACTGGTCGCGGCCATCGCCATATAAGTGCGGCCGTGGAACGCGTCTTCAAAACTGATGATCGCGGGTCGCTTCGTGTAACAGCGCGCAATCTTGATGGCATTCTCCACCGCTTCCGCGCCCGTGTTCACGAGTATGGTTTTCTTCGGTCCCTTGCCCGGCACCAGCACGTTCAGCTTCTCGCAAACGGCGATGTAGCTTTCGTAAGGCAGTACGTTGAAGCTGGTGTGCAGGAAGCGATCAAGTTGGCGGCGCACGGCCTCGACCACAGCCGGCGCGCGATGTCCGGTGTTGAGGCAGCCGATGCCGCCGGCAAAATCAATCAGCCAGTTGCCATCAACATCTTCAACGACCGCGCCTTCCGCCCTGGCCACGAAGACCGGCGTGGCGTGAAAAGCCGCCTGCACAACAGCAGCATTGCGTCGTTTCATCAGCGCCTGCGACCGGGGTCCGGGAATAGGTGTGCGTAGTTGAATGGTAGACATAAGTCAGTTCTCAGCTGTCAGTCTCAATTAGTGTCCGCCCGAGCCGAAGTCAGGTTCTACTGGCAACTGACCACTGGCCACTGGCAACTGCTTCTCAATACCAGCCGATCGGAGCTTCGTTCAGATTGATGTACACCTGCTTAGTTTCCAGATATTCTTCGATGCCCCACGGCCCGAGTTCGCGGCCAAAGCCCGACTGCTTGTATCCTCCCCACGGCGCTTCTACATAAGTCGGCTGCATGTGGTTCACCCACACGATGCCCGCGCGCAGCGCTTTCACCGCGCGCATGGCTTTGAAAATGTCGCGCGTCCAGACGGCAGCGGCCAGCCCGTAGGGCGTGTCGTTCGCGATCTTCAGCGCATCTTTTTCATCGTCGAACGGAATTACCGCCGCGACCGGGCCGAAGATTTCTTCGCGCGCGACGCGGGCGTTGTTATCGACGTTATAGAAAATAGTCGGCTGCACATAGTAACCCTTCGCGAACTTATCGACCCGGCCGCCGCCAGAGGCTATTTTGGCTTCTTTCTTCCCAATCTCGAGATACGAGCAAACGCGGTCGTATTGTTCCTTAGACACCAAGGCCCCCATTTTCGTTTCGCGCTCGAGTGGTGGACCGATCCTGATCTTTTTCGCCTTCTCGGCCATGGCTTCGACAAACTTGTTGTAAATCGATTTCTGCACCAGGATGCGGCTGCCGGCCGAACAGACTTCTCCCTGATTGATGAAGACCCCGAACAAAGCTCCATCGATGGCGGCTTCAAAGTCGGCATCGGCAAAAAAAATGTTCGGCGACTTGCCCCCCAGTTCAAGCGTCACGCGCTTCACGGTATCGGCGGCTTCCTTCACAATGATCTTGCCGACAGCAGCCGAGCCCGTAAAAGCGATTTTGTTCACGTCCCGGTGCTTGACCAGCGGGGAACCGCAGCTTTCACCGAAACCGGTAATCACATTCACCACGCCCTTTGGCAGACCAACCTCCTCGAACCACTTCGCCAGTTCGAGCGCGGTGAGCGGCGTTTGCTCGGCGGGCTTGAGCACACATGTGCAGCCGGCAGCCAGTGCCGGAGCCAGTTTCCATGCGGCCATCAGTAACGGATAATTCCAGGGAATGATCTGCCCGGCGACGCCCATCGCTTCTTTCAGCGAGAGGCTCATCGCGTTGTCGGGAACGGGATTTACGTAGCCGACGACCTTCGTGGCCAGCCCGCCATAGTATTCGAAGCACGTAGCCACGTCGGTGATGTCGAACTCCGCTTCAACAATTGGCTTGCCCGAGTTACGGCATTCGAGTTCGGCGAGCATGGGCAGGTTCTGGCGCACCTTCTCGGCCAGGCGGAAGAGAACGCGTCCACGCTCCTGCGCCGTGGTGGTCGCCCACGGACCTTCCTCAAACGCGGCTCTGGCAGCCGCGACCGCGCGGTTAACGTCGTCCGCGTTCGCGTCGGGAACCTGTGCAATGACCTCTTCGATTGAGGGATCGTACACGGGGAAGGTCTTAGCCGACTTACTTGCGACCCACTCGCCATTAATCAGCATCGCATAACTCTTGATGTCAGTTGTAACTCCACCAGGCATAAGTCCTCCAAGAAAATGGCTTGTGTGGGGATGGGCGCCCTCGCCCATCCAAGCCGAGCGAAGCTCGGCCGTCCCGACGTGAACCACTCTTCTATTCAACCACGGCGGCCTGCGGTGTTTTCAGCCGTCCGTACACAAAAAAGAAGAACGCGGCCAGCGCCAGAAAAAACAACGTAAAGCCGAACATCTTCGCTTCATACCTCCAGACCGAAGTAATTTGCTTGGCCGGAAAGAACGCCAACGCGATCCCAAGCGCCGTCGTCACAAACCCGCAGAATCCGGAAACAATCAGCGTGCCGCGGCCATAACGCGCGCCCGCCAGGTCGCCACCGAAAGCAAACTTCAGCAGCGCCGCAAACACATACAGAAACGGTACCAATTGCAGAACTACCGCCAGCGAAAGCATGGTCTGGAAAGTTTCCTGCACGCCGCCCGAGGCATAAAAATTAATAACGATCAATACCAAAGATACAACCGCCTGCACGATCAGCGCCGCCGAGGGCGTCCTATATTTGGGGTGAACTTTGCCGAGCCACGCGGGCATATAGGAATCCAGTCCGGCAACGAACGGAATGCGCGCCGAACCGCCCATCCATGCCGAGCCGATCCCTGCAATGGAGAGACTGAGCATCACTGCAAACGGAGTGATAATCCACGCCACGCCAACTTTGCCGGCCATATGACTGACCGCCTGCACAATTCCCTGCAGCACGCTGATGTCGTTCTTGCCGATCGCGACCAGCAGCGTCAGCGTCGCCCCGATGTAAAGCAACCCGGAAATCACGCCGCCCCATGCCACCGCGCCCGGCAATGTTTTCTGCGGATCCCGGATTTCATCGCCCATCACCGAAGCAAGTTCAAGCCCGACCAAGCCGAAGCAAATTACGCCGAACGAATTCAGAACGAACCTGGGGTCCGGCGGAATCCGAAAATCGGCGGCGGTTACGGTCGTGCCAAAACGCGAGCAGACTGTAACTCCCAGACCAATCAAAACCGCCGCCGCAACAAATGTTCCGATGGCGCCCAAATTGTTGAGCCACTTCCCAACTCCCAGCCCGACAATGTTGACGACCGTAAGCAGCGCCAGCAGCGCCAGAGAAGCGGTCATCGCAAAATTCTTGTTGTCGGCAAGCGCCGCGTGGCCCGGCCCCATCGCAAACACAGTTACGCCGACGAAGTAGAGCATCACTGTCGGCACATACAGCATGTTATTCGTCCAGTAACACCACCCGGAAAGAAAGCCGTGGAAGTCGCCGAACACTTCCTTCGCCCACAAGTAAACTCCGCCTTCGCCGGGGTAGCGATGTGCGAGTTCAATCACCGCGATCCCTTGCGGCCAGAAAAACAGAAGCAGCGAGATGATCCACAGCCAGAAGGTCACGCCCCCGTTGGCGGCGATACTCGGGACGACGTTGAGATTGAAAACGGCGACAACAAACAGCAACACCAAGTCAAAGCGTCCGAGGACGCGCTTCAGGTGCGGCTGGTTAGGGTCGTTGTTGGACATAGAAGAATCGGATGATCGGGTCATCGGGCCATCTGAAACCGATCACCCGACGGCCGATCCAATTAGTGTGTTGCTACAGCTCCCAACCGCTCATGCTGCGCGGCGGCGAGAGGCTCGGCGACGTCGGCAAATGCCGCCAGGTGTTTGTCGATGTCGGCCTCGGTGTGCTGCACGGAAATCGTCCACTGCTCGTCCCACCAGTAAGGCTGGGTCATCACGCCGCGATTCACCATGCCGAACCAGTAATGCCGCCACAGGTCGCGGTCAATCGCCAGCCAGTCGCGGTAGTTGTGGATCTCCTTCGGATACAACATCAGCGCGCCGTTCGCCCCGGCGCTCGCGATGTAACTCTGCAAGCCGACCTTCGCGATGGTCTTCTTATATCCGCCCATCAGCCTGTTACTAAGCTTCTCGACGTGCGCGTAGTTAGCCCGAGTAAGCACTTCCCGGAAAGTCGCCAGGCCAGCCGCCATCGAAATCGGATTCGTGTTGTAAGTGCCGCCGTGGAAAACTTTGTGGTCCGAAATCAAACTCATGATCCGCTTGTGCGTGCCGAAAGCCGCCAGCGGAAATCCACCGCCAATCGACTTCGCCAGGCAGATCATATCGGGCCTCACGCCGAAGTATTCCGTAGCTCCTCCCCAGCACAGCTTCGCGCCCGTCTTGACTTCGTCGAAGATCAACAGCGCGCCATGCTTGTCGCAGAGCGTCCGCAGGCTTTCCAGAAATCCTTTCTGCGGCATGCAGATGCCGACGTTCATCATGATCGGCTCCAGGATGATGGCCGCAACCTCATTCGGATTCTCTTTGAACCGGCGCTCCACCGTTTCCAGATCATTGAAGGTCGCAATCAGCACGTTCGCGATACTCGCCTTCGGCACGCCTGCCCCAGCCGACACAGCTTTCGGATTCTTGATATCGCCGAGATCGTCGGCGGGCGGGTGCGGCTTCACGCTGACCAGCGCCGCATCATGCAAGCCGTGGTAGCCGCCTTCGAACTTGATGATCTTGTCGCGTCCCGTAGCGGCGCGCGCCAGACGAATCGTATGCAGGGTGGCTTCGGTGCCGCTGTTGCCGAAGCGGCACATCTCCACCGGAAAGCGCGTGCAGATTTCTTCCGCCAGTTCCCACTCCATGTTGTGGGGCATGCCGTACGCGGTGCCCTTGTGCAGGCGGCCTTCGACCGCCTTGATCACCGCCGGATGCGAGTGGCCCGCCATGAGCGTGCCGAAACATAGATTGTGGTCGAGATATTCGTTGCCGTCGAGATCGCGGAACCTGCTGCCCGACGCTTCCGCCACGAAGATCGGATACGGTTCGTAGGCGCGATAATTGCTGGCCACGCCCAGGGGCAGGCGCTTCAGGTTCTTCTTATGCGCTTCGGCGGACTTCGGAGTGCGGCGCTCGAAGGTCTCGAGCTCTTTTTGCAATGCGGGGTACATCGTGATCTCCAATAGACTCAGGCCGGGTAGGCCATTAGATTGGGCCGGACGGCCGAAACCGCCCGGGGTCTTCGGACAAATGCCGCGAACTAGAAGAACAACTTCAATGCAAATTGTACCTCGCGCTGGTCGCCAGAAGTCTGGGTGATCTTCCCAAACAGGCCCTGACCGTCTGAGAAGTGGCCATCCGGGTTGGCGAAATTCGTGTGATTGAACAGGTTGAAAATTTCTCCGCGGAATTGGATATACTTCGATTCCGAAAGGGCGATTTTCTTATGTATGGAGAGATCCCAATCTTCAAGCCCCGGGCCGCAGCACACACTACGCGGGGTGCCGTTGTTGAATTGCCCAAGCGGCGGATCCGAAAACTGGCTGTAGTTCAGGTATAGTTGGCCCGGCAGCTTCGGATCCAGCTTCTGCAGTTTCCCGCTCATGCTCGGGGCTTCGGTTCCCAGGAAGAAGTAACTATTGACCAGTTCGTTGTCGTCTATGGTATCCAAACGAATCGGGAAACCGCTCTGGAACTCGGTGATCCCGGAAATCGCCCAGTCGTTCACGACCCTTCCGGCCAAACCCTGACGTTTGCCAATCGGCAACTCCCAGTCGTAGCTAACCACGAAGCGCTGCGCCGAATTGAACAGGGATAGTGCGCGGCTGGCCTTGGGGTTGAATGGATTCAGAGTCTCTTCAAACGTGGAGGCTTCATCCAGGGACTTGCTCCAGGTGTACGCAGCCTGAAACTGCAAGCCGTGGGTAAAACGCTTTTCCAGCATGGCTTCGAAAGCGTTGTATGCGGAATTAGCGACAGTGTCTTCCGCGAAGATGCTGGTGAATACGGGGATGCCGTCCACTGGGCAACCAGCACCAGTGTAGGGGTTACAGTTGGGCGAGGAATAGGGACGGAGCCCCACCAGGGTGAGTCCCGTGGGGGCGAGAGAGCCGATCATAGTGCCGGCCGGGATCACAGTGGGGCCGTTGGGGCCGTAAGGAAGGTGGAATCCCCCGGCCGGAACAACGTAGCTCGCCGGAATGCTGAACGGCGCGTCCTCGCCCGTGGGCGCGCAAGGTGTGGGGTTCTGCGCCGTGCCGAGCGCCGTATTGATGTCCAAGCAGGTCTGTGGCGTCGATGGATTAATATCCCGCCCGACGAGTAAGTGGTGCCCCTCGGAGCCTACGTAGCCAAGCTGCAACATGAGACTCCTGGCGAGCTGCCGCTGGATCGTTAAGTTGTACTGCACCGTGTATTGCGCTTTAAGATGCGGCTGGAACTCGCCGTAGAAGAGCATGGGGCGAAAGACGGACAGGTCAACAGGCTGGCCCGGCTTCGGAGTAAGAACACCGTTATACGGATTTGGCGCCACGCCGCTAGTTGCACTTTGATACACGAACGGAGTATTGAAGAAAACATTAGAGAGTGAGGAACTTCCGCCAAACGGCGGCTCCGCGCCAAACTGCGCCAGCACCAACTGTTCGATCGGGTTGTAGAACATTCCCCAACCCGAGCGGATGCTGGTCTTGCCGTTGTCTCCAAACAGTGTTCCGAGCAGCCCGCTCTTTGCGTTCGGACTATAGGACAATCCGATGCGAGGAGCGAAAGCCTTGTAATAGTTCGCGGTCATTCCCGGGGGCACACCCTTGTCGCCCGGAACGACCAGTCCGGTGGGAGTCGTGCCTGTGTTAGCGCAAGTGGGGTCCGAAACGTAGCTCGAGAAATAGGCGACGCTGGCCGCGCTCAACTGGCAAGGATAGACCGTAGAGTTCTGCCCGGGACGGAACGTTTCCACGTGCCCGGAGGCATCCGTGGGAGGCGTATTGAACTCCCAGCGTAAGCCATAGTTGAGCGTAACATTCGGGCGAATCTTCCAGCTGTCTTGCACGAACGGGTAAATGGAAAAAGTGCGTATAGCTTCGCTCTGGGCCGACCCCTGGGAATAGGTATCGGTAAGTCCCAGCAGGTATTGTGGGTAATAGTCGTTGTCGGCCCCACCAATCACGTCTTGACCGAGCCCGCTGAAGGTATAGTCTCCATTGACGTTGAAGTAGTAAAACTGGTCGAAGCGGCCCCGGCGAATATCCACGCCGAACTTCATGGTGTGATTCCCCTTGACCCAAGTCAGGCCGTCGCTCCACTGAAAGCTGTTTCCCACCTGCGGCAGCGTGCCTTCCCAGTTGTTACCGAAAGAAACGAAGCCCGCGATATTTACGAACGGGATGCCGGTAAAACCGGTTGGCAGTGCAGGTGTAATTCCAAGTTTCGGACTGGTCCCGTAAGCGTTTACGATGGCTGAAGAATCGGAGGTTCCGGTAAAACAGTAGGTAGCCGCCGCACCGGTGCACGACGACGTCACTGGCCCGGTGGAGACATTCTTCAAGAACCCAAGCTGACCCTCGCGCATGTAAACGAAACGCGCCTCGTTGACCAGCGCACTGCTCAGCGTCCAGGTGTGACTCAAATTATATTGCTGATCGCGGCTATCATTGTAGTTGCCGAATCCGGGGATGTTAGCACCCGCGGCCTCGAAGTTGTTGAAAGGAGTCAACTGCGTTCCGTCATTGAAGTAATAGTAGGCGGTAAAGTTCTGGCGGTCATTGATCCTATGATCAATACGGAAAGTAAATTGGTTTGCGTTATTCGTGCCGACCGGCACATTTTGGAATTGGCTACCCGGTAAGTTAGCCGCGGGAATAAACCGCTGTAAGTTGACGGCAACTGGGTCCTGGCAGGCAAGTGGGATGACGCTAGTGGGAAAAACCTGACTCCAGGACAATCCAGCCGCGGGCATTTGACCGCCAACGCCGCCAGATCCCACAGGCGACGTGATCGCGTTTGTGCAACCGGTGCGGCCGTTCAAAACGTCCGCCACAAACTGGTCAACGATGGTTCCTGTGAAGGCTTTAGAACCCGTCATCGAATTGGATATCTGAGAGAAGTCGCCACTGCGCTGCCCGGCAGTGGGAACATTCACCAACTGCCCTTGCTGCCCGTCGCGGATGCGCCTGCCCTCGTAGGAAACGAAGAAGAATGTCCGGTCCTTCGTGATCGCTCCCCCGAGCGTTCCCCCAAACTGGTTCTGGTTCAGCTGCGGACGAGTCGTATTGAGAAAACCCTGAGCATCCAGGATGGTATTGCGGAAGTACTCATAAATATTTCCGTGCAGCGCATTGGTGCCCGACTTGGTGATAACGTTGACGACCGAACCCGAGTTCCGCCCGTATTCCGCATCGAACGTATTGGTGATCACTCGGAACTCGGCGATGCTATCTGGAGTCGGCTGAATCGTAGGTAAATTCACGAACAGGTCGTTCGCGTCGCCGCCATTGACGCTGAAGTTGTTGGCGCGCGTGCGTCCGCCATTCACCGAAACCGCGCCGGCGTCGTCCGATCCGAAAAACAGGGCTCCGTTGCTGCTGCCTAACTGCGCTTGAACACCAGGCTGTAATTGCAGGAACTGATAAGTATCGCGGGTGTTCAGAGGCAGTTCGTTGACCGAGCGTTCGTTGATCACTGCACCCAGTTGCGTACTGGTAGTGTCGACCTGCGGGATCTCGGAGCTCACCTCTACGATCTCTTGCGAGCCGCCGACCTGGAGCGCGGAATTGAGGGTCACCACCTGGTTGACATCGACGATGATCCCCTTCTGGACGTTCTTCTTGAAGCCCGTCAGTTCATACTGAACCGTATAGGTACCAGGCTGAATTTCGACTAGGACATAATCGCCAGCCCCGTTTGTCTGCGCCTCGCGGCTGACTCCGGTCGCTTCATTGGTAGCGGTGACTTTCACTCCCGCCAGCACGGCGCCGCTGGGATCGGCTACGCGGCCGAGGATGCGTCCGCCGGTGCTCTGGGCAGACATGAGCGTGGAGCAGATCAGGCATAGGCTCAGGGCCGAAATCGGGAAAATGAGCCCGCAAGACATCCGGAAAGGTTTAGACGATGGCATGGAACAGCTCCTCCAGATCTCGGAGACAATCTGTTAGATCCGATTCAGCTCGCGCGCAATGCAAACCTTGCTATAATCGCGCAACGTTAGAGATTCCGCAGCCCTCTGTCAAGTGGAAAAGTGCATCCTTCGCGGCGCGACCAGTTCTAGTTCCCGATGGCACCCCTGTTCTCGATCATGAGGGAGTATGAATAATGTTGCGTAAATCAATCCTCGCGCTGTTGGCCGCGTTGCTAGCAGTCTTCTCCGGATCGTGCGCCAAGAAAACTCCCACGCTCAACCTGCTGGTCTGGGAAGGCTACGCCGATCCCTCTTACCTCAAGGCTTTCGAAGAGCAGAACCATTGCAAAGTATCGGCTTCCTACATGGGATCGAGCGACGAACTGGTCGCCAAATTGCGGGGTGGCAGCTCGGGCAATTACGACGTGATCTCCCCTTCGAGCGACGTAGCCACCATGATTGCAACCTCCGGCCTGGCGGCTCCCCTCGATCTCGGCAAACTGCCCAGCTACGGCCAGCTTTCGCCGCAACTCACCTCGCTGTCGCTGGTCCGGGTAAAGGGCGAAGTCTATGGCGTGCCCTTCATGTGGGGGCCAGACCCGATGATTTACGACACCACCGCGTTCCCTCAGCCTCCCGAAAGCTGGGACCTCATGTGGGATCCGAAGCTGAAAGGGAAAGTTTCCGTGTGGGACGATCTTTCCACCGTCTATATGGCGGCCCAGGTGCTCGGCTACGACAAGCCCGATCCCGGTCATCTCTATAATATGACCGACGAAGAACTCGACGCCGTCAAAAAGAAGCTGGTGGAGTTGAAGCCAAACATTCGCAAGATGTGGTCCACCGGCGGAGAACTCACCAACCTTTTTCAGAACCACGAAGTGGTGATCGCCATGGGCTGGCCGCTCATGACCAACCAGTTGCGCAAAAGCAATTTCCCCGTGGGCGAGACCATTCCCAAAGAAAACACCACCGGCTGGATCGATCACCTCATGATCACCGCCGGCAGCGAAAACAAAGATCTCGCCTACAAGCTTCTAGAATTCATGATCCAGTCCGAGACGCAGAAAAAAGTAACCGACGTGACCGGCTACACGCCAGCAAATCCCCACGCCGCGCAGTACATGACGCCGGAAGCGCAGAAGAACCTGCACCTGGACGACGTAGACAATTACCAGAAGCGTCTCTATTTCTGGCAGAATGTTCCACGCCGCGCCAAGTACAACGAGATCTGGAACGAAGTAAAAGCAACGCAGTAGCGGTTGTGGCAAGGCAAGTGTGGCCGCGGGCGACCTCGCCCGCGAAATGCAAGCAGTGCCAAAACGATAGCCATGGCAACGACGTCAGAACCCGCAATCGCAACCAGCAGTCCACCAAGCTCAGCATCCCTGCTCTCCATCCGCAATGTAGCCAAGCACTTCGGCAAAAACATCGTGCTGCGAGACATCTCGCTCGAAATCGCCGAAGGCGAATTCCTCACCATCCTCGGCGAGAGCGGCTCAGGAAAAACCACGCTCTTGCGAATCCTCGCCGGCTTCGAGCAGTCCACCTCCGGAGAGGTCTGGATGCAGGGCGAGCGCCTGGACACCGAGCCTCCCTATCGCCGCCGCGTAAACACCGTCTTCCAGCATTACGCGCTATTCCCGCACATGACCGTCGAACAAAATGTCGGCTACGGACTGGCAATCGCCAAACGTCCCGCCACTGAAATTCAGTCGCGCGTGGCCGAGGCGCTGGCCAAGGTCAAGATGTCCGCCAGCGCCAAGTCGAAGCCCTCGAAAATCAGCGGCGGACAGCAGCAACGCATCGCGCTCGCCCGCGCCTTGGTGAATCGCCCAAGTCTGCTGCTGCTCGATGAGCCGCTCTCCGCCCTCGACGCCAACCTGCGCCGCCAGATGCAGGTTGAACTCAAAGCCCTGCAACGCGAAGTCGGCATCACCTTCATCTTTGTCACCCACGACCAGGACGAAGCGATGGTGATGTCCGATCGCATCGCGTTGTTGCGCGCGGGAGAACTCGAGCAAGTCGCCAGCCCGCGCGAAATTTACAACCGGCCCGCCACCTCCTATACCGCGCAATTCATCGGACACACAAATTTATTGCACGCCGACGTTCGCCACGGAACGGCCACATGCGGCACGCTGCAATGGCCGACCTCCCTGCCCGATGGCGCGGCCCTGTTCTCGCTGCGTCCAGAGTGCATTCGCCCAGCGACCGCTGCGCCTCCCGCCACCTTTGCTTCTCCAGAGAATGCCGCGCCGGTTCGTTTCCGCGCCCAGCTTCGCGACCAGGCTTTCCACGGCGCAACCGAACTTCTGCGCGTCGAGTCCGAAGGCGGACTCATCCTCACCATCCGCACCGCCAGCCGAGACCTGCCCAATTCCGAAGCTCCGCTGGAATTCGAATTCTCCGCCGCCGATGCCATCCCCGTCCGCGCCTCCAACTCCAACTCCAGTTCCAATCAAGAAGAGGGCGTCTGATGTTCTCCCGCGCCTATCGCACCGCCATCACTGTTCCGCCGCTGGTTTGGGTCGCCGTGTTTCTGCTCGTGCCCTACCTGCTCATGTTTTGCTACAGCTTCTGGTCGGTCTCCGAATCGGGGACCATCGTTCATTCCTGGAACCTCCACAACTACCACGAGCTTCTGACCAAGCCCGTTTACTGGCAGACGCTGCTGCGCTCCATGTGGATCGCCGCCCGCGTGACATTCTTTTCCATGCTGTTAGGCTACCCGCTAGCCTACTTCCTCTCCTTCCACGCCGGAGGCAGAAAAGATCTCTACTATCAGCTAGTAATCATTCCGCTGTGGGTGAGTTACTTGGTCCGCGCCTACGCCTGGAAGACGATCCTAGGCACCGACGGCGTCCTCAACATGCTGCTGCAATATGTGCACCTCACCAGTCACCCGCTCGATTTCCTGCTCTACAGCCCGTTCGCCGTCGTGCTCACATTGACGCACATCTATACGCCGTTCACGTTCCTGCCGATCTACGCATCGCTAGAACATATTCCGCGCAACTTAGTCGAAGCCTCCCACGATCTCGGCGCCACGCCCGCGCAAACCTTCTGGCGCGTGATCTTTCCGCTCTCCATTCCCGGAGTGCTAGCCGGAGCAACCTTCGCCTTCGTCCTAAGCCTGGGAGACTTCCTAGCGCCGCTCTTACTAGGCGGCCCCAGCGGCATCATGATCTCAAACATAGTAGTAAGCCTCTTCGGAGCCGCCTATAACTGGCCGCTAGGAGCCGCCATCTCGCTCTGCATGTTAGCCCTGGTGCTTGGCCTGATCTTCTTCTCCGAGCGATTAGAAAAGAAGTGGAGTTACCAGTGATCGCCCGCAGCAAAAGTAGCGCCGGCATCCTGCCGGCTGTCCCGAGAGCCTGCCCTGAGCTTGCCGAAGGGGCGTCTCGCCCTCGGCGAAGATTGTGGAGACGCAACAGGAGTACCCGCCGAGGCGGAGCCGATATCAGAGGTCTCCGCATTCACGCCCTAGCCGTCTTCGCCTTCCTCTACCTGCCCATAGCCATCCTCATCCTTTATTCCTTCAACGGACAGGGCGTAGGAGGCTTCCCGCCGCGCGACCTCACGCTCAACTGGTACCGCATCCTATTCAACGACGGTCCCATCTGGGATTCAGTCTTAAACAGTCTGCTAGTAGCCGCAGCCGCCATGCTAATAGCATTACTCTTCGGAATCCCCGCCGCGCTAGCGCTAGATCGCGCCCAATTCCCCGGCAAAGCTCTGTTTCGCCGCCTAGTTCTCTTGCCCCTGATCCTCCCCGGCATAATCACCGGCCTCTCGCTACTAATGCTGTTCCGAGTAGCCGAAGTAAAACTAAGCCTGCTAACCATAGTCTTAGGACACGGCACCGCGCTAATCTCCGTAGCCACCACCGAAGTTTTCGCCGGATTGCAGAAACTAGACCGCGCCCAGGAAGAAGCCTCGCTCGATCTCGGCGCTAACTATTGGCAAACCTTCTGGCGCATAACAGTCCCCAACCTAAAGCTCTCCATCATCGGAGCCGCGCTCCTGATCTTCACCCTCTCCATGGACGAAATCGCCGTCAGCTTCTTCCTGATCGGCCGCGACAACACCCTCCCGCTAGAAATCTGGGGACGCCTCCGCCGAGGCATCACCCCAGAAATCAACGCCATCTCAACCATCATCTTTGTGTTCTCGCTGATAGCGATTGTCGTCTGGTATCGCCTGCGCACGCGGGCGGAAGTGGCTCCGGAAATCGGCGCTGAGTTGGTCGAGACTTCGCAAAGCTAATTTCTAAGTTGTCATCCTGAGCGTAGCAGAACGATTCGCGAAGCGAGTCGTTCTGCGGAGTCGAAGGACCCCTACATTCGTCTCGGTCGCCGGTAGTATCGGTTTTCGACACTGGCGGGTGGGCCACTTTACCTGAAATCCAGGTGCGTCTCCGAAACCTTGAGCGAAATAACTGGGGGTGCGCCTCGTGCTTTTCGAGAAGTGGCTTGCCAAACTGCCAAGCCCATCAGCTCTTGTGCGGAATCTGAACCTCAACATAGCTGCCGGGTGTAGCCGCGTTTATCGCTTCCGCCACTTTTTCGGTGTGCGATCGAACCAGCGGCCATTGCGGAGTGCTCAGCACCACAACAGCGATTTTGCGCCCACTGAGATTCTGCTGGTATTGGATGTTCTTGTCAGCGGTAACAAACACGTCAAACCCAGCTCGCTCCGCCTCTGCTAATAAGTCGCCGTTCGAAAGCGTGTCCCATCCACGAGTTCTTGCCTCTGTGACGGCGTGGCCGCTCAGGTAAGGAACCAACGGTGCCGGTACGCTGTGATCAAAGAGAACGAGCATCGGGGGAAGACATGAGTACCGGCTCAACCGGAACCGGAGCGGCAAGGCTACGAGCCGCAAACTCCAGAACCTCGATTACCTGCTCCTTGGAAATGCTGAACCAGTCCACAATCTCATCTACGGTGGCACCGGCTTCGAGGTTTAAGAACACGGCGGAGACCGGCATACGCGTATCGCGAAATACCCAGGCGCCGCTTAGCCTTCCCGGCACGCTTTCAACGGCAGGGCACTGCGACCAATCGAGAGTTGCCATGTTCCGACCTCCTCTCCTCCTAACTTTTATCACGGTTCGACGACCCTACGCCAGCAGCTCCCACCCCACCTCGAGCGCAGCCCCCAGCCTCTTCCAAGTACCGACAGACCCAGCCTTGCGCTTGGTCTCAATCGCCGCGATCAGCGCGCGCGACACCTTCGCCTTCTTCGCAAGCTGCTCCTGGGTAAGCTTTCGGTGCTCACGCCAAATACGGAGCGCGGGCTCTCCCCGCAGCCTGCGCTCGGTGATCTCCAGGAGAATAAGTTCGTCCGCGCCATCTTCGGGTCGCGCTTTGGCGGCATCGTAGGCCTTAACGTCGGCGAGCATTTCCGCATCTTCCATAACCTCTCTAGTGTAGCGTAGTGAAACGAAACTAGATCTGGCGCTCTCGCCAGACATGCAGGCCGGCCCTTACCCCATCTTTTTCATCACGTTTTTCTCGTACCGCCATCACAGACCTGCACCGTAATCGGTGCAAGGATTCCCCGACAGTGCACCATCGAGAACTGCGCCCGTCTCCAGAGACGGACCCATAATCCGCCGCAAAACCATTTTCGGCGGCTCTTTGATAACCAATAGAAGACAAGCAGTAAAAGCGGTAATACCGCACCCCGAGAAACCGCGCCAAATCGCAAAATCCCCCCGCTAAGTCCTGATTTCTGAATATTTTTCAACTAAGTCCTTTAATTAGAATATTTTAGCTGGAATCGCGGGGGGGGGGGGGGGGGGGGGGGGGGGGGGGGTACCAAACCATCCCAAATTCCTCACAAGTCAAAAAAGCAATTACCAACGGCGACCATCGCCCCAGGAGCAATCATAATGTCATCTTCTTCCGACAAACCTTCAGTCAAGCTTTGCGAACAACGAAAAGCCAACGGAGATCCCTGCCAATCTCCAGCTCTCCACGGCAAGAGGTTTTGCCACTTTCACGAGGTCATGGGCCCACCACCGATCAATATCGACAACAATGAATCCATCCCGCCCTCTCACGTCTATCTCCCTCAACTCGAAGATGCGGCCTCTATCCAATCGGCAATCTCAGAGGTTTGCGAGATGATGCTCCACCGCCGCATCGAGCCGAAAGAAGCTACCGCCCTCTTCTATGCCATGCAGGTAGCGTCCACGAATATGGCCTTCCTGAACGCTAATAAAAATCAAAAGCTAAATTCGCAGACGAGTTCAGTTCCGTCGTCCGAACCCAAGCTCCTGCCGCCCGGAACAATTCAGGCATGTGAGCAGCCGCGACGTCGCAAACGCCGCCTGCGCGCCTGATCAGATGAAAGATCGGATCGTCAGATGAAAGATCGGATCGCTTCGTTCAGCCCTCGGAACCTCCTCGCCATAGTAAAGTAGTACTAAGCCCCCAATCTGCAACCGCGAGGAGTTTTCGATCTGAACCCGAGCATTCGCAACATCGCCATCATCGCCCACGTGGATCACGGCAAGACCACGCTGGTTGACGCCATGCTCCGGCAGAGCGGCACTTTTCGCGATAACGAGACCGTTGCCGAGCGCGTCATGGACTCGAACGATCTGGAACGCGAGCGCGGCATCACCATCCTCGCCAAGAACACGGCTGTGTTCTATGAGGGCGTAAAAATCAATATTGTCGATACGCCCGGCCACTCCGATTTTGGCGGCGAGGTGGAGCGCGCGCTCAAGATGGTCGACGGCGTAATGCTGCTCGTCAACGCCAGCGAAGGCCCGCTGCCGCAGACCCGCTACGTGCTCAGCAAAGCGCTCGAAGCGAATCTCCAGCCGATTCTCGTCATTAATAAGATCGACCGCCCCGACGCCCGCACCCAGGAAGTTCTCAACGAGGTTTACGACCTCTTCATCGATCTCGACGCCAAGGAAGACCAGCTCGACTTCCCCGTCCTCTATACGAACGCCAAGGCAGGAACCGCCGCCGTCCATCAGGGAGCGGCGGGCGAGGATCTGCGTCCGCTGTTTGACACCATCATCGGCACCATTCCCCCGCCCCAAGGAGACGCGAACGGCCCGCTCCAGATACTGGTCGCGAATCTCGATTACAGCGACTATCTCGGCCGCATGGCCATTGCCCGCGTTTTTTCTGGAACCATGAAGACCGGCGAAGACGTTGCTATCGCCAAGCGCGATGGTTCGCTGCACAAGACAAAAATCACCAAGCTCTTCAGCTTCTCCGGCCTCAAGCGCACCGACATTACGGAAACCTCGCTGGGCGACATCATTGCCGTCGCTGGCGTCGAAGGCATTACGATTGGCGAGACCATTACCAGCGCTGAGAATCCCGCGCCGCTCCCGCCCATCGTCATCGACGAGCCTACGATTGCGATGCTCTTCACTATCAACACGTCCCCGTTTTGCGGACGCGAAGGCAACTACGTTACTTCTCGCAACCTGCGCGAGCGCCTGGAAAAAGAGTTACTCACCAACGTCTCGCTGCGCATGGAAGAGACGGGCAGCACCGATTCGTTCAAGGTTCTCGGCCGCGGCGAGTTACAGCTTTCCATTCTGATTGAGATGATGCGACGCGAAGGTTACGAACTGATGGTCGGGAAGCCTGAGATTGTCACCAAGCGCATCGACGGCAAACTGATGGAGCCGGTCGAACATCTCACCGTCGATATCCCCGAGGAATTCGTCGGCGTGGTCATGGAACATGTCGGGTCGCGCAAAGGCGAAGTCGCCAACATGCACAATCACGGCTATGGCCGCGTGCGCGTGGAATTCCGCGTGCCCAGCCGCGGACTGATCGGACTGCGCAGCACGCTCCTCACCGACACGCGCGGCACCATCGTCATGAACGCGCTCTTTGCCGGATACATCGAGTGGCAGGGAGAAATCCCGCATCGGCCCACGGGCGCGCTGGTCGCCAACCGCCCCGGGCTTACGACCTCCTACGCTCTTTACAATCTGCAGGAGCGCGGCATACTTTTCGCCGGCCCCGGCGTGGACGTCTACGAAGGCATGATCATCGGTGAGAATGCGAAAGACACGGATCTCGACGTCAACATTGTGCGCGAGAAGAAGCTGACCAACATGCGCGCCTCCACCTCCGACGAAGCGATCCGCCTGGTCCCGTATCGCAATCTCAATCTCGAACAAGCCATCGAATTCATCGCCGAAGATGAGTTCGTCGAAGTCACGCCGAAATCTCTGCGCCTGCGCAAGAAGATCCTGCCATCGAACAAGCGAAAGAAAGGTTCACTGGCAGCGGTCGAAAGCTGATCACTTCCGCTCGTGTGGAGACGGGGCTTTGCCCCGTCCAAGCCGAGCGCAGTTCGGCAGTTGCCTGCGCTCACGCCAACTCTGGATTCGAATCGCGTTGCCGGAGGTTAAGGGCTTGGGACTACGGCCTCCACTTCATTGGAGTACGCACTCTCCGCTCCGCTCTCATTCACTGCTGTGGCCACGTAGTAATAAGTCTGTCCGGCGACGACTGAGGTGTCGCTATAGGCAGGAGTCGCATCCAACCCCGAATTGATCTCGGTGAAGGGCCCTCCCGACGCGTTGCCACGGTAGACGTTGTAACCAGCAATCCCGGAGTTAGTATCTGTCCAGGATAGAGAAACACTGTGTTGTG
>CAVVNA010000015.1:0-129351 GCA_963749275.1 uncultured Acidobacteriaceae bacterium
CCGACCAATTTTCCGTTTAAAGTGGCGCAATTGGGAGGCACTCTTTCGGAGCACGAGATCTATTCAGTTCGCCCGCGCATTTGCGATTTGGGCTTTCTGCGGGAAGCATACAGGACGCCTATGGGGACTATCGATTACCGCTGCTCGGCTGAGCCGGTGACGACATATGTGTCGAAGGGCGGAAGAGTGGAGAATACGGTGGGGAGGAAATGCCTCTGCAATGCCCTGATGGCGAATATCGGCCATCCCCAGACACGTAACGGCAAGTATGTTGAAAATGGTATGGTCACCTCCGGGAACGATTTGACCAGAATCGCGCGGTTCCTACAGCCAGGTGCAACCACCTACACCGCCATGGACGTGGTTGCAGACCTGCTGAGTTGCGTTGATTCCCGCGCTAGATCAGGCCAAGATACCAGTAAACCTGTTGCAGCTTCCACTCTGTGTTCGCGTGACTAAGCCATCGCTAAAGGGAGCCTCACCCCTCCTAAGATCCGTCCTGCGAACCGCGCCCTGTGTTGTCGAGCCCAATTGGTGAGGACACGCGGAGGTGTTCCTTTCGGTGAAGGAATCGTGATTGTGACGGATCGCACTACTGGACAGTCACGGGGATTTGCTTTTGTCGGAATAGCAAAGGACACCAAAGTCAACGAGGGCCGTCTCCAGTCTGAACTTGACAACACCAGGATTCGGTATATGGTGTTAAACAGAGCGAATTACGTCTTCTCCTCTTTCAGATCCCCTGAGCTAAGGCAGCCCATCTGAAGTCCTCCCCTCTTAGTCGCACAAAACTCTAGGAGCTTGACATGTTTGCTCGTCACGTTACCATGCACCTGAAGCCCAATACCCGTGCGGAGTTTACCCAGACAATCGAGAACGAGATTCTCCCCGTCCTTCGGAAACAGCACGGCTTCCAGGACGAGATCGTATTCGTCGCCCCCGGATCCGGAACGGAAGGGGTCGCCATCAGTCTTTGGGACAAGAAAGAGGACGCGGAAGCCTATCACCGCGGAAGCTATCCCGAAGTGCTGAAGGCCCTGGCGAAAGTGGTCGACGGTACTCCTGAAGTCCGAAACTTTGAGGTGGCCAACTCGACCTTGCAAAAGAGGCCTGCTCTCGTAGCAGCCTGAGGCAAGGAGCAAGCTTTCGCGTTCGGTTGGGGGGCGGCCCGATTCCCGCCCCCCTTACGAAAGAGACAAGAAGAGTCGAGGTTTAGATCTTTCTGGTGACGCCCGCTTCTCAAAGGTAACCCTGCTTTCCGAAACGCCCGCCTCCAGAAGTCTTGGAGGCGTTCTGTGCCCCAGCAAACACCGATTTCCTTTCCAATGGGCACGAAAAACGTGCTCATCCTCGATGGCAACGAAGCGATGCAGAACCTGCGCGCCCGCGTGCTCAGAGGCCGCGGAGTTCACGTGCGCACGGCCAAAAACGTCACGGAAGCAGAGTTGCTCTGGGTGCCTGATTTTTTCGATTTGGTACTGCTGGACGTGCGCCAGAGATCCAAAGAAGCAGTGGAGTTTTGGAGAACGATTCGGCGCCAGCATCCAGGTCAGCGGATCAGTTTCCTGGTTGGACCCCCAACGTACCTGTCTCCTACCTGCGCCGACGAGGTCATTGCCCGCGACCAGGTTCCTGAAGACGGCGTGCAGAGGCTAAGACTTCTGCCTGTCGCGTAGGTCCTTATACACCGATAGCCACCGGCTGTACGCAGATCGCACAACCGAGTGTTTGACACTTTCAGACCCGCTTCGGAAGAGAAGCCCGGGGGAATCATGAATACAGGCAGCTCTATATCTCTAAACAACAGAGCGTGGAGGGATTTGTACAAGGCCGCGCTCTTTGAGGTTGATAAGACCAGAATCCCGGAGCGCATTGCGCAAGCAGAGGAAGCCCTTGTGGTAAGGGCACGGGAGTTGTTTCACATAGCCGGAGACAACATCGAAGAGGAACAAGCTCTGGATGACACGATGTACGCCTTGCATGCTCTGCGGAACACATCGCAAGCTAGCCACTGTATACCGCATCGCAGTGAGGCTGCCTAGGTCAACTCACAGATGCTGCGCCATCCCTTTCCGGGGCTCTCCCTGCGTGCACGTCTCGCCCGCGGCGTTATTCGTGCACGTTGTCGAGAAATAACCTAAGCTTGCCGGAGCGTGAAGGCTGGCGCAGTTTGCGCAGAGCCTTGGCTTCGATCTGGCGAATGCGCTCGCGGGTGACGGCGAACGCCCGGCCAACCTCCTCCAGCGTGTGCTCCGAATCGTCCTCCAGACCAAAGCGCATCTTCATGATCTTCTCCTCGCGCGGAGTCAGAGTGTGCAGCACCTGCCCGGTCTGCTCCTTCAGGTTCACGTTGATGGCAGCCTCATCCGGCGCGAGCACAGCGCTGTCTTTGATGAAGTCGCCGAGATGGGAATCCCCCTCCTCCCCAATTGGCGTCTCTAGCGAGATCGGCTCCTGCATGATCTTGCGCACTTTGCGCAGCTTGGCCACGGGAATGTCCATGCGTTTGGCAATCTCTGACGAGGTAGGTTCGCGGCCCAGCTCTTGGACCAGTTGCCGCGAGGTGCGAATCAGCTTGTTGACGATCTCGACCATGTGCACTGGGAGTCGGATGGTGCGCGCCTGATCGGCAATGGCTCGGGTGACTGCCTGGCGAATCCACCACGTAGCATAAGTGGAAAACTTGTAGCCGCGGCGATACTCGAACTTGTCCACCGCCTTCATCAGGCCGACGTTTCCCTCCTGGATCAGATCGAGGAACTGCAGTCCGCGGTTGCCATACTTTTTGGCGATGGAAACCACGAGGCGCAGGTTGGCTTCAATGAGTTCGTGCTTGGCCTGCTCCGCGTCCATCTCGCCCCGGATGATTTCGCGCTGCGTGCGCTGCAACTCCTGGAACCCCACGCCGGCAGCGCTTTCTAGCCCTTCCAGGTCGGCGTGATGCTGCCGCTGAGTCTTGCTGTAAGCCTTCTTGAGTTCTTCGCTGCGCGTGCTCTCAACCTTCTTATCCAGATTGCTGATGTGGCGGTCGAGCGATCGCATTCCCTCAATGGTTTTGTTCACTCGACCGATCAGGCGTTGGCGCTCGGAGTTTGTGAAACCGCAGCTGCGAATCATGAGCGACATCCGCACAATCTCGCGGCCCAGCCTGCAGCGGCAGCGCCTGTGTTCGCGTGTTGTCTTTCTTGCCGGGATCGTCTGCAACTGTTCGGCCAGGTGGCTGGCTCTCTTGTAATGCTTCTGCAGTTCGTCGATGCGGCGCGTGACGTCTTCGACGCGGTTCCGCAGGATCTCCTCGGTGATCTCTTCCTCATCGAAGACGACGGTTTCCTTGATCGAACGCACGCCGCGCCTCAAATCCTGGCCAATGGTCAGGACCTGTCGGATCACAACAGGCGAGCGGGCAAGCGCCTTCAGCACTTGCAGCCGTCCACGCTCGATGCGCTTGGCCAGATCCACTTCCCCTTCTCGGGTGAGCAGAGGCACCGCGCCCATCTCGCGCAGGTAGATCCGCACTGGATCGTTGGTCTTTTCAAGGGCGCCACCGGTGGGATCGAGTTCGACTTCGCTGCCGCCCTCCACTTCCTTATCAAGCTTTTTTTCGAAGGCCGAGAAACGAAGCTTGGGCTGCCCCTCAAGCACATCAATCCCCCGCGTGCCGAGGGTGGCGAGCAGGTCGTCCAGATCCGCTGGGGAATGGACGTCGTGCGGAATCAGGTCATTCACCTCGTTGTAGGTGAGATAGCCCTTTTCCTTTCCTGCATCAATGAGTTTCGTAATGTCGCCAAGAACCAAGCGGAATCCTTTTCAGCGCCGTCCTGCATCGGGCAAAAGGTGCTTTTGTTGATCTGCAGCGGCAACTGCAACTAAAAGTGCGAAGAATCCAAGACTGAAGGGATGCTAGCACGGGCTCCTGGCAGCTTCCAAACCGAGACATTTCTGGCTTACCGTGTTGTTGCAGATAGATAAATCAACAGACCTCCAGAACTAGCCAACCTCCGTTTTCGGCTTATCCCAAGACCGCGTCTATCGTTCCCGAACTCAAGCGTCGCGTCGTGCTGACCACGAACCACCAGGTTCCCAATTTTGTTCGAACGGATCACCAGAGGCCGCGGCGGACAACGGGGGATGTGCGAACTCCCGCACCGCACGAATCGTGTCTACGAATTTGGAGGGTGCAGACGTCAGTCGCGCACGTCGCAGAAACGCAGTCCACTGGCCCGATTTTGTGGGTTCCCTTCCAAAATCGTCGTTCAACCCTTCTGGCAACGGCTCAACTGCGGTCGAACGGTGGTCAAAGGTCGTCTTGATCGCTTTGACCAAGACAGGGCCTTCAAATGGGTAGAGACGAGAGAGCGCCCATAGATCGAAGAAGTCCTTCATCCGGCTGTTTAAGGTTGCGAGCGCCGTGAGTGCCTCCAGTTTCTCCGCGATTACGGTCTCCTTCGGATATGCCTGCAGCACCGGAGCTGGGAATTCCAAAAGCGTCGGGTATTCGATCTTGGCAGCCCGCGGGACGATCACGTCGCCGAAGCCAATGTCGATCTGCATGGGGATGCGAGCGCCCGCGAGAGTCGCCCTGAAACGAACCCGGATTCCCTCATAGTCCGCATCCTCTTTAATACGGGATGTCTTTATCGAGGCAGGGTCGAACTTTACGCCGTCCGCTTCGACATCCAGTCCGCAGATCTCGGACACAAGGGACGCGATGTGTTCGAGCTTGTTGCTCGTCTTTCCCAGCAAATCAATGTCCACTGTGGAACGGGAAAGCGGTGCTTGCCACACAGTTAGCAACAGGGCACCCTTGAGAATGAACTTGTCGCAATGGCTGGACTGCGCCAGCCGGTACAAGAAGCGCTCTATGGCGTAGTACTGGAGCAGTTCTTGAAAGGGCCGTCCCTGAGCATGAGCCTGGTTGAGGAGGCGCTGGCGGACCGAGGCAGCGAGATCACGCTTGCTCAAAGCACGGCCTCCAGGTAAGGCCGCATCGCGTTTTCGACTCTGCAAATGCGAGCGTATTCGAGTAGCTTCTTGAGAGGAAGCTTGCGAGCTTTCTGGCGGTAATTGCGCAGCGCCTCCACAGCGACATCAATTCCAATCTTGTTACGGTACTTAAAGCAGTCCACGATCGTCTTCTCGGGCGAGTAGATGCGGACTCGAACCTGGTCCACAGTGATCGTGTCAATTCCGGCCCGGAAAGCGCGCTCCTGGTACCAAAATACCCGCAGGGGGAGTCCGTCCACCTTAGGCACCTGGCTATGGCTCGGTAGCGCGATGTCGATGTGGTGCGGCACCTGCGTGGTCAGTTCGTAATGGGCGAGCGCGGAGATCAGGCAAATGACTGCCTGTGGTACTCGGAGAGCCACAGCGACCCAATCGGGGTGGGCGAGAGGAGGAGCACTTGCCAGCCGATAGAGTCCTCGGCCAACCAACACTAGTTCTCCCGAGACCCGCAGGGCGTACAGCGTTCGGGGATGAATTCCGAGACGAAGGGCTTCACGAGTGCGAAGCATGCCGCGGTGCCTCTGAAAGGCATTCCGGGCGTCGGCGAGACTGGCGGAAGGGCCGGCCATAATGTTTGGATAAAATACCCGGATAGTATACATAATGTCCGAGTATATTATCCACTTCCAAGTTTGCGGGGCTTGCGTAACCCGGAGGAATCGCCAAAATTTGACCGCTGGACCGGCATTCGGGGTTCGCGTTTCTCCATGCGCTAAGGCGAAGTACTACTCTTGCTTGGTCCAGGTTTACTTCGCATTTGACGGCGGATGCTGGATCCATGATCAGATTCTCCGCAGGAATTGTAGCTGAACTGAGACACACAGAGGCGCCCAAACCTCGTAGTTGAATCGTCGCGACAAATCTTGATACCATCAAAATTGTTCGGAGGGTTAAAGGAAGGGCGCGATACGTTCGACGTTGGCGGAACGGCGAGAATAGCCAACAAGAGCGGCAGCGGCTAAATGCGCGAGTAAGAGAACAAAGTGTAAAAAAAGTGTAAAAGAGATTTGCCTTTTTTGCCTATTGTGCTGTTTTCGCGTATCGCGGAATCAATAACTTACGTGGAATCAATGCGGGACTGGGGTTCAAATCCACCCCCGCGGAGGGTTTTCCTACTGATACCAGTGATACCGTTTTTGTAGGAAACGTGGGCAATAGCGGAAACTATAGAAACTATAGCCTAAATTCGGATTCGCTTGTAACCGGTTAAGAAACAAGGTATTATCGCATAAGTGTAGTGTTCATCGGCACTTGCAGGTAACGGCGGTAAGAGAATCCCTCCCTCTCCGCCAGACCTTTAAACACATAGGCTTACGAAGGTGGCTACCAATATTCGCTGTTCTTCCTGAGTTCGCAGTATTGGGCTGCAGGAGAACACGAATGAAAGTACGTCTGTATACCCGAATTTCTTCCGGCGCCAAGCGCCGCTACGTCCCTGTTAATAAGAACAAGATTTATCGAGATGGCACGGTCTTTTGCCTGCGGTATGCCCGCCGGTGAGAATATCCCCTTGCGGACATCCCGTCTCCACGGTGCAGCCCACACGACTCCCGTTATTTGGTGGGTATGGGGTCGAAGAGCCGGTACGAGCTTGAGGTAAACATCTGGAACGGACATTAAGTTGCTTGAGGTAGTCATCACGTGTAGTAGCTCAGACTTGATCTAACCAGCTTGTCAGATCAAGTCTGAGCTATTACAGATAAAAGCTGTCTCGGGAATAGCCCCTCACCTTGCAGGCCTCCGAGACACTACCCAGCATCTCGCTGAGCTTCAGCAACCCCACTTTATTCTTGATGATTTTGTCTTCGGTACTCATCTGACATTCTCCTTCCGCGCTTGTTGCGCGAGTTTAGCAAATGTCAGATCAAGTTGAGACTAGGACACATCACGTCGCGGTATTCTGCGTGAGCGGCCTCCCCGTCACGAACGCCGCTCTTGAGGAAGTAATCTAGCGTGAAGTGGTCCTTGTTGTCCTTCGCCGCCGCGTACATAGCCTTGACCTGCTCGGCGTCATAATAAACCACAGACTTTTCGGCGAACTTGGGATGCTCGCTTTTCTTGAGAAGTGCGGTTGATGCTGTGTGCGCTGAGGAAAATGGTCCCGGAGCCATCGACAGTAACGGGCTAGTCCTACCCACGAGCCTCAATTGCCAACAATTCCTCCTCTGAATACAGGACGAGGAATTTCCCGTGCGTTCGGGCACCCTTCGCTATAGCCAAAATGCCAAGTATCGCGCGAACCTCCGCCGAAGACTTGGCATGCGAAAACTCGGTGCACCCGATCTTAGACAGAGCCTGAATTGCGTGGAAATAATCCTTCTCCAACCATTTCGGCACTTCAGAGTTTCCGCCTCGATTGCGAGCCAGCTCGATGATCGCAACAATTGCGTAGGTGTTCCAGTCGATCACTCCACGGTGACGATGTATCCGCACTAGATGCGGGACGGCAGCGTATGAGGCTTCGCCGACATCTCCTTGGTGGTGGAGTCCTTCCCAGAGTCCATGCCACGCTGCCGCGATCTCGGTACCAGTCTCAAGTTGGGAGAGCAGTGGGCGCGGATCGAAGTGCGTCCGGTACCCGCCCTTGAGTTTGCTCCAACGATCGTCGTCTAGTCTGAGCATGCGGGGGAAATTACCACACCCTAGCGGGAAACGGTAGGGTAAAAGCCCCGCGCCACGTCGATGGTAGAGCGTGCCAGGTCATGCCAGGAGGCAGTCATGTCCTCGGAAGATCCCCGTGCTCAGAGCCTAAGTGGTCACATCCGAACCTTGGGAAGATGTTGGATAGTTTCGGAGTCATTCGCATGACTATGGCGGTCTGCCTGGTCATCTAGGGCAGCATAGCTACCTTAATGTTCGGCGCTCTGCTCCACCGCGTACCTGAACAGTTGCATGCAACCGAGTGTATATTCTTGACTGCCAGAATGCCCGAGTGGAATTTCGGGGCTAATCCTAACCTATTTGCCGCAACATGGTGTTCGTCTCCTACATCCACGTGCTTTCGGCCGCATTCTTGATGGGATTGGCGGCGGCCGCGCCGATGGGCCCTGTCAACATGCTGGCCATCCGCCGCGGCGTGATCGGCGGTTGGCGCCATACCCTCGCCTGCGGAATCGGCTCCATCACCGGCGATCTAACCCTCTTCTCTCTGGTCCTCCTCGGCGGTCACTACCTCTTTTCCGACCTGTCCAACCCGAAGCTCCAGACCGTCTTGGCGGCCATCGGCGTAATCGTCCTGCTTCCGCTGGGGATCTACTTCCTTGTCCGCGCCGTCAAGGAGCCCCTGCGGGCCTACGCCAGCGCTCGCCAACACTGGGACGAAACCACCCTGCCCGCGCACCTGGTCGCCGAAGTTGCCGACTGTACTGCCCTGACCATCTTCAACCCCTTAACCATAGTTTACTGGGTTGGCGTCACCTCCAATTGGCTCCCCTTCGCCCATTCAGTCTTGGGCTACAGCGCTCCCGGGTGGGGAATCCTGATGGCCGCCGCCGGCCTGATGACCTGGTTCACCGCGCTGATCGTCGTCGTTCGCTTCATCCCCCACCGCATCGGCCCCATCTTCTTCCGCCTCGTCAACGCCATCCTCGGCCTTATTCTCCTTGGCTTCGCCACGTTCTGTGCAATAGTCCTGTCCCGCCATTTCCTGCACTGAAACGGAGGGTTCCCAACACTTGTAGTTCGCCAGAATATCATCGGCTATAAGTTTGTCTCGTAGTCACCTCTGACTGAACCAAAAGCCAGCAACTAATAAAAACAACAAAAATAGTCCTAAGCATGTCAACTTGCTGTGCTCATTTGCGAGCACCCGAATGTGAATCTCATCCAAAAGTCCGCGGAGAACTGCTTCGCGCGAATGGATGGAACAACAAATATGATGGACTCTGCCCCCACTCGAACACGCAGGCGTGGGCTGATGACAAACCACCGTAGAGGTCAAGTCTGGAAGCCCTACTTCTTATCGGCTTTGGCCTCAGCTTTTGCTCCGCGAACTTCCGCAAGGAACGGCTGGGCTACGGCTGGATCCGGCACTTTGCCCAACAGCAAGGCACGAGTTGTGACGTTGCTTCCGTAGATCGCGTGCCGAGAATCGCTGTCTTGGCGGAGCGATGCACCCTCCAACGTGAGGCCAGCAAACGCGCCCTTGGCACGGGAGTAGGTCAGGATCTCTGTATCCAACTTCCAATCCGTACCGGCCTCGGCATGGCGTCCAACTGGACCCGCTGCCGCGGAAGCGTCCCCTCCAATTTGGAAATTACTAGAGAGCAGCCTTTGCATCGCTTTGTCATTCTGAAAGATCATTACCACGTCCACAGCTTCCACCCCGATCTGCAGCCCCCAGCTTCCGCCCGAAATCGTGATGAACGCCGGCGCACTCCAGCCATTCGCCGTGCGGCAGGTGGCTACGCCTTTGCCTTCTTTAGCTCCAAAGATAAAGCCGCCTTTGACCATGTGCGGTATAACCGCTATGCACTTTGCGTGCTCCAACACTTCTTCCGGGATCCCCTTGTCAGGCATCCCCATAATTTCGTGCATCACACTGGTGGCGTTTTCCAGTCGGTTGGTGGCATCTTCCCGCGCCGACCCTGCCCAGCACAACGTACCGAGACTCAACATCGCAAGTACGAACATTACTTTTTTCATGGACAACCTCGTTTCTGTTGCCTCTGCGCCGCATCTCTTGCTTGCTTCGTGCTGTGTGTACAGTCGCACACAATTCCGGGTAGCCAATTCGGGCGCACCAGGTCGATTCCGACCATAGCAAATCAGGATTCAAAAGGTCTGAGCAATTGTGCACACTCGTATTGCCGACAAATTGACGTGAAGAAATCCACCTTTGTTTTGGGATGAAGCCGAGGCCCATTCCAGAGGTGGTCAATTCTGCTCAGACCTCGGAAAGCCGGGAGATTAAAAAAGGAGCAGCCCTCAAAGTTGGCTCCGAAGAGCCGCCATCCGCGCTTTACGAGGGCGAAGGAGAAATATGAAAACCAGCACGAAAGACAAGCTCAAGGGCAGCTTCCACGAAATGAAGGGAACAATCAAGGAGGAGGTCGGAAAGGTTACGAGTGACCGCAATCTGAAAGCCGAAGGGAAAGCCGAAAAGAAGGCGGGCAAAGTTCAACAGCGGATAGGCGATGCTAAAGAAGCCGTCGCAAACTTGAAAGGACAGCTGGCAGAGTTAAAAAAAACTGGATAGGCCACCTGTCGCATGAGCGTCTCATTGGCGGATGGCTCCCGTCGCCACGAGAATGGCCAACCACACAGGGCTGACATATCAGTCAAGCCATCGGAAAAGAGGGTAATGGTGCAGTTTGTCAAACTGCACCATTACCGAAAGAAGCTCATCAAAATGGACTTCCTCAGATATCGACACGTTCCCACAATTTTGCTGTTGGCTGCGCTCGCGGGCTGCACTCAACAGCAAAACACGCAGGAACTGAAGGAGAAAACCGCGCAAGCAACGGCGGAGGTGAAGCGCGATGCGGAAGCTGTGGCGGCAGGGATACGCGAGGGCTGGAGCCGCGACAAGCCACTCGATTTGAATACTGCCACAAAAGAGCAGTTGCTGAGCCTGCCGGGCGTGACGGCGGCAGAAGCGGACCGGGTGATCGCAGGGCGTCCCTATAACGAACCCGGCGAAGTGGTGACGCGGCGCATCATGCCGAAGACCGAGTATGACAAAATTGCCGACCGGGTCACGGCCAAGAAATGACGGGATTTGGGCGCTCCAGTGCGCAAAGGGTCCCTCGCCTTCCAGGCGGGATTCCTCCTGAGTCACGGGTAACACCAGGAAAGGTGGTTCCGCTTAGGCGCCATTCCCCCGCGCCAACTCAACTCTTCCAGCCGCTTTCGCAGCTCATCCCCGGACGTTTCGCGAACATTGCAATGTTCACAGTCTGGGCTGTGGATTCTCAGGAGGGCCAACAGATGGCAGATGGGACGGTCATGATGGGAGCTGGATGCGAGCATCATGGGCTAATCGCTTTGGAGTCGGGAGCGAGCTTTTGACCGGTTGTGGCGTCTAACCCCAAACCTCACAGCGGCCGGGAATGCGGCTGCTCCCCAGATCGAGAACAGAAGCAGGTACACATCTTGCAGGGAAATACCGATCTTCTCAAGGGACCAACGAACCACGAAAGCGCCCGTGATTCCGAGGAGAATGTCGGCCCCGGTCCCGAAGCCGTTGTCCCCTGCGATCTTGCCACCGGCCCAACCGGCCAGCGCTGCGGCAAGTAACCAAATGGAATAGAACATCCCCAGCCTCAATAAACCAATGTCACGCTAGTCGTGCAGGACAACATGGAGCAGCGAGCTGTGGACTTGCAGCCCGCCGTTGTAGTGAATAAATCCCAACTTCCTGAACCGGTTCATGAAAAAGCTGACCCGCGACCGGGTTGTGCCTATCATCTCTGCAAGAGTCTCCTGACTCATCTTGGGAACTACACTTTCGGGTTTGCCTTCCTTGCCGAAATGAGCAAGCAGCAAAAGGACCCGGGCCAGCCTCTTTTCGCTCGAATTGAAAAGCTGATCAACTAGATCTTCTTCGTAACGGATGTTCCGCGACAACAAATAGGCCACGAACAAGTCGGAAAATTCGTGTTCTCGATGAAGCGCTTCCATCAGGGCCAGCTTGTCGATTCGCAGAACAACGCAATCCGTCACTGCGGTTGCCGAGTGCATGCGGAGCGCTTGGCCCGCAAGCGAACCTTCGCCGAAAAAGTCTCCTTCACCTAATATTCCGATGGTTGCTTCCTTGCCAGTCTTCGAGACCACGGTGAGTTTCACCTTGCCGGTCTGGATATAAAACACTGCATCAGCGGCGTCCCCTTGCGCAAAGATTCCTTGTTTACTCTGGAAAAGCACAGATTTCCTACCCTCGCCGATGGTCGCGAGGAATGCATGGGGGTCAAAATCGCGTCTCTTCTTAGCCGCCGCACGGGGACCCATTTAGTTTTCCCCAATACACTAATATCACATTCCAATTTTATGGTCTGTTGGGCGTCCTACAGATATGGAAAGTCTTGTTCGTTCGCACGCCCGATTTCGAGGGCCTGTGGGATAGTCCACCGCGGCAGTTTCTGTTAGTTGGAGTCCGTTCTTCGTATAGTGGGAGCCGATCTCTTTCGAGCAGCAATCGCGTGCGGCTACTGCTTTTGCCCAGGCTCACGCAGCAAGCTCAAGATGTGCAGTGCCCGAGCGATAACGCCCTGCTCTTTTTCGTTGTTGCCTGGCGACTTCGATAAACTTCGCGATCGCTCGAGAATCGCGGCCTCTGCGTCCTCGATCCGCTGCAGCAACTTGCTCCGGTCAAACTCGAGGAGTGCGGCGCGGTAAAGCTTCTCCCAATCTTGGCATTTTGAATTATTCAGTGTTTTTTGCTCCTCGCGCTCTGGGCTCTTGGGTGATCGGCGCAAACATGGGATGTAAACTCTTTGTCGCGCTGTAACTCGAAGTTGTGCATCATTTCATCTAAAGATGCGCCGGTGGGTGTACCAGGAGGCTTGAACCGCCAGCCACATTCGGAGCAAGCAAAACCCCGAAAATGCCGCTGCTCAATCCATACCAACTCCCGGCTCATGACCGCCTCTGTCGCTGCGCCTCAACGAGTACCCACTTGCGGTCAGGGGGCGAAACGTTCTGGTTCGCCATTAACGGCTCCTTTCGCGGCGTACTGCCTGATTGCAGCAGAAAAGCGTGATGGAAGATTGCATGCATAAAAAGATGGGCGAAGCTTACATGCGCCAATTTGGATGGTCTGTCGCGCATCCTACATACATGGAAAACATGGAAAGGTTTTTGTTCGTTCGCACGCCCGATTTCGGGGCGTCCCTATTAAGTAGCGGAATCGCTTAAGCGTGGGTCACGTTTCGTGCGTCGCGATGCTTGCGCGTAGCAGCGGCAAAGCCAATGTAGGATGCCCTACAGAAGCGTTGTGTTTGGGGGAATACAATATAGTTTTCCGAGTGGCGCGAATAAGCCGGGTTCCTGTTTCCCGTATCTGGGAGAGGTTTTCGGCTGTGCCTCCAGTGCCTTAAGGACGGTTTGTGGAAAGCAAAGGCCTCCAAGTCGTGCAGTCTGGCGAGCGGACGAACACCGAAGGGAAACCAGTCAGCAACTTAATACTTCTATCGATCTCTGATAGCGACTACAGCTCGCTGCGTCCTCATCTCGAATACGTCAGCTTGCCAAACCATCTAGTCCTTCACGAGGGAGGTGGAAAGCTAGAGTTTGCGTGTTTTCCGAATCGAGGTTTGATTTCTCTTGTAGTCGTAATGAAAGATGGAAAGACCGCTGAAGCCGGCATAGTTGGCAACGAGGGCTTTACGGGAACACCGGCAGCTGTTGGCCTGAACAGGAGCCCGCTTCAAGCGGTAGTACAAATCACGGGGGATGGGTTTCGGGTCGAGGTCGGAGCTTTGCAAAACACTTTGGAATCCACTCCACACCTGCA
This sequence comes from uncultured Acidobacteriaceae bacterium, assembly GCA_963749275.1. GTDB lineage: Bacteria > Acidobacteriota > Terriglobia > Terriglobales > Acidobacteriaceae > Acidiflorens. The sequence continues at coordinate 13,457 of CAVVNA010000015.1, forward strand.
ATTGCTGTTGAGCCGCTATGCAGTAGTTCAGGGAATGCAGGTTGCACAAACAGCCGCGTGTAATCGGCTGCACGATATTAAGCAGCGCCTTGCACGGTGGTTGCTTATGACTCAGGACAGAGTGGATTCGGAGTCGCTGCCCATCACCCATGATTTTCTCGCAACGATGCTAGGGACAGATAGGCCTAGCGTGAGCTTGGCAGCTGGTGTTTTGCAGAAGAAGAAGCTCATCGAGTACACTCGTGGCGCAGTGAAGATCGTGAACCGTAAGAAACTGGAAGACTCCGCTTGTGAGTGCTACGGGATTACCCAACAGTACAATGGCGAGCTGGGCTTGAAATAAGTCCGGAAGGGAAGACTCGTCCTGTTTTTTTTGTCAACCGAGCGCGAATCGAAACGATTACGCGTCTGGGAAAATAAGGTCCGCTGTACACCAAGACGTTCGGTGCAGGGGCTATCCCGGATCCGTAATGAAATGGACTGAACGACAGGACATTATCTGGTTGGGATGGAGACAACGTCCCTCGGGGGCTGGCCGTGGGTGATGCGCTCTTCGATCCTGGACACGAACTTCGGTGTGAAGCCCTTTACCATTTGCTGGATGCCAGGTCCAAACTCGTGGTAGACGTTCATCCCCGCGTCGCTGCCAATCGTCGAACCGAAATCGTTGAACGTCGCCGAAGTGGATCGCGTCCAATATGGACGGTAAGCAGTGTGGATCGCGACCGAAGTCAGCACCCTAAGGAAATACGAAGTGTTCAGCCTCCCCTTCCCGGAGCCGTCACGCGTGATAAAAATGCCCGAAGCTGCGTAGGATGCCCGGCCCATAAAGCTGCCGCTGGTTGAAGCGTAATAACGTGGGTCTTGCTTGAGCGACGGCAGATACAGGTGCTTACCAAAGAAGGTGCTGGACTCTTCTTGAGTAAATGCGGCTTTGTAGGGAGCAGTAAAAGTGGGCTGCGGCCCCGGAGTGACGTTTTCCGTTTCTGTGCCGCGCGTTGTGCCCGCGCTGACGCCAACCGCGCTAAGTGTCAAAGGTCCCTTTTCATTGACGAACGTGGGAAATCTCTCTGCTCGTCTTGGAGGCTGTACCGACGACGGAGGATCCGGAAGTGGACTCCACGTACGCATCTCCTGGCACTGCACTTGGGGTGAGTCTGAGCCGTCAAACTGTAATCCCTGAAGTAAGTCAGCTGAAGGACGTTTCTGGCACAAGGCCCCGCAACTAGCCAATAGAATAAGAGATACGACCCGGATTGGTGCAGTTCGCTTCACTATACCTCGCTGCTGCAAACCGGCGGGCGGCCTTTCGGTTCCTCGGCGATTCGGCTGGAAGCACACCTCGACGTTAGCACTCCACGGGACATTCGTCTGAGCAAAAGTGCTCATCCGGGAACCGGTTTTGGCCACCGACAAGAGGAGATCGTCTGCTATTTCGCCCGCTTCACCGCGTCATTTACGCTGTTCCAATAAAGCGGTAAAATGAAAGTGTCGTTGTTTAGGCAGAAGGGGCCATGCATTTCTCCGGCTCGCCAATCCAACGGTTATCCAGGCGGAAGGAAAGTCGCACGCCCGACTCCAATCGCCCCGCCACTCCAAACCGAGCGTAACGCCATAATTCCAAGTGTAGCGGCCAAGAAGAAACGTGATTTCGATCCTCATGCATTCCTCGCAACCATCGGCGAGGGTAGAAAGTCTGTGCTTTTCCGGAAGAAACAAGGAATCTTTGCGCAAGGCGAGACAGCGCCGCGCAAGTCAGGCACTTGCTGGGTCCAGTCCGTCGAGCGGCACTATTTTCGTCGCAACCAGCACCTCCAACAAAGTGGCGGTAGTACGAACGCTTCCCGCGATGGTGATGAGTGCTTCTGAGACAAGAGGATATTGCTCTGACAACATGTCAAGACGGTTACTCACGTTGTAGAGTTGCTGAAGTTCGTGCAGGATCGCGTTCGAATGCTTGGGGTACGCGGCTTTCTTTGAAAGCCAGATATCCCGCGTTGTCTCTCGGCACGAAGAGCGGGGCAATCTCACCCTTCTTACTTTCCGAGCGGATCGGAGAAGCAGCCAAAAGTTTCGCCACTTCGCCGCAAAGCTCCTTGAGAGTGTAGTGGCTTTTTTGCAAGAAAGTGTCCACCACAACCCCGGATGGATTTCCGCTTGTGATGTACTCTCCGCTCACAGCGATGGTTGCAATGTGCGGAAATCGCTCGCGTACTACAGCCAGAAATTCAAATCCTGACATCCGAGGCATATTCAAATCGGAAATGATTAAATCAGGCAGTGATTTGCTAAGCGCGTGTAAGCCGTCCAGCCCGTCCGCCGCCGTGAGAACCTCCTTAGGCGATCCCGAGGCGGTTGAATACGGGGATTTTGAAAATGTCCACCACGAATGCAAAGACAACTGCACCCACAAGCGTTCCTCCCATAACGAGTAATGGCAGAGGCGCCATAGCGATACCTCGATTCGCCAGCGTTGAGGCGATCAACAGATCGGCCACCGACGAAAGCACGAGCCAGGAGCTTGGGCGAGTTGACCACAGGCGCTGGCGAGTTCGATTCGTATAGGTCGTTGCTTGATTGCCGAACACGATGACCAGGAAGGCGAGGGTTCTGAGTGTCTCTATCCCCAGACCCAAGCGGAATCTGCCGACGGCCAATACGGTCGTGCAAAACACCAACTCGGAGATACCCATAAAAACGCCCGCGATCGTCAAGTTGCCAACTCGCCATGCACTTGGCATCGGGGAGGGTCGCACGTTGTCCGTCGTCAAGGACATGCCCAGGAAGTCGCCGGTGATCATGATAATGACCATCAACATTGGGGTCAGGATCGCGTGTCCGGTGATGATCAGACCCACTGCCAGGAAGAGCACCTGCACAATCTTCTTGGTAACGGAATTTAAGGTATAGGTCAGGATGCGCTGGAATGTCACCCGTCCTTCTTTTACCGCCGCCACAACACCCTCGAGTCCGGGCTTGGTCAGCACAATTCCGGCCGCCGATTTGGCGACGTCCGTTGCCGTTGAAACCGCGATTCCCATCTGCGCCTGGCGCAGCGCGGGCGCGTCATTGGCGCCATCGCCGCACATGCCGACGGTGTGGCCGCTCTTCTGGAATGCCTGCACCAGGTGATACTTATCCTCCGGAAGGACTCCGGCAAAGACCGCGAAGTTTTCTGGACTTACACTCTCCGGGATTGGCCCGGGCGGACAGATCGTTCCATCGAGCCCCACCGCTCGCGCGATGATCGCCGCCGTCGCCGGTGCATCACCGGTCACCATCACGGTACGCACGCCCAAAGTGTGCAGCTCCTTGATTAGCTCGGCCGCATCCGTGCGCGGTGGATCGCTCAGCGCGATGATTCCCGCAAGCCGCATCGTCGTCGATGTGCCCACAGCAACGGCCAGAACCCGAAAGCCCTTCTCTTCTAGTTCTTGCGCCGTCCCAGCCGCTGTTGCCACTGGTTCGGTCAGTTTGATGACCGCCGCAAACGCCCCCTTCACGGCACGCAGCGTACCGCCGTTCGCATCCACCGCCATCGCCTCGGACATTCTTGTCGCTGGATCGAAGGGAACGAACTTGGTGAGTTTCGGCAGATTAGCGGTGTTTCTTTTCGTGGCAGCAGAGCGGATGGCTGCGTCAACGGGATCCTCTCCGCCATCGGAGCTGGCTAGAGCCGCCATTGCCAGCACGTGCGCTTCATCGAAGCCAGGTTCAGGACGGATAGCAGTTAGCGCCAGTTCGTTGCGAGTCAACGTCCCCGTTTTATCCGAGCAAAGAACGTCCAGCGTTGCCGCTTCATCCACCGCGGACAATCGCGTCGGAAGCACACCAAGGCGTGCCAGTGCCTTTGCGCCCAGCGCCGCTGCCAGCGTAAACGTAGCGGGGAGCGCGACAGGGATCGATGCCAGAACAGCCGTAAGAACCAGGGGGACGATCTCGCCAATCGGCATCTTACGGGCCTGAGCGTACGCGATCAGCAAGACGATGATTGCGCCATTGAAGATGGCAAGATTTCGCACCACGCGCACGACGGTTTTCTGCTGAGTACTCTCGACATGCGCGGTGCGGACGAGTTCCGCAGTATGGCCAAACTTTGTGCGTGCCCCGGTCGCGGTGACGATTGCCGTGGCTTCCCCGCGCCGCACCAGCGCCCCGGCATAAGTTTCGAGGCCCGATTCAGCTTCGATCGGGACGGACTCGCCGGTGAGCATGGACTGATCGAGCAGGATCGATCCCCCGACCAACTTCACATCGGCCGCAACCACGCCGCCGAGTGATAGCTTCACCGTGTCGCCTGGCACCAGTTCAGTAGCAGGTATGTTCTTCCAAACGCCGTCGCGCAGCACCGAAGCCGTAAGCGCGAGACGCGATTTGAGCGCGGCGAGGGTAGCTTGTGCGCGGCCCTCCTGGAAGAACCCGAGTGCAGCGTTGAATACCAGAAGACCAGCGATGACCGCGGCTTCGACATATTCGTGAAGCACGGTCTGGAGGATGATCGCGGCTTCGAGCATCCATGGAACCGGCGCCCAAAACTTGGCCAGCGCCATGCGCCATGCCGGTATCGCCGTGTCCGGCATTGCATTGGGGCCGTACTTCGCTAGCCGAGTTCGACCTTCATCGCTCGTGAGACCGCGCGATAGGTTGTCTTCAACGCTAGCTTGTGCTGCTCTTGCCAGAGCAGTCGAGTTGGCAGTGCCGGCAGGCATCGTTTCACCAGGGCTTTCGAACCGAGTTATTTAGACTGCTGCTTTCGCGGTCACGGCAGCCACTACTGTGGTTTCAGTGTTTCGGTCGCCGAAGCCTGAACCGCTTGATCTGAGGCTGTTTTGGATAGGATACCGGCCTGCGTTTGCTTGTTAGGAGGAATTTCGGTTCCAGCTGGATAGATGAAGATCTGGACCGTTCCCCAGCCGGCATCCGAATTCGCGTCCGTCTGCTTGCCCGTTCCCAGAGTCTTGAGCTGACTATCGTCAAATCCGAAGTTCTCGACTAAATACTCGCGCACAACCATGGCGCGGGCTTCCGTTAGCACCAAGTCCTTTCGGGTATCGCCTTCCATGCCGGTGGACGCTACGATCACCGCAAATCCGAACTGGTTATTCGCCAGGAACTCGCCGCCCGCGTTTAGAGATTTCTGGTTCTTCAGCTTGGCCGAATCCTGCTTGTCGAAAAGTTGCTTCGCTGAGTAAGTGAACTCCCTTATTGTCGTGCCTTGCGGCAGACGTTCGATCTCATTTTGCGTCAGCTCGGCGGAATCTTCGTAGCCACGGTTCTTGAAATACCCGCGCACGAAGAAGCTGTGCTTCAGGGCTTCCATATTTTCCTGGAAGTCAGTAACGCCTGCTTGCGCCTGGATCATCGTGTTCTGCATGGCGCTCGTCGTCTGTTCGAGGTTGTTATAGAGCTGTTTGTCGTTCACCAGCGCTCCGGCGGTTCCCTGTCCGTGATCGATTTGGCGCTTATCGAGTCTAGATTGGCCGTCGCCCGAGTGGCGTTCTGGATGGCTTGCTGGCTGCTATCCAGAATGCCGCTTGTCTTTTGGAGCAGGTCTGACATTTCGAGTGGCGGTTCGCTTGCGATGGTGTCGCCGTCGCGCACGTCGGCTTTTCCGGCGGATCCAAACGAGATCGCCAGATATTGGTTGCCCAACAACCCCTCGGTTTCGATGGTGGCCACGGAGTCCTGCTTGATAATCTCGTGCGTCGACTTGCCGAGATCCATGACGACCGTGACCTTTTCGCCCGGCTTGTGGGGCAGCACGATGCTGCTCACAGTTCCACTGTGAACGCCACCCACGCGCACATCGGCTCCCGCATCCAGGCCCACGACATTGTCGAATTGCGCCTTCAATTTGTAAGTGGAGCTGAAGAGATACTGCTTGCTCCCGATGATGAAGACTCCGAGCACCAGAATTGCCAGTGTCGCAACGATGAAAGCTCCCAACCGCGCCGCCCTCGACATATGCCCTCCATACTTCCTGCTACGAGTGCCCTAAAAATTCACGGACAAATCCGATGTCACTTCTTTGAAGTTCTTCAAAGTTGCCTTCGATCACCACATTTCCCTCATTGAACAGGGCCAGACGGTCCGCAATCGTTTTCGCGCTGTGCAGATCGTGAGTCACCACGATCGATGCCATGTGGTGTTCCGCCTGGAGCTTGAGAACCAGATCATCGATCTCCGCAGCGCTGATGGGGTCGAGACCAGCGGTGGGCTCATCGAGCAGTAGAATATCCGGCTCCAAAGCTAGCGCCCGCGCTAGCCCTACTCGTTTCTGCATGCCTCCCGAAATATCCGAAGGCATCTTCTCCAGGTGGCCTTCCATGCCCACTTCCGCCAGCAGTTGCATCACGCGGTCGCCCTGCTCAGACTTCGACATGGTTTTTCTATCGTGCCGCAGCGGAAAAGCCACGTTTTGCTCGACGGTTAGCGAATCGTAGAGCGCGGCGTGTTGAAACAGAAAACCCATCTTCATTCTTATTTCGCCGAGTTGATCGAGACCGAGGCCGGTGATGTCTCGATCGAAGATGTGAACCGATCCCGAGTCAGGCTTCTCCAGGCCGATGATGAGCCTCAGCAAAACGCTTTTACCGGTTCCACTGCGTCCTAGCACCGCCAAGGTCTCGCCGCGGCTCACGGCCAGGCTGATCCCGCTCAAAACCTTTTGATTTCCGAAGGATTTATGCAAGTCCTCGACGGCGATAGCTGGCGTACTGTAGTCTTTCGCGACTTCTCGTGGCTCCATCTCGATTTCATCGATTGTGTGCATACTTGTTTCGCGAGCCGCTTAGCTACTTAGTCAATGGTCACGGGAAAAATATGATAATAAGTTTCACCAGCACGACATCGGCCAGGATCACGAACAGCGAGGACAAGACCACCGAACTCGTGGCCGCACGGCCCACGCCCGCAGCGCCTCCCTGTGTACGCATGCCTTGAAAACACGCGACCAGCCCAATGATCAGGCCAAATACCATGGTCTTAAACGTGGGTGGCAGGAAATCGTTGAAATCGGCCCCCTTGAAACCGCTATCGATGAACTGGTGTAACGAGAGCGGCTCAACCAGGGCCTGCGCTACCCAGCCCATTAGCAAGCCGCATAAGTCGGCAGCCAGGGTCAGGAGAGGCAGCATCAGGATGCAAGCCAAGATACGCGGCGCCGCCAGCAGCCTGTAAGGGTTCACTGCAGATGTCTCGATGGCATCGATCTGTTCGGTCACTTTCATCGACGCCAACTCCGCGCCGATGCCAGCGCCCACACGGCCACTCACTACCAGACCAGTGATGATCGGGCCGGTCTCGTGGATAACGGAGAACACGATCGCGGCGGGAAGCAGCGACTTAGCCCCAAAACGAGTCAGGCTGTAACGGGCTTCCAAAGAAAGAACAACTCCGGTCGCGGCGCCGGCCAAAGCGACCAGCGGCAGAGACATGGATCCGATCTCGTCGAGCTGCCGAAATAATTCGCGGAATTCAAACGGCGGCGTCACTGCAGCCCGCACAACCCGCCAGAAAAATATGCCCAGATCGCCGAACCACTCGAGAAACTTGTTGATCAGGCCCAGAAAGGAGATCACCCTGGGGGACACAAGTGATGTCCACGGACCCGGAAGTGGCGGGTCCACGCCTGCGACCGTGCTGAATTTCCGATCGATCATGGATTTGAGCCCGAATCTGGCGCTCCGTGCGCATTGTTGAGGTGCATGCGGGAAAGCCATGAGTGCGGCCCGCTATAGAGAAATTCGAGCCCGATATTTGCGCCTACATACCCCAGCAAGCTGTAGTTGCCCATTCGGAATGCGTCCTTGTAATCGTAGCGGCCGGGATACCAGCCATAGACAGCCGTCATGGTGCCGGCATACGGCGCAACCAGATCAGGAAAAGAAAAGACGCGATGGCCATCGTCGCCGCGGCGTGCTGTAAAGGTCGAAATCGCGGCATGGCTCAGCCGATGAAACACGCCTTTACACTCACAGCGGTAATACAACGTGTCTTCGTGGAAGGCTTCCGAGAGCGCATAGCGCGTCGTCGTAGTTACCCCTGCGATGCCGAAGTCGGACCTGAATCGCTTGCTGTAACCCTCCGCGCCTTGTCTCCACTCCGGCGGAGTGTTCTGCACCTGGTTAATGCCACCAGCGATCGCGGCGCCGACGACGGGATACGGGCCGAACGCGTCGAAAAGATAGTTGCGCAGCTTCGTTGCCTGCGGCGGACGCATGTACGTCACATCCGGTAGAGGGGTCGCAGTACTTGCTGACAAGTCGACCGCACTGCGGGAGGACTCTCTCGAATCGACCAGTGCTTGCGCCTTTGCCAGCGTTGCTAGCGCTGTCAAGCCGCCGAATGCCAGCAGCAAGAGGATAAACCAGCGCATCTTCATATCGGAATTCTCCTTGGACATTCTAAGATCCAGCTTCAGACAGTACGTCTTCGCACGTACAGCCAAGCAAGCACTGCGATGATCAGAATCGCCACGGTGGCGAGCACAATCAGGTTCGTATCCAGCAGATGTAGATTCATCGAAACCTCCATGCATCACGACTGCCTACAAAACCAACTCGTCCACGAAGTCTCCTTTGGCAGACTTGCAGAACCTCGTAAGTCGCTAGTATCGAACTTTAGGCTTTGGAAGACTGGTCAGAATTGACCGGTTTGTAAATCAGGGCTACGGCAGTCCAGCCGGAGCGTCGCAGAAAACACAGCGCCAACGTTCTCCGGGCTGTTGGGTAAATGTCGGCAGAACGAGTCGGAGCGGGCTGATCTGCTCATTGCTGTCGAGCAGGTTGGTTTTGTGGGAACTGGGGCGCGCAAGCTAGTCGTGGAGAACGATACTTAGAAGTGAGCTATGAACTTGCAGCCCACCCCCGCCATAGTCAACGAAGCCTAACTCTCTGAACCGGTTCATGAAAAAACTGACCCGAGACCGGGTTGTGCCGATCATATCGGCGAGGGTCTCCTGACTGATCTTGGGGATTACCGTCTCGGGCACGCCTTCCTTGCCGAAGTGAGCCAGCAAGAGCAGAATCCGTGCTAGTCTCTTTTCGCTGGAATTGAACAGCTGGTCGACTAAATCCTCTTCATAGCGGATGTTCCGTGCCAGCAAGTAGGCCACGAACAGGTCGGAAAATTCGTGTTCCCGATGAAGCGCTTCCATCATCGCTTTCTTGTCGATGCGCAGAAGTTCGCAGTCCGTCATGGCGGTTGCAGATCCCATTCGTAAAGGCTGTCCAGCCAGGCCGCCTTCTCCGAAAAAGTCTCCCTCGCTCAATATACCCAGGGTTGCTTCCTTGCCAATCTTGGATACGACCGTGAGTCGAACCTTGCCTTCCTGGATATAAAAGACGGAGTCAGCCGCATCTCCCTGCGCGAAGACTGCTTGTTTCTTGGGAAAAGCCACGACCTTCCTACCCACGCCGATAGTGGCAAGGAAGGTCTTTGGGTCGAAGTCAACCTTTCTCTTGGCCAACGTGGTTGGTGGTGCCATCAATGACTTCTCCCGGTGCAGAGCGATACTCCCAAACATACTAACAGAATGGAAATCATCGAAGATGTCCACTTTTGCTCACAATTGGGGAAAAAAGTTTGGGGGTGGACCCAAGAATGGAACCTGACGCTTCGCAAATGTATTGAGAACGATCAATATTGAACATCTTTCCTGCTGTGAACCTTGCATTATGGGCTGGTGAAGACCAAAGAACTCACCCCGAAACAGATATTATCCGTGCCCTGTGACACTTGTGGTGCAGCGATCGGGGAAGCTTGTGAACTGCACTCGGGAGGCCCGCGCACCGAGCCGCACCGGGATCGGAAGCTTTTCGCAGCCGAGGCCGTGGAGAAAGAAATCGGCAAACGATAACGTTCGTGAAGCTGCCCAGTAGTGTCTAAGATCTGCGTTGACCCGCGACTTTTATTCCGACCTCTCGGTACCGATCGAGACGAGTATTCCGCTGCCTTGGTGGCTTGGCCACTATCAAGATCACAATGGGGAAGCAGGACCGAGCCAGTGCCCACGGCGTGGAGGAATGCCCTGTATTGATCGACGGTCAAATTGATGCTCTTGAAGTACAGGTCCTCGGGCTTACAAGGGTGGCTACCAAAGACTGGAACTTGATCGGTGCAATTACGCGGTAAAGGCCGGCCTCACGTCATCACTGGCGGGAGCGCTCGTCTATTACGGACATTCTGGATTGTCGCCACGCTGAGCGTTGCCAACCTGCGGTTACCCCGATTTATGCACCAGATCAGACAGTGCTCAGAGCGAGGTCTCGCCTGATACCGATCGATTCCCTGACGCCGTTTGTGCCGGTGGGTCTTTGAGTTCTGCGAATGCAGCCAGCGCGCCGTGCAGGCGGTCGAAAAACCGTGCCGGACCGATGACCTCCGTCAAGAGGTGCCGGTCTATGTCTGCCTTCAGAGAGAGAGGCACGCGTGCGAGCGCCAACACGACGCCGCATTGGACCAGTTCCTTCTGAAGTTGTCGCACCATCCTTGCGGCCGTGTAATCCACATTCGTGATCGCTTCGGCATCGACGACCAGCCAGCGCGTGGGCGAAGGAGCTGGCCCGACCAAGCCTCGGACCTCCTCTGCAAACAGGCTGGCATTGGCGTAGAAGAGCGCTGCTCCGAAGCGATAGATCACCAACCCCGGGACCGTTACCGCGCCGGGAACGGCCGGCACCAACTGCCAGGCATCACCTTCGCTTACGACGAAGACTCCGGTGTGAGGACGATAGCTGTGCCGCACAACCCGGAGCAGCGACAGCACCATGGCCAGCACAATGCCCTGCTCAACGCCCACCAGCACCACGACGGCCGCAGTAAACAAGGCCAGAGCGTATTCTCCGGGACTCTCGCGCCGAATCTCGCGCAAGCCGCGCACGTCGATCAGACGGACAGCAATGAAAAATACGATGGCGCCCAGCACGCAACGTGGCAGGTATTGCAGAGGTTTGGTCAGAAAGAGCAGGACGAACGCAACCGCTATTGCGGTGGCCACCTGGGCAAGCTGGCTCTGACCGCCGGAACTTTCAACCATCGCGGTTTGAGTAGGGCTTCCGTCCACCACAAACGTCCCGCTCAACCCTGCCGCGGCGTTAGCCGCAGACAGACCAACCAGGTCTGCGCTTTCGTCAAAGCGCTGATGGTGGCGCCCCGCGTAGAAACGCGCGGTAGCCGCGCTCTGGGCAAGGATCATTACAAAGCAGGAGCCGGACACGCCGAGCAGCGGCACGGCGTCCTTCCAGTGCACATCCGGCAATCCTAAATGCGGAAGGCCGCCAACGACCGGCCCGACGATGGTGATGCCGTGCCCGGCGAAATCCCAAGCTGCGCTCGCGGCAATTGCGCCGGCGACCGCGAGCAGAGAACCCGGGACCTTGGGGGCAAATCGCCTGAGAGCAAAGACGCCTGTCACGACTACCGCCGAGATAGCCACGGTTGGCAGGTGAACCTGGGGCAGGCTGCGGGAGACCTCGAGGAGCTGTCCAACTGTCCGGTTGGAGTGCACTTCCAGGCCGACCATCTCGCCCAGCACGGCGATGCCCACCTGAAATCCCACTCCGGTGAGAAACCCTGTCAGTACGGTCTGCGACAAGAAGTCGGCCAGGAAGCCGAGCTTGAGGATTCGGGCCAGTAGGAGAAATCCGGCAGTGAGCAGAGCGACCGTCGATGCCAGCGCCACATATCTCGCGCTTGCGACGGGGGCCATGCCCTCGAGCTTCCCGGCAAGAATGGCAGCGGTCGCCGAATCGGCAGCGACCACTAGATAGCGCGAGGAACCGAACACCGCAAATGCCAGCAGCGGAAGCAACAGCGTGTAAAACCCCGTGACTACTGGCATGCCGGCAATCTTGGTGTAGCCCAGCGCCTGCGGGATGTTCATCGCGGCCAGTTGGAATCCGGCCAGGGCATCGCGAGCCACTCCCGCGCGAGTAACCGGCCTTATGCCTTGAAACAGACGGAGCCAGCCGCCACTCCGCGCCTGCGGTGGGCGTTGGCCGGATTGCAGGTAATCTGGTCCGGGCGGTGGTGTGGGTTGTATGCTCATGGTCACCGCAAGATGTCCTTCCCGTACGGAAACCGACGTTCTCCTACTTCTTTCCCAGGTTTGACTGCCAGCTTGCTAAGGACGGCGACCCGCTCGACCTGCACCTTTCCAGTGCTCTTGTGACCTTCACCTGCAAAACCGTGGCCACATAGGTTTTATACCAAGTGCCGCACGCGACACCTATGCCCTGGTTACTCGGCGCCCGGGAACCTGCGTCGTAACGAGGTTTCTCACAACCGTGGCGATTATCAAGAACGGTGAGCCTAATGATTAGGGGACCGTCCCCCGGCCTGCCAATTGGATATGGCTGTGGGCTGGGAGGTGAACCGATGACATCGCAAGCGAAATATTATTGGAGTTCAAGAGCCGCCAAGCGCGGCGACACGCTGCCCCCGTCGAACTGGAATTCAAAGAAGAAGGCGAGCACGTGGACTAGGTTTTTGTGGGGACGGGGCTATGCCCTGTCCAAGCGGGGCGCAGCGCTGCTCATGGTGCAGTGGCGTGACTTTACCTCGGCACCACGATCCGCACCGTCCCAAGTCCGTTGCAGAACCGGCAGCGTTCACCCTCCATGAGTTTTCCCGACCCGCCGCACTCCTGACATTTGGCTGCGATCTGGAATTCGGTGTTGGCAGTGTCAGGCGTGCTGCCGGGAGTCACCTTGACGACCTCGGCCCGGTGGTACTTTCGCAACCACGATGCCAGCTTTCCCTCAATCCGTTCGCGCTCTTCAACGCCGAGCCCCCTGGACTCGGAGGGCCACCAATCTGGAACGCAGGTGTAACAGACGAGCTGGCCGTAGTCGAAGAGTGCGCCGGGATCGGCGGAGCGGAAGAATTGCTTGCACTGCGAACAGCGCTTGACCCCGAGTAATGCCAAGGCGCCGATCACGTCCTTCAGATCGTGCTCGACACGTGCCAGGGTCGCAAATAAGGGGTTTTCCGCTGGATCGTGGGTTTCCACTGCTGAATGCCCATTTCCTTCTCGTTGCATTTTATACCTCTCCTGACGTTTATCTCAGTTAAGCTGCTTGGCGCGGCCGCCGACCTTGTCACTTACCTGGAGCAAAGTTCCGCGATTGCGGGCCCGCTCGCAGTCGGAACCTTTACCCTCCTCGTAGCTGGCTGCGGGCAGCGCTGACAAAGCCGATAAACCGACGCGCCAATTCCGCGATGCGATGGGGTTGTCGCATTCGGATAGACTCTCTGGGGATTAATTCCGCGCCAATGCCGAGTGCCATGGCGCCCGCCAGAATGAAACCGGACGCTGTCTGCTGAGTCACCCCGCCCGCGGCGATCAGGGGCACCTTTGGAAACATGGCCTTCAAAGCCCGGATGTAACTGTCGCCGCCCACCTGTGCGCAGGGAACAACCTTTACGAAGTCGGGACCCAGTTTCCACGCCTTCAATATCTCGCTCGGACTCAATGTTCCTGGGATCATGACTACACCTTCCTTTGCGGCGAAGGTCACGAGTTCAGGATCGAGCCCATCGCTTGCCAGGAACTTGGCTCCGACATCCAAGCAGCGGCGCGCCGTTTCCACATCCGGGACGCCACCCGCGCCAACGATGACTTCGGGAGCATTCTGCACGAGGTGGGAGATCAGTGTGTGCGCATTCGGCACGGTTAACGTGACCTCCACAATGGGAATCCCGCCGTGGGAGACTGCCTCCGCAGCAAAAAGAGCGTCCTCGGAGGAATACACACGAATGGCTGGGATAATTCCAATTTCCTCGATCCGGGCTCTTACCTCTTGCTGGTTCACGGATGCTCCTTTGGCGAATCGTTTATCCTGTTTGACCGATCACGGCAGATCTCTCACGCCCACCGCTTCTCGAAGCTGTTCGAGTGCAAGTAGGTACGACTCGAGGGCTTGCCGATAGGCGAGTTGCGTGGCTCGATAGCTGCGCTCGGCATCCAGGAAATTAAGCAGGCTGAGGCCGCCGTGCCGGTAAGCGTATTCGCTGATGTCGCGCGACCGCGTGGCCACGTCTAGATACGTGGAAATATACAGTAGCACCACCTTGTCATTGCTTCGCAGGCCCTGATAGGCGTCGTACACATCGGTGAGGGCCTGACCAGTCGTAAATTTCTCCTGTTCCTGCGCCTGGGTAATGACGAAGCGCGCCCGAGCGATTTCGCCCTGATTGCGATTAAAGATCGCCAATGGAATGCTCCCATAAAGGGTAGCGGCATTGATTCCATTGACGTGCGAGTAGTTGACCTGGGCGGTCACATCCTGGTGGGCAATCGCCTTTTGCAATGTCAACTGGGTGTTCGCAGCGGTCACGCCTTGCTGCGCCGCGCGCAAGTCCGGGCGATTCTGCAACGCCTTCAGCTTCAAGTCATCAAGATTGACCTTCACTGGTTGGTATTCGAAGGTGCTGACGACGTCGTACTCCGCGGACACGGATTCGTATCCCAGTAACTGCCGCAGGTCCGACAGCGCCTGGACTCTGGCCAACTGCGCCTGTTCGACATCGCTTATGAATTGCAGCAACTGCAGATTAATCATCAGGTAGTCGTTCTCGCTGATGCCGCCGACCTTGTATTGATGCTCGCTGATGTCCACGGTCTGCTGAAAGCTCTTGACGTCCTTCTCGGCCAACTCCAGCCACGATTCGGCAAGCTGGGCGTTGTAAAACAGGGTAGCAACCTGAAACGTAAGACCGCGCCCGTTATCCGCCACCAGCGAGCGCGTCTGGGCGGTTATATCTTTCTGCGCCTGAAGGCGGTCATGGCGCTTTCCGCCACGTTCAATCAGGTAGCTGACGCCGATATCGCCTTCCGTATTGTCGTGCAGATATTGGCTGGTGGACTCACCTGAATATAGGGTCGGGTTTTGATGCGAAGGCGAGCCGAGAGGCAAATACTCCCAGTCCGCAAAGAGGGTTGGGTTGGGGCGCAAGTTTTGCGTGATCTCTTCCGCCTCGCTCTGCTGGATCGTGGTTATCATGGCCAGCATGTTGTGGTTGTGCTGGAGCGCCATCTGTACGGCTTCGTCGAGTGTGATCCTGACTGGACCCTGGGTCTGCGGAACTTGACTTTGCGGACTTTGAGTTGACGGACTTTGACCTTGCGCTTCCGCCGAGGGTGCAAGCAGGAAACCGGCGAACAGGACAGCGGCTAGTCCGCACTTGCACACTTTTCTCGACCGCGAGTGCTTTGAACGGGATTGTGATGTCTTAGCTGTCATCTTAGCTTTCAAAGGACGCCTCCGGCTCCGGAAGCTTGTCGTCATCGCGAGCAAACCAGACGTAGAGTGTGGGCAGGATGAAAATACTCATCGCGAGGTCGGCGATCAAGCCTCCGACGATGACAATCGCGAAGGGCCGCTGCGAATCGGATCCTATGGCATGCGAGAAAGCCGCTGGCAAGAGGCCGAACGTCGCCACGAGCATGGTCATCATGATCGGGCGAAGCCTGAGGACAGCGCCTTCGACTGCCGCATCCACGACGGTGTGGCCACGCGAACGGAGTTGATTGATGTATTCGAGCATGATGACTCCCGTTTGTACCGATACGCCGAAGAGCGCCAGGAAGCCCACGCCCGAGGAGACGCTGAAGAAAGTGCCGGTAACCAAGAGAGCCAGCAGCCCGCCGACGCGTGCCATAGCCACCGTGGCAAGAATAATCAGGGCCCATTTGGCCGAGCGAAACATGCTGTAGAGAATCATGAAGATGATCATGATGGTGAGCGGAACGATCACCATCAATCTGGCTTCGGCTCGCTGCTCGCTTTCGTATTCTCCCGCCCACTCGAGGCGATAACCTCGCGGCAACTGCACATTCTGGTTGATCTTGGCTATGGCTTCCTGGACGGTGGACCCCAGATCCCGGTCACGCACTTCGAACCGAATGGCGACATAGCGTGAGTTTTTTTCGCGGTAAATGTCGTACGCGCCATCTCTGACCTCCACTTTAGTCAGTTGCGCCAGAGACACGCGCTCGCCCGAGGGGGAAAGAAGGCGAATATCCTGAATCGCCTCTTTCGCATCGCGATATGGTTTCTGATAACGCACGGTTAAGTTGTAGACGGCCTCTCCCTGCAGAACTTGGCTGATCGGAAAGCCGCCAACGGCGGTTTGGATGGCATCTTGTATGTCCGCCACATTGATGCCAAACCGCGCAGCCGCCTTACGGTCGACGGTGAGATCGAGATTCGGCTGTCCCGTATCGCGCTGCAGCCCCAGATCTTTGACTCCCCGAATCTGGGCCATAACGTTCTTGATCTGCTCGCCCTTTTCCTCGAGAACGTCCAAGTCCGGCCCGTAAAGCTTGGCCGCGAGTCCGCCTTTCGTGCCGGTGAGCGTCTCGTCCACGTTATCTTCAATGGGCTGAGAGAAATTCCAGAAAGCCCCCGGATGTTTCGCCAGCTCGCGATTCATCGCGGCAATCAGTTCATCTTTATTCCGATTAAACACCGGTCGCCATTGATCCTTGGGCTTCAAGTCCACGAAATACTCCGTATTGCCGAATCCTCCCGTGTCGGTTCCGTCGTCGGGCGCTCCGGCTTGCGAGACGACCGTGGTGACTTCGGGGAACGAGGCGAAGATCTGCCGAGATTGCGTGGCGAAGCGCTCCCCTTCCGTGAGACTGGTGCTGTTCGCCATCGCACCGCGGGCCCAAATCGCACCTTCATCGAGATGGGGCAAGAACTCCGCACCGATCGTTCCGCTGAACGTCAGATACAGGGCCACAGAGAGGCCAATCACGCCCGCTCCGATCGTCGCCTTGCGATGGCCCACGGCCCAGCGGACAGAGCGGCGATAGCGCGTGGTAAGAGATGCCATCACAGGGTTGCGCCATTCGCGTATCCTTTCGCGGAAGGCAAGACTCGCGAGGACTGGAACCATCATCATCGCGAATAGATCCGCCCCCAAGAGCGCGAAGGCCACAGTCCAGGCCATCGGGCGGAACAGCCTGCCTTCCACCCGCTGCAGCGTGAAGATAGGCAGATACGCCGTAAGAATGATGATGGTGGCGTAAAAACTGGGTCTTCGCACTTCGAGCGCGGCGTCGCGGATGGTTGCCGCAACTGATTTCACGGTCGTCGTAACGCGCCCGGATGGCACGCCGCCGCTGGCCCTCCCAGGAGCATTCTGGCGGTGGCTCATGTGCCGGACGATGTTTTCGACCATCACAACGGCGCTGTCCACCATCATTCCGAAATCCAATGCGCCCAACGACAGCAGATTGGCGGGAATCTTGCTCAAATCGAGCCAAATCGAAGCGAACATCAAGGAAAATGGTATCGTCGCTGCAACGATCAAGGCGGCGCGAACGTTGCCCAGGAACAGGAGGAGGATGATGATTACCAGAATCATGCCCTCCACCAGGTTGTGCTCCACCGTGTGCAAGGTGAAACGAAGGAGATCGCTGCGGTCCAGCATGGGAATGAGCTTCACACCTTCAGGCAGGATGTGTTCATTGAGCTCCTTCACCTTTTTGTTGACCCCCTCGAGCGTGGGCCCCTCCTCCGCGCCTTTTAGCATCAGCACACTGCCCTGAATGACATCGTCTTCATCGACAATGACGCCATCCGGACGACGGGTCGCTCTGGCCATGTGTCCCAATCGAATTCTGGGGCCCATCTCGACGACCGCGATGTCCTTGACGCGAATCGCCGTCCCATTTTTTGTCGTCAAGACGGTCTGCTCGATATCCTGCAAGCTGCGGTAGAGTCCGAGCGCGCGGACGTTCATCTGCTGCAAGCCCGTCTCCACAAAGCTCCCGCCAGCGTTGTTGTTGTTAATTTCCAGCTGTTGCTCTACCTGACCGATGCTTAATCCGTACGACACCAGTTTGCTGGGGTCCACGCGGACCTGATACTCCCGAGCCGTGCCGCCGAAGTCGGATACGTCGACGATATCCTTAACGGACTTGAACTGCTTTAGCAGGGTCCAGTCTTCGATGGACCTCTGGTCCATCAGGTCGTAACTTGGATTTGTGCTCCTGATCGTGTACCAATAGATCTGGCCCGTCGTGCTCCAATCCGTTCCTATTTGAGGCTGAACGCCTGGAGGCACCGAAACCAGGGTGAGCCTTTCGAGGACCTTCTGGCGGTTCCAGTCGTTTACGGACGAGTCATCGAAGATGAGCGTCATGTACGAGAGGCCAAAAAGGGACTCGGAGCGCAGCGCCGTGAGGTGCGGAATTCCGTTCATCTGAATTTCGATGGGAATGGTGACCTGCTGCTCAACTTCCTCGGCGGAACGCCCCGGCCATTGGGTGATAATCGCCACATAATTGTCGGCAATATCCGGATAGGCCTCGACAGGCATGTCGTGAAAGGCCAGCATCCCGGCGCAGACCAACAGGATCGCAGTGACGATCACCACGAACCGGTTATTCAGCGCGAATTCTACGAGGGCGCGAATCATCGTTTTTTCCTTGAGCCTCCGGGTTCCGCGTCACTCATTGTCGATTGCATTTTGGAGGGTGCCCGCGTTGGACACGACCTGCTGGCCCGGCTGCAGCCCACTTAGAATCTCTTGCATCTGGTTCGGCAACTGTGCGCCACTGGTCACTTGGGTCCGGCGAAATTTTCCTTGCGTAGGAATGAAAACCCAGTCGCGATCATGCAAATGCAGAATCGCGGACGCTGGCACGGACGTGTAGGTATGCTTCTCGAGGCTGAAGAAGGTGGCCGTGGCGAACATGCCCGGCCGCATCATCTTTCCCGGGTTGGGTACTTCAATGCGAACCTTGGCGGTGCGAATATTCGGGTCGAGAATCGCGCCAATGTTGCTGACCCTGCCTTTGAGAACCTTGTCTGGATAAGCGGTCAGCTTGATGTCGGCAGCTTCACCCACTCGCACGTTGGCCATGTCGTTTTCGTAGACGTCGCAAACGATCCATACCGTGGTCAAATCCGAAATCGTGAATGGGTTCGGCGATGAGTAGGACTGCACGCTCGCTGCGTTCGTCACTTGTTGATCGGTGATCACGCCGGTGATGGGCGCCAGGATGTCCACGACGCCGTTGGGCTTTTCGGGATCGTTGCCCAGGAGCCGAAGATGCTCGGTCGCGGTCTCGAGGGTGACCTTGGCGTCATCTTCGGTGTCTTGCGCGACCTCCAGGTCTTGCTGTGCAATGGCGCCGTTTGCATACAGGTCCACGGCGCGATTCAATTGCTTGCGCGCGAGGAGCTCGTCGGCGACGGCCTTGCGATAGGCGTCGAAACCGATCGCAACGTCATCGCTGCGCACGCGCAGCAGGACTTGCCCTTTTTGTACGGTGTCGCCGAGGCGGGCACGGATATCTATCACGCGGCCGGAGGCCAGCGTAATCACGGGCACAGTCCGCGCGATGTCCGGAAGCACAGCGCCGGTGGCGACCAATTGCGATGGGGCTTGGTATTGGGTTGCCGTTACGATCGGATAGTGCTCCGGATGTTCCACCGCGAAGAAGGTGAGATCCACGCCGGGAATGATGTTAGCGGGAGGCGGCGCTTCCGCCGCCGCATCGACAGGCCGGTTGCATCCGCCGAGCATCGGCAATACGAACAAGCAGACGAGAAAAAGACCATGGTTAAGAATTCTATGGTTCATAAGGACTCGCTCTCCGCTGCGGCAAACATGATGTCGAAGCGCCATGCGCGCAACAACACACCCTAGATGAATCGACGCCCACTGCTTTGGACACCTAAGGAACCTGCTGGAACGGTGTCCCGTAGATCTGAATACCGTGCCGTTGACGGGCAGTAAGAAGGGAGGGCCCGAGGAGCAGCGCCGGAGCTAAAACCAGGTCCGGGACGCTGCCCCTCTTTTGTTTCGCACACATCGTTGCCTCCACACCAGGAACCCAGAGCCACGCCTGAACTAGAACTTGACCATGATGGCCATCCTGATGCTGGGTTCATCTTTCCGTAAGTCTGGCGTCCAGAGACCCCCGTGCGAATTCCCATTGCAGAACGATTGCGCGCTGCCGAGGTTGGCGCCGTTTGGGTTGGTGGGGTTCGAGGGGTTTACCGCCCATCCAAACCCGGTCGAAGTTCCGTCCATGCAGACATAATTGGCAGGAGAACCATTGTTGCCGTTTGGAGGAGTAATTCCACCTCGACCCGTGAAATATGGCACATTCGCGTGGCGATAACCGAACTCCCAGACGAAACTAATGTACTGCTTGGGCATGTAATAGAAGCTGGCGGAATTATCCCAGGCTTTGTACACTGACCCGGGAAACGTTGGGAAGTAGGGCGATCCAGAGACCGCATCCGCTCCATTGATCGGTTGCAGCAGCGTCAGATAGCGCCCCGGATTGTCCAAGACGCCACCACCCAGCGTTATTGCATACAGGTCTTTCTTGAACCACCAGCGGTTGTACAACATCCACCCCGCGAAGACCTGCTTGTAGGCAGTGATCTGGCCGTCGGACTTCTTATCTCCATGGCAAGCCACTCCTGAACCGTATTCGCATCCCAAATCGCCGGTGAGGGAGAACGCCATCTTATCCATAGTCCTTTCCGGATGGTCGTAATACTTGAGTACGACGCTGTCATCCGTGTGGATGCGTGAGCGGCCGCCGTTAAGGCCTAGCGTATCTTCGCCCATTCCGTAGTTGTTAAAGACGAACGAAACCCAGGGATTCGGACGGTACAGAATCTGTCCTCCCAGACCGGGCCTGTTGCCATAGCGGGCATAGGATTGCCATCCGTTAATGAACCAAGGCTCAATCTTCAGTTTGTCGGTGGGAAACCATTGGACTCGGACACCATTGAAAAACCAGGGTGTGTTAGACGATACATAAGAAGGCTGATAAGCCCAGTTATCGAAGTTCCAGTAGCTGAAGAGGCCGATGTAGGAGACAAAGATTCCCGCGTCGACGTTCAGACCATGGTTAACGTTGAAGTGGTACCCGCCGTAGGCTTCACCAAAGTACTTATACGCGCCACGAAGGTCCCATTGGCCGCGTCCCACGCTGCCGTCATTCCTTGGCGTCGTGACTGAAAACATTCCGCCCAGAGTGAAGATCCGGCCGCGAACGTTTTGCCAGTGGAAGTCACCACCAGCGCTGATCTGCTCGACCTGGACTTCATTCGACCGGAAAATCTCAGTCGATCCACCCAGCGTGTCGTCCTTCGGATGGTTGAAGCTGCTTACGAAGTCAGTGTCAAGTCTGATTTCCGGGGTGAAGAACTTCGAATCCCACACCGCCTCCTTGTTGTGTGGGCTGCCGTTCATCCAGCTCCAATCGGCGAAGGCAAAAGGCTCTGACTTTGCCGGTTTTTCGAGCTTGGTGGCTGGGGGTGCGGATGTCAACTGGTCCTGCGGTGGAGCTGGTCCGGCCGCCGCCGCAGTGAGCGCTGGAGTGAGCGCTGGATCGGTTGTTTTTGCCAGACCAACCGGCATATCTGTGGTGGTCCCGCGAGCCTTCAGTTCCGCTTCGAGCAGTTCGATGCGCGCCTTCATGGCGGCCAGTTCTTTGGCGATATCAACCGAGCTCGCGGGATCGGGGGCTGCCGCGGGTCGAGCGGGAGATACGTCAGGGGCAGCCGCCGGCTCGTGCAGGGCTGCGACTTTCGCCGGAGCATCCGATTGCGCCGGAGCCTGCGCATAACACCGCGGAGCCTGACCAACCGCGAGACTTAAAACAAGCATTGAAGGGAAAGCCGACGCCACTACGGCCTGACGCAATAAAGTTCTCATAAGTTTCTTATCTCTACATCCCTTTCGGTTCGAAGTTACTCTTGGGCGTATGACCGCCGCGCAGTGGAAGGCATTGCCAGTTCATTTACTGCCTAACTTACTGCCTAACTTACTGCGTAACGCTGTCCTTCACCGCTGCCGTTCATCTCCGCGCTCCATTCGCGTGAAATCGGCATCAGAGTGTATACAAACTAAGCGGAGCTAGTCTCCGCGTCCAATAGATAATTCTTGTCAGGACGATCACGTAATTGGCCAATAGGCAGTGCTAATAGTCAATGTATGTGTCATAAGGTTAACCTTTGGTCTGCTGGTGCTTATTTGCGTAGGGCACGCTTGCCATTGGATACCTAAGCGCACAAAGATCTCGTAAAGAGCCCATAAAAAATCTATTAAGATTTGAAGAGGTAAGATTTGAAAAGGCTAAATTCGAGGGAGTGCCAATTGGGCACCCGGAAAAAGCTCACGATCGAGAATCAGCGGGCGGGGCATTCCTGCATGGTGTACGCGAAGAGAGTCTTAGGCACCGTAACCCGCTCAACCATGCCAGACGCAGAGCGGTTATGCGTTCTTTAGCTTATAGCTGTGCTCCACTCAACTCTTGCAAACCATTAGTGACCCGCAGCCTGTTCTCATCGGACGGACATGCCGGCCCTTCCACGGAATGCGCCAGACGGTTGTCGGTTGCCGCTTGGATGGAAGCTGCCAATGCCGCTTCCATCATTACCCGGGCTCGGTTGGGGGCCGTCGGGCTGCGAAACATTCCGAATCGAGCCTCGGGCAGCAGCGGCAGCCCGGCGGCCTTGACCTCACAAATCCCCCGATTCCGAACTGTTTCCGGGAGCAGCGCTGATACCCCCAGGCCAGAGTCGAGCGCTGCCAAGGTTGCATCCAGGCTTGCGCTTTCGAACACCACACGCCATTCCCACCCCGCTCTGCGCAAGGAAGAAAGGATCTTGTCGCGCCACCAGTTCGTGCTTTCACACAGTACGAGCGGCAGGCTCTTCAGCGGATCGGCAGAAAAGTCTGTGCCAGCCAGCCAGGCTAAGCGGGATCTCCACTCGATGACGGGCCGGCCTGCAATCCGCGTGGGATCGCTGATGACAAAGTCCAGTTCCCCTTGCGTGAGCAGGAATTCGAGCTTTCCCGGCGAACCGACGATAAGCTTCAGTTCAACAGTGGGATGGATTCGCTGGAACCGCTTCAGGGCGGGCGTGAGTCCGGCGAGCGCCGTTTGCTCGCTGACGCCGAGGCGCACTGGCCCCGAGGCGGATTCTTCGCGGAGCCGCGCCAGCGCTTCTTCATTGAGATCGACGGCACGATTGGCATACGTTACCAGCAGTTCGCCGTGGCTCGTCAGTTTCACGCCACCCCGGCTTCGGTGGAATAGCTTCCTGCCGATGACCTTTTCCAGGCGCAGCATCTGTTGGCTCACCGCCGGTTGAGTCTTCGCAACCTGCTGCAGTCCGTCCCATACTCCCGTGCTGAACTACCGCGAGAAACGTACGCAGAAGATTGAGCTCCAAATCCCTTCGATCAATCGTCATCGTCATGTGGACACCTTGCCCGCTGGTTGACCTTGCATACTCTGTTTTTGCAGACTTTCTACGTTTTGAACAGTAGCGTGTAGACCATGAAGAATCCGTAAAGAATCTTCATGAAAACTTTCGCTGGGTCAAAATAAAATTTTTGATTAGCGGCGCCTGGTCGCATTCGGGGTCCATATTTTGTCTAACGGCGATGCGTTTCGCGGTTCATACTATTGCGTTTCACTGAGATGAATGCGGCTCCCACGATCTCGTTCCACAATCTGGCCAGCTACATTGAATGGATGACGGCCGATAACCGATAGCTGCCCACGAAGGCATTTCAGACGCTGCTGGTTGCCTCTTGTGCCCACCGCAGGGCCTGCCACCAGGTTGAGGCGACTTCTTCATCGGGCAGTTTCAATTGTTTGGCGAGTGCGCTCGATTGCGACCACTCACCCGATTCCTGGGCCAGCATGAGTTGGTACAGGGGTCTGAGGCTACTGTTCTGGCCGAGCAGCGCCGTCTTCGTTTCCCGCTCCACGGGTAATTGTTCGAGGAGCACGTCCATACTGACCTCAAGGATGGCATCCATGATGGAGAGCAGCCCCATCAGGAACAAATCAGTGTTCGATTGCAACCGGTTGGAGAGCAGTTCGCAAAAACGGGCGCGAGCCAATCCCATCAGCACCAGTTCGCTGCACCCCTGCTCGGCTGCGCCCACAGTAACGACGAGCCTGATCCAACGCCGCATTTCCCGTTCTCCCAGAACGGCGATGGCATGGCGGATCGACTTGATTTCGAGGGCAAGTCCAAAGAGCGGGGAATTAAGGTAGCGGAGCAAGCGGTAACAAATCGAGGCTTCCTTCTTGAGCATCTTCTCGAGTTCGCGCATGTCCATTTCCCTCCGGGAGACGATTTCGAGCAGCCGTATATAGTGCAAGCGGCTGGCGGGAACTTCGCGGCCGATGACGATTTCGGGCCGGCAGAAAAAATATCCTTGGAAATAGACGAATCCCATGTCGCGGGCCTGACGATACTCGTGGGGCGTTTCGAGCTTTTCCGCTAGCATTTTGCATGTCGGGGAGCCAAACCGGCGCATCATGCCAGCCCTTTCCTCCGGCTTGGTTGCCCGGATGTCGACTTTTATGATGTCGGCAAACTCGACCAGCGGTATGCGCGGGTCGTTGGGTGCGAAATCATCGAGGGCGATGAGATAGCCGGCCGCTTTCAGCCGCTTGCAGGCAGCGATGACACGGTCTTCGGGCTCAACCGTCTCCAGAATCTCGGCCACGGTCTGGTGGGGGGGCAGCAAGGTAATCAGATCTTTGAACAGAACCTCACAGGTGCAATTCACGAAAGCCCGGCGCTTATCGCAAAGCATGTTGATACCGTATAGCAGGGAGCTGTCCAGCGTGGAGCGGGCCGCAAGTTCCGGATCGGCGTTGAAGTAGTCTTCGACACCGTTGCGGAAAAGAAGTTCGTACCCGAACACATTCTGCGAACGATCGAGAATTGGCTGGCGGGCAACGAAGCGCTGTCCTGGCAGCGCAAGCGAGTTCGACCGGGAGGTTTTCTCTTTGGCAGGAGCGGGTTTCACACCTCTTATATCGGCATAGCCGGGGCGGAACTTCAGGCAGAGACCGCGCGGCTGTCGTCTTCCGGAAATTAAAGGATTTACCAACCGGCGCTTGCGGTCGAACCCTATAACCATGCAGCTTCCGGTCCGATGCAAGCCGGAAACATGGGCTCGGGATTCCAAGGTAATGTCCCAGATGTGGAAAACTTAAGGCACTTCCCCCTTGCGCAGTCGGCGGTTTCATGAGTAACATCAAAGTGTTCCCAATGGCCAAGCTTCCAGCCTGGCCGTTCGCGCCAATAAAACTCCAGGCGCCTAGATTAAAAGATAGTTTAAACATCGTTCTCGAATAGCATCCAGCCGATGTGGGGTTTGGTCTGCCGGTAACCGGTTTGCAGTGAGCCACGCGCAGTGAGCTACGCGTTGCGCCACACGTTTAGAGTGCCGACTAACGTGCCGACCGCAAGGAAAGACGAAACAATCGGGCCTGTGATCCAGGCCGGGGATTAACTTCGGGGATCAACTCCGAAGACTAACAAGAGAAAAAATATGAATGCAGGACCTGGACATTCCTCCGCAGGAGGAGGAAAACACAAACGGCGCCGTGGACGGCGTCCGCCGAGGGGAGGTGCGGGTGGCCCGATGGGCCGCGACCGCCAGGAGCATCAGGGAATTTTTACCGCTCCCATGGATCACAGCTACCGCGCCAATATGGGCCCGGATAATGGCAACGGCAACCAGGGACGAGGACCGCGCCGGCCCGGTTTTTCCGCGTCTTACCCGGTGGCCGATCCTGAGCCTCTACCCACTCCACGAGAGGATGCAGCTTCGCGCGTTTTCGCATTTGTCGAAGACCTGTTCTTTCTCAGCAAGATTCAGGAAACGGGCCGCAAGATGAACGTGAAGGTGGAGTTCGTTAAAAACGAGAAGGAACTCACCGAGCGGATGAAGAGCAACGGCGAAGAAAAGCCTTCCTTGATTATCTTCGATTTGAACAATGCCAATGCCAAGCCTTTGACGCTCATCCCGAAACTGAAAAGCAAGCTGAAAAAGGGGACGTCGATCATCGGGTTTCTCTCGCACGTGCAGGGCGACTTGAAGCTGAAAGCGCACGAGGCGGGATGTGACATGGTGCTGCCGCGTTCGGCGTTTTCGCAGAATCTGCCGCAGTTGCTGCGCCGCCATGGCGCCATCGAGGCCGACTCCAGGGCAGCCGACTAGGATCGCAGAAGTCAGAGGTCAGATTGCAGAGGCAACCTGCCTCGACTCATAGGGTTTCACCTGTGAAATCTGACCTCTGCCCTCTTACCTTTGCATTCCCCTGATACAATTTTGCGGTGTTCCCTCACAAAATCCTGATCATGACGATGGCCATGATTGCGGTGGCTTTCGCCCAGCAGCCCCCGGTGAAAGTGAACGTCATCAACGTGTGCGCGCCAACGGCCGACGAGCAGAAAGAATTATCGTCAGCACTGGCCAAAGTACCGGGCAAGCCGGCGTTCGCCGCGGACTTCGAAGTGGCTCGCGGGCGCTCCATACTCGACCCGAGCACTCCCATCCCCGGCATGCAGCCCTTACCGCCCGGTGCGGTTGCGGCGGCCGACTGGGTCCGGGTTCGGCGCGAGTTCCCCGGCACCACCCTGTTCAGCAATGCCCAATACTCGTTCAGCGTGGACTCGAAGAATATGGTGGAGACGCTCGTGCTGCGCCTGCGCGAGCCCAAAGATCTGATGCAGATTTCGATTGAGGACAGCGCTTCCGCGGTGGTTTCCGCAACCGCGATGTTGTCTTCCAGTACGCCGGTTTCGCGCGTCAAGCTGGAGCGCTTTGGAAAATCGTCGGTGGTGTTGGCGCGGTGCTCGGGCGAAGAGGGAAATCCGGCGACGGATCAGAGCGCGTACGAACCGATCTTCCACGCCGCCTCTTCGATTATGGAGCGATATCGCGATGCTCTGGGCGCGCGCAAATTGGTGCCCGAGGAACTGGCTCGCCTGGGCGTGGGAACCTCGGTCAGAACTACGACCAAGGCGGGCGCGGGCAGCAAGAAGAACCCGTAGCACCGTGACCGCGTGATGACTTATGCGATGGAGGGAGGGACGGGCGTCTCGCGAGCCTGCCCTGCTTTCGCCGAAGCCCCGAGCGAAGCCGAGGGGGTAGTCGAACGGTCCGGCCGGGCGGACGCGCGGCGCTCCACCAGCGGTCTGAAGCGGAATCTATTTTTTAGAATCTATCTATTAGCACTGTTTCTTCAACATGGTTGCTCACCTCTATGGACATACGCAATGTTGTGATCATGGGCTCCGGATGCGCCGGTCACACCGCCGCCCTCTACAGCGCCCGCGCCAACCTCAAGCCGCTCGTGATCGAAGGCCATGAACCGGGCGGACAATTGTCGATGACCACGCTGGTGGAAAATTTTCCCGGCTTTCCCGAAGGCATCCAGGGGCCGGAACTGATCGAGAACATGCGCAAGCAGGCCGCGCGCTTCGGCGCCGAATATCGCATGGGCCACGTGGTCAAGGCCGATTTGAGCAAACATCCGTTCGAGTTGAGTTTCGGAAAAGAGATCATTCAGACCCGCACGCTGATCGTCGCCAGCGGAGCGTCCGCGCGCTGGCTCGGCCTGCCGAACGAGCATGCGTTGATCGGCCACGGTGTTTCTTCCTGCGCGACTTGCGATGGCTTCTTTTTCTCGGGCAAGGAAATCGCGGTGATCGGCGGCGGCGACTCCGCCATGGAAGAAGCCATATTTCTGACGCGCTTCGCGACCAAGGTGACCCTTATTCATCGTCGCGAGCAGTTTCGCGCTTCGAAAATCATGCTTGAGCGCGCCCGCGCTAATCCGAAGATCGCGTTTCTCACCGATACCGTGGTGGACGACGTTCTTGATGTCAGCAAGAAGGAAGTCACCGCTCTGCGCCTGCGCAATCTGAAGAGCGGAGAAAGCTGGGATTTCCCTACGAGCGCAATGTTTCTTGGGATCGGCCACATTCCGAATGCCAAGATATTCGAAGGTCAACTCGAAACCGATGCGGATGGCTACCTGGTTACGCAGAAGAACGTATTCACGCGAGTGCCGGGCGTGTTCGCGTGCGGCGACGTGCAGGACCGCCGTTATCGCCAAGCCATCACCGCCGCTGGTTCCGGCTGCATGGCAGCGTTGGAAGTGGAGAAATTTCTGGAAGAGGAAGGGCTGTGAGAGCTCGTGTGGGGACGGGCACCTCGCCCGTCCAAGGGTTGGCTAGGGACGCCGCCTCTCGGCTGTCCAAGCCGAGCGCAGCCCGGCAGCCGCAGGTGGCCACCGCAACTCTGGATTCGCTATAGCGCAAACCGCTAAGGGACGTTTGTCAATACTCGCCTCCGCGTGGCAACCGGCAGCGTTTCGCAAGCCGTCCGCAGCACCAGTCGCGGCACGTTCTTCCGGATCTTCATCAAGTAGGGCACGGTGCGCCTTGGATCGGCCTTAGCCGTCTCGCGCAATAGCCAGCCCAATCCCTTCTGCACCATGTCGTCTTCGTCTTTGCTATGCAGCAATTGATTCGAAAGGCGCACGATCTGTTGAAAGAACCGCCGCTCGCGCGCTCCCCGGATCAATGCCACACACGCCGCGCGCCGCCGCCAACGATTCCGCGACTTCGCCCAGAGGAAAACCTGGCGGCAACGGGCAGGGCTGGCCGCCACCATCGGCGCCAGCAGATAATGCGCCAGCGCGTCGTGATCGGCCCAACTGGTGACGCGGTCGAGCCAGGAGACAAAAAGCTGGAATTCGTTCTCGCCAAAATTCTTCGTCTGTTTTTCGAGCAGAAAAACAGCCATCACCTTCTCTTCAAGAATCCGGCTGGAGAAAAGATTGTCGGCGACTTGCAACAGGAAATCTATTCCCCGCTCGTGCGCGATGGTGCGCCGGAACCGCACTGCAAATTTTCTCAGCTCGGCCGTGTACCAGCCGCGCGATTGGATTTCTTCCTTGAAAAAGTGTTGCACTTCTTGCGAGTGCGGCGCCGACCCGCCATCCTTCAGCACGCGCCGGATGTGGTCGGCGATGTAGCCAGGTGTGATTTCCCGTGCGGGCATGTTCTCCTCTTGTAGCATCGAGCGTTGCTGCCTGTCGGTTCGCGGAGAGATACTCATGATAAAAGGAGTTTCAAGCGAATGCTGTGATCCACCGTCACGGTTGACTGTGATCAGTGTGAGCCAGGAGCCATTTGTCATAAATCCAGAGCACACCTGCCGTGGCCAGGCCGAGTGCCGTCACGCTCCACCAGATGCGCTCCGGGTGATGAGTGACTTCTCCGAAGTGGTGAACCAGGGTGCCGCCAAACCAACCACCGATGAGCGAGCCAATTCCGATCGGCAGGAACGCGAAGCCCATGTAAGTGCCCTGCTGTCCGGGAGGGGCGAGTCGTGAGATGTATTCGTAGTAACGCGGAGACAGAATGATTTCGCCGAGCGCCAGCACAAACAGGGAAAGCACCGCGCCCCAGAGCGTCGGCCGCAGCGCGAGGATCACCCACGAAACAGAAGTGATCACAGTGCCCAAAATCACGGCCTGAAATGCCGGAATCCTGCGGGTCATGTAATTGACCGCGAGCGTAAGGCAGATCACCGTCAGCCCATCGGTCACGAGAATCTTCTCAACGTCGGCCTGAGAATTGATATACCCGTGAATGTACCCAGGCAAACTGATGTACTGCTGCCAGAACACCACCCAGTACCCGGTGAAAATCACAAGGAACCACATAAACCGGCTGATTCCGGCGAGCACAAGAACCAAGAGCCCGACCCAGATCCACCAAGGCACGCTGTGCGCGGGGAAGATGAACAAACTCACGCGCAGCAACAACGCGATCATCAACACCGGCAAAACCAGGCGGTAATTGCCCACGACAATGCAGAAGTTCCGCGCAACGGTCGCGATCGAAGGCGGAGGCGCATCTCCAGCCTTGCGCGGTTCCCGGAAAAAAATGATGACCACGAAGAACATCGCGAAGACGCTGAGCGCCGCGACGCGGTAAACATTCTCGACGCCCAGATGGCGATGGGCCCAAGAAGCACAATATGGCCCTGCCGCGCCGCCGATGTTGACCATCGTGTAATAAATCGAGTAGCCGATGGAGCGGACGTTCTCCTTGGAGGCTCGTGCCGTGGTGCCCACCACGCAGGGTTTCACCATCGAGATTCCGAGCGCAGGGAGGATAAGAATGCAGCCGACAAACAAGCCGAGCGGCACCGCGTTCCGCACGGGCGCCAGCCAGGACGCCCCAATCGATCCGATGAGGAAGTAGGCGGCGGCCAGGATCAGGTAGGCCAGCGAAAGCGCGCGGCGAAAGCCCAGGCGATCGGCGGCCGCTCCCCCAAAGATGGCGAGAAACCATACCATGCCGCCGAACAAGCCCGTCAGAGTCCCGGTCTGTTCGGTGGAGAAATTCAGCGTCTCCTGGAGGTAAAGGGCAAGCGAAGCAAAGGCCCCATAGTAAGAAAGCCGTTCGAAGATCTCGCTGATGTTCGCGACCCAAAAGGGCCGTTCGAAGCCGGTGCGAATTTCGTGAAAGCGTTCGGAAAGGGTCAAGCCTGCTCCTGCAAATCGTTGCTCCTGATGATGCGGCTCCTGATGCCGACATTAGATTTTCAAACGCTTTCGAACTTCTTCTGCCGACAAGCCCGCCACGCGGATCACCTTATTTCGGCTGGTCTGGCCGGCTGCAATAGTAACGGAGGAACGCGGCAGGTTCAAAAGTTTTGCAAAGAAATCTATGCAGGCTTCGTTGGCTTTGCCGTCTACGGGCGGGGCGGTCAGGGCTAGTTTCAGGGCGTCGCCTACCTCGCCGGTGAGGGCATTCTTCTTCGCGCGGGGGTGGACTTTGACGGCGAGGGTTGCTCCGCTGGGCGAGTTTTTTATCGCTGCCATCGAAAGGCTCTACCGCAGGGGGCACAGAGGTACACAGGGAAACCCTGCGATGTTAACAAAGCAAAACCTTAAATGCAGAGGACACAAGGTACACGGAGGTACGCAGAGGAGAATCTAAGCTCTCTCCCCGAAAATCGCCGTGCCTACTCGCACACACGTTGCTCCCTCTTCAATTGCTACTTCGAAATCGTGCGACATGCCCATGGAAAGAACTGCGGTGCCGATTTTCGGCAGCTCACGCGCGGCAATGCTGTCCCGAAGCTGACGGAGTTGGCGGAAATAGATTCGCGAGCCCTCGGGATCTTCTGTGTAAGGCGGGACGGTCATCAAGCCGTGAATTTTCAGATTTCCCCATCGCGGGGCGCCTTGCAGAATCTGCTCCAGTTCGTCAGAGTCTGGTGCTACTCCGCTTTTTGCCTGCTCGCCACCGACGTTGATCTCGATCAGGGCGGATAATGACTTGCCCGCGCTTTCCGCTAACGCATTCAGTTTCTCTGCCATCCGCACGGAGTTGACCGAATCCACCGCACCAAACAACTCCGCCGCCTTCGCGGCTTTATTTGTTTGCAGATGTCCGATCAGGTGCCATTCGATGTCACTCAAGTCACGCAAAGTATTTGCCTTTCCCGCGAACTCCTGCACTCTGTTTTCGCCGAAAACGCGCAGCCCAGCAGCGTACGCCTCGCGGATGCGTTCAGCCGGGAAAGTCTTGCTCACAGCCATCAGTGTGATTTCGTCCGAGTTGCGGTGCGCGCGGCTTGCCGCTGCCGTGATCCGTTCCCGCACCCGGGCGATATTTTCCGCAATCGACATAACAAAGGACATCCTCACCGTCGGGATGGTGATGGCGCTCAAGGTGGGGCCGAGCTGCGCTCGGCTTGGACGGGCGAGGGCGCCCGTCCCCACACGAGCATAAGGATTCGAACGTCTGATCTCACATGATCGCCGTTGGCGGGGCCGGATCCTCGGGCCTGCCGGCGTTCGCCAGCGGAACGCGGATCATGACTATCGCCAGCACGGCAAGCGCGCCGAGCGCCAGAAGAAATGGCGGAGTCCACTGGACGAGGGTCACGTCGCGGCCGGAGCCCACCAGGGCCGCGACGAGCAGGCCGCAGAGCGCCTCGCCCGCGATCAGACCCGAGGCGGTCAGGACGCCTGCGTTTTCCACGCGCGCCTTCTGCGCATCGTTCAAGCCACGGCGATCGCGCAATTTGTCGGTGAGCCAGCGAATCACGCCTCCAAGAAAAATGGCAAACGTTGTGCCCAACGGCAGATACATACCGACCGCGAAAAGCATCACGCTTTTCACCTCGATCATGATCATCGCCAGTCCCAGCAGGATGCCAACGATCACGAGCGGCCACGCCATGTCGCCGCCCACGATTCCTTTGGACAGCATGGCCATGAGCCCCGCCTGCGGGGCCGGGAGCGCGGGGCTGCCGAAGTGGTACGCCCGATCGAGGATCGCTATCGGGAAGAAAAGGACGAGGGATGCCACGACGATGCCGAAAAGATCTCCAATCTGCATCTTGGAGGGCGTTCCACCCAGGATGTGTCCGACCTTCAGGTCCTGCAGCATCTCTCCGGCGACCGCCGACGAGACGCAGACTACGGCCGCAACTCCGAGCACGGCGGCGACTCCGCCCGTGCCGGAGACTCCCAGCGCGACCATCAGCAGCGCGGCGATCACCAGCGTGCAAAGCGTGAGTCCGGACACGGGATTGTTCGACGATCCGATCATCCCGACCAGGTTGCCGGAAACGGCAGCGAAGAAGAATCCCACAATAATCATTACGCAGGCCGCGACCAACGAACCCACCAGTATCTTGGAAGCGGAGAGCGTACCAGCGCCACCGATAAAGAAGTGATAAAGCAGGATCATGGCGACGAACACCACGGCGATGCCGGCGAAGACGGCTTTGGCCGGCAGGTCGCGCTCGGTGCGATTGGCGGCGGCGTGCGCAGCCGCCGACTTTTTCAAATCGGAAACGGCGCGGCTCATGCCGAGGGCCAATTGCTTGCGCATCTTGAAAAGCGTGTAAGACGCGCCCACGAGCATGCCGCCGACCGCGATCGGCCGCACAATCGAAAAATAGATAGCTTGCGCCAGCAGGGGCCATGCGATGGATTGTCCCTCCGGCATAGAGGCCTGGAGATACGGACCGATGGTAAAGGTCAGGAGTGGAACCAACAGGCCCCATGCCAGCACGCCGCCCGCGAAGTTCAAAGCGGCGAGTCTGGGGCCAATGATGTATCCGACGCCAAGATAGGCAGGGCTGATGTCGGGTGCCGTCATCAGCGTGGCGCCACCGGTGATGGTCGTGGCCACGTTGGGATTCGTGCTGGTGCGGAGCAGCAGCTTCTTTCCGAGAGCGCTGATCTTCACCGGGAAAGTGTTGCTGGGATTGAAAACATTGACCGCTCCCAGCAGATACATGAACGCGCCGAAGCCCATGTTGGCAAACAGAATCTTCGCGGCTTTCGCTCCCTGCTGTCCGGCCTTGTGAATCTCGGAGGCAGCCACGGACTCGGGAAACGGCAGATCGGGATCCTCCACCATGACCCGGCGGAGGAGGGTCACGAACAGGATCCCTAGCGTTCCTCCAATCAACATTAAGGCTACGGATTTCCAATACTGGCCTCTGTTGAGCCCCGGCCAAATCCCGGCCATCACGAAGGCGGGGATGGTGAATATGGCGCCTGCCGCCACCGATTCTCCGATAGAGCCCACGGTTCTCGCGATGTTTTCTTCCAGCAGCGAGCCCTTCAGCAACCGCAGCAGCGCCATGCCGATCACGGCTGCCGGGTAGGTCGCGGCAATCGTCATCCCCGCCTTGAGGCCGAGGTATGCGTTGGCGGAGCCTAACAGTGCGGTCAAGAACAGCCCGATCAGTACGGCCCTGAAGGTAAACTCCTTCATTTGCATCGATTCCGGAACGTAGGGGCGATGCTTGCGGGGAGCTTCCGTATTCGCCGCAAAAGTGCTCATTGGATCCTCGTGGCCAACAGGGATTTCATTGTCGATTTAGAGTAGCAGCGACGGCGCACCTTAGCACGCCGAAAAGCAGCCTTACAAGTGCAGGGGTATCTTGGGGATACCGGTGAGCGGAGGACGCGTTTTTATCGGCAACGTTTGTCCGCAACTTTGCGTCTTGAGCAGGTTTAGAATACTTGTGTCCAGGAGTGTATTCCGTGACTCCCGTTGCCAGCCCGACTGGGAGCCGGTTTTTCGAGGAATTCCACTGCCGGGGATGTGGGGGGCAAGAAGCGTATCGCTCCCGCCCTCGCGGCTTCTTCGAGAAATACGTGCTTCCGTTGTTGTTACTGCAAGCAGTCCGCTGTGAGCATTGCTATCATCGGAGCTACGTCTTGCGCACGATTCCGGCGACCGAACGCCCTCAGACCGAGCATAAGCAGTCCCAGAGTCAACCGCCGAGCGGTTGGAAGTCCGATGATAGTGGCTGAAGATGTCCCGTTGGTGTTTGTGGAATGCTGCTCAGATTGTATAACTAGCGATGCCGCACGCTCTTGCTCCGCCCCCTTTTAGAGCGTGCGTTAGAACTGGGTCGTCCCTCCGGGACTTAGGTCATTCTTTCCACTTTTCCCAGCGCTGAAGCGCTGGGCTAAGTTAGTTCGCCCCTCCGGGGCTGTATTCCCGAGCTCTCTTTCCACCGGATTGGCAAAACGCCAGTTTTCACGCACACACTTTAGGGGCTGGGAACGTCTAACTTCCTAGCCTCGCTCGAAGGCGTGCTTTTCTTCCAGTTGTTGGCGGGCTGCGGCCATCTCAGATTCGAAGCGGTCTTTCTGATCCATCAGGGCGGGAAGCGCGGTGGCGTAGC
The DNA here is from genome assembly GCA_963749275.1 of uncultured Acidobacteriaceae bacterium. Lineage (GTDB taxonomy): Bacteria > Acidobacteriota > Terriglobia > Terriglobales > Acidobacteriaceae > Acidiflorens. The sequence goes on from CAVVNA010000015.1 coordinate 48,008, forward strand.
GCCGGGCCATGGTGAAGAGTCCCTGGTGCGCGAGTCCGGCGGCGATTTCCGCGATGTGATCGGTGGAGGTATCGAGGTAGAGGGCCTCGGTCCTGTCGCCCAGCCACACATCTCCGCCGACCAGACGCGTCTGCCAATACACTTTGCGCTCGATCATGCGGGCGACTTCTTCGTCGGTGGACTTGCCGAAAACCCACTGTTTGAGTTTGAAGTTGTAGTGGCGGCTGGACAAGGGCAGCGGCACCAGCTTGCCGGATTTCACGAACTCCGTCTGCTTGTGGTCGACCTCCTTGCGCAGAGCATTGATGAGGGGAGCTTCCGTGTCTTTCGGTTCGAGTGAAGGTAGCACTTCGCGCAGCGTGGCGGAAAGGTTCACGGCTACAAGCGCCCGCAACCCTCCGGAATTTTCCAGCGTGATCACCGCGTGCAGGACGTCAAAGTCGGCGCCGGAGGTGGCATGGCGGAAAGGCCATTCGAACTTGAAACTGAGCGGGAGGCCGGTGCGAGTGACATAGATGGTCTTCGATATGAGAGACGGGGTCGTGGCGCTCATGCTTGATCCTTGCTTGGTCGATCCTTGCCAATGTTGTAAGCACTTATTTTAACCTGCTTAATTCTGTAGAGACGGGGCTTGTCCCGCCTCCGGGGACGCGGCGAGCCACGTCTCTACGGGAAATCAGACGCGCCACAACTGCAGCAGGTTCCAGATGGCGGAGGCTCCCAACAATCCGCACAGGCCAGCTGTCACGATCAGGCTTTGCTGAGTTTCCAGCAGATCGGCAAACACCCCGCTGACGAAGACGAAGAGGAACAAAAGCATGGTCAGATGAAAACCCTGTCCCGGAAAATTGGGAGCCCCCAGTGCGAGAATGAGCAACAGCAGCGCGATCAGGAGCGGCGCGGTGTTGCCGAAATAGCGGGTGGCGCGCTTCCGTCCGAGGTACGCGATGAGCGCCACGGGGAGGGCGAGCATCAGCGGCGGGCTGCTAACAAAGATCGTTTGCACAGCGTTGCGGTACGAGCCGGACCTGGCAAACGCGGCGGGCTCGAAGTCTATCCAGCGCGCGTGCAGCATTCCTCGCCAGAACAACGCAGGCTCAAAAAAGTAAGCGGCAAATAGCAGCACCGTGGCGACTGCCATTGCGGTGGTCCAGATAGCAAGCACGGCGCGCGGCCGGACTGGCGCCACCCAGAACATGAGCGGCAAAATCACCAGCGCCAGCACCCCCAGCGAAAACTGGTTGCCCGCTCCGAGCGCCAGAGACAACCCCAGCAGCAGAATGCGTCGCCAGTTCCAGAGCACAACTTCGCGGGGAGCGTAGAGAGTGTGCGCCACGGCGATGGCGGTGAAGACCGTCCCGAACGCGCCCCATACCGCGCCCATCTCCCCCACACTCTGCGCGCCAGCGACGTTGACGATCATGGCCGGCGAAAAGCAGTAGAGCGCGAGCGCGATGTATCCGCCAGGGTTGCCGTAGAGACGGCGCGCGACGTACCAGAGCGAGGCTCCGAGCATGACGCCGAAGAACAGGTACGGGGTCGCGGCCGGCAAGGGCTCGAATGATTCCGGCAGCCGCGAACCTAACCACGAGTCGGGGCGCAACAGAAGCGGTGCAGCAGCGACGAGGTAATAGAGGGGCGAGCGATCCCGATCGTAACCGTCGCGCACGCGGAGATGGCCGGACCGGCCGGCAGAAGGCAGACCGGTGGCGGCTTCGGAACGCAAGGACTCGGGAGTTCCCGCGATGGCGCCGCTCTGCCACTGCTCGAGGCCTTGGTAGATGCGCAGAGCCTGGTCGGAACTCGGGAGCAGGCCATGCAACGTTTGCACGCGGACCAGCCAGACGCACTGCAGAAGATAGACCAGCAGCAGCGCGGCCGCGGCAAATTGCGGGGCGCGGAAAGCGTCGGATTGAAGAAATCGTCGCAACATTCGCGTAACAGAGGGAGACCGAGTGTTTTACCATGTTCCCGACACCGATGGATACCAATCCGCTTCCACCCTCTGTTGAACCGCCGACGTCGCAGCCGGTCTCGGAGTCTGCGCCGCTCGCTTCTCCCGCGCCCTCGATGCTCGGACCCTCGGTGCTCGGACCATCGACGCTCCCAGAAGTTCGCCGAGAGTCGCCATTTCGCGAAGTTTTCGCCGGACCCGACGGCATGTATGCGGGAACCCGCTGGCTGATTTATCTGCTCATGGGCGGCACCGTGCTGTTCATCGAAGACGCGTTCATGCGCTTTGTCCATCCTGAGGCGGGTGAGCCGGTGTGGTGGAGCATGGCAACGCAAATCACCTTGCTGCTGGCCGCGATCCTGCCAGGCTTTGCCATGGCCCGCATTGAGGACCGGCCATTCGGCGACTTTGGGCTTCCGGCGCGCGGGGCGTTTGGCCGCAATTTCTGGGCAGGAACGCTTTGGGGAATCGCAGCGCTCACGGTTCTGATGCTCGTATTGCGAGCGGCTGGAGCCTTCACCTTCGGGTCGCTCAATCTGCACGGGGGACGCATCGTCAAGTTCGCGCTGTATTACGCGGTGTTTTTCCTGCTGACGGGATTTTTTGAAGAGTTTCTGCTGCGCGGATATTCGCAGTGGGTGCTGACCAGGGGAATGAGTTTCTGGCCGGCGGCGGCACTGCTTTCGATTTCGTTCGGCGCCATCCACGGCGCCAATCCGGGTGAAGCGAAGACAGGCCTCGTGGCGGCGGGAATGATTGGCTTCTTTTTATGCCTCACGCTGCGGCGGACGGGCGATTTGTGGTGGGCGGTCGGCTTCCATATGTCGTGGGATTGGGGCGAGAGCTATCTGTACTCCGTTCCCGATAGCGGAGCGCTTCTGCCCAGGCACTTGCTCAACTCCAGTTTGCACGGTCCCACTTGGCTGGCGGGCGGCTCGGTTGGGCCGGAGGGAAGCTACCTGGTTTTCGTCGTGATCGGCGCGCTTTGGGTGTTGTTTGAGAGGGCTTATCCGGAGGTTAAGTACGCGGCGAAATAGTCTGTCGTCCGGGGCAGATCAAAATCGCCCGATTACCGGTCTCCTTGCGTTCCTTAGGGTCCGACAGCCATGTATACTCTTAAGTTACTAACCAACTGCTTACGATACCCTGATGTCAACTGGCGAGAGTCTGAGCACCTGGGAAACTGCTATGATTTGATCGGCATAGAAGTTTTCGATCATGAATATCAATCTGACTCCCGAGCAGGAACGGATCGTCAACGACGAGTTGAAGTCAGGCCACTTTCGATCTGCCGAGGAAGTAATTGCCCAGGCTCTCGTCGCTCTTCGAGAAAAAGAACGCTCGTCCGTTGCCAGCGACGGCAATGGCCGCCGGAAGGATGCCGTGCGGGAAATGCTCGACTTTGTTGAGGAGAACCGCACTCCCCTGCAGGGCGTCTCGGTTAAGCAATTGATCCGCGAAGGCCACCGACTGTGAGTGATCTGGTGCTGGACGCGTCGTTGGCGCTGAGGTTCTTGTGAACGTTTGCCTCATACAATCCGACCCTGCACTCAGATCTGCGAACCTCAGCGCGCTGGATCAGGTGCTTGAGCAGCTTCCCGCCGACCTGTACGTCCTGCCAGAGCTCTTCACAATCGGGATGGCAGTCCTAAAGCAGAAGTGGCCCACGGATCCGCAGCAGTTCCCTGAAGGCCTCCTGTTGCGACAAGTCTTGACTCGGCTTCGGGGACGAGGTTGCGCTGTGATATACGGAGTTCTCGAACAGGACGGGCCGAGATTCTATAATGCCGCAGCTGTGATAGGCGATGGTTGGATTGAACGCTATAGGCAAAAATATCCGGCCAGAATCGCGACAGGAAGAGTGCTACCAATAAGTGCCGGCAGCGACTGCAGGAAAGTAATGATTGGGCCGCATGAGAGCGTGGGGCTGATGGTCTGCCATGACTACCTTGCGGCGGAGGAGTTCTTTCTAGAATTCAACCAACGGGGCGCGCGCTCGGTGGTTCTCATTGCGGACTCCAACACCAGGAAATGGCTCACGGAGTTCCCACCCCTCTGCCAAAAGTACGGGGTGCCTGCCATCGTCTGCAACAGCTCAGGCACTGATAAAGGTGGAAGCTGCATCTTCGACCGTAAGGGCTCTCTCGTCCCACTGCGCACAGCTGGCGGTGGAGTTTTTGAATATCTGCCGGAAATGCCGCTTGCCGCCCTCGGAGCGGTCGCGACCTCAGCACTCCCACGGTCGGCTTAAACTTGACGTCGCTCTTTGCTCGGCTTGGACGGGCGAGGGCGCCCGTCCCCACACAGGCAAAACCAAGATCAACGGCGGCGGACAGGAGTGCCCGCCCCAAACAACCTAATCACTCAACCTAGATGTCCAGGTTCTTCACATCCAGCGCGTTGTCTTCTATGAATTTTCTGCGCGCTTCTACGTCTTCGCCCATTAGCGTGGTGAAGATGGTCTCGCACTCGGCTATGTCTTCTAGCCTTACTTGCAGGAGGGTGCGGCGCTCGGGGTCCATGGTGGTTTCCCAGAGCTGCTCGGCGGTCATTTCTCCGAGGCCTTTGTAGCGTTGGACGGTGTACTCTTTGCGGCCTTCGTTCAGGACGTAATCGAAAAGTTCGCGGGCGGTATTTTTCTCGACGATCTCGGGCTCTTTCGCGCGGCGCGCCTGCGGCGCCTTGCCGCTTTTCTTCTCTGCCTTCTCGGCGTCTTCGTGTTCGGCAGCGCTCAGATTTTCGGCTTCGTCTTCACTCTCGCCTTCTTTTTCTTCAAGCTTCCGCCACTGGGCGTCACTCATCCTGCGCCAGTCTTTTCTCTGATACTGAGCCGTTTTCCCCGGCTGATTCTGGCATTCATGCAAACCATCGAAGGGCACGTTCAAGCCAGTGAGTGGCACATCGCTGAAGCTGACCGTATCGCCTTTGTGCAAATGCGAACAAATCTTACATTCGAAGACCCAGTAATCCACATCAGTGGCGCTGGCTGCCGACTTTGGCGGTCTCGGAACGCTTTCGACCACGAAGGGCGGCTCTAGATACTGCTCGATCTGCTTGAACTTGGCGATTAGCTGGCGGGATTCCGGGGTCGCGGCTAGTTCCCAGTTGATGATGTGCTCGGCGCCCTGCGTGTTGACGAAGGTCAGTGCCCAGAGATTATGTTCTTCGTCGAAGCGCTTTTCCACGCTCTTTAGTTTCAGGTCTTTTTGCAGGCGCTTTAGTTCTTTTTCTAGTTTCTCGATTTTCTTGGGCGGAGTATTCTTATCGCCTTCGAAGTCGGCGCGCTTGGCTAAATCGAGTTTCGGCAGCAGCGCGGTGATTTGCTCTTCGCGTATGCGCTTGTTTAACTTGTCCAGGAATCCCAGATACTCGTTCAGCACAGTGATGAACTTGGTCAGGGCCGCGCCTTCTAACTTGGCTGCGCCTTCTCCGTAGCGGATGATTAGGCCTTCGGAGGCTCGCTTCACCATTACCTTGACGAATTCGTGTTCGTTTTTTATGTACTGGTGTGACTTGCCCTTTTTGATGCCGAAGAGCGGGGGCTGCGCTATGTAGACGTTGCTGCGCTTGATCAGCTCCTGCATGTGTCGAAAGAAGAACGTAAGCAATAACGTGCGGATGTGCGAGCCGTCTACGTCGGCGTCGGTCATCAAAATGATTTTTCCGTAGCGGACTTTGGTGGGATCGAAATCTTCTTTCGAGATTCCGGTGCCTAACGCGGTGATCATGGCTCGAATTTCTTCGTGGGCCAGCATCCGGTCGTAGCGCGCCTTTTCTACGTTTAGAATTTTTCCCTTGAGCGGGAGGATCGCCTGGAAGCGGCGGTCGCGGCCTTGTTTGGCGGTGCCGCCTGCGGACTCTCCCTCTACCAGAAAAAGCTCGCAGCGGTTGGGATCGCGCTCGCTGCAGTCGGCTAGTTTGCCGGGGAGCCCTCCGCCATCTAGCGCGCCCTTGCGGCGGGTTAGGTCTCTCGCTTTGCGGGCGGCTTCTCTGGCTCTTGCGGCGTCGATTGCTTTGTTGATGATTTTGCGGGCTACGGCGGTGTTCTGCTCGAAGAACGCTCCCAGCTTTTCGTTGACTACGGCTTGCACTATGCCGGCAATGTCGGAATTCAGCTTGCCCTTGGTCTGGCCTTCGAACTGCGGCTGGGGCATCTTGACGCTGATCACTGCTACCAGGCCTTCGCGGACGTCGTCTCCGGTTAGATTTTCTTTTACGTCTTTGAAGAGGCCCATCTGCTGTCCGGCGTAGTTGATGGTGCGGGTGAGCGAGGTGCGGAAGCCGGAGAGGTGCGTGCCTCCGTCGACGGTGTTGATGTTATTGGCGAAACTGAAAACGGATTCCGAGTAGGCGTCGTTGTACTGCAGGCCGATTTCTATGTGCACATCGTCTTTGTCGGCTTCCATGTAGATGGGCTTGTCGTGGAGCGTCTGCTTGCCGCGGTTGAGGTGCTTGATGAATTCGGCGATGCCTCCGTTGTATTTGAACTCGTTACGCTTGGCTTCGCTGGTCTTCGAGTCGGTCTGCCGCTCGTCGGTGAGGGTGATGACCAGGCCCTTGTTGAGGAACGCTAGTTCGCGCAGGCGCTGCGAGAGCGTGTCGAAGTTGTATTCGAGGGTGGTGGTGAAAATCGATTTGTCGGGCACGAAGTGAACCTTGGTGCCAGTCTTCACCTTGGCGGCGCCAGCTTTTCTCAGCTTACTGGTGGGCTCGCCTTTCGAGTAGGTCTGCTCCCAGGTGAAACCGTCGCGCCAGATTTCGAGCTCTAGTTCTTCGCTTAGCGCGTTTACGCAGCTTACACCTACGCCGTGCAGGCCTCCCGAAACTTTGTAGGAGTTGCTGTCGAACTTGCCGCCCGCGTGCAGCGTGGTCATGACGACCTGAGCGGCGGGAATTTTTTCGCCGTCGATGTCCATGTTATCGACTGGGATGCCGCGTCCGTTATCGACTACGGTGATGGAGTTATCGAGGTGGATGGTGACTTCGATTTTGTCGGCGTAGCCGGCTAGCGCCTCGTCCACCGAGTTGTCGACTACTTCGTAGACCAGGTGATGCAGGCCTAGTTCGCCGGTCGAGCCTATGTACATGGCCGGACGCTTGCGCACGGCTTCCATGCCGCCGAGGACTTTGATGGAGTCGGCGGTGTAATCTCCGTTAGTGGTTTTGCCGTTCTTGGTCTTCGCGTCGTCGTTCTTCGCGTCGTTTTTCGCGTCGAGGAGTTCGGCTTGCAATTCTTTCGTGGCCATTCTGCTCCGTGGAGAATGCCCGGATTCGGACGCCTGGCTGGAGGGACGATTCCGGGACTGCTCGGGTGAGGTCAACTTATTGAATTTTCTGCTATTTAGCTGTCTCCAGAGCTTGGGTTATTTTAACACAAAGGGGGCTTGTTTTGAGGGTTCGAATCGACAGCATAAACTGCGCTTTTTGTTGCTCTTAAGGAGGTCGTTTTTGGGCTCAGTGTGGAAGCGGGGCTCTGCCCCGCTTGGACGCGGGGCAAAGCCCCGTCCCCACACCAACGAGCTTCAGGAACGCTCTAGTGTGCGGACGGTTTTGCGTTGCTGAAATGTAGGCCGTCCATCAGGTTGTCTAGTTCATCTTCGCTGCCGGCTATGAAGGTGAACGAAACGATCTGACCCTTCGCGAGCAGTACGAGCGTGCACTGGCGCATGGTGAGTTTGCCGCTCCGCTGCTTGACGAAATCTGCGCGCAGAAGGTGGCGCGACTCGACTTCGAGCGCATACGGTTCGCCTTCGGCCTTGAAACCTTTGGCGGTCGCGAGTTCCGTGAGCGGGCCTAGGTAGTCTTCCACTTTCTTGAGGCCGGGATAGGACGCTGCGCTCTCGGAGGCGAGTACGACTGCGGAGTTGATGGTGTCTCCGGTGGCCTCGGGAGGACGCTCGAAGACCGCGAGCAGGACTTCTCCTTTACCGGCCTCGTTTCCCTCTTGCATTTCCCTGGTGCGATGCACCCAGCCGTAGGGGATTTTGTAGCGCAATGCGAAAGTGGTGTTGCGGTAAAGCTGTGCGTCTTCGCCTGTGGCGGCGGGCTTGGCGGCACGCGTGGCATCTGGCGCCGGCGCAGGCTTGTTTTGCGCCTGCGCCGCAGAAGTCAGGCTCCAAGAAATGAGCGCAATCACAGCTATGGAGAATCCAGCGTTGCTGCGACCACAGACGGCTGCCGAGCTGCGCTCGGCTTGGACCCTTCGACTTCGCTCAGGGCAGGCTCGCGAGGGCGCCCGTCCCCACACGAGCCATGAGGGGCAATGCATATGTCCCATGCTACCAGCGCGAGGCCGCTACTCATTGCTCGTGCTCGTCACTCGATGAACATGCAATCTCCATAGGAGTAGAAGCGGTAGTCTGCCTGGACCGCGTGGAGATATGCAGCCATCACCAACTCTTTACCGCCGAGCGCGCACACCAGCATCAGCAGGGTCGATTGCGGCAGATGAAAGTTCGTCAGCAGCGCGTCTACGATGCGAAATCGATAGCCCGGATAGATAAACGCGTCGGCTTCGCCTCGTCCGGCTTCCACGCGATTCTCACTGGTTCGTTCCGCGGCGAGCTTTCCTGCGATCTTTCCCGCGAACTCTGCTGCGTACTCTAGCGTGCGGACGGTGGTTGTGCCCACGGCTACGACGCGCCGGCCCTGGGCTTTCGCCCGGTTGATCGCTTGCGCTGCTTCCGCTGGAATCTCGTACTGCTCGCGATGCAGTTTGTGATCTTCCACTTTTTCGGTTCGCACCGGCTGGAAGGTGCCCAGGCCGATGTGCAATGTGATCTCGGCAATTTTGATTCCGCGGGCGCGAATCTGCTGGAGAATCGCGGGCGTGAAGTGCAGGCCGGCGGTGGGCGCTGCCACCGATCTTGCCATTGACCCCGGCGTTTGGGCGTAGACGGTCTGGTAGCGCTCCCGGTCGGCGGCGCGGTCGTCGCGGCCGATATAGGGCGGAAGGGGCACGTGTCCGATGCGCTCGACACGGGCGAAGAAATCGGGGACTGGGGCGAAGCGGATGCGCCGCTCGCCGAAGGTGCCTCGCTCGGTGACCTCGGCTACCAGTTCGGAATCGCTTTCAGATGGTTTGCCAAAGTAGAGTTTTTCTCCGATCCCGATCTTTCGGCCGGGCCGTACCAGGCATTCCCACTCGATCGGATCGTCCGCCACCTGGCGGGTCAGCAGAACTTCGACTTGTCCGCGGAGAAAATCTCTTGCCGCCGGATTGTGCGGGCTCAGGGGCTGGGCCCGCTGTCCGCTCCGGTGGCCGTAGAGACGGGCCGGGAACACTCGCGTATTGTTCAGAACCAGCAGGTCGTCGGAGCGCAGCAGATCGGGGAAATCGCGAAATTTCCGGTCTTGCCAGCTCCGATGCTGCCAACTTTCAGGCAGCCGAGTCTGGTCGCGCCTTGCGAGGTGCAGCAGGCGCGATCCGGCGCGATCCGCCAACGGCTCCTGGGCAATGCGTTCGGGCGGCAGATCATACTGGAAGTCCGAGACGAGCATCGAGGAGATTATAGGGTTTGACTTAAGTTTGAAGACGGGCTCCAAGCGCCATACGGTGGAGCGACGGGCGTCTCGCTCGTCCTGCTTTTCGGCGGCCGGGCGGGGCGCCCGGCTCTCCACCAGCTTTTACATATCTCCCACTAGCTTTTACATATTTTGACCTGCTAGTGGTTGTAAGGTTTCCGAGGCGTGCTGTAACATGAGCGCAATGGCTAGCGACCGCCAGCATCGTCTTGCGATTGTGCAGTTCGGCCGCCTGCTGCAGCAAAACAGGTTTGTTGCAGCCACCGACGGAAACCTGTCGGTGCGTCTCGACGAAGCACGCCTGCTGGCGACTCCCACCTGCATAAGCAAGGGCAGGATGCTCGCTTCCGACCTGGTGATTGTGGACATGGACGGAAAACGCCTCGCCGGTAGGCGCACAGTTTCGAGCGAGATCGGCATGCACCTGCTGATTTATCGCCTGCGTCCAGACGTGCATGGCATCGTGCACGCGCACCCGCCGACCGCCACCGGGTTTGCCGCTTCCGGTTACGATCTGAACCGGCCTTTGGTGTGCGAGGTCGTCGTCGGTCTGGGCTCGATCCCGCTGGCCCGCTACGGCACACCGGGCACGCCCGAGTTGACCGATGCTCTCGCGCCCCTGATTCCGCAGCATGACGCCATACTGATGGCGAATCACGGGGTGGTGACGTTTGGATCGTCGCTCGAAAGTGCCTACATGAAAATGGAAACCGTGGAGCACTTCGCGAGGATCGCGCTGGTCACGCACCTGCTCGGCAACGAGCAACCGCTCGGTGAAAAAGAAGTTGAGAAATTGCACGAAGTGCGGCACCGCTACAACGGCGGAGCAAACTCCGCCCCGCCGCGCAGGCCGGTTGCGGGGGACGATCTTCAACGCGATCTTCAATCGGATCTTCATTCCGACGCCGAGCCGAAAGAGACGGCCGGCAGCCGCCGGTAGAAGCCGATGTGAAATTCCATCTGCGGCCGCAGCGCCTGAAGGCGCGTTTATAACCCAGCATTTATGGCATCGCTAAAGCGATGCCCTGATAAGAACCGCGCTTGCCCCACGGACTGCAGACTTACTCCCCACCGATGCGGAACCTCATTCCGGCGCGAAAGTTCGCCGTCAGCGCGGGATATCCCACCACTTCGTTGTAGTGCTCGTTGAGCGCGTTTTGGACGTTCGCGTATGCCGTGATTCGCGAATTGATCGCATACCACCCGCCCAGGTCGACGCGAGCGTAGCCCGCCGCATGGTTGATGCCAAGGCCATCAAAGTCGGAATCCGGGCGGCGACCCACGAAGCTTCCTCCCAGATTCGCTCCCCAGCGCTTTCCCAGATAGCTAAGGAGGGTGGTTGCCGAATGCTTGGGGCGACGGAGCAAGGGATTTCCCGTGTCATACACAGGATCGCAAAAATTCGCTGGGGTGCAGAGAGGAGCTTGCAGGTACTGAGTCGAGAGATAGGTATAGGCCGTGTTCAGCGATAATCTTTTCCAGATCCTGCCTTGCAACTCGACTTCGGCGCCATGAGCGAGAGATTTTTGCACATTGAAAAACTGGCCCAGGCCTGCCTGATTGGTTCCATATTCAATCTGATCGTGGAACAGGTTATTAAAGTAGGTCGCGTTCAAGGCCCAGCGGCCGGCAAACAAATTTTGCTGGAAGCCGGCTTCGAAGGCTCGTGTGCGCTCCGGTAAAAGACCAGGGTTCGCGACGTAGAATGGAAGACTGGCAAAAGTCTGATAGAGAGCGGGTTCCATGAACCCCGTGGCATAGGAAAAACGCAAACGCGTTCCGGAAAAAATTTCGCCGCCGCGCAACGCCAGCAGAGTTAGAGCAACCCGTGGCACACCCGTATTGCCGAATGCGCTGTTGTGGACAAAACGCCCTCCCGCGATGACGGACAGCCTGCCTAGCGTGAGCTGCTGTTGCAGGTAGGCATCCTGCTCCAGACGTTGACCGGGAGTTTGTGCGCCATAGCTTCCAACAAATCCGTTTTCGTTTTCGATGCGAACGCCGAAGGTAGAGTGTGTCGAGATTTGCCCAGAGGTTCGCTCGGAATAATCGCCCTGGTATTCAAATCCGGCGTGATTGATGTCGTTGTACGTGTGACCCGGAAAGTCGTCGTAGTTGAGAGAATTGCTGCTGAAGTTTACGTCGGTGTAGCGGGAGAGGTAGTCGAAGCCGGTGAAGCGGTGTTGCCAGCCGGAGGGCTCGTTGACGGTGAGTTCCACGCTTCCTAGAAGATTGTTCTGGTGCGACCATTCGCTGGGGTCGGGCTGCAGAAGCGGATCGCCGTTAAAACTCCACTCCCCGGGCACGCCGGTGTAGCTGTTGGAGTGGCGGACCCGGAGTCGCAGCGCAATTCGATCGGTAATCGCTAGGCCGATATTCGCGCCTTGCAGCGAATCCGAGTAGGCGTCGTTTACGCCCTGTCCGTTGCTGTTGAACTGGTTTCCAAAAAAGTTATAGTCGAAGCGCCGGTGGGCGCCCGCCAGAGACGCGTAGCCGTTGGCGGTTCCGAAATTTCCTCCATCGGCGCCGAGCCGGAGTTCGGGGACCGGAGTGTTTCCGGTGCGCGTCCATACCTGCACTACGCTGGTCATGGCATCGGAGCCATACAAAGTGCTCTGCGCGCCCCGCACAAATTCCAGGCGATCGGCTTGCGCCAGGGGAAGAGTGCCAAAGTCAAAGGTTTCGCCCGGGTTGTCAATGGCCACTCCATCGACAATCACTTTGTTGTAGGTGGATTCGCCGCCGCGAACAAAAAGAGACGAGATTCCACCGCGTTGCCCTGCTGTGTTCACGACCGCGCCCGGCAGGAAACGCAGGGCGTCGTCCGCGGCAATCGGCTGCATTACTTCCAACTGCTGGCTGCTCAGAGTGTCGACCTGGGCGCCCGCGGCCTGGCTTGGAACTGGAGTGCGGGTCGCGGTGACGACCACGGTTTCCGCAGCCCTTGCCACGCGGAGCTTGATGGTGGTGACTTCGGTGGTTGGGGAAACGTCCAGCGTCACCATTTCTGCCGCGAAGCCTGGAGCCAATACCTGGACACGATAGGAACTGGATGGCGCCTGGCGAAAAATCGCGAGCCCCTCGGCGGACGTGCTTTGAATGGCAGCGGGAGCGGGCTTGCCCAACTTGAACAATTGAACCTCGGCGCCCGCGACGGCGGCATCTTGCGGATCGACAACTTTGATTTTGATTTCGGCGGAAGCGATGGGCAGAAAAATGTACAACAGAAAAAAGACACTAGCGAATACACGAGAACAGCGCATGCACGTCTCCTTTATCACGCGAAAGGGTTGTGTGGACGGTTCACGCCGGTCTCCTGGCTTTGCGAGTCAGGATGTGCGCTTGCGCTCGAATGAGCTTTGGCCCAGCATCCGGTTACAACAGCCGGCCTTCCCAGGGTGTCATCTCAGATACCCCAGTGACCGGTTGCGGCTTCCTCGCTTACAGTTGCGCGGCAGCGCGGGAATTGCACCCGCTTCCCATAGCGCCAGCGTGTCGCCGGCCTACGATCATGCGCGAACCTAATTATGAGAAAGAGCAAAACAGCAGCCCAGCAAATCTACCGGGCAATTCGATACAAAGTCAAATATCGGGAAACTGCGGCGAAGCTTGGTCCGGAGGAACGCGCCGCAAAATGCAGATCCCTCGCTTCGCTCGGGATGACAAAATCTGGTTGATTGACTCGGGATGACAAAATCTGGTTGATTCAATTGAAGGCAAACTCTGGTTGATTGAATTGAAGAGCGAGGTGTCATTTTCGCCACGGAGGCTAGCCCTTGATGATGGGAAACTCCCGCGATCCTACTTGCGCGACGTGCTCCTCGGCGAAGCGGGTTACGCGGTCGAGGGCCGCCTGCAACTGCCGGTGAAACTCTTCCGTCTGCGCGTCCACGTCTGCATTGGCGGCATCGGCGGGAACTTGCATTTTGGCGCTGAAGCGCACCAGCGCTTTCGAAAATGGCCGGGGGATCATCAGCGCATCCCATGTATTCAGCACCCAGGCATCGCCTAGCGCCACGTAGAACGCCGCCATCGGAAACGCGCTGGCGCGCGCCAGCAGGACCGGGCCCGGCTTGGCCACGTATTTCGGGCCGCGCGGACCGTCGATCGTAAACGCCACCAGGTTGCCTTGTTCCAGTTGGCTGCGCAAGCCGAGCAGGGCTTTCGCGCCGCCGCGGCTGCTCGACCCTCGCACCGCGACGAAGCCTAGTTTTTCAATGGTCCGCGCGATGTATTCTCCGTCGAAGCTGCGGCTCACCATGACTGCGATCCCGGTCTTTCTCCACAGCCACGCGCTCGGGAACACGGCCCGGTGCCAGAAAGAGTAGATCACCGGTTTTTCGTAAATCGCGTCCGGAGGCGAAGGCGGCTCTTCCCACGATATGGAATAGCGAAGAGTCGGACCGATCAGCGAAATGGCCAGATAGGTCGCCCAGCTGATGAACCACAAACGGATTCTTTGCGCGAGCGAGAATCGGAGCGTTTCGAAAACGGAGGGCTGCTCAGGCTCGATGGCGGCGGAAGAAGAACTCACGCGGATATTGTAGCCGGGTCAGAAGGTTTAACTGAACGCTGACAGCGGAGAGCTGACAGCGGCTTTACGCTTCCAGGTAGGCCTCTATCCACTCTTTGAGCCGTTGGCGCCGCTCGTCGGTCGGGTCAAAACGAATTCCGAAGTTCTTGTTGCTTTTCTTCCACGTCACGTACCCGCGCACCCAGACGCGCGGCAGCGTCAGCAAAGAAAACGACACTTCCACCAGGCTCCCTTGTTCGGGCACGTGATTGCCCTTGAGCGACATTCCCCCCGAACTGATCTCCTGGCTGGTGGTGGTTATGCGGTCACCGTCGGCCATCACGACCGTAACCTCCGTCATGACGGGGATGCGCACATAGCGGCGGAATTCGTGCAGCACCAACATTCGCGTCGAGCGCACCAGCTTCATCGCCGCGGAACGTTCCAAGGGCTCGTGAAACACCGCGTTGATGCACAACTTCGAATAACGCATGGCATCCTGCGCGGTGCCGCCCATCCCGTAAATGACGATCCGGTTGTTGGAAGCCGATCCTCGCGCCATCTCGATGATGCTGCCGGCTGCTTCTCCCAGGGGCAAAACGCAGGCCTCGAACTTTTCGCGTTGCAGTCGATCCGCCTGTTCGCGCGCAATCGAAACCGTTTCGATTCCATATTGACGGAAACACTCCGTGATCAGCTGCGCAGACACCTCGGGCAAATCAAACAGTGCGACGCGCGCAGTCGTCTTGCGATGCACGGAAGAAGGGGCAAGAGTGGCAACAGTCGAAGTAGGCATTAGTCCCAGGGGATGACTCCTCTGAAAGCCCATTCTGGCGCGTCTTTTCGCGGCTGCATAGGTTTCGGAAGGGCGTAGCCCCTGTCCTAAAGTGCCATTACGAAAGCTGTACTTGGGTCCATTGCACCCCGCTCCCTTCGTTTCTCTTCCGCTTTGTAGAGACGAGGCTTGCCCCGTTTAGGGAGACGCGGCAAGCCGCGTCTCTACCTGTGTTCAGGTAAGATGTTGCCATCCTTAGTATCCGTAGCCGCAGTCAGAAGCAGTCAGAAAATGATCGCGCTCAACGACATTCAGTCGGCCCTCGGCCGTATTCGCAACTTTATCTACCTTTCGCCCTGCGCGCGTTCGGAGACGTTTTCTGAATCCACCGCCAACCACGTGTATTTGAAGCTCGACAACCTGCAGCGAACCGGCTCTTTCAAGGAGCGCGGCGCGCTGAACAAGTTGCTCCTGCTCAGCCCCGAAGAACGCGCCCAGGGCGTGATCGCGGCCTCGGCCGGAAATCACGCCCAGGGCGTGGCCTATCATGCCGGGAAGCTCGGGATCCGGGCCCAGATTTTCATGCCCCTGACGACGCCTCTGATCAAGGTCTCGGCGACGCGCGGCTACGGCGCCGACGTGGTTTTACACGGCGCCAACTACGACGAAGCTTTCGAAGAGTCCGTGCGCCGCAGCCAGGCTGAGCACCTCACCTTCGTGCATGCCTTCGATGACGACGCCGTCATTGCTGGGCAGGGCACCATCGGTCTGGAGCTCATGGAGCAGCATCCTGCCCTGGAAGCCGTCATCGCCCCCATCGGCGGCGGAGGTCTGATTGGCGGCATCGGCTGCGCGCTGAAAGAATCGAATCCCAAGATTCAAGTTTTCGGAGTGCAGCCCTCGCGCCTGCCGTCCATGAAAGTTGCCGTCGCGGAGGGCAAGCCGGTGACGGTCATGGCGGCCTCCACCATCGCCGATGGCATTGCCGTGCGCCGCGCCGGAGACCGCACGCTGCCGCTGGTTCAGAAGTACGTGGACGACATCGTTACCGTCGAAGAAGAAGAAATCGCCAACGCCATCCTGCTGCTGCTGGAGCGCGAAAAAACTCTGGCCGAAGGCGCCGGCGCGGCAGCCATTGCCGCTCTGGTTAATCGCAAGCTGCCGCTGGTCGGGAAGAAAGTTGCGGTGCTGGTGTGCGGCGGAAACATTGACGTTACGCTGCTTTCACGCATCATCGAGCGCGGCCTCGTCAAAGATGGACGTCTGGTGCGGCTGCGCGTTCACCTTCCCGATTATCCCGGCGCGCTCAATCGCCTCACATCGATTCTGGCGCAGCATCGCGCCAATATCGTCGAGACGGATTACGACCGCGCTTACCATGGCGTGGGCCTGGGGGAGACCGCGATCGAAATCACCATGGAAACCCGCGGGCCTGATCACATCGCGGAAATCATTTCGGCTTTGGGGGCTGCTGGATATACGCAGGAAAGGGTGCTATAGCGCATTTTCACCGCCGAGACGCGGAGAGCGGCGAGAAAATCGCTCTTAGCTCTTGGCTTTTAGCGAGAAGCTAAGAGCTAAAAGCCAAGAGCGATTTCTCGGCGTCTCGGCGGTGATATTCACTCAAACTGCTTCCGAAATCTTTCCAGTTGATCCTTCAGCTCCCCGACTTCCCGGCGCAGTTCCGCCACTTCTTCTTCCAGTCGAGCGATGCGGTCGGCATCTGCCGGATTGCGCTCGGTCGCCGCGCCGATTTGCACTGGCGCTTGCGCTTCCACCACATCCCCGCTAAGCAGATGCGCATATCGAGATTCTTTCGTTCCCGGCTGGCGGGGCAGCACCTTAGCCAGCGCCGGCTCGCGCTGCATTAATTTCTGCAATGCCGATTGCACATCCTCCAGCGTCTCAAAGTGGTGCATGCGCTCGGAGCGGCCGCGCAGTTCGCCCGGGGTCTGCGGGCCCCGCAGCAGCAGCACGCACAGCACCGCAATCTCGGCGCGCGTGAAGTTAAATACCTCCTGCAAGCGCTGCTCGTATTTGGTCACGCGGCTGTCGGCGCCGCGTGCGGGCCCGGCCATACGCTGCTGCTGAAGACTATCGAGGGCGTCGCGCACCGTGTCTTCGTTCAACTGCATCACCGGATCGCGATTCGACTTCTGGTTGCAGGCATTCACCAGCGCGTTCAGCGACAGCGGATAGTACTCCGGCGTGGTAATGTCCTTTTCGATCAGCGACCCCAGCACGCGCACTTCGTTTTCCGTCAGCTTGAATTCCATGGATTTCATTCATTGTACCGAGTCCTCCGGTGGAGGGACGGGCGGGGACGCCCGGCTCTCCACCGCCAAGCTGCAGGCTTGCGCGAGCCTCAACGCCACACACGGTATACTCGATAGTTTGCCGGACGCATCCAACAGAACCAGTTGCCAGTTGCCAGTACTCAGTAGCCAGTACCCAGTGTCAAGACGAAAGATGTTGTGGACGGCCTTGGCGCACTGAGTGTCGTGCTGGGCGAGAGAGCTTGGCTTCAGGACAGGGTACTGGCAACTGGCCACTGGCAACTGGCAACTGCATTTCAAGGAGGACTCGTGAGGAAATACCTGGGAGTTTTGGGCGGCGTGGCGGCGCTGTGTGTGATGTCGTGGGCGCAGGTTCCCGCTCCAACTCCCACTCCCGATCAAGTTCCGGCCCAGGCACCAGTCCCCGCGCCAACTCCAATTCCCGCTCCAACTCCAACCGCCATCCCGGTGAAGGCGCCGCCGTATCCGCGCTTCGAACTGTTTGGCGGCGGTACGTACGCCGAGACCGGTTTTTTCAATGCCGGACACTGGGCGGGGTTGCCGGGCTGGGACGCTTCTCTGGGTGCGAACGCGACGAGTTGGCTGGGGTTCGTAGTGGAAGGCGGCCAATACTTCGGAACCTCAAAGATCCCGAGTCTCGTGCCGGCGCCGTTTCCATCGGGTCCATTCTACGAGCCGACGCCGTCTCCCACGTTCAACGTGGCGACGCGAGAGTACAACTTTCTCTTCGGCGCGCAATTTTTCCGCCGCAAGTATGGACTCTGGACGCCGTTTGGCGAGCTCTTATACGGGCACCAGGGCGCACGCGGCGTGGCGACCCCTCAAACGGGATCTCTCGTCACGGAAATCGGCACTGGCCGGGCGATAGTGGCGGGTGGCGGCTTCGACCGCAAAGTCAGTCGGCGTTTAGCGGTGCGGTTCAAGGCCGATTACTTTCAGACGGCTACCAATTTTTCGAATCCCGGCAAACAGAAGCAGGACAACTTCCGGTTCTCGATGGGCATTGTTTTCGGCAATGTGCACAAGAAGAGGCGCACGCTCGAGGACGAAACTCAACCCGAACC
The DNA here is from genome assembly GCA_963749275.1 of uncultured Acidobacteriaceae bacterium. Classification (GTDB taxonomy): domain Bacteria; phylum Acidobacteriota; class Terriglobia; order Terriglobales; family Acidobacteriaceae; genus Acidiflorens. The sequence continues at coordinate 66,135 of CAVVNA010000015.1, forward strand.
GTAAGAGTCGCGGGGAGTTGTGCTGCCGAGTTGCGCTCGGTTGGACCCTTCGGCTTCCCCCTCGGCTTCGCTCGGGGCTTCGGCAAAACGGGCAGGCGGGCGACGGCGCCCGTCCCCACACGAGCCGTTGCTGATGATCGATGATTCCGTCCGCTAGCTTTGCGCCAATTTACGGGCGGCGCAGCAAATCGCTTAGCGGCTCGGCTTTGGTCCGCAGTTCGTCGGCGAACTCGGAGCCTTTTTCGACCACTTTCTCGAAACGGTCCCTCGCTTCGTCCGTCCAGTCGGAGACGGTTCCCAGGGCGTCATCGCAGGAGCGCCGCAGGTCTTTCCGCAGCTGTCGCCCGGACTTCGGAGCGAGCAACAGACCGACGGCGGCGCCGACGCCAAGCCCGATCAGCAGAAATGTAACTGCTGTGCCGACCGTACCGTCCGAACTCTCATATTTTCCAATGCGCATATGGACCTCCTGATCAACTCCATTCTATTCTAGACCCGAATGCTGAATTGGTAATTTGTGATTTGTAATTGGTGATTGAAAATCTGGCGACTCCCTAAATTACCAATTGCCAATTACAAGTTACCAAATTCCAAATTCCCTGGCCGCGCAGTTTCCACAACCCTCTCCGGCTGTGTAAAATGAACTTTTAATCCCAAGTGCGGCGGAAGCCCCGGCGAGTTCCACCCCGGCAGGCCAAAAGCTGGCCCGCAGGGGACCCCGGACCTGCCCCGCTGCCCAGAATTCCTAGCAGAGTGAAGGAGATGTAAACCAGCAATGTCGATTCCAGCGACCCAACTCCGTCCCGGCATGATCATCAAGCACAACAATGATTTGCATTCCGTGTTCAGCGTCGAACACCGTACGCCGGGTAACCTGCGCGCCTTCATCCAGGCTAAGCTGCGCAACCTGCGCACCGGGGCCATGTTCGAACACCGTTTTCGCTCGCCCGACCCCATCGAGAAGGTCAACGTCGATGAGGTCAACATGGAGTTTCTGTACGCCGATGGCGACAGCTACTACTTCATGGACACGGAAAACTACGAGCAGACCCACCTGACCCGCGACACGCTCGGCGACGCGGTGGATTACCTGACCTCGAACCTCCAAATCAAGGTGGAGTTTTTTGATGGCAAGGCGGTGGGTATCGAGTTGCCCCAGACCGTCGTGTTGACGGTGACGGAGGTCGAGCCCGGGCTGAAGAGCGCAACCGCATCGAGCGTGACCAAGCCGGCGAAGACCGAAACCGGCCTCATCGTGCAGGTGCCGCCGTTCATCAACGAAGGCGAGAAAATCAAAGTCAACACCGCGGAAGGCACATATCTGTCGCGAGCGCAGTGAGGTCAGAGGTTAGAGGTCAGATTGCAGAGGTAAGAACCTTCGGCTTTCACCCATGCAATCTAACCTCTGACCTCTTCAATCGAACGATGGCTTCCACCGAGAAATCTCTAACGCTAGCCCGTCGCTTTCTGGTGCGCGGACGTGTTCAAGGCGTCGGCTTCCGCTGGTTTGCCGAACGTGAGGCGCACATTTTGCAAATTGCAGGATGGGTGCGCAACAATCCCGACGGCAGCGTCGAAGTGTTGGCCATGGGAACGCGCGAGCAGTTGTCCGGAATGCGGTCGCGGTTGCGCGAAGGGCCGCGCGCGGCGCGCGTGGATGACGTAGAAGAATCCGAGGCCGAGCCGGTCGCCGGACTCAATTCATTTCAAGTTCGAGGAGATTAACCCTACAATGCAAACCAAGATGGCGATCCAGATGCCGGCCGAGCCAGTAGATTGCGAAGGGTTGAAGAAGCTGATCCGGGAGGTGCCCGACTTTCCGAAAAAGGGCGTCCTGTTCTACGACATCACCACGCTGCTCAAGGACAAAGTCGGCTTCGCGCGGTTGATTGACGCGCTTTCGGCAAACTATATCGGCAAAGAGATTGACCTAGTGCTCGGCATGGAGGCCCGCGGATTTATCTTCGGTCCAGCGCTCGCCTACCGGTTGAACGCGGGATTCGTTCCTGTCCGCAAACCGGGAAAGCTGCCCGCCGAAACCCTGAAGATCAGCTACGAGCTCGAATATGGCAGCAACGCGTTGGAGGTTCACAAAGACGCCATCAGAAAAGGTGAGCGCGTTCTGATCGTGGACGACCTGCTAGCCACCGGCGGAACGGCTGTCGCAACTGCGGAACTGGCTCGCGGCCTTGGCGCACAGATTGCAGGATTGGCGTTTGTGGTCGAACTTGATTTTCTGAAAGGTCGCGAGAAACTGGCAAAGTATGACGTGTTCTCGCTGCTGCACTATGATCGGTAGGAGAAACGATGACCGGTGGGAAACGACCAGTAACTTCGCATCTTGCGGCTGCTTCCGGACTCAGCCGCAGGCACCGCGCTGGCCAATTCTCGCCACTTAGCTTCCCGTTACTTCACCAGGTGTACCACGGCCCGGAATAGACCTGCCCAAATCGCCAGGCTTACAGCCAGCGATGCGGTGTAGGAGACGATCGCAATCCAGTTCCAATGAACGTATCTTTCGTTTTCGCGGATCAACATGGGGGAGGGTTCCTTTAATTTTGACTGATGCGTAGCAATTGACTGCCCGTTCGCGCTCTGTTCACAAGTAATTGAAAACATTACCTGGGCTTCGCGGCCCCCTCTTGAAAGTGGGTGAAATGGCTAGGCTACCCGAAAAATGTGCGCAGTTGCTGCCGAGAGCAGCTGCGGAAATCTTGACATGAGAGCCGCTCCGCCGTCCGGTCGCCCAGCAGTCGGGGAGGGCCAGAGATGGTGGTAAGCTAGGTCCTTCGACGGATGATTTCATGCGCGTAGTGAGTTCGATCCAGAGTTCGATCCAGAGTTCGACCGGGCTCTTCTTCTCGCTGGCGTTGTTGGCGGCAACACTGGTTGGCGCGTTCGGAGCCGATACCAGCCCGCTTCCGCCTTCCATCACCACGGCGCCAATCTCCGTCAACCAGGTGGTGAACAATCTCGTCCGCAGAGATGAAGAGCGGGCACGGGCTCTGCGCCACTACGAATCCACTCGTGTATATCGCCTTTCCTATCGCGGATTCCCGGGCGATCGCGACGCCGAAATGACCGTCGAGGCCACGTATGACAGTCCTTCAACCAAGAGCTTCAAAGTCATCTCCCAAAGGGGATCGAAGCTGATCATCGACCGCGTGTTCAAACGGTTGCTGGAAAGCGAAAAAGAAGCCGTAGAACCGGAAATGCACGCCCGCACGCTGCTGAACCGCGACAACTACGACTTCGCGCTGATCGGCTACGAGCCCGCCGTCGTCAATTCCTCGGGCAATTCCTTGAACCAGGGCGGCCAATACGTGCTCGCCGTCTACCCGAAAGCGCGGAGCAAGTACGTCTATCGCGGCAAGGTGTGGGTCGACGGAACCGATTTTGCGGTGACGCGCATTGACGCCGAGCCAGCTCAGAATCCTTCATTCTGGACGAAGAAAAACGCAGTTCATCACGAGTACATGAAGGTGCAGGATTTCTGGTTTCCCCGACGCAACGAGTCTGTAAGCTACATACGGCTCGGCGGGCGCGCCACGCTGACGATTGACTACGACAACTACCGTGTGGGCCCTTCGCGGCTGTCGGGGAACGCCACGAAACCATCATCTTCCGATCTGGGCGCCCGCTAAGTAAATGCTCGTGGAGAGCCGGGCGTCCCCGCCCGGCTGGACGGGCGAGACACCCGCCGCTCCACAACATACGACCCCTCCGGCGGTAGTACAATCCCGCCATGGATAGCCTGATCCAACCGAACGCAAATCCCACGCCGGAGCGGCAAGAGTCCAGCCTGCGTCCTATCCTGGTCGGGATCGTCATTGTGGGGATCGTGGTCGGCATCCTGGCGTTGATTCTTCGCTCCGAGCAAAAAAGGCCCGCCCCGCCTCCTGCGTATGCCGCGAACCTGAAATTCTCGGACCTGAAGACAAGTGCGGCGCAGAATTTTGTTGGCGCAACCGTCAGCTATATCGATGGCGCCATCTCCAACACTGGCGATAAGACCGTGATCCACGCGGTGGTGCAGATCACGTTCAAGGACGACATGGGGCAGACGGCGCAACGCGAGGAGCTTCCCATCCGCGTTCTGCGCACCGGCGGACCCTACGACGAAGCCGTGGACCTCAACCTGTCGCCGCTCGCGCCCGGCCAGAGCAAACCTTTCCGGCTGACCTTTGAGAACATCTCCGCCCAGTGGAACCACGCCTATCCGGATCTGCAGGTTACACAGGTCAGCACGAAGTAAGGTCAGAGGTGAGAGGTCAGATTGCAGAGGTAAGAACCTTCGGGTTGGGTCTTCACCCTGCAATCTGACCTCTGACCTCTGCAATGGTCCCCTCCGCTACAATGTGCGTGTGCCCGACACAAAACCATTCCGCCTCACGGAGTCCGTTAAAGCCGCGGGTTGAGCTTCCAAGCTGAGTCCGGCGGCGCTGGACACGGTGCTTGGGAAATTAGCCCGGCAACAGGACCCGAATGTGCTGGTCGGCTTCGATCACGCCGATGACGCCGGCGTGTATCTGCTCACGCCCGAGACGGCGCTCGTGCAGACGGTAGATTTTTTCACGCCCATTGTGGACGACCCTTACACGTTCGGCCAGATCGCGGCCACCAACGCGCTCAGCGACGTCTACGCCATGGGGGGAAGGCCGCTGACTTCGCTCGCCCTCGTGTGTTTTCCCGAAAAAGGCAATCTCGAGATTCTGGAGCGCATACTGGCCGGTGGCTTGTCGAAGATGATCGAAGCCGGATGCACGGTGGTAGGCGGCCACAGCATCCGCGATGAAGAAACGAAATTCGGATACTCGGTCACCGGAGTGATTCATCCCCAGCGCGTGCTCGCCAATCGGGGTGCGCAACCCGGCGATAGGCTGCTGTTCACCAAAGCGGTCGGCACGGGAGTCATTTCGACCGCGATCAAGAAAGGCGTCGCCAAGCTGGAGTGGATTGACGCGGCAGTGAAGTCGATGACTACCTTGAACAAGGCGGCGGCCGAGGTGATCACCAGTGTGGGGGCGGGCGACCACGCCCGTCCAGAACGAAGCGCCGCAGCGAACGACCAGCGACCAACGACTAACCACGCCTTTGCCGTCCACGCCCTGACCGACGTCACCGGCTTCGGCTTGATCGGCCACGCTCGCGAAATGGCGCTGGCGTCGAACGTCAGCCTCGTTTTCAGCACCGCTAACATAGCGGTGCTCGAGGGCGCGCTCGATTGCATCCACGCCGGCTACATTCCCGGCGGACTGAAAGCGAATCGTGATTTTGCCGAATGCCTGGTGGGCTACGATCCGTCGGTGCCCGACGATATCCGCACGCTGCTCTTCGACCCGCAAACCGCCGGAGGCTTGCTGATCTCGGTTGCCACCGAAGACGCCGGTCCGCTCACACGCGCGCTCGAGGACGCGGGTGTTCCCGCTGCCGAAATCGGCGAAGTGATACCGCGCACGAAGCCATTGATTAAGGTCGCTTCTTGATTAGTGCGCTCCTGTTAGCCTGCATTGATGAGTCCCCAGATGTGGGCTAAGTGGTGGTCATCGTGCTCCGCCACAAAGTAGAGATGGTCCACCAGCCGCATGGGTGTTTTCAGACGCGGATGGAGAGAGGCGCGGGCGAAAATTGCCGGGTCGATCTTCTCCACTCGGTTCAGCAGCCGTGAGCGGGCGCTTCGGAATTCGGCTAGAATCTCTTCGATTGGGCGCAGGTTGTGCTGCGCTTCGCAGGTTTTCCGATTGCTCAGGTCAGCCACGGTAAGCTCGGATGCTTCCGCTATGTAGTCATCGACCCGCGCCATCCATAGAGGTTCGAGGTCCGCCAAGTGGCCGGCATGTTCCTGGGCCGACCACTTGTTATTTTCGCGCAGTTTCCTAACCAGGACATCGTGATCGGCGCCGCGGACGATTTCCTCCAGCCGGGCCGGCGTGCCTCGCAAACGCGCGCACAGGTTCGGATGCTGCTCCACCGGAAAGGTGAAGTCAAACCTTCGTTCAAACCAGAGCGGCGGTCGATTCATGGCTGCACGCGAATCAAATCATGCCTTCCTACAAGATGCGACAGCAAGCGGGAGCGACGCAATTCGCGGCACACATTTTGTCGGCACACATTTTGCGGCACACATTCGGTTGCCGGAACCTTCTCCGCAGCTGTTGCATCCGATACAAATGATGGACCATGAATCTTCAAATCTCTAGCCATCTTTTTGTTCAGCGAAAGGAGCACTCATGAAAACCCGCAATCTTGGACGTTCCGGTCTCAAAGTTTCTACGCTTGGCCTGGGCTGCATGGGCATGTCGGAGTTTTACTCGGGGCGCGATGACGCTGAATCGATCGCGACCATCCATCGGGCGCTCGAACTGGGCATCACCTTTCTCGACACTGCCGACGTTTACGGGCCGCACAAGAACGAAGAACTGGTCGGACGAGCAATCAAGGGCAAGCGCGACCAAGTCGTGCTGGCTACAAAGTTCGGCATTGTGCGCGATCCCACGAACCCCAATATTCGCGGCGTCAACGGCAAGCCCGACTACGTGAAGAAATGCTGCGAAGGAAGTTTGCAGCGGCTGGGCGTCGAACACATTGACCTCTATTATCAGCACCGCGTCGATCCGGAAACGCCGATTGAGGAAACGGTTGGCGCCATGGCGGAATTAGTCAAGGAAGGCAAGGTACGTTATCTCGGCCTTTCAGAGGCGGGCGAAAAGACGCTGCGGCGCGCGGTGAAAGTGCATCCCATCGCGGCGCTGCAGTCAGAATATTCGCTGTGGACGCGCGATCCGGAAGAGGAAATCCTGGCGGCGTGCCGCGAACTCGGAATCGGTTTTGTCGCCTACAGCCCGCTCGGACGAGGCTTTCTTACCGGCCAGTTCAAGAAGTTCGAAGACCTGGCGGCGGATGATTATCGCCGTTTGTCGCCGCGCTTCCAGGGGGAAAACTTTCGGAAGAATCTGGATCTGGTAAAGAAAGTGAAAGAGATCGCGCGCGAAAAAAAGTGTCAGCCTTCGCAATTGGCGCTCGCCTGGGTGCTGGCGCAGGGTGACGACATTGTCCCCATCCCGGGCACGAAGCGGCGTAAGTATCTCGAGGAAAACGCCGCGGCGGTGGATTTGAAACTGACCTCGGATGATCTGCGCCGCCTGAACCAAGTCTTTCCCTCGGGTGCCGTCTCGGGATCGCGCTACCCGGAAGACATGATGCATTTGATCAACGCGTGAGAATAGCTGGTGTGGAGGCGGGCTTCGGGTGGCAACTCCGGATGATGTGCGGCGATGGTGTGCTCCAGTTCGACGGTTTCAGCCGCCTCGCCGCGCACGCCGATGGGGATGGGTCGGGGCATTCTTGCTTAAAAAGGGATTGTAGATGCAACCGGGACCGACTGGCGAGACTCGCAGAGACGCGGCTTCCCGCGACTGAAACGGGGCAAGCCCCGTCTCTACAGGTTGACTTCTTACTTCTGATTTGAACTACGCCGCCACGCGTTCCATGCGGCGCGCCTCGAAGCCATCCAGCACGGCCCATAACGCTTTGGCCGCTTTCTCGGCGGCCGCCAATGCTTTTTCGGCAGTCTCCGGATTGGCCTCAACCCGCTTGTCCAGTTGCGTGCGCCACACCTGCGCGTGGTACACGTCGGCGGTAGCGTGCAAAGTGAAATAGGCGCGGGTCTTCTCATCGGCGCCGTAAAGTTCACCGAGGACGCGATCTTTCTCTTGCGCCAAGCGCGGCACCTGCGATTCGTAGGCATAGAAGGCCGCCAGCGCCTCTTCCGGAGTGCCTTCACCGGCGACGCGCTGGAACCAGGAGATGAGCTTGCGAACTCCCCCAACCGGCCGCCGTTTCGGCATGCGGCTTCCGCCCACGCCTTCGACAAAATCGAGCCACAGTTCGGAGTGCGAACGTTCCGGCTCGACGAAGGAATCTTCGCCGCCTTTCTCATCGGCCATGTTGGCGAGAACGGCGCGGCGCAGTTCGCCTTCTTCCAGCCGGACGGCAAGCTGCGCCAGATAGCCCGGGAACGCCTCCACGTGCGAGTAGTAATCCTGGGCGTAGGCGCGCAGATCGTCGCGGGTCAGTTCGCCCGCCGACCAGGCCTTGTAAAAGGGATGACAGAGCAAGTCGTAGCGATGAATGCGTTCTTCGAGTAGAGACAAAAATGGCTTCATTTCCATACTATTCGTTTCCATAATTTACCCCTGATTTACCCGTATAACTATTAATTTTACCGCCTGGAACGGCGGGTCGGCAAGGACGCCCGGTTGGAGGCGGTGTCTGAAATGTGCGTTGGCAGAAAACTTGGGCGGCTTGCTTAACCGCACCCCGCATCAATGACGAGACCTCTTCGACTCAAACTGGCCGCCGGGAAGGAATGGAAGTAGGTCATGCTCCCAAGTAACCTTCGATTTCGGATGAGATCGTGATTGTATGTACAGAGTTAATCGAAGCCATAACTTTGCGGCGTCAGTCGAGATTGGCTGCGGCGCCTCCCAGAAAACACCGGGCTTGCCACCTGCTAGTGTCGTACGCTCCTTGAAGAGATCAGCTAGCACCTCAAGTCGTGAGCCGCTCAAAGTATAGTGGAGTGATTCGTCCCCATACCCTTGTGGTGCGACGTTTTTAGGGAAAACCGTGACTAAATGCGCCAATCTGTTAGGCGGTAGCACGTCCAAGTTAACTTTGATTTGGGTGTCATTGATGTAGTCCATTGAGCCGCGACCGCGAAACCCACCATTCTTCCAACCCAGAAAAATATCGCCGATGATTTTCAATGCTTTCTGCCCGGATTCCAAAGTGAGGTCAAGGCTAGCCATTCGCGTAAACCCGTTCAGGGGATTCTACGTCCAGTCACGCAATAGGTACAATGAGCCTCTAGACGAAAAGCTGGAGGTCTTCAAATGCAACATCTAGCCGTTCGCTCAGATCAGCAACTACCAGCGTGGGCGAAAGACAAGTACGTGAAAACGCTTGAAATGCAATGCGGCACATGCGAATCCGTGTCGTATCAACTCTGGTCGCCCATCCTAGAGACAGAACAATCAGCAGTAGACGGTCAGGTGCGTTGGTTGTCTGACTATCTACAGCGTACCTGCATCCACGATGCCAGCGCTCACCCGAATTGGTTTTTGACGCCAGACCGCCCCGAATGAGACTTCTTATCCTTCTGATCGTGCTCCCAGCCGTCTTTCTGATCCAAGTGTGGACACGCCGCAAACGTTAGCATCTTCGATTCAACGCACATTTCTGACACGACCCGGTTGGAGGTAGCGCACCTTGTTTCGCCTGTTCGTTGCTACAATTAACGAAGGTATTCTCTCCGTTGTTGTGGGGTTTGAACAAGCGTACATGCAGGCGTTTGACGAACATTTCGAGGTGGTGGTGGTGGGCGCTGGCCATGCGGGATGCGAAGCGGCCATGGCGGCGGCGCGCATGGGGCTGAAGACGGCGCTCTATACGTTGAACGTCGATCTGATCGCTCAGATGTCTTGTAACCCGGCCGTTGGCGGCATCGCTAAGGGGCACCTGGTGCGCGAAGTGGATGCTCTGGGCGGCATCATGGGCGAAATCACGGACGCGGTCGGAATTCAATTCCGCCTGCTCAATACTTCGCGCGGACCCGCCGTCTGGTCGCCGCGGGCGCAGTGCTGCAAGCAGGCCTATCGCCTGAAGATGCGCGAAGTGCTGGAGTTGCAGGAGAACCTGAAGATCAAGCAGGCGGAAGTGGTGGATGTAATCGTGGAGACGCTCGCTGTTCGCTGTTCGTCGTTCGCTTGTTCCGATGACGATGGGGATCGTCGTTCCGAGCGGAGCGAACAATCTGAAGTTGCGAACGGCGAACGACAAACAGCGAACGACGCTGCCAGCGCCCAACGACCAGCGACTGGCGATCGCATTATCCGCGGCATCCTGCTGCGCGATGGGCGGCGCGTTTCGGCGGATGCGGTCATCATCACTACCGGGACTTTTCTTAACGGGCTGATTCACTGCGGAGAGCAGCAGTATCCCGCCGGACGTTCGGGAGAACCGGCCGCGGTTCTGCTGGGCGAAGCGCTCAAGAAGCTGGGCCTGCGCGGATGCCGGCTCAAGACCGGGACGCCTCCGCGGCTCGACGGGCGCACGATTGATTGGGCGCGGTTCGAGCAGCAGCCGGGCGATTTGGATCCGACTCCGTTCAGCTTTCGCACCCGGAGGGTTGCGCATCACGACTCGCAGGTGCCGTGCTACATCGCCTTTACCACCGAAGAGACGCATCGCATTATTCGCGAGAACGTGCATCGTTCGCCCATGTACAGCGGGCAGATTCATTCGACGGGGCCGCGTTACTGTCCCTCGATTGAAGACAAGATCGTCAAGTTCCCCGACAAACTGACGCACCAGCTCTTTTTGGAACCCGAGGGGTTGAACACGCACGAGATCTACGTGAACGGCATGAGCACTTCGCTGCCGATTGACGTGCAACTGGCGATCCTGAAGTCGATTCCGGGGCTCGAAAGCGCGGAGATGATGCGGCCTGGGTATGCGATTGAGTACGACTCGATCGATCCCACGGAACTCAAGCGCACGCTGGAAACGAAAAAGATTGCCGGACTGTTTCTCGCGGGGCAGATCAATGGGACGTCGGGGTACGAAGAAGCGGCGTGCCAGGGAATCATGGCCGGAATTAACGCGGCGCTGAAGGTGAAGAAAGAGCCTCCGCTGGTGCTCGACCGCACGGAAGCGTACACGGCCATTCTGATCGACGACTTGATTTCGAAGGGCACGAAAGAGCCTTACCGGATGTTTACTTCGCGAGCGGAATTCCGCTTGCACCTGCGGATCGACAACGCCGACCGGCGGCTCACTCCGCACGGACGGCGCGTGGGGCTGATCTCGGATGAAGCGTGGGCTGAGTTCGAGGCGAAGCAGCGGCGGCTGGAGGAAGTGAAGCAGGTGCTGGAGAGGACGAAGCTGACAGGGGAGATGGCGGAGCAAATGGAACGGGCCCCACTCGATCTGGCTTCTGCGATTGGGCAGCCTTTGGCGCAGCTGCTGAAGCGGCCGGAGATCACCATCGAGCATCTGGCGGCGGTCCTCCGGGATCTCGTGCCCGGGTTTTTTGAAAGAAACTTCTCTGCGAACTCGGCGTCCTCTGCGGTTAGTATTTCTGCGGTTGATTCCGCTCCGGTTCATCTCTCGTCTGAAATCCGCAACGAGCTTAAGTCGGTCGAAACTGTGATTAAGTATGCTGGATACCTCGACCAGCAGCAGCGCGCTATCGATCGGCTGAAGAAGGCTGAGCAGCGCCGCATTCCGGATTGGTTCGATTACCGGGCAGTCAGCGGGTTGTCGCGCGAAATGCAGGAGAAGCTTGGAAAAGTCGTCCCGCAGACGCTTGGCCAAGCCTCGCGCATTCCGGGCGTGACGCCCGCGGCGGTTTCGCTGATCAACGTCTATATCGAGATCCAGGCGCGACGGCGGGAACAGGCTGCGGCACTGTAGCCTTTGCGCGGCGGCTAAGAAGCGGCCGAGCTGCGCTCGGCTTGGACGGGCGAGGACGCCCGTCCCTCCACGAGCTAGCGACCGACCACCTTCTGCACAGCGGAGCGCAATTCGTCATAGGAAAGCGCTCCTGGATGATACGTTGCCACCCTCCCCGCGCGATTCAGGACTACCAGAGTCGGCGTTGTACTTGCTCCGTAAGCATTGAAGTTCTGCTTGCTCAAGGGCACGGGCATGTCCTGCAGGCTGGCGTAGTAGCGCGCGCGGACTGATTCGATATATGCCCGCTCCTGGTCGGGGGCGGCATCGGCTCCTTGGGCGGCGTAGCCGTAGAGTTGGGTCGGCCCTATGACGACCAGACCTTGCGAACCGAACTCCTGCCGCAAGCGGGCGATGACGGGGACTTCGGCTTTGCAGTCTCCACACCAATGCGCCCAGAAAAACAAAAGAACTGGCGAACCTTTCAGCGACGTCAGAGCCGGCGGTTTCGGTCCGAGATATTGAGTTACTTGTAAGGGCGGCGCGGGTTGGCCGACCAGAGCCAGCAGGTTGAGGTTCTTCTGGAGCCGGGCTCGAATGGATGTATTTCCATAGCGCGCCAAAGCCGAGCGCAGCAGGCTGACGGCTTTCGCTGGCTGTCCTTTCTCGGCCAATCCCTGAGCGAGAACTTCGTACGCGGCGCCGAGGGCGGTGGGCAAATGAGGTTCGGCGTCGAGTTTGCGATTGGTCGTTGTTAGTTGGTGCGCTGGTTGCTGCGTTAGTTGCTGCTCCGAGAGAACGCGCGTCTCGCTGGCGTAGGCAGCGGCTTGGTCCCACTGCTTGGTCGCGGCCGCGCCGCGGGCCATCCACGATAGGGCTTCGAGGTACTCCGGGGTGACGCCATGCTGAGCCTTATAGGTGCGAAGTTCCGAGTTGGCCGCGGAAAAGCCGTTCTGCGCCAATTGAGCGCGAACATCCCCGATAATGTCGTCCCCTGCTTGGGCAACCAAGGGAGTAGAAGTTACCCACGAAGCAACCCAAAGAAGAATTCCGGCGGAGACGAGGCCCCACTTCCCCGTTCGATTACGCATGACTCGATGATGAATGAGGCTCTGCCAAGTTGCAAATCGGAAAGTTGCAAATGGGCATCGCCCGTCCGCCAAGCAGAGGCGATGCTCAGGCAGCGAGGCTATAGGTGTTATCGGAGTGGCAAAGGATGCCCATCATTTCGTGGAAGCTTGCAATCTCGAAGTCCAGAACTAAGCGGTTATGCACCAGCCCTTCCAAAACCGCTCGGGAGGGACTAAACAGCTTAAATTGAATATTGTTGTCGCGTGCCCAGCGCTCAAGAAACGCGAGCATCCCCAGGCCGCCACCGCCAATCGCTTTTACTTCGGAAAGATCCAGCGCGATGATGCGGGCGTTTACTTGGGCTCGCACAACATCGCGAAGCTTGAAAACAGCGTCGCTAGTTACGATCCTGCCCTTACACTCAACCACCGCCAAGTCGTTCAGGTTTTCGACATGTATGGTCAGCATAAGATCCTCCATGGCCATGGTGACAGCAAGAACCCTGCCAAAAGGCGATGGGCCTTATTTTTCAATTTGATGCGAAAATTCAAGGAAGGGAGTAGCGCGGAATTTCGGGAGGTGCGAGAGCAAAGTCTTCCTACCGGGAACGCTGTATGGGCGAGGTCTGCCGGGGAGAGTAAGGATACGGGTTACCGGAGTAAGCACAGAATCTTCTAGCCATTTACCCCCGAATATGTACAATTTAGGTGCGTCTGACTTTACGGCTGTTCAGCAGCACCCTGCTCTAAAGCGTGACCTGCCTGAGCGTGATCTGTCTGCAATATCCCGCGAGTTCCAGCGCACACTTCAACCCAAAAGGAACACAGCAACATCATGGAAACAGGAACAGTAAAGTGGTTTAACGATGCCAAGGGCTATGGTTTTATCAGCCGCCAGAATGGCGAGGACGTTTTCGTTCACTTCTCCGCCATCCAGGCAAACGGGTTTCGCAGCCTGCAGGAAGGTCAACAAGTTCAGTTCGACGTGGTGAAAGGCCCCAAGGGCTGGCAGGCAGAGAACGTCAAAGGCGTCTAGGCCACAACCAAAATTCGGAAAAAGAAAGGCGGCCCGCGCGGGCCGCTTTTCTTTTTGGCGCGGACTGGATTAGTGGAGGGACGGGCGTCTCGCCCGTCCTTGAGCAGCTTGGCGGCCGGGCGGGGACGCCCGGCTCTCCACTTACGCCGCCTGCTCGGCTTCGGCGACGGTGCCGTAGAAACGAAAGAAGTTTTCCACCCGAGTGACTTCGAGAGCGTGGTGTATCCGCTGATTCACGCCCACCAAACCCAGACTGCGTCCATCTTTTTGTCGCGTGACATAAGCGCCGACGAGCGCTCCAATCCCCGAGGAATCCGCCAGTGGGACATCCGTGAAGTCCAGGATGAGCGCGCGCGAGTTGTCGGCGCGCAACTTGGATTGAAAGCCGAATAGATTGAGAAGTGTCAGGGGCCCGGAAAGGCGCAGGATGCGGATTCCCTCCCGCGACCCGGGAAGATCTTCGATTTGCAGCGGCTGTTCGGGCATGGCAGAAATGTTAACGACGAATTATACGGCAAATGTTAAAAACAGGTTAATTCGTCCAAATTGCAGAGGTCAGAGGTAAGAGCTCTAGGGCTTACAGTGCCGTTTTGCGCCGGAGTTGTTCACCTCTTCAATCTGACCTCTAACCTCTGACCTCCGGTTTCACTCTCCGCCTACAGTGAGTCCATCAATGCGAATTGTTGGCGAGGCTACGCTGCCGCGAAATTCCAAGTCGCTAGCTATTTCTGAAATATTGCAGAACATATCTTTGAGATTGCCGGCTACCGTGATCTCTTCGACGGGATAGGCCAGTTCGCCGTTGACGATCCACATGCCGGAGGCTCCACGAGAGTAGTCGCCGGTAACCAGGTTGGCGCCGTGACCGAGAAACTCGGTTACATAGAGGCCGTCTTTGATTTCCGCGATTATCTGGGTCGCCGTTTTCGTTCCTGGTTCCAGGAAGTAATTCCCCGGCCCGATCCCCGGCGTCCCGGCGAGTCCGCGAGATGCGTTGGCCGTGGTCTCGAGTCCCAGCTTCTTCGCCGTGTAGGTATTCAGCAGATACGACTTTAGAATTCCGTTCTCAATCACTACCGTGCGGCGCGTGGGAATGCCCTCTCCGTCGAAGGGCGAGGTGCCGAAGCCGCCGGGCATGGTGCCGTCGTCGATGACGTTTACGTTTACTCCGGCAATTTTCTCGCCGAGTTTGCCCGCAAGAAATGAGGCTCCGCGATAGACCGAGTCGCCATTCACGCCTTCGAAAATGTGTTCGAGCATGGATCTGGCGACCATCGGATCAAGCACCACCGGCACATGCGCGGTCTTCACCTTGCGCGCGCCCAGGCGTCGCAGCGTGCGGCGCGCCGCTTCTTTTCCGACCTGCTCGGCCGAGTCGAGCTTCGCCAGGCTGCGTGCGACGGAATACCAGTAATCGCGCTGCATGAGGCCGTTCGCGTCTTGCGCAATGGGCACGACCGCGACAGAGCAATACGAGCGCCGGTATTCGCCGACAAAGCCGTGAGAATTCGCCAGCACTTTTCTTCCGGTCGCGGCGTCGAACGATCCGCCTTCGGAGTTCTTGATGCGGGGATCGGCGTCGAGCGCGGCCTTCTCGGCGCGGCGCGCGTACTCGATGCGCTCGGGGCCGGGCAACGAGTAAACGTCTTCGTGATAAAGATCGAGGTCGCCCGGAAGCGATCCGAGCTTCGCGGCGTCGGGAATTCCGGCGTGCGGATCTTCAGAACAGATCTTCGCCAGTTCAAGCGCCGACTTCAGCATGCGCTGGATGCCGGCGGCGGAAAAATCGCTGGAGTAGGTGCTGGCCGCGCGCTGTCCGAAGAAGACACGAACGCCGATGGCGCGCGAGCCCGACTCTTTCAGCGTTTCCACCTGGCCGAGGCGCACCACGGTGGAAAATTCGTCGCCTTCGCGGACGACACACTCGGCGGCCGTCGCCCCGCCCTTTATGGCGCGGTCGACGACGTCGGTGGCTAGCGAGTTGAGATCGGTTGCGGATTGCTCGGTGCTGATTGCTAGAGTGCTTGACATTTGATGTGATCGCTAAAAGAAACTGCAGATCCCTCGCTTCGCTCGGGATGACAAACCTAAATTTTCTTGACTGAGGACAGCTTCATTGCATGAATCCGCCGGTTTCCCGCTTGGCGGTACCGCCGACGGTTAAGCGATCGATCTTAATGGTCGGGATGCCGACGCCGACGGGAACGGCCTGTCCATCTTTGCCGCAGGTGCCGACGCCTTCGTCCAGTTTCAAATCGTTGCCGACCATTGAAACGCGCGTCAGTACATCGGGACCGTTGCCGATCAGGGTTGCGCCCTTGATTGGAGCGGTGATCTGTCCGTTTTCGATGAGATACGCTTCCGACGCCGAGAAAACAAATTTGCCGTTCGTGATGTCGACCTGTCCGCCGCCGAAGTTCACGGCGTATACGCCGTTCTTCACTGAACGAATAATGTCTCCGGGATCGTCTTGCCCCGCGAGCATGTAAGTGTTCGTCATGCGCGGCATCGGAATGTGCTCATAGCTCTCGCGGCGTCCGTTGCCCGTATCGGCGAGGCCCATTAGCTTCGACGAGAGTTTGTCGCTGAGATATCCCTTCAGAATTCCGTTCTCGATCAGCACGGTCTCCTGCGTCGGCTGGCCTTCATCATCAACATTCAAAGACCCGCGGCGCCACGGCATCGTGCCGTTGTCGACCACGGTGCACTTTTCGCTGGCCACTCGTTTGCCGATCAGGCCGGCGAATGCCGACGTCTTCTTGCGATTGAAATCGGCCTCCAACCCATGGCCCACGGCCTCGTGCAGCAGAACTCCGGGCCATCCCGGGCCGAGCACTACTTCCATGTCTCCGGCGGGAGCTTCGCGCGCGTCGAGTTGCAGAATGGCCTGGCGCGCGGCCTCTTTGGCAAAAAACTCGGGAGTCTTGTCGCCGAAAAAGAAGTCGAGCGCAACCCGCCCGCCGCCGCCCGATGTTCCACGTCCCGACGACTCGCGGCCCGAAGTTGCGTCGGTCTTCGCGATGCAGGAAACATTCACGCGCGCCAGCGGCTGCGAGTCTTCCGCAAACGTGCCGTCGGAGCCGACCACCAGAATGGTCCGCAGTTCGTCGGCATAGCTGGCGCGTACTTCCTTGATCCGCGCATCGTATCCGCGAGCGGTTTGATCGGCGCGCATCAGCAGTTCAACCTTGGCGGTAATGTCGGCGTTGACAGAAGGCAATGCCACGGGATACAGGCTGCGGGCCGGCTTCTGCTGGAATCCGGCGACCGTCGTTTTGGCCGGCGCGCTCGCGATCAGCGCCGCGGTGCGCGCGGCATGTAGAATGCGCTGCGGAGAAAGATCGTCGGTGTAGGCATACCCGGTGCGCTCGCCGGAAACGACGCGCACGCCGCACCCCGCCGAAATTCCCTGCGAGGCGGACTTCACCAGCGACTCATCCACCATCAACGAGGTCGAGGTCAGGTATTCGAAATAAAGGTCGGCATAGTCGCCGCCCGCCGAAAGCGCTGCGGCCAGATAAGTTTCAAGATCGTGATTCGTAAGCCCGTAGTGGGCGAAGAAGAAGCGTTGTTGGATGGCAGTCACCATATTTTGATGCCCCTGGCTTTGAAACGACTCGCGCCGGTGCTACTGCATTATCCCATGAGCGGAACACTACAGCTTCGAGCTGCGAGCCACGGGCTTCGAGTAATCGTCGTTCAGGGTCAATAAATACGCGGGTTTTAGCAGGCTGCGGAAAAACTCTGGTTCTGACTTTGCTTTGAAGGGGCGCGGCTTCATAACCTGCGGAAAAACCACGGATTCGTATCAGGGTATCGCTTTAGCGATACCATAAGTCCTTCGAAATCAATCGCCCCTTTTAGAGAGTGTGTGTGAACTCGTTTTCGAGCAACCCGGTGGAACGAAATATCGCAGAATCCAGCCCCGGAGGGGCGACCAAGCTTAGCCCACCGCTTCAGCGGTGGGAAAGGTGCAAATAACGATCTAAGTCCCGGAGGGACGACCGAGAGCGTGGACCTTCGCCAGGCTGTCGTCTCCATGCCAGATTTGCCCCGTATCGCCTTGTACGAAACGTCCAACGACGCATATAATCCCACTCGTCTCGCTGGCCCAGCACTCGGGCCGACCTATCCCGAACCAAAAACTTGGAGGAAACTTTGAAAAGCACCTGCACACTATTGCTTGCTTTGCTCCTGTTCGTTTCTATTTCTGCGGCGCAGAACACGCCTGCTGCGCGCACCGATGTTTACCATGTGCACTTTGCCAAGGCTGCTCTCGGTAAGGCCGTCGAGCAGGGCAACTATCTGAAGACTGTCGACCCCAATGTACCCATGTCCGCACATCACATCGTCCTGCGCCACCAGGAAGGGCAAGATTGGGACTATGTGGAAATCGAGCATATCGGAACCAAGGCCACCGTGGAAGCCAAAGGTACCCCGACGCCTGCCGCCGTGGGTGAGTTGTACGCCTGGCACGACGATACTTTTGTCAACGGCCCTTCTTGGCCCGAGTTCAGCAAAGCCCTGGGCATTGACGAGGGCTCGGCCGCGAAAACTGCAGGATCGGTCTATCTGGTCTCCGTCTATCGCGCTGCTCCGGGACATCGCGATCAACTGGAAAAGTCACTCAGCCAAATCTCCCCCGGCGACACCTCCTCTGGAACGGTACTGATGCAACATCTGGAGGGCGGCGCATGGACTTACCTTACTGTCGTCCGCTACAACTCATGGCAGGACTTTGCCACTGGCGAAAAAAATGGCATCGCGGATACGCTCAAGCCTGATGGTGGTTGGATGCAACTGCGCGAGCATTCCACATATCACAACGACACGCTGACCGACCGCATCGCACCGTAGGTGGATGGCCCACTCTACCCTTTCAAGCTCTGTAGGGTGCCCCGTCCAAGCTCCGCTTGGGCGGGGTCTTTGACCTCTTTCATCACAAATGTCCGGTGTGCACCATCACAGACCATCGAACCGCCCGTCGGCGACAATAGAGATTGACCTGTGTGTCAGGGCCGAGGTCCATCCGCCTCCCAAGAGACGGCCCCCTCGAAGCTGCCCAGCCCATTTGTCTATTAACTCTTTGATAATATTTGCGAAACAATTCGCGGTCGTCAAAAAGCCGCCAAAACTTCCAATTTCGGTAGAATTGAGCGCAAAATCGCGCTAACTCCTTATTCCGGAATATTTTCCATATAAGTCCTTTTCCCTCTAGAATTTGAAAGTTTTCCACAGCCCAACCCGATGATTCCAATAGATCAGGGGGGAGGGGGGTGGTAGTAAACACGCATTAATACCCAAACGGTAAACAAAGCGAAACATAGTGACCATCGAGATTGCCCCCGTTTGCCCATCGAATCATCGAATTACCGAATCAATGACCCCAGACTCGCTCAGCCAGATGCTCGCGGAATTCCTCGACGGCGCACGCGCCGCGGTGGTGGTGGAAGATGGCGCCATCGCATTCGATCTGGCGGACTCGAAGTATTCGATTTCCGGCGAGTATCACAAATGCCTGCTCCACCTGTGGTCGAGCGAGCGGAATTTCGTGCGGCGCGTACTGGATGCGGAAGTGAAGGCTACAACGCTCCGGTTGCAAGTGCAGCGCATGGGGCAGAATCGCCCCACCCGGCTGGACTTCTGCCGTGATCGCGATCAACGCTCTCCAGCCGCGCGGCGAGCAGCGCGCGGCGCCTACGAGCCTCGCCTGCGGCGGGCGCTGGAGAGAAATTTTCCCGGCTGGACGGTGGTCCGGCTCACCACCAGCATGGACCTCAAACACTCCTTCGGCCCGGCCTACCTGCGTGGCTTGCTGCGGCAGGGACAGCGGGCCCTCGCCATCGTGGGAGTGAACGACCAGGAAACGCAATCGAGCGTAGACGGCGCGCTGACCTGCGGAATTCTTTGGCTCGAGGCGTGCCGTCTGGCGCAGCAGGAACGGCACGTGGTCGAAGGGCTGGCGATGGTTGTGCCGAAAGGCATGGCTACTCTAACCCGCCAGCGTATGGCGCATCTCCATCCCACGGCGGCGAAGTGGCATTTGTACGAATTCGACCAGCCGGAGGATGCGTGCGCCACGGTGGATATCGGCGATCGCGGCAATCTGGCAACCCGGTTGGTGCATTCGATCGATGAAGGCTTGGCGCGCGAACGCTTTGCGGAGTCCATCGCGCGCATTCGCGCCATTCTGCCGCAATCGGAAGTTGTGGTGCTTTCGCCCGCGCTGATTTCATTCCGGCGGCATGGCCTCGAACTCGCCCAGGCGCGGATTGCGCATGATCCGCGAAACTTTCAGAGCAGCGAGGAAATCGCGTTCGGGGTGGGGCCGGAAGAGCGCGTTCTCGACTCGGAGAACGAAGCGCAGTTTGCCGCTCTGGTGCGGCTGGCGGCGGCCGTCCGTCACCAGGACGGTCCCAAGAATCACGCCTTGTGGCGGATGCATCCCGAGCGCTGGCTGGAATCGCTGGTCGCCCGGAACATCGCGGCGCTCGACGGGCGGCTGCGGCCGGAACCGGTGTATTCCCAGGTGCCGGCGTTTGCCGCGGCGGATCGAGCGATGATTGACATTCTGGCGGTTACTCGCGAGACGCGACTGGCCGTCATCGAACTCAAAGCCGACGAGGATATCCATCTACCGCTGCAAGGCGTGGATTACTGGTCGCGGGTCGCCTGGCACCAGAGCCGCGGCGAGTTTGCGCAATTCGGTTATTTTCCCGGATGCGAGATCTCGCCGCAGAAGCCTCTGCTGATGCTGGTCGCGCCCGCTCTGCACGTGCATCCCACAACCGATACGATCCTGCGCTATCTGTCGCCGGAGATCGATTGGGAAGTGCTGGGAATTGACGAACACTGGCGGGAGGAGATACGGGTCGTGTTCCGAAAAAGGCCGCCGCGCACGCCGGACTGGGCGGCGATTCCGGCGTGAAAATCTTTTCACCGCCGAGACGCCGAGCGCGCCGAGAAAACCTTTTTGGGCTTTTAAAAAACTACGGTGACGATTTTGGAAAGAAAAACAGGCTCGCCTCGGTTTTGAATTTTGCTCAAGAATTCTCAGCGTTTCTCTGGGTCTCGGCGGTGTTCCAGCTTGATTCGCTGGCTCAGATTCCTATGCTCTTCCGCAGCATCACCAGTTGTCCGAGGTGATATGCATTGTGGTCGGCCACGAGCAGTGCCTCACGCAAAATCGTTTGCCCATCGCCCCAGGGAATCCGCGCATAGAGATCGACTTTCCGGTCCGAGACAAGCCGTTCCATCGTCCGCAAGTCCTTCCTGAACGCAGCCATACTCG
This sequence comes from uncultured Acidobacteriaceae bacterium, assembly GCA_963749275.1. Lineage (GTDB taxonomy): Bacteria > Acidobacteriota > Terriglobia > Terriglobales > Acidobacteriaceae > Acidiflorens. The sequence goes on from CAVVNA010000015.1 coordinate 86,986, forward strand.
CGCTCCATGCTTTCTCGTCCGCAGGAGCTTCCGAGGCAGGCCAATATCCTTCGGGCCATTTCGGGGAGACGTGCTTCGAATTGCGGCTGAACTCCACGATGTCCCACTGGCCGAGGCGCAGGTGCTCGAGCAGCATCCATGCGGTGTGAGGGAAGTTCGCAACTTTGACTCCGGCGAGTTGCACGGGCCAGTCGCCGATGGCATCGTCGAAGTTGGCGTGCGCCCCACCGCCTTTCAGCAAGTAAAGGAGGTGGTCGCGGAGGGGTTGATCGAGAAGCGCAGGTCGCGCTGCGGATTTTTTGTTCGATCGCGCTGCGGCTTTTTTGTTCGATTTGGACTGGGTCGATGTTCTGGTCTTTTTCCTCATAGTGATTCCATTTTACGGGGACGCAAGTTCAATTGAGAAGTTCGAGCGTCATTCCGCCGGCCTCGGGTGCATTTCGCTTTCTGGCGCTTCGCCCTTGTATACTCGTCCGATTCCGCGCACCAGGCGCCGCATCGGCAGCTCTCCCCTGGCATCGGCAAAGAAAATCTCGCCCGCGCGGGTTCCGCGATAGCACCAGCGCTTCACGATCGCCAGGTGCTCCATACGCTCGATCGCGCTGCCTGGCTTGCAGGCGGGAAATGCCGCCAGCGCAGCCTGGATGCGGGCTTCCATGGATTGCGACTTGGCATGCTCCGTATCGGAAATCGGAAATTCCAGCGGCCCGGCGATCGCGCCGCCGTCGACGCGGAACAAGGCGACGCTTTCCGGCTGCCGGGACTTCTGCACTGACTTTTGCACGATTATGGCATGCAACTGGTCAATCCGGCGGACGAACTCCGGCAGTTGCTGCAGCACGGGAGTGAGTTTGTCGAGGCGCGCATGAATGGCCGCGGCCGCCTCGAATTCCATCTTCGCCGAGGCGTCGTCGCGCTCCGTCGCCATCTGCCGCTTCAGCGATTCGCCGCGCGAGTCCAGAAAATCTTCGACCCGCACCACTTCGGCGCGGTATTCGTCATCGGTACAGCCGCGAAAGCAGGGCGCCAAACACATCTTCATTTCGGAATAAACGCAGCCGGGAAATTTCGGGTCGGGATGGAGGTCTTCCACGCAGCGCCGCATTTTGAAAAAGTCGAGCGCGTCATTCATAAACTTTTCCGCCGCCACCCGCGAAGCAAACGGCCCGTAGTAGAGATTCCTGCCGGAAATTCGTCCCAGCCGTGTCGTGATCGACGCGCGGGGGAACTCGTTTTCGAGATGCAGCTTGACGAGCGGTGCGAAGCGGAGCCGCAGGCGATTCGAGTAGGTCTTGGGAAAGGCGGAGCGCAGGACTTGATAGAGGACGAATCCCGATTCGAAATCGGAGCCGGTCAGCGTGTATTCGATCCAGCGAACGCGATCCCGCAGATTGAGGCGTTTGGTTCGCTCTTCCGGGGCGGAAAGCAAACGCTGCAAACGGCGGCGCAGGTTGGCGGTTTTGCTGACGTAGGGTTCGGAGTGCTCATCCTCGCCCCGCAAGAGAAACACGGCGGGAGCGGCGGCTACGGCAGAGAAGACCTCGGCGTCAGCTTCCGGATGGAACTCGATGCGTTCGGTCAGCACTTAGAGATTGTAGTGGTGCCTATCGCAAAATGCAGATTGGAGGTGTAATGTTTGATAACGGCTGGCTGCCTACTGCTTCGAGCTTTCGCTCTTTGTCATCCCGAGCGCCGTCCCGAGCGCGAGCGAGGGCAAGCCGAGGGACCTTGTGTTCTCATACCAACCGGCGGCCAGGTCTTTCCATCCCGGATTAACTTGCCCGATCAGCCACAACTTCTTCTCGCGCCGCCAGCCCTTCAGTTGCTTTTCACGTGCGATCGCTTTATGCACATCGTCGAAGCTCTGCCAATACACCAGACGTGTGGCATTGTATTGATCGGTGAATCCCTCCGTCCGGTGCGTTTTGTGCTCAAAAACACGCCGGTGCAGATTGTTTGTCATTCCAATGTAGAGGCACCGGCGGGAGCTGCTTTGGAGAACGTAGACGTAGAAGCGATATTCGCGGGGCATCACCCGACATTGCGCGTATCGGCAGACGAATGCAGTGCTGGCGATCACACTGAACTTGTGAGGATTGGGAAAACACAAGGTCTCTCGGCTTGCCCTCGCTTGCGCTCGGGACGGCGCTCGGGATGACAGTTTTTGGGTAGGGTTTAAAAGAACCACCTCTGAATTTTCATCCGAAGCTCGCGCTCCTAAACTTCTGGCGGAAGTCGGGCCCGTCCATCTTCACGATGCGGCACATCTCGTGCAAGCGGGAGCGCATGCGCTCGCCGATGCGGTCACCGAGGGTTTCTTCGCGCGTGGCTGCCCGCGCCGGCGACAACGACACTGATGATGATCGAGCCACACTCGCAGCCGGCTCGTCGGCAAAATTTGTGGTGATGATCGTAGCTCGGTTGTCGTTGTAGCGCGTGTTGAGAATCAAGCTGACCGTGTCCCACACCCACTCGCTCGGCTTCACGGCGCCGAGCTCATCGAGCAGCAGCACTTCGGCTTCAAACACCGGCCGCAGCACCTGAAGCTCCGTCGCCTGGACAGAATCGTTGTAGGAGTTCTGAATTTGTTTCAGCAGTTCGCGATAGTCGCAAAAAAGGCAGGCGCTTCCTCGGGCGGCAATGAGTTCTTTAAGAAGACCCACTGCGAGGTGGGTCTTGCCGGTCCCGATGCCGCCGATTAGCAACAGCCCAGCGCCGTCTCGCGGATCAAACTCCTGCACGAAGCGCGAGGCACTGATGTGGGCAAGCGCAATCGAGGGATCGGCTCCCGGGAAATCCGTCGTAAAGTTCGAGAGCTCACAATGCTCATATCTCTTCGGAATGCGCGCCGCGGCGATCATGGCGCCGCCGCGCGCCCGCAACTGGCAATCGCAGCGCGTCACGCCGCCGTCTGGCGTTCCCGGAACCGGCTTCCATCCTGAGCCCGCACAGAGAGGGCAAACTTCGGCTGCGGTTTTCATGTTTGCGTAATTAATCCTTACTTGAAACTCTACTTAAAACCTACTTAGAACTCTGCACCCGAACCCGCCTGCGCCGCAACTCGAAACCGTTTCCTTTCTGTGCACATCCTGTGGAGACGAGGGGCGGGTTGTGGAGAACCGAGGAGAAGCGAGGAAAACTGCCGTGCCGCAAGTCGCAGATGAAGATCGCAGATGAAGATCGCAGACGAGGAGTGGACACGACCTGGCACCTTCGTCGCATTCTTCAATTACTACACACGGCCGCTCGCCTCAGTTGTCAAAACCGGCAACCGGCACGTGTTTCCCATTGACAATCCCGTCGTACGGAGGAGAATTGCCATCGCCGGTGCTCGCGCCTTGAGCTTTCCTCCCCGGCCGATGCGCGGGAACGGACAATGACTAGTGTCAGGAGAGAGCATGAACAAAGCTGATCTGGTTGACCGGATCGCCGAAGCCTGCAGTATTTCAAAGGCGCAGGCGACGACCGCGATCGACACCACCGTGGACAGCGTTACCGCTGCCCTTCGAAAAGGTGACCGGGTAGCCTTGATCGGATTCGGCACGTTCTCCGTCTCGCAGCGCAAGGCCCGCAATGGCCGAAACCCGCAGACGGGTGCCACCATCAAGATCGCTGCTCGTAGAGTCGCCAAATTCACTCCCGGAAACGAACTCAAGAAAGTGGTCAACAAAAGTAAGTAGGGCCCCAGATTTTTTGCACGCAGGCGAGACGGCAGGGGGTTGGCCCTGCCGCTTTCGTTTTTCAGAGATCAGTCGTTGGTCGTCGGTCGCTTGTCGTTCGCTGCCCGCAATGCTTGCGGAGATTTCGTAGTTGGGTGGGCTCGCTAACGACAGACGACCAACGACCAATCCTGCCTTGCTGAATCCTTCCTAACTCCTATAGAATCTAATCTCTGACTTGAAGATTCAAGACTGACATGAAAACAGCTATCCATCCCCACTACAGTGAAATCCGCGTGCATTGCGCCTGCGGGAACGCGTTTATCACTCGCTCCACCCACAAGGGCGACATCGGCGTAGAAATTTGCGCCGCCTGCCACCCATTCTTTACCGGCAAACAGAAGCTCATGGACACCGCCGGGCGCGTGGAGCGCTTCCGCCGCAAGTACGCCAAGAGCGACGTCGCCAAAGCCGAAGCCGCGAAGGCCGAGACCGCGAAGAAGTAATTCTGCGCTGAAGCGCGCATTCTTGAAAGCCTACCCCTGCGGGAGGCTTTACTTTTTGAACCCACAACGAGCCAGGGCCGGTTTACGGCTTGCTCGTGCGGGGGGGGCTTGCTCGTGTGGGGAGGGGCTTGCTCGTGTGGGGACGGGCGCCCTCGCCCGTCCAAGCCGAGCGCAGCTCGGCAGCCGCCTGTGGTCACAGCCACTCTAGACTCACTATAGCTTCGCCAGGAAAAGAACGTAAAATCAAACTGTGCAAAAGTTCTGGAACAAAGCGGACGCAGCGGCGGATCGGACGGGCGGGACGCCCGTCGCTCCACCAGCACGCGGGTTTCCGGCAACCCTGAAGATTGGGAACGTCACGATCTCCCCCGCCACTGTGCTCGCGCCCATGTCAGGCGTCACCGACACCGTCTTCCGCCGCTTCATCAAGCGACTTGGCGGATGCGGCCTGATCATGACCGAGTTCACCTCGGCTGACGGCGTGCTGCGCGACCAGCGCGTCCGCGGGCGATACCTTCACTTCTACGAAGACGAACACCCGGTCTCGGCACAACTCTTCGGCAGCAGTCCGAGCGTGCTGGCCGATGCCGCGCGCCTGGTGGAAGACCTCGGCTTCGACCTGGTCGACCTGAACCTGGGCTGCCCGGCCAAGAAAGTCGTGAAGTGCAATGGCGGCTCGGGACTGCTGCGCGATCTGCCGCTCATCCGGCAAATTTTCGAAGCGGTGCGCGCCGCCGTGAAGATTCCCTTCACCGTGAAATTCCGCGCCGGATGGACCGACGACGAAATCGTCTGCGTCGAACTGGCGCGCATGGCCGAAAGCTGCGGCCTGGGAGCGGTGGCGCTGCACGCCCGCACGCGTGAGCAAGGCTACAGCGGAAACGCGCGCTGGGAATGGATCGCCTCCGTCAAGCAAGCAGTTAAGATTCCGGTGATCGGCAATGGCGACATCCGCTCGCCCGAAGACGCCTGCGCCATCGTCGCCCAAACCGGCTGCGACGCCGTGATGATCGGCCGCATGGCCCCCGCGAATCCGTGGATTTTCCGCCAGATCGAGCAGTATGTGAGTGTGGGGACGGGCGACCCCGCCCGTCCAGTTCGCGTAGGGGCGGACGCCCTCGTCCGCCCAGCGGAGCAAAGCTCCGCAGAGAAAATGTATGGCGAGCCCACCGAAGCCGATCGCTATCAGATGATCCGGACCTACTTTCAAATGCTGCTGGAAGAAGAAATGCCCGGAGCCGAAGGCAAGATGAAGCAGTTCGCGTCGTGGTTCACGCACGGCGTGCCGGGAGGCGCCGCGCTCAGAAAGGCGATCTACGAGGCTAAGAGCGGCGCGGAGATATTGGGGCGGGTGGAAGAATTCTTCGAGGCGAAGATTCCAGCGGGTTCAACCGTCGTTTCGACCTAGGATTGCGACCAGGATCTCGACCTAGGAATCGCGGGAGAATGCAGTCGAGGCTTCGCCCCGCTGGACGGCCGAGGGCAGCCGTCCCTACGTGAGCGTCTTTAACTTCAGCTTTCCCCGCTCCCCGCGTTCTACATATCCCCAGGGCGTCTGGTCATCGTGCGTGAACACGGTTAGCCATCTCTCCGGGATCGCCTGCGCGTAATACTTTTTGCGGCTTTCGATGGTTTCGAGCGGAAACAGATCGAACGCCATCACCCAAGTCACGTCGAGATGATGTGAGGTCGCAATCAGATCGGAAATGTAGCATGCCGTCTTCTTTTCGTTTCCCCCGCCACTCTCGATGATCACCGCCTGCATGTTCGCGGTATGCCCCGGAAAAACCTTGACCGAGACGCCGGGCAAAAGCTCCAGATCGCCGTTCAACAACACCATCTGGCCGGTCTCCAGCAGCGGATCGTAATTCGGGCTCATATAGCTGACGGCGTCGCGCTCCAACTGCAGGCGGCCATGCTCCCATTCTTTTTGCTGGACGTAATACTTCGCGTTCGGAAACGTTGCGACCACGCGATCGCCGCGCCGCACCGTATTCCATCCACAGTGGTCAAAATGCAGGTGGGTGTTGATGACGATGTCGATATCTTCCGGCGCTACTCCGGCGGCGTGCAGGTTGTCGAGCAGTTTGGCCGGCTGTTTGTAGATATGCACCATCTTTTCGGATAGTTTGTTGCCAATGCCAGTTTCGATGAGGATGTTTTTCTTGCCGGTGCGCACGAGCAGCGAATTGAGTCCCGTTTCGAGCCGGTTCTGCTCGTCAGGCGTGACCTTCTTCGACCACATGGTCTTCGGAACGACGCCAAAAAAGGCTCCGCCATCGAGGAAGTAGGTTCCATCGGAGACAACGGTGAGTTCGAAATCGCCGAGAGTTGTTCGATGCATAAGAAAAGCTTTCAGCTTTCAGCTATCAGTAAAATCTCACGTCCGCCGAGAGCTGACGACTGAGAGCTGAAAGCTGATAGCTGAGAGCTATTTCAATTCCTTATCCCAAAAATCTTCCATCATGTGGAACAACTGCGTGCGCGCGGCCGTCCCCGCAATCCCATGCGTCTTATTCGGATAGACCATGAGCCGGAATTGTTTCCCCGCCCGGACCAGCGCGTCGATCATCTGGATTGTATTCTGGAAGTGTACGTTGTCGTCGCTGGTCCCGTGCACCAGCAGCAACGAACCGTGCAGACTGCTGGCCGCGCCGACGATCGAATCGTCGTAGATGCGAGCGTTGTCCTTGGGCAGACCCATGTAGCGCTCGGTGTAAATCGAATCGTAGTCGCGCCAGTTGGTCACCGGAGCAACCGAGATTCCGGCCTTGAAGCGGTCGGAGTGCGTCAGTGCGTAGAGCGTCATCAAACCGCCGTTCGACCATCCCCAGATCGCGGTGCGAGAGCGGTCGAGCTGCGGAAACTGCGCATATAACTGGTCGAGCGCGGTAAGCTGGTCTTTCAACTCGACCGGGCCCGACTGCAGGCGGGTCGCGGCCAAGAATTTCTTTCCGCGATTCGGGGTTCCGCGATTATCGACCGAGAAAATCGCGAATCCTTCATCCGCCAGCATCTGGTGGAACAGCGCCGTGGTTCCACCCCAGGAATCCTGCACGGTCTGCCCCGCCGGGCCGCCGTAGATGTATACGATCAGCGGAATTTTCTGGTCCGCCTCCGCATGGCGCGGCAGTATCAGCTCGCCATACAACACCGTGCCGTCATCGGCTTTGAATTCCAGGGGCTGCGGCGCAATCGGGTCGTAATCCGCCACGCTGCGCGCCTCCCAGATTTTGTGGCAGGGGCCGGCCGGCGCGCACACCGAAATCCGCGGCGGCGTCAGCATCGCGGAATGCGTTTCCACGAAATGCTTGCCGTCGTCGACGAAGATCGCCTCATAGTTGCCTTCGCCCGGCGAAATGGCTTGCACCTCCGAGCCGTCCAGCTTCACGGAAAAAAGCTTCTCTTGTCGCGGATCTCCCTTATTGGCCGTGAAGAAAACCGTGCCCGCGGCGTCGTCTACCCCGCCGATTGCGATCACCTCATAGTCTCCGCTCTCGAGCTGGCGTTCGAGTTTGGCATCGGAAGCCAGCGGGTCTGGCGCATTGAAACTGTAGAGATAAATGTGGGTGTGGCCGTCGCGCCAACTGGTCCATAGAAAGCGGTCGCCCGATTTCAGTATGCGAAAGTCGTCGTTCACGTTTACCCATGCATCCGGAGCCGATTCGGTCAGCACTTTGCGCGGCTTCTCCGACTTCGCGTCGATGAAATAAAGGTCCATCACATCCTGCTTGCGATTCAGGACCTCCGCCCAAGCCCAGCCCTCGCGAATCCAGCCGAACCGCGGCACATAGGTATCGTCGTCGTCGGTGAGTTTGATCCAGCGCACCTTGCCGCCGTTGCTGCCCACTACTCCCAAACGCACGATGGGATTCGGATCCCCAGCCTTGGGATATTTTTCCCGCTCGACCCGGGGATGCGTCGGCAACCAGTCGGTGATGGGATAGGTCGGTACACGAGTCTCATCCATCTGCAGAAAAATGATTTCCTTTCCTTCCGGCGACCAGAAGAAGTTGGTGCGCACAGCCAGTTCTTCGGCGTAAACCCAGTCCACTTCGCCGTTCAAGATGTTTTCTTCTTTTTCTTTGGCTTTGTCTCTATCCTTGTCCTTGTCTTTCTCTTTCTCCTCGCGCGTCAGCAGACGTTCGCCTTCCTCTCCCGAAACCGGATGCACATAAAGATTGTGCTTGCGCACGTAAGCGAGCCGCTTGCCGTCCGGCGAAAACTTCGGGTCTTGGCTGGGGTCGGGAGACGATGTAAGCTGCACCGCCGTTCCCGTATCCAGGCTGTAATACCAGAGCTGTCCCTGCGAATCGAAGAGCAGGTGTTTGGAGTCGGGCGACCAGGTGTAGGCGGCGACGTGATAGCGTGTCACGCGCTCTTTCTCACGCTCGTCGCGGATCTTGCTCAGGGGAGGAGAAAGTTGCGACAGCTTGATCTCGCTGACCAGTATTTTTTTCTCACCCGTCACCGCGTCCACATAGAAGAGTGCGCCGTGCTCGCCCGTATCATCGCGCTGCACGAAAGAAACCTTGCTGCCGTCCGGACTCCACTGGATCGTCTCCGGGGCGCGTCCAGTGACTCCGCCCTCCGCGAAGATCTGCTCAATCGTGAGCTGTTTCGGCGCCGCGGTCTGGGGCGCGGCGGATTGGGCGCGTCCCGCGGAAAGCAGAACCAACAAGTTGATGGAGAGTACGAGAAGAAGTTTTTTCACGAACGCACTCCGTTTTAGCATGAGGTGCAACCCAGAGAAAGCGATTTTGTAATTTGGCAATCGGGTAATTTTGTAATTTGGAGCGGCCGTCGTTCTCGTTGTTCAGATTGCACAATTACCCGATTACGAAATTATGGCAATCGACTTCATTTCCACGCGCGCTGGATGCTTGGCTTCATAGGTGGCGATCTCGGCTTCATGTTGCAGCGTCAGCCCGATATCGTCCAACCCGTTCAGCAGGCAATGACGCGAGAATTCATCCATCGCGAAATTCGCCGTAAATCCTCGTCCGTCTTCCACTCGTAAAGTTTCGAGGTCGACCGTCAGCTGGTAGTTTTCGATTTCTTTCGAGCGGCGCGTGAGCTCCGCCACCTGCTCTTCGTTGAGCCGCACCGTCAGCAGGCCGTTCTTGAGGCTGTTGTTGGCAAAGATGTCGGCAAACGACGACGCGATCACCACCTGGAAGCCAAAATCCGCCAGCGCCCAGACCGCGTGTTCGCGCGAGGACCCGCAGCCGAAATTTTTCCCCGCGACCAGGATCGAGGCCTTCGCATAGCGCGGCTGGTGCAGCACAAAATCGGGAATCTTTTTTCCGTCGCCCGCAAAGCGCCAGTCGTAGAAGAGGAATTCGCCGAATCCCGTGCGCTCGATGCGCTTCAGAAACTGCTTGGGAATGATCTGATCGGTATCCACATTCACTTTATCGAGCGGGACAACGACCCCGGTGTGCTTGCGAAACGGTTGCATAGTTTAAACCCTTCTGCCAGCCGAGCCAGTGGAGCGCCGGGCGTCCCCGCCCGGCCTCCATTCTGCTGAGAATGCAAGCGGGACGGGCGAGACGCCCGTCGCTCCACCGAAACGAACTACTGAAACTGCCACTTCCGGATGTCGGTGAAATGTCCGGCAATCGCCGCCGCCGCCGCCATCATGGGGCTGACCAGGTGCGTGCGTCCTCCGCGGCCCTGCCGGCCTTCGAAGTTGCGGTTGCTGGTCGATGCGCAACGCTCTCCTGGTTGCAGGATGTCGGGATTCATCCCTAGACACATCGAGCATCCCGACTCGCGCCATTCAAACCCCGCATCCAGAAAAATGCGGTGCAGTCCTTCCGCTTCCGCCGCGTGCTTGATCGCCTGCGAGCCCGGCACCACCATGGCGCGAACCTTCGGATTCACGTGCTGCCCTTTCGCCACTCGCGCCGCCGCCCGCAGATCTTCGATTCGCGAATTGGTGCACGATCCGATGAACACTCGATCCACAGCAATGGCTTCGATCGGCGTTCCGGGATCGAGACCCATGTAGGCGAGCGCTTGTTCCGCCGCGCGCCGGTCGGCCTCTTGCGCGAAGCTCTTTAGCTCGGGAACGCGCGCGTTCACGGCCACCACCATTCCGGGATTCGTCCCCCAGGTCACGAACGGTGCGAGCGCTGCCGCGTCAATCTCAATCACTCGATCGAATTGCGCTCCGGGATCGCTCGCCAGAGTGCGCCAGTACGCAACCGCGCCTTCCCAATCTTTTTCTTTTGGAGCAAAGCGCCGCCCGCCGACATACGCGAAAGTCGTTTCGTCGGGTGCGATCAGTCCCGCGCGCGCTCCCGCCTCGATGCTCATATTGCACAGCGTCATGCGGCCTTCCATCGACAACGCACGCACCGCATCGCCTGCGTACTCGATCACATGTCCGGTGGCGCCGTCGGTGCCGATGCGTCCGATAATTCCGAGCGCCAGGTCCTTTGCCGACACGCCCTCCGCCAGCTTTCCGCTCACGTGGATCTGCATCGTCTTCGGCTTTTTCTGCGGCAGGCATTGCGTGGCCAGCACGTGTTCCACTTCCGATGTTCCAATGCCAAAGGCCAGCGATCCGAACGCGCCGTGCGTCGAGGTGTGACTGTCGCCGCAGACAATCGTCATCCCCGGCAGCGTGATTCCGAGTTCTGGGCCGATGACGTGCACAATGCCCTGCTCCGGCGAGTCCATATCAAAGAACGGAACCCCGAACTCGCGGCAATTTTTCTGCAGCGCTTCAATCTGCTTCGCCGCAATCGGGTCGGTGATGGGCAAGCCCCTCGGGGTTGTCGGGATATTGTGGTCGACCGTTGCCACCGTGCGCAAAGGCTGCCGCAGACGCCGACCATTCGCGCGCAGACCGTCGAAGGCCTGCGGCGATGTCACTTCATGCACCAGGTGCAAATCGATGTAGAGCAGCGCCGACTGCCCTTCGGGAGCGGCGACCACGTGCGCTTGCCAAACTTTCTCAAACAGAGTGCGAGGAGGCATATTTGCAGTTTCGCCCATAGGCTTCGACAGTTCAAGGCCCCGAACTTTCGGCGCGGTAGCAGGTGCTGTTCGATAGTCTACCAACGCGGACGCCCCAAAATCTTCGCCTCGGACTCTTTATTTCTGCGTGCACTTATGGCGAATTCAGAGTTGCTTGGATCGCAGGCAGCTGCCGAGCTGCGCTCGGCTTGGACCCTTCGACTTCGCTCAGGGCAGGCTCACGGGGGCGGCCGCCCCTACACGAACGGATCGCCCCAGCAAAAGTCTGCTTTTCCGGTTATGATCAAGCAATCCATCGAGGAAAATACTGCATGATCAACGGCAAGCGCATTGCCGTGGTGCTCCCCGCTTACAACGCGGAAAAGACGCTGGAAGCGACCGTGCGGGAATTGCCCGACATGGTCGATATTCGCATTCTCGTCGACGATCACAGTTCGGATCGCACCGTCGAAGTCGCCCACCAACTCGGCTTGCAGTCGTTTGTGCACAACCGCAACTACGGCTATGGCCGCAATCAGCAGACCTGCTACCGCGAAGCTCTGGCCGCCGGCGCCGACGTGGTCATCATGGTCCATCCCGATTATCAATACACGCCGCTGCTCGTAACCGCCATGGCGAGCATGATCGCTTTTGGCGTCTATGACGTGGTGCTGGGCTCGCGCATTCTGGGAGGGCAGGCGCGGCAGGGTGGTATGCCGCTGTGGAAATACGTGGCCAACCGATTTCTGACGCTTTTCGAAAATACTTGTTTGGGCGCGAAGTTGTCGGAATATCACACGGGATACCGGGCGTTCAGCCGCACCGTGCTCCAGAATCTTCCGCTGCTGGAGAACTCGGACGATTTTGTCTTTGACAATCAGACGCTGGCGCAGTGCGTTTACTTCGGTTTCCACATTGGCGAGGTTTCCTGCCCGACGAAATATTTTGCGGAAGCGTCTTCGATTAATTTCCGGCGCAGCGTGCAGTATGGCCTGGGCGTACTGCTGACGTCGGTGCAGTTCCGCCTGCAGAAAATCGGATTGGGACAATTCCGGATTTTCAACCGCAAAGGCCGCTGCCTGGAGCCGGGTCTCGACGCCAGGTATTACAGTCCGAAAGCTACCGAGAGAACGATTACCGACGGCCGGTCCGGCGGCTAACGTTGCCGAAAGAGCTCGCATCGCGCACTGGCACTTCGTTGCAGAATCTGGGCTCGTTGACTTTACTGCTGCTGCTGGCAGTGTTTGCCATGCTGGTGCAGGGGTACCATCCGGGGCTGGAGGATGATGCGTTCTACCTGGCGGCGATCAAGCAGGATCTGAATCCGTCGTTGTTTCCCCATGATGCCGACTTTTTCCGCGTGCAGTTTCAGGCGACAGTATTCGATAAGCTGATCGCGTTTTCCCTGCGCTGGACCCACGTGCCCCTGGAATGGGGGATTTTGTTTTGGCAATGGGCCGTCACCGTTCTGATTTTATGGGGATGCTGGCGAATCAGCCGCCGGTGTTTCGCGGAAACGCACGCGCAGTGGGCGGCGGTGACACTGGTAGCGGTCCTGCTGACCCTTCCGGTCTCGGGCACAGGGCTGAGTTTGACGGACCAGCACCTGCATCCGCGGGCGTTGGCCACGGCGCTGATTTTGGCCGCGATCGTGGCCGTGCTCGTGCCTAAGAACGACAGGCGGTTGCTGCTGGCGGGCGTGCTGCTGGCGGCGGCATTTTCCGTGCACGCCATTATGGCGGCGTTCGGCGCGTCGTATTGCCTATTTCTGCTGTGGAAGCCGGCGGAGCGGACAGAGACAGAACAGCGGTGCACCACGGTGGGGGCGGCGCTGCTCTGGTCCCTGGGATGGATTTTCGAGCCGCCCTCGGATGCGTGGCGGCAGGCGGCGGCCACGCGTTCGTTTTATTTTGTGTTGCGCTGGCATTGGTACGAGTGGCTGGGGGTGGTAGCGCCGCTGCTCTTGCTGTGGTGGTTCCGGGCGCTGGCGCGGCGCCGCTGCCAGACGGTACTGGCGCATGTGGCGGAGCGGTTGGTGTACTTTGGCGTGTTCCAGTTGGCGGTGGCGTTAATAATCTTGCTGCCCGCCCGGCTCGAGCGTTTGCGTCCGCTCGAGCCGATGCGCTTTCTGCATCTTGTGTACTTGTTGTTTGTGTTGCTGGCGGGGGGATTGCTGGGGCAGTACGTGCTAAAGCGTCATGCGCTGCGCTGGCTGCTGTTGTTTGTGCCGCTGAGCGCCGGGATGTTTTATGCGCAGCGGCAGATGTATCCCGCAACCGCGCATCTGGAGCTGCCGGGCTCTTTATCGCGCAACAACAATGAAGTGTCGCGCAATGGCTGGGTCGAAGCGTTCCGCTGGATCAGCCGAAACACGCCCGTGGATAGCCAGTTCGCCCTCGATCCGCGCTACATGGAATTGCCGGGCGAGGACTACCATGGTTTTCGCGCCCTGGCGGAGCGCAGTGTGTTGGCGGACGAGTTGAAGGACGCGGGCATGGCAGCGCGAGTGCCGAGGCTCGCGCCGCGCTGGCTGCGAGAAGTGGAAGCGCAACGTGGCTGGCGCGGTTTCAAACGGCCGGACTTCCTGCGTTTGAAAGCGGAGTTCGGAGTGGACTGGGTGGTTCTGCAGGTGCCGGGGGTGGACAGGTTGCCGTGCCCCTATCGGAACTCACAGGTGATGGTGTGCCGGGTGGAGTAACGGCGCGGGGCGCTTTGTCATCCTGACCTTAAGAAGTTCTCAGTTTCCCAGTTCTCAGTTCTCAGTGGAGAACCTGGGGTGTTTTTTGACTTGAGAACTGGGAACTGAGATTGAGAACTAAGAACTGAAAATGAGCGAAAAGCGGGAAGCGGAAAAAAGCGGCGTGCGCGCCTATGGGTCGATGAGAATAGGCCCGATGGTGGCGGCGGCGCTGGCGGTGCGGCTGGCGGTGATTCCGTTTCTCTATCACGACTGGCTGGATCAGTTCGTGCTGGAGCACTGGGCGTTCGGGCGGGTAGCGCGTTCGCTGGTGGCGGGGCACGGGTTCGGAAATGTGCTTGCGGACACCGGGCCGACGGCCCTACTGCCCCCGGTGTACGCGTATTTGCTGGCGGGAGTGTTCCGGCTCTTGGGAACGTACACGCCGGCGTCCATTGTTTCGGCGCTGGCGATAAACAGCTTGTTTTCGGCGCTCACGTGTATTCCTGTGTTTTTTCTGGCGCGCCGCTGCTTTGACGGGCGTGTGGCGAAGTGGGCAGGGTGGGGTTGGGCGTTTTCGCCGTATGGGATTTACTACGGCGCGGACTGGGCTTGGTCTACCTGTCTCGTTACCCTGCTGCTCTGTTGGCTTTTCCTCATTGCTTTGCAGCTGGAGAATTCCGGCCGGCTTCTGCCCTGGATTGGCTTCGGTCTGCTCTCTGGCTTGGCCGCGTTGACCGAGCCGGTTGTTCTTTCCATATTGCCGTTGCTGGGAGCCTGGACCTGCTACCAGCGGTATCGACAGCATCGCCCCTGGAAGATGCCGGGCTTGGCTGCGACTCTGGCTTTGCTTGCCGTCCTCTCGCCCTGGATCGTCCGCAACTACGAGATTTTCCATAAGGTCATTCCCGTCCGGAGCGGTTTTGGGCTGGAGTTGTATATCGGCAACAACGGTTATTCCACGCGCTGGGTGAACAGTGCCCTGCACCCGAATCACAATGACGCCGAACTGGCGGAATACGAGAAGGACGGGGAGATCTCCTACATGGAGCACAAGCGCCAGCAGGCGATGGACTACATCCGCGCCCATCCCGGCTGGTACGCCTGGATGGCGCTGCGCCGAGCGTTGTATCTATGGACTGGTTATTGGAGCTTCTCGCCCGTCTACCTCGCACAGGAACCGCTGGACCCGCCCAATATTTTTGTGGCCACGACGATGACGGTGCTGGCGCTGGCCGGGCTGCGACGGGTCTTGCGGGCGAATGCAGCCCTCGGGGCGCGATTTGCCATCGTGTTTGTTTTCTTTCCGCTGGTTTATTATTTTTCGCACCCGGAGACGTATTACTTCAGGCCGGTAGATCCGCTGATTGTAGTGCTGGCGGCGTATTTCGTGGCCCCACGCAAGCCCCGGTGAAAGATTGTCAAGTGGCATAAAATTAGAAGGAAGCGATGGCAACGCTTCGCGAGCCGGTGACTGTCTGCCGGTCATGGTCTGCCGGTCATTGTCTGCCGGTCATGGTATGAACGCAACCAGCAAACGGAGCCGCGCCGTGGTCCTGCTCAGTGGCGGCATGGATTCCTGCGTGTGTGCGGCGCTGGCGGCCCGCGACCACCAGGCCGCCGCCGTCCATGTCAGCTACGGGCAGCGCACCGAACAGCGCGAACGGCGTTCCTTCGAAAGCATCTGCGACCGGCTCGAAATTCGTGACCGGCTGCGCGTGCGCAATGCAGCTCTTGGCGCTATCGGCGGATCCGCCCTCACCGATCCGAGCATTGCCGTTCCCGAGGCGCACGCCCTCGGCGCCGGCGTGCCCGTTACCTATGTCCCGTTCCGCAACGCGCATTTTCTCGCCGTCGCCGTCAGTTGGGCGGAAGTGCTGGGAGCCGAAAAAGTCTACATCGGTGCGGTTGAGCCGGACAGTTCCGGCTATCCCGATTGCCGGCCCGAGTACTATCGGGCGTTCAATGAAGTGGTGAAGGCGGGCACAAAAGAGGGAACCATCCGGGTGGTGACACCGCTGATTGCGATGCACAAAGCCGAGATTGTGACGCTTGGCCTTGAACTGAATGCCCCCTTCGATTTAACGTGGTCATGCTATCAGCGCGAAGATCGCGCCTGCGGAGTCTGCGACAGCTGTGTGCTCCGCCGGCGCGCGTTTCGCGAGGCGGGCGCGGAAGATCCCATTCCGTACGCGGAACCCGCCGCCCGATTGAGTTAGAACCGCTTTCATCAAAGGTCTTAAATATGGTCTTAAATTCCGATGCAATGCCTGGAGGCCAAATCATGAACAAATATTTCATCCTACCCCTGCTGCTCGTTCTCGCCGTGGGGTTGTCCGCTCCGTTCGCGTTCGCGCAAAACACGGGCTCCGTGAAGGGAATCTGCAAAGACGTCGAAGGGAAACCGATCGCCCAAGCCGAAGTGGAGTGGACTGGGACCGAAACCGGCCACAAGTACAACCTGAAAACCAACAACAAGGGCGAGTACTTCTCGCTCGGCATCGCCCCCGGGAAGTACAACGTCAAGCTCAGCAAGGACGGCAAGGAACTCTGGCATTTCAACGGCCTCACGGTGGGGATGGACGAAATGACACTGGACTTCGACCTGAAGAAAGAAATGGCGAACGCAGCCAAAGGACAGGGAATGAGCCCTGAAGAAGCGGCGAAGATGAAGGAGGCCGCCGCCAAAGCCGAGAGCGAAAGGAAAACCGTCGGCACGCTCAACGAAAAACTCAATGCCGCCAAGACGGCTTCCGATGCCGGCGACTTCGAGACCGCAATCGCTACCTTGACGGAAGCCAACCAGATCGACAGCACCCGCGATCTGATCTGGTTCAAACTCGCCGACGCCTACCGCATGTCGGCGCCCAAGCAGACCGATCCCGCAGAAAAACAGAAGCGCTACGAGATGGCCGCAGCCGATTACCAGAAGGCAATTGAAATGCGCGGCACCTCGGATGCGGCAAAAAAAGATCCCGACAATAATAAGAATATGGCCGCCTACTATAACAACCTTGCGGATGTTTATGCGAAGTCCAACAAGGTCGATGATGCCGTGGCCAGCTATAACAAGGCGGCCGAACTGGATCCAGCGCACGCTGCCACGTACCTGTTCAACGAGGGTGCTGTTCTCACCAATGTGAGCAGGGTGGATGATGCCATTGTGGCATTCGACAAAGTGATTGCCGCCGATCCGGCCAAAGCCGACGCTTACTACTGGAAGGGCGTGAACTTGATCGGCAAAGCTACGCTCAAGGGCGATAAGATGGTCGCGCCCGAAGGTACAGCCGAGGCCTTCAAGAAATATCTTGAGCTCGCACCTGACGGTAAGCTCGCTCAGCCAGCCAAGGACATGCTGGCGAGCATCGGCGCGACCATAGAAACCGGCTACGGAACCAAGAAAAAACCGGCGAAATAGCATAAACCCAGTTGCCAGTTCTCAGTTGCCAGTTCTCAGAAAAGCCCGGCGTTCAATTGGCGCGGTCTTACTGGCAACTGGGAACTGGCAACTGGCAACTGTCTTCAGTTACCGAGGTCTATGACCTACTTGTCCTTCGCTCTTCCGCACATCCGCGCTACATTCATTACATAGGTTCCCCGGCGACGTTTCTCCCCCTGTGGTGTCAATGCTTCAATGCTGACGACTGGAGTGTATGAAATGGCTGCCCCAGGAAATTCCCCGATTGCGATTGAGTTCGAGGGCATTAGCGGAACCGGCTCGATCCCGACGCCGGTTCTGCTGGCCGGCATGTTGCGCGCGTCGGAGAAGGTCAGCGATCTGATTTTTTCGCCGGGGCGTCCGCCCCAGGTCGAGATTCACGGGCAACTAACGGCGGTCGAAATCCCCGGCAGCGGCACCCTGTCGCCGGATGACACGCGCCGCATGGCGGCCGATCTGATCGGCAACAATAAGCAGGCCATCAATACGCTTCGCGAGCAGGGTTCCTGCGACGTTTCCTACGGATTGCCGGGCATGGCGCGGTTCCGCGTCAACGTCTTTATCCAGCGCGGAAGTTGCGCGATTGTGATGCGCGTCATCCCCACCGTCATTCCGACTTTCAGTTCGCTTCGTCTG
The DNA here is from genome assembly GCA_963749275.1 of uncultured Acidobacteriaceae bacterium. Lineage (GTDB taxonomy): Bacteria > Acidobacteriota > Terriglobia > Terriglobales > Acidobacteriaceae > Acidiflorens. Next base: position 104,869 of record CAVVNA010000015.1, read on the forward strand.
CCGGCGCAATTGGAAGAGGCGGCGAAGGTCCGCAACGGGATCATCCTGGTGACGGGCGGAACCGGATCGGGCAAGTCTTCGACGCTGGCCGCTTTGATTGACCGCATCAACGACCAATATTGTTATCACGTTCTGACGGTCGAGGATCCGATTGAGTTTCTCCACAAGCACAAGAAATCGACGGTGCACCAGCGCGAGTTGCACAGCGATGCGCCGACTTTCACGACCGCGCTGCGAGCGGCGCTGCGCCAGGCGCCGCGCGTGATCATGGTGGGCGAAATCCGCGACCGGGAGACGCTGGAGATTCTTCTCGAAGCCGCCGAAAACGGGCACCTCGTTCTTTCCAGCATGAACACCGTCGATACCTCAAAGACGGTGGAGCGCATCATCGGTACGTTCTCCACCGCCGAACAGCAATCGGTGCGCGAACGTTTCGCCAAAACTTTCCGCTACATCGCTGCGCAGAGGTTGATCCCGCGCCCCGACGGCGGCGATCGCATCGCCGTCGTCGAAATTTTGAAGTCCAACTCGCGCACTCGCGATTGCGTCGAACAAGGCGAGCGGCCGGGCCGCACCCTGCTGGACGCCATCAAGGCCAGCGAAAACGAAGGCATGCAGCATTTCGATGGCGAGATCGCGAAACTTGTCCGCTCGGGCCTGGTGGATCTCGAAACCGGCCTTTGCTTCGCTAGCAACGCGACGGTGCTGGGGCAGGAACTGGCGCGCTGAGACGGCTTTCAGCTTTCAGTTCTCCGAAAATACATTTCTTGCACTCTTCGCCGGTGGAGCGCCGGGCGTCCCCGCCCGGCCGCCAAACCACGGGACCCTTCGACTTCACTCCCCGCAGGCTTCGCGAGACGCCCCTCGCTCCATACTTGCAAACCCCAGAGCAAAATCGGACGGGGTATGATTCTTGCCATGTCAGCTTCATCTTCAGTGCCTGCGGCTCGGGTAGTGAGCTTTGAGGAGGCCCGACGTCTGGTTGAGCAGCATGCGGCCGGCGTGTGTCCAGGAGAGATGGAGACGGTGGATCTGCTGGCGGGGTTGGGGCGGGTGCTGGCGGAGGGGATTGTGGCGGACCGCGACTTTCCTCCTTTTGATCGGGCTACTCGCGATGGATATGCGGTGCGAGCGGCGGACTTGGCCAAGCTTCCGGCGCGCCTTGAAGTGGTCGGCGAAGTGAAGGCGGGCGACTGGCCGGAGCCGGGAGCGTGCGCAGTGGGGCGCGGGCAGGCGGTGGGGATCATGACCGGGGCTCCGCTGCCGGCGGGGGCGGATGCAGTGGTGATGGTGGAGCACACGTCGTTGGGAGATGCGCCGGCGGGAAAGTCGATGGCTGAACTGGTAGAGGTGCAGCGCAGCGTGCGCCAGGGCGAGAACTTTGTTCCACGCGGAGCGGAAGCTCGCGCCGGACAACTCTTGCTCGATCGAGGGCGGCGGCTGGACCACGCCGGCATCGCGATTGCGGCGTCGGCCGGCAAGAGCCGCGTGCAGGTCTTCCGGAAGCCGCGCGTGGCGGTGCTTTCGACCGGCGACGAAGTGGTGGAAATTGACGCGACGCCGGGGCCGGCGCAGATACGGAATTCGAATTCTTATTCACTGGCGGCGCAGGTTCAGAATGCGGGCGGGGAGGCGGTGCGGCTGGCGATCGCTCCGGATGAGCGCGGGCGGCTTCGGGCTTTGATCGAACGAGCTTTGATTGAACAAGCTTTGATCGAAGAAGGGCTGGCGTGCGATCTGCTGTTGCTGACGGGCGGCGTCTCCATGGGAAAGTACGACCTGGTGGAGCAGGTTCTCGGGGAGCTGAAAGCGGAGTTTTATTTTACGGGAGCGGAGATCCAGCCGGGGCGGCCGGTGGTGTTTGGTTCGTGTGGCGCGGGCGCCCCCGCCCGCGCTGACAGCGAGGCCGCTGCGGGCACGCGGGCGAGGGCGCCCGCGCCACACAAGAAGTATTTTTTTGGGCTGCCGGGGAATCCTGTGTCGACCATGGTGACTTTCGAATTGTTTGCGCGGCCGATGATCGAAGCGCTGGCGGGGATGACGCCGCAGCGGTTGATCTTTCTCCGGGCGCGGCTGAAATCCGAAATACGAACGAAGACAGGGTTGAAGAAATTTCTTCCGGCGATCCTTTCGGGAGAGTTTGAGAATGCGGAGGTGGAGTTAGCGCGCTGGCAGGGGTCGGGCGACATCGCGACGCTGGCTCGGGCGAACTGCTATGTGGTGATTCCTCCACACCGCGAGCGGATTGAGGCGGGAGAATGGGTGTCGTTGATGATGCGATGAAGGATGTGAGGGCTGGAGCGGGTAGGATAACCTAATTGGAGATGTCAAAAAAACTTTCCCACTACGACACTCGGGGCCAAGCCCGCATGGTGGATGTGTCGTCGAAGCCGCGAACGGCGCGAGAAGCGGAGGCGAGCGCCTTCGTTCGGATGACGCCGGAGGTGCTGCGTGCACTGCCGGAGAATCCCAAAGGCGACCCGCTGGAAGTGGCGCGGACAGCGGGAATCATGGCCGCCAAGCGGACGGCGGAGTTGATTCCCATGTGCCATCCGGTGGCGTTGTCGCACATTGCTGTGACCCTACGCGTGTGCGAGAATGGCGTTTCTATTGCCACCAAAGTAAAGACTACGGCGGAGACGGGCGTGGAGATGGAAGCCCTGGTCGCGGCCAGCGTGGCCGCGCTGACCGTGTACGACATGTGCAAGGCGCTCGACAAAGGCATCGAAATCCGGGAAGTGGTGCTGGAGCGAAAGTCGGGGGGCAAGAGCGGAGACTACCGGAGGGGCGGCAAGCGGAAATAGCTTCTATTTATTTTTTGCCATGGCGAGCAACGTCAAAATCCTGCTGGTGGATGACAACCCGATGGTGCTGGGGATGCTGCAGCAGGCGCTCTCGGCGATGGGCGAGGTCGCGGTCGCGACCGACGCAGCCGATGCGTTGTTGAAGGCGGTCGATGACCTGCCTGATGTGTTGATCAGCGACTACCGCATGCCGGGCATGGACGGGCGGCAGTTGCTGGAAAAACTGAAAAGCAGGCCGGCCACGGCGGGGATCGCGGTGATCCTGATGGCCAGCAAGGCCGACATCAGCGAACGATTATCGATGCAGGACCCGATTGAAGACTATCTGGAAAAACCTTTCTTCCTGAAAGACGCCACGCACAAAATCAAGCGCGTGGTGGACCGCATCGCCCTGGAAAAGCTGAGCAAGGCAGCGTCGACCGATGGCATATTGCGCGGCAGCCTGTCGCAGATGAACGTGATTGACTTGGTGCAATCGCTGGAAATGGGACGCAAGAGCTGCCTGCTCACGATGACCAGTGGCAATAATAACGACAGATGCGAGATCTATTTCAGCCAGGGGCAGGCCAAGCACGCCGTCTATGGTCCGATTACGGGAGACGAAGCGGTTTTCAAAGTGCTGCGCTGGACGGAAGGAAACTTCCAGATTGATTTCAAAGGCAAGTTGACGCAGGAAACGACGAAGCTGAATACTCAGGGCCTGCTGATGGAAGGCTTGCGACTGCTGGACGAAGCGCAGCGCGACGCAGACGCTGAGGGTGAAGACGTCCTCCTCGACACCTAGCCTCGAATTTCATCGCCGAATTCGGACCTGGACTCACCTGAAGCCCAGGACAGGATGCGGCGCATACGGCTCCTCGAGAGAAGCAACCTCTTCCGGCGTCAGGCGCAGCGAGAGCGCTGCTACTGCGTCCTGAAGATGATGCGGCTTGGTTGCGCCAACGATCGGCGCTGTGATAACTGGCTTGCTGAGCAACCAAGCCAGAGCAAGCTGCGCGCGAGGAACGCCACGTTGTTCCGCGACCTGACCCAGGCGTTCTACAACTTTACGGTCAACCTCTTCGGTTTGCGAGTACAGGCTCTTTCCGAACTGGTCGGTTTCGTAGCGAACCGTGTGTTCGGTTTGCCAGGGACGAGCGAGGCGGCCACGCGCCAGAGGGCTCCAGGGAATGACGCCAATACCCTCGGACTGGCAAACGCCAATCATCTCGCGCTCCTCTTCGCGATAAAGCAAGTTGTAATGATTCTGCATGGAAATGAAACGGGTCCAGCCGTGAAGGTCGGCAAGATAGAGCGCCTTCGTGAACTGCCACGCGTGCATGGACGAGGCGCCGATATAACGCACCTTGCCTGATTTCACCGCATCGTGCAGCGCCTCCAGCGTTTCTTCGATCGGCGTTTCATAATCCCAGCGGTGAATTTGATACAGATCCACATAGTCGGTCTGCAGACGGCGGAGACTCTGCTCCAGTTCAAAAAAGATAGCTTTGCGGGAGAGACCCTGGCCGTTGGGTTCGTCGCGCATCAAGCCGTGAACCTTGGTGGCTATGACGACGGCTTCGCGGCGGAGGTTAGCCTTCAAGAACCGTCCAAGCACTTCCTCGCTTGCGCCCGCGGAGTAGACATTAGCCGTGTCAAAGAAGTTGATTCCAAGATCAAGCGCCTGACGGAAGAAGGGTTCACTCTCTTGCTCGTTTAGAGCCCAGGCATGGCTGCCGGGTTTAACTTTACCGGTAGCAGGCGCTCCATAGCTCATGCAGCCGAGACAGATACGAGATACTTTGAGTCCGGTGGTACCAAGATTGAGGTAGTTCATTTCTTCTCCTGAGGAGTTTCCGGTGTCTCCGGCCATTGTGGCCCGGTGGAGATGTGTCCTTCCTCCAAATAAGAGCATACTGCCACATGAAGGATTGAACGTCATGCGAGACTCATCTGAGGCGCAATACCCCCAGCTACAGAAACACAGGCGTAAGGGGTCGGCCCGAATCTAACTCAGCCCGAATCTAACTCGGCCCGAATCTAACTCGGCCCGAATCTAACACTGTACTTCCGGACGCATTTTGGACACGGCTAAACAGGCGGCGGAAAAAACCCGATCAAAGCCGGTTTTGGGAAGGGCACGAGTTTACTCGTGCCGTTAAGTCGTTGAGAATGTGTCTGCGCTTCAGCGCCCGAGGTTTGCTTTTTACGGCGGCGCGACGAGTTTTTCCGCACCCTGTAAAAGCGGGCACGGTTTTGCCGCACGGATTTACAAAACGTTCAGATCGGAATTAGCCCGCGCCGGATTCCCAGTGTGACCGCTTCGGTGCGGGTGGAAGCGCCCAGCTTGTCGAGAATCGAGCTGATGTGGAACTTGACCGTATGCTCGGAGATACCGAGACGCGCCGCGATATCTTTATTGACGAGTCCCTCCGCTAACATTCTAAGCACATCGGTTTCACGGGAGGTGATCTCTTCGGACATTTCACCTTCAACTTCCAGCGACGGATCGCCGTAGACAGCGGCCAAGGTCTCTGCGGCCGCTGTGCTCAGCAACACCAGTCCATCATAGGCGGCATAAATGGCGGAGAGAACGTAGTCTGGGTCGCTCTCTCTGGACAGAATCGCGCGCACCCCGCTCCGCAATAAGCGCGAGATCGACCGCGCGTCGCTGACCTCCGTGAGCAGAACAATCGCGGCGTCCGAAGCCGGCTCCAGCAATAAATCGCGGATCGAATCGGAGTCGATGACCATTACATCCAGCTCGGTGCCATGGGCAAATGACACCAGGCTCGCTACGACGCCAAAACTTCCCGCCAGCTGGAACTCAGGGTGGCTGCGGATAATGCTTTCGAGCCCGGCACGGCGGACGGCGGAGGTCGCCGCCACTGCAATTCGGATCGCGCCTCCGCTGCTTCGCTTCGACATTCGCTATCGCGCTCTCTCGCCCAAGGTGATTGAAACCGGCTTGATCTCGCCGGCGCGAATCACCCTGATCTGCAGAACATCACCGATCTTCGCGGTGGCCAGCGAATCCTGGATCGCATCCACGTGTTCGACTGTCTCTCCGCCCACCTCGAAAAGAACGTCTCCCAGCGACACTCCGGCCTTTTCTGCGGGCCCACCGTTTTCGACGTGCATGACCAGCAGCCCGACTCGCGTTTCAGTAGGCAGCTTCGAGCGCATATTTTCTGGCACCTCCACCGGTTGCATCGCAATACCCAAATAGGGCCGAGCGATATGCCCTCTTTCCAGGAGTTCTTCGACGACGCGATTGACGGTTGCCACCGGCACCGTCACGGCTCGTCCATGGCCGAGGCCCCGCGTATTGATGCCAACGACTTCGCCCCTGGCATTGAGCAGCGGTCCGCCGGAAAATCCCGGATACAAGGCGAGGTCGAGCCGAATGTGCTGATCGAGTTTTCCCCCACGCCGGTTCCTCCACTCGCCGCTGATGCCGCCGATGATCCCACTGCTCGCCACTAGATCCCCGCGCCGTGTGCGGCCCAGCGCCAGAACAAGATGCCCGAGCCTGAGGCTTGTCGAGTCGCCGAATGGGGGCGCGCCCGAAGATCCTTCCTCGATCCTTAGGACCGCTACGTCGGTACTAGGATCTCGTCCAGCCAGTTTCGCGGAAACTGTGCGACCGCCATTGAGCAGCACTTTGATGTCTTCGTCGCGCTGCACGCCGTGATGAACCGTTACGATCACGCCCTTCTTCCATTCGATGCCACTGGTCGGCATCCAGCGCCGGGCATGGATGGCAACCACGCTACCGCCCGCCTTCTCCGCCGCAGACGCAAATTCGCTTGAAATTGTTTCTAATATTGAGTTGGCCATGTTTAGCAAAACCCCTTTCCTGAACTGTGAGTACAGGATTCAGGATCGAGGATAAGAACGGAAGGCGCATCCGCCACATGGCTAGGTAGAAACCAGAAGGTTGGCTAGCAAGGTCTGATTTGTATCAGGGCACGCCTTCAGGCGTGCCGTAAGTGCCATGTTATGAATGCGCCTTTAGGCGCTGGTTCTTGGCGATGGAGTTTCACCACTGTCAAGCGGAAGGGAAAGCGAAAATCTGTAGCTCGATTTAGCTCTATTTTTTCGGGGGAATGCAGCGTACAGGAAGACTGCATGGTATTGGAGGGCATATCGAAAGAAGAAGCTAATCCTTTTTAAGATCCAAGGATTTGCCAGTATTATTGGAAAAACAGATGCGACACAAAGATCAAATGTCCTCCTCGACACCTGATGCTTCGTTACTTGATGCGTCGATTATTAATAGAACGCAGGCGGCGGTCTTGACAGTTAGCGATTCGTGTTCGCGCGGCGAGAAAGTGGATCTCTCCGGTCCCGCGGTGGCGGAAGCGCTGGGGCGGCGCAACTTTCAAGTGGTGGTGCGCAGCGTAGTGGCTGATGAGCGCGCCGCGATTCAGGAAAAACTGATTGAGTTGTGCCGCTCGGCTCGACTGGTGGTGACCACGGGCGGGACGGGGATCGCTCCGCGCGACGTGACGCCGGAGGCGACCAGCGCGGTCTGCGACCGATTGGTGGAAGGGATCGCGGAGCACATGCGATTTCAGGGAATGTGCAAGACGCCCTTCGCTGCGCTGAGCCGCGCGGTGTGCGGCGTCCGGGGAACGAGCCTGATCCTGAATCTGCCGGGCAGTCCGGCGGGGGCGGTCGAGTCGCTGGATGCGGTGATGGATTTGCTGCCACATGCGCTGGAGTTGATTGCGGGCAAGACTGTGCATAAGTAGCGGGTCAGTCGTTCGTCGCTAGTCTAGTCTAGAAGCTATCTCATAAATCGTTTTGGGAAGGGGGGTTTGGGAAGGGCACGGCTTCACAGCTTGCGGAAAAATGAGATATTTTTCCCGTCTCGTCTTCCCCCTGAGTTGTTTTCCGCCCCTTGACTACATCTGGATTGCGTGTTCCCCGACTATTTTTCGCCCGGCGGACACACTTATCCCCGCGCACTACACGGCTTGCGGCAGCAGACGCTGCATGCGTCGCAGGTTCAGCGCCGCGGCTGCGAGTTGGAACATCCACTCCACCCGTCGTCGCCCGCGAAACTTCGTCTGCCGCATCCCCGCCACGTGTTTGATCCAGCCGAACACTTGCTCCACTCGTTTTCGCTGCTTCTGACTCTGCGCAAATCCTGGATCGTTCCGCTCCTCCTCCCGCAGCCAGTTCGGCCAATGTTTGCTGGTCACCGCGTACTCGGCTACGTGCGGCACCACTTGCCGCGCCCGTAACCCGGCGATGAAATGCTCTTCCTGATACCCCTTGTCCGCTCCCAGCGTGATCTTTCGTGTTCCGTCGTTGACTTGCTCCAGCATCGCTGACGCCGCCTCCCGCTCCGCTCTCTGTCCCGACTGCGTCACACAGGCCGCCACCACCAGCCCATTCCGGTTCTCGGTGATCACGTGTCCCAGATAACTCGGTCGCGATTCCGCCGCCTGGCTGCGCCGGAACAGCCGCGCCTCCGGGTCCGTCTTCGACTCGTGCGTGTCGCGCAGCAACTTTCGTCCCCGCGCTCCCGTTCCCCGCTCCGGCGGATCCGGCTTCTTCTCAAAACTGCGCCGACTCGCCCACGCCTCGATCAGCGTTCCGTCCACCGTGAAGTGCTCGTCACTCAGCAACTCTCCGCTTCTCGCCTGCTTCAGCACCCCCGCAAAAAACTTCTGCGCCACTTCGCCCACGATCAACCGCTCCCGGTTCTTGGTGAACACCGTCACGTCCCACACCTCGTCGTCCATCTCCAGCCCCACGAACCAGCGGAACAGCAGGTTGTAGTTCATCTCCTCCATCAACAGCCGCTCGCTCCGCCGCGAGTACAGAACCTGGAGCAGCAGCGCTCGCAGCAATCGCTCCGGCGCAATCGACGGCCGCCCGCCCGGCGCGTACAGTTCGTCGAACTCCGCCGACAGCTCTCGCAACGCCGCGTCCGTCATCGCCCGAATCCGCCGCAGCGGATGATCCGGTGCAATCCGCTGTTCGGCACTCACATAGCTGAATACCGTCCCTTGCTGCTCGTCGTCTCCACGCATCCTTGTTTCTTAGCACCTTTGCTTGTGCATCGTCATCGCTAAACTCGATTCCCCCCCCGACTTTTTCCGCAAGCTGTTCAGCCGTGCCGCCAAGAGGCAAATAACGACGGGGCTTTAGCCCCTGAGGTCCTGGCAGTGTACTGCTCCGGTTCATTATGAGATGGCTTCTAGTGTCAAGTAACTTCGCGTCCAGGATCGTTAACCACGGGGGGACACAGCGAATCTCTTCTTCTTCAACGACACTATCCAATTAATCCGACATCGTTAGAGATGGCTAACTTCAGTCGGCGGGCCGTGGCGCGTTCCCCTCCTGGGGCGTGTCGCGTTCTGCCAGCAGGCGCTGCAGTTCGGCTTCCGCTTCGGCGCGGACCCGCTCGGCGAAAGCATTTGCGCTCTGCCGGTGCTCGGCGCTGAGCTCGGACAAGCGCACACGCAAGTAGGGCTGGTCCTCTTCCAGGCGGCGCAGCAACCTCTCGGTTCGGGCGATTCTTTCTTCCAGTGGAATCATGCTTAGGAACTGAGACGCACGCTTCTACAGTGCCACAGCGGTGGCCGGGCGCAAGTTACAAACTGGATGCCCGGGGCGTGGGCATTTTCAAGAAATGTTTCGGGAAGAGCGAACGGGCGATCGGTTAGGAAAGCGCCGCGTAGCCTTGCAAGTGCGTGGGCATTTCGCTTTGCAAGCGCTCGGTCAGCCATTTTTCAAGCTGATACTGTGAGCTCTGCGGAATTCCGATAAAGCGGATGCCGACGTGGCCGGTTCCGTCGGTCCATGCGACTTCGCCTTTCAGTTGGAGAGAAATGTTACTCCCAGGAAGCGTGAAGCAAACCTGCCCCTCCGCATCCTTGGGCAACTTGCCGAGGATGCGGATGGCCATGCCTCCCTCGCTTAGGTTGGTCGACGTGCCGGTCAGTTCCTGGTCGCGCGCAAGACTGATTCGCAACGGCATCTCCACCGGATGGCGGAAGTAGCGGCGCTTTTCCCGCACCATGAAATTGAGCGCTGCATTAAAACAGCGGGAGGCATGCATCGGAGTGAGCGGCTTTTGCAGAACGAAGTTGGCTCCGGACTTGAAGGCCTCCTGGGTGGTCGTCTTCCCATTCACCACGGCAAAAGCTACACACTTGGAATTGCTTTGGGTCTGGCGAAGCGATTTCAGGAGATCACGTCCGTTCTGTAAGTCGTCGCAGTCGATGATGACCGCATCGAACTTGCGCTTCGCCAGCAGATCGTTGCTGGGCTGGGGCCCTGCGCAAACCTGGACATTGACCGAGATCTTCTCCAGTGCCGGACGCAGCACACCGAGCAAAGCGGCATCCTGGCTGATGAGAAGAGAGTCCAGATTCATGGCATTTTCGATACTAGCGGCAGCCGGGAAGGTAGGAAAGTAACCTAGGTACTGGTTGCAAGTACCAATGAAGCGAGTTCCTCCGTAACCTCAAGTTGTCCGCGATGTTGGTTGCAATTCAGGGCGAGTTGCACTGATGGAGAGCCGGGCGTCCCCGCCCGGCGGGCCCCTTCGACTGCGCTCAGGGCAGGCTCGCGAGACGCCCTTGCTCCACCGTATGAGTCTTCCGAAAGGCGAGAGAATCAAGAATGATTCCGTTTCCGTCAGTTTTTTCTGGATTCTCACGCCTTTCACCGCGACACTAGCTGGGTGGCCGAGACCGCTTATCTGTCGCTAGGATCGAACCTGGGAGATCGTGCGGCCAACCTGCAAGCCGCAGTCGCACAAATGGACGTGGCGGGCCGCTTGCTGGCGGTCTCCGCCTTGTATGAGACCCAACCAGTAGACGTCCCGGACCAGCCGTGGTTTCTGAACTGCGTGGCGGCGATTGCCACGGATAAGACGCCGCGAGAGCTGCTCAAGCTTGCGTTGCAGGTCGAAGCGGTGATGGGACGCCTCCGCATGCGCGACAAAGGTGCGCGCAAGATTGATATCGACGTGGTGCTGTTTGGGGATCGCGTGGTGGATGAGCCAGGCTTGAAGATTCCGCATCCGTCAATGCACCGGCGGCGCTTTGTTTTGGAACCGCTGGTCGAGATTGCTCCGGAGGCGCGCCATCCCGAACTCGGGAAAACTGCGCGAGAACTTCTGGCGGCGTTGGCAGACGGGCAGGCGGTGCGGCGCCTCTGAAGTTCCTCCCCTGCTCATGGAGCGACGGCACTCCCGGCCATCCCGCCGTTGCCCAGCGATTTCTTCATCCTCTCTCCTCGATTACAGTTTGCTGAAAAAACCTGATTTTGACTTTGTTTTGAAGGGGCGCGGCTTTAGCCGCTGAGGGTGCCTGCGTCGCGCACCGCGAGTTTTCCAGCACTCTGTTTAGCCCCTGCGGGACGCGCCTTCAACGAGGATGAAGGAGGTTTACGAGAAGTCTGGAGCAGAGGCCTTCTCAGCTGTAGCGTGTTATCTCGTTGCCGTCGATTCCCGTAAGATGCGTGGCAGAGTGAAGGCTGATTACGTGGAAGCCTGCAGCAGCCATCTGTTCTGTCCCTGCTATTCCAACAAACACGCCGAGCACCCGCACTGCGGGTTCAACATGGCGGTCAAAGTGCGCGAAGGGTACTCGGGCAGCACGAACCTGGCAGGGTCAAAATATTGGCTGACCGGAGATCTGGGCGTCACGAAGCTGGGAGTACGAAACAAGCGAAACGGACCAATGTACAGTTCCAGCAGGCGGACATCTTCGCCTTGCCCTTCGCCCCCGAATCCTTCGACCACGTCTTCGTCTGTTTCGTCCTGGAGCACTTGTCGCGGCCCGTTGAGGCGCTGGCGATTCTCAACCGGCTGCTCCGACTCGGCGGCACCATGACCGTCATCGAGGGTGACCACGGATCGACCTACTTCCACCCCGACAGCAGCGCAGCCCGTTTGGCAATCCAGTGTCTAGTCGAGCTGCAGCGCTTGGCGGGAGGCAACGCGTTGATTGGCCGCCAGCTCTATCCACTTATGGTCGAGGCGGGTCTAGAAGCGGTTCACGTGTCTCCACGCATGGTGTATGTGGATTCGAGCAGACCCGATCTCGTCGAAGGCTTCACCAGGAAAACCTTCGCCGCGATGATCGAGGGCGTTCGCGCATCCGCGATTGAGGCCGGCATCACCGATCCCGAAGCCTTTGATGCAGGTGTTCGAGATCTTCGCAGAACGACTGAAGCCGACGGCGTTTTCTGCTACACCTTCTTCAAGGGAGTGGGAGAGAAGAGGCGACGCGCCTAACAATGGCGTCGGGCCGACTCGCTTTGCGATCTTAAGGAATCAGATCCTACGGGATGACGATCCGGCTCCTTGCGTCTTCCGGCCCGGCGAGGGCCGATTGCTTTTCAGGAAACTGCGCAAACAGGAAATCGACGAACGCCCGCGACTTCGGCCTGCCGGAGGTGCGTGCCAAGCCCATGCGCAAGAGGAATACCAACGCTTTAAGCACGTCGGCATCCCGCAGCCGATTGTAACCAACGTGTTTCTCCTCGGCCTCGCGAAATTCCCGGACCATGGTTTCGACCTCGCGAGCAATGCTCTGGTGCGCCAGGTTCGAGGTCTGCGGCTCATAGATGAGGCTGGAGTTCACCAGCGTTTGGTAGCTCTTTGCCAGCGAACTCAAAGCCGCGATCAGGTCGCGGTCCATGAGCGAGCGGTCAGCGCGGGCGCTCTTTACCAGCCCGAAGCTGAGCCCAAGAATCAGTTCCTCGCGCTCGTAGAGAAACTGTTCGTTGATCTCGACCTCGGGGATTTCGACCCCGGGAAACAGAGCCTCGCGCTCTTGCTGGCCCAGCCGCTCATTTTGCGCTTTCGCGTGCTCGCGCGCCTGCTGTCGTGCCTGCAAAAGATAAGCACAGTCGCTGGGGCAGTCGAGCGTCACCTCGCGCTGCTCGCCGCAGCACTGCGGGCAGATTCTCCCGTGCACGGCCGGACAAAACCGCTTTTCCTTGCGTGTTTCACAAAGCGCGCAACTCAAGTGCAGTGCCTCGGATTCGATTATTTCACGGAAAGAGGCGGATTTTGCCGCCGAGGTCGCAGCGAAAGACTTTCATTGGAGCCGGCGACCTGCACCGGAGCGCAGGTCGCGAGCTCTCTCGTTCTCAGAAACGCACAAGCGTCACAGATCGTAATAGAGGAAGAACTCGTACGGGACCGGCCGGAGGTTGACCGGGGCCAGTTCGCGTTCACGCTTGTATGTAAGCCAGGTTTCAATCACGTCCGGCGTGAATACATCGCCGACGAAAAGCCAGTCGTGATCCTTCTCAAGAGCGTCGAGCACCTCACCCAGCGACCCTGGAGTACTCTTAATCTTCGCGGCTTCCCCAGGCTCAAGCTCATAGAGATCCTTATCAATTGGTTTGCCGGGATCAATCTTATTGCGGATTCCATCCAGACCGGCCATCAATTGCGCCGCGAGACACAAATAGGGGTTGGCGGCCGGATCTGGGCAGCGGAACTCGAGGCGCTTGGACTTCGGGCTCTTCGAATATACGGGAATGCGTACAGCCGCTGATCGATTGCGCTGTGAATACACTAAATTTACCGGGGCTTCGTACCCCGGAACCAAGCGTCGATATGAGTTCGTGGTTGGGGCACACAGGCCCAGCAGTGCCGGTGCGTGCCGCAGAAGACCGCCGATGTAGTGCTTGGCGGTTTGACTGATCTGTCCGTAGCCCTTTTCGTCCCAGAAAAGATTGGTCTTGCCCTTCCACAGGCTCTGATGGCAGTGCATGCCGGAGCCGTTGTCGCCGAAGATCGGCTTGGGCATGAAGGTGGCGGTCTTGCCATGCTTCTTGGCTATGTTGCGAACTATGTACTTATAGAACATTACGCTGTCAGCCATCTTGGTGAGGGTCGTGTACCGCATATCGATCTCATTCTGTCCGGCCGTGCCCACCTCATGATGATGAACCTCAGCGTGAATGCCTACTTCCTTCAGCTTCAGGATAATCTCGGAGCGAAGGTCTTGGAGCGTGTCGGCCGGAGGAACTGGAAAATACCCTTCCTTGTGCCGCAGCTTGTATCCCAGATTGGGGCCCTCCTCGCGGCCTGTATTCCAGACGCCCTCGTCGGAGTCAATAAAGTAGTAGCCGCAATGGGCATTCTGGTCGTAACGCACATCGTCAAAGATGTAGAACTCTAGTTCTGGCCCCCAGTAGCTGAGATCCGCAATCCCCGCACTCTTGAGATAGTCCTCAGCCTTCTGCGCGATATATCGCGGGTCGCGACTGTAACGCTTGCGCGTAATCGGATCCACGACATTGCAGATCAAGTTCAAGGTCGGAATCTCGAGCATCGGATCCACACAGGCTGTCTCGGGGTCGGCCACAAGCAACATGTCACTTTCGTGGATCATCTGAAACCCGCGTATGCTCGACCCATCGAAACCGATGCCATCCTCGAACAAGTCGTCATCCATGTCCTCGACGGGGAGCGAGAAGTGCTGCCACACCCCCGGCAGGTCCACAAATTTTAGATCCACAATCTTGATTCCCGCCTGCTTGGCCAATTGCAGCACTTCCGCTAAATTTTTAGGCATGCTTCCCCCTTTTCCTCAGTACGCTGCTCTTCTTTGGGATTAACGCGGGAACATAACACACTTGGGGTGGGATTGTAAAACAATCCTTTATGATCGTTGCTATAAGCGATTTCTATTTGTCTGGTTGCGCCTGACGCGATAGCCTATCTGGTTCCCTGTCATTCAATCTGATTCGCGGGCTGCGCGCCCGAATAAGGAGAGGCATGTCAACTGAACTACGAAATTTTCTAGCGATCCCCTACGACGAACTGGAAGAGATAAATCTGAATGCGAAGAAGCAGCGCCTGGACCGCGTCGCGCCTCACAAAATTCAGGAGGAGCGGCTGAAGTACCTGACGGACGAGAAGCGCATCAAGGCCGTGACCGTGTTGTTCAGCGACCTGGAAGGCCGTCTGCACATGCTGGATTATGACAAGAAATTCCTGATCAAGAGCCACGACAACCTGACCTTTGACGGTTCGTCGATTCGCGGCTTCACCGCGCAGCGGGAAAGCGATCTGCGTTTAGGCATTGACTGGGCTGCATTTTACTGGGGACCAGCCGACGTTTTCGGGCCGGGCAAAGTGCTCGTCTTTGGCGAGGTCATCGATAAGAACGGCGAGCCCTACACCGCCGACATCCGCAGCATGCTGAAGCTGCTTGGCAATCAATTGCACAAAAAGCACGGCTATACTCTCAACGCCGCCAATGAGATCGAGGGCTTCCTCTTCCGGGGGCCGGACGCCGAGCGCACTTACCACGAGACCGGCAAGTTCGAATACGTGAACACGGGCGGCTACTATCATTCGCTGCCCGGCGATCCGCTGCGCACCTTCATTGATACGACCGCGGAAGTGCAGCGCGCGATGGGATTCCAGAACGAAAAGGATCACCCCGAGGTCGCGCCCTCGCAGTTCGAAATCAACTACGGCTACGCCGAAGCGGTGGCCGCCGCCGACCACATCCAGCTCTACAAGCTGATCTGCCGCCAGGTCGCGCGCAACATGGGCTTGACCGCCTGTTTCCTGCCCAAGCCGGTGGTGGGGGTCAACGGCAGCGGCATGCACACCAATGTCTCCATCAACCAGCACGACAAGAACCTCTTTTGGGATCCCAAGGGCGAGGAAAAGCTCAGCAAGCTAGGCTATGAATTTCTGGACCGCGTTCTCACGCACGGCAACGACCTCTGCCTGGTATTCAATTCCAGCGTCAACGCCTATCGCCGCCTCGATCCGCACTTCGAGGCGCCCAACCAGCTGCGGGCGTCGGCCGTGGACCGCGGCGCCATGGTCCGCATCCCCATCGGCAACCACCGCAGCATGCGCTTGGAGGTGCGAGCCGTCGCTCCTGACGCCAATCCCTACCTCGTGATGTACTCCATTTTCAAGACTGGATTGGAAGGCGATACGGCCAAGATCAAGAACCTCCGCGAGGCCGAACGCTACCTGCCCGACAACGTCTACACCGCGATCGACAACTTCCGCAAGGCCGAATGGACAACCAAACTTCTCGGGGAAGACGTGAAAGGCCGCTACGCCGACCTGAAGCAGGCATCGGCCGACCGCTGCCCGCGCCTGCTGGGCACGATTGTCAAGCCCGCCGAGGTGCAGTTCCACCACGAGGTCTACAACCAGTTCCTGTGGAATGAGTTTTAGGGAGACTCTCACTAGGTGAGTATGGACAAATGGACGTCTGGCGCCGCCTACGACCAGTGGATGGGGCGCTGGAGCCGCCTGCTGGCGGATGAGTTCTTGAACTGGCTGAGTTTGCCCTCGCATTTGCGCTGGCTGGACCTGTGCTGCGGAAGCGGTGTCCTCACAAAGGCCATTGTCGACCGCTTCGCGCCCGCTGGGGTTGCGGGTGTGGATGCATCCGCCGAGCAAATTGGATTTGCTCGCGAGCATCGCAATGGTCCCGCGGTCAGCTTCGAAACCGGGGATGCGATGGCTCTTCCTTTCGATGAAGCCAGCTTCGATGCTATCGTCTGCGGTCTGGGGTTGAATTACGTTCCGGAGCCTGAACGTGCGCTGCTAGAAATGCGCCGCGTTGCGGTTCCTGGGGGCGTCATCGCAATCTACGTTTGGGACTACGCGGGGGGAGCACGGTTCCTGCGCGAGTTCTGGGATGCGGCCGCAGCTACCGACCGCGAAGCGTTGGCATACGATCAGGGCCGCCGCTTCCCGCTGTGCAATCCGGAGGCGCTACGAAAGCTCTTTGAGCGCGCTTGCATGGAGCAAGTGAGGGTTCGTGCGCTCGACATCACCACCCGGTTCACGAGTTTCGATGACTACTGGCAACCATTCCTGACGGCACAAGGTTCTGCTCCCAACTATCTTGAGACCCGCGATGAACTTACCCAAAACGCTATTCGCAAACGGCTGCGTGATTCGCTGCCCACCGACGCCGAGGGTGTAATTGAGCTGCCCGCCCGTGCGTGGGCGGTTTGCGGGCGGCGCTGAATGTCCACGCGAGGGCGGCCTCACTTGCCGGTTCCAGCAACAATCGATGTACGTTCGCTTCCCCACGGCCTGAGGAAAATTTTAAGATTTATGCCGCGAACTTGTGAGAGGCGACGCTAGCGCACAGCCACCGCGGTAGCCAGGTTGGCATTAAGGTAGCGGCTCATAGCCAAGTCGATAATGGCGCCGATCATCTCCGTGTAAGAGAGCCCCGAAGCCTTAGCGGCCATGGCAAATTCCTGCCGGCTAGCCAGCCAAGGATTCGGATTCGCCTCAATGACATAGACATCGCCGTTGGGAGCCAGTCGCATGTCGATGCGTCCATAGTCGCGCAGCTTCAGCGCCCGGTACGCGCCCAGCGCCGTATCCGACAACCGCTTCACCGTTTCCTCATCCAGATTTTCCGCGATCTGCGATTTCGTCAGCTTGTAGACTTCGGTATTCTTCTCGAACTTCACATCGTAGCTGGCGATTCTTGGCGTGCCTTCAGGCAAGCGTGACAGATCGAGCTCGATCATCGGCAAAACCTGCGCTCGTTCGTAGCTGCCCAGAATTCCGGCGTAAATCTCGCGCCCCTCGATGTATTCCTCAATCAGCGCCGGAGAGTCGAATTCATCCTGAATGTACTCGACGCGCTCCATCATCTCCTTGACGTTTTTCACGACCGCTCCGGCATCGATGCCGATCGATCCATCCTCCCACGACGGTTTAACGATGAGCGGAAAAGAAATATCGTGGGCATGTTCAATGCGTCCGCGATAGGCCGTAGCAAAGAATGGAGTCTTGATGCCATGAAACGCGAAAATCTTTTTGGCAATCGCTTTGTCCTGGGCAAGAATAATGGCATGTGGACCCGCGCCCGTGTAGCGCAATCCCAGCAGGTCTATATAGGCGACCACGTTCATTTCCTTGGTGTCGTCGCCGTCGAAAGACTCGGTCAGGTTGAAAATGAGGTCGGCGTCGCAACGCGAGAGCGAGTGCAAGGACTGCGGGCGCCCGTCGAGCTCGAAGTAGGAGGGCTCGTGCCCCAGCTTCTGCAGCGCTTCAAAGATTTCCTCGCGATCGGTCTTCTCTTTTTTCACCGTCTTTACTTTCTTGCGAGGCTTGCGCACCGCTGCTGCCGCCGTCTCTTCCTTAGCTGCCGCCGCGACCGGATCTTCGTTCCACACGTCATACAGCAGCGCGATTTTCAGTTTTGCTCCGATCATTATGTCTCCTAAGTTGTTCGATGGAGCGCCGGGCGTCCCCGCCCGGCCACCGCGCTGCCGGACGGGCGAGACGCCCGTCGCTCCACTTCAAGGCTGAATAAACTTTCCTTTCGTCACATAAGTCATCACCAGCGCCGTGACATAGGCCGTGACTTCGGCCAGATGTTCCGCGCTGCGCGTTTTGTCGGCGCGCAAATCAAGTTCGCCGGCGCGCTTCTGAATCGTGTCCATCAAAGTCTTAATCAGCGGACGCTGCGCCCCCGTCCACTGCGCAACTTTGTCGATCACCGCCTTGCGGTGCTGATGCAGAAATTCGTGCGCCGGAAGCGCCGACTTCCGCCGCTTCGATACGGGAAAGATGTCCCGCAAATCCGTATCGGGAGCTAGCTCACTAACGCCAAGCTCGGTGACCGCAACTTCTCCGCGCGCAGCCTGCTGAAAATGGTAGAACTCCGCCACCGTAGCGTCCATGTCGTCGACCGTGAGATCGGTCTGTCCGCGCCGCCGCGCAGGCTCGCTCTTCCCCAACTGGCGCGCCAGCCGGTTCAGATAAAGCAGCTTCGCCATAGCGCCCCAGCCGCGATAGCGCTTCCGCCAGTTCGAGCGCGGAGTCAGCCAAACCGCAAACGTCTCGGCAAAATCCTCATCCGGATGCTTCTGCGCATACCATCCCGGCAAATGCCGCACATAGTCGCGAGAAAACGGAGCGGGCCGGTAATTGTCGTGATAAGGGCGGCGAAAGGGACCAAAGATCTGTTTCCACTCCGGCTTATTGTGCAGCTTGTAAGCATAGGTGAAAGCGTGTCCCGCTTCATGCCGCAGATACATCATGATTTCCCGAGCGTCCTCAAGGTCATGAGTCTCTTTCTCCAACTGCGCCAAAGCCGAATGAGCCAAATAAAACGGAATCCCAATAATCGGCTCGCCCGAAGGACATCCCCACTCATCAGTCAAATAGCAAGCCGGACGAAACTTAGTAAGCCCCTTAGCCTCCAGTTCGCGATAAAGCTGTTCGACAAACCGCTCCACCGGAGACCCGGCAAGCGCAAGCCCCAGCTCGCGAATCGGCCGGCTCAGAAGTTCCTGGTACGCGGGTTCAGGCTTTGCAATCTCGTGCACAAACGCTCACTAGAGCAATTTCGGTGTCACTGCAGTGCGTTCGCGTAGGGGCGGACGCCCTCGTCCGCCCAGCGGAGCGAAGCTCCGCAGTTTGTGGCCCACTACACTAACCGTGAAACCGCTCTAAAAATAGTTGCAACCGCGCAAGCACGCACGGGGAGAGGCAGTATCTCTAAGGTTAACAGTAATGGAAAGCGCGGTAATTTGGGAGTGACTGCGGTAATGCCTACGGCGACACAAAGAGCGACGGGTAGGTTTCCGTGAGAAAAGCGACAATGCCCGACCGCGGAAGGACTTTGTCAACGAGAAACGAATCGATAGCGCCTGCTGCCGCACCCGTTATTGGGCCGACGACAGGTATCAATCCAATGCCGGTCGTTGCAGCCAGCCTCACGAGCTTACCGCCAGGGCTGGCGGCGATGGAGGCCATCTTGCTTCTCACACTCGCGACCATCTCCTTGATTTCTGCATCGCTGACATCCTCAAGGGTCGAAAGCCACTCCCGAAATTCGCGACATTCAGCGCTGTCCCGTGCCCTCAGAAGTTTCTGAACGTCCACCCTCTGGCCAGGCTTGAAATCAGGAAGCTCTGCGAGTTCGATGACTCGCTCAAACTGGTTTTCCGCTACCGCTGGATTCAGCGGGGCAACGAGGCCTGAGAACTTTCCGAATAGGAGGGGCGCCTCGGTGTCCAAGAATCCGGTTATCGCGGAATATGCTTGCATTTCGGTGAGTCGATGGCCAAGGTGCGCTACAGCACCGACTGCTTGGTGCAAAAGGCCGTGCACCTCTTGGGATGAAAACCCGTACGACGTGGCCAGATCATTCTTAACATGAAACACCCGATGAGCAGTTTCCTCCACTTCTATGCGAACTTCAGAGGGGAGTTCATGAACCCCCAGCTTCGTCCTTAAGCGGTCAAGAACCGCGAGCCGCAGAGCTGGGGTGTTAGCGCGAAGGTCGCCGTCAAGTTGTGCCAGCAAATCGTCGGCGAATGTCTTCGGAGGCCTAACGAGCGAACCCCAGATCGTTTCCTCAAGAGCGGCGCGTTCACGATTTTTCAGTCCCGAAATACCTTGGAGCGCAATCAGTTCCTTCCGAAGCTCTTTCTCTCGGTCCGCTGCCTCAGCTTTTCCAAACGAGAAGTGCTCAAGGGGAACGTGCCGGACTCCGTTACGACTCACGTCCAGTATGAGGGTGGTGAACTCGCATGAGAATCTCAAAAGGCCAAGCTTGATTAGCTCGCCAAATCCTTCTTTGCCGAAGGCACGGACGAGAATTGGTGTCTCTCGAAGCCGAAAGGACCTTATGATCACTTTGTCAAAGAGAATCAGCTGCCGGACTAGCGAACCGACGTCAACTCCGGCGAAACGATGGCCGGCGCGAACTGCGACCTCACCGAGGACGGACTGTCGAACATTCATCTACTCGCCTTCCTTCCGCCCTACACGTTTTAACCTACTGCAGCAGCGTCCCATTCCCATTCGGTTCTTCCGGAGGCCATCGCCACCGCCGCCATCCGGTCTATCGGCCCAACGTTCAGCAAGGGGACACTCGACCGGGACGCCAGCCCACCCAATAACGGGTTTTGTAATAATTACAGCGTAAATAGTACCCTGTTGTGTCTCTTTAACCACAACCGGCCACGAGCGTTATCAATGACTTGCAAGACCATCCTACGCGAAACGCATGACTACAGGTCAGACACAACGGCCATTGTACGTATGTCGGTGTACATACATTTTCACCTGCACAAAATGTTCCACGTGGAACATTGTACGTACAACTGAGACCCGAGCTTCACTGAAGCAGCAACCCATTCCCATTAGGTTCTTCCGGAGGAATCACCACCGCCGCCGCGACGCGGTCTCCCGGCTCAACGTTCAGCAGCCGCACACCCTGCGCCGAGCGCCCCGATTCGCGAATAAACTTCGATTCGATGCGGATGATCTTGCCGTACTGGCTGATCAGCATAACCTCTGATTTCTCACTCACTTGCGAGATGCCCACGACTTTGCCGTTGCGCGCCGTGGTCTTGACGTTGATCACGCCCTTGCCGCCGCGATTGGTCAGGCGATACTCGTCGGCGGGAGTGCGCTTCCCGTACCCGTTCTCGGTGACGGAGAGAATGAGCGAGCCTTTTTCCGGAATCAAGTCCGCGATTTCGGGAGCGATCTCGCCTTCCTTCGCGACCGCCTGCGCCTCCGGCTTGATCGTGGTGGCCATGCCGACGATGTAATCTTTCTCGGCCAGGTTCATACCGCGCACGCCGGTGGCGTTGCGTCCCATGGAGCGCACATCGTTCTCGTCAAAGCGAATGGCTTGGCCGTCGTGCGAGGCGAGGAAAACGATCTGGTTGCCGTCGGTCAGCGAGGCCGCGACCAGTTCGTCGCCCTCTTCGATATTGATGGCGATGATGCCGCGTGACATCACGTGCGAGAAGTCTTTCACCTCGGTCTTCTTCACCGTGCCATTGTGCGTGACAAAGAAAACGTATCTGCCTTCTTCTTCCAGGTCGCGCACGGCGAGCATGGTGCGCACGGTTTCGCCCGGCTGCAGGCCCACCAGGTTGCCCACGTGCTTTCCCTTGCCGGCAGCGGCAATATCGGGAATCTCATACACCTTCAGCCAGTAGACGCGCCCGGTGTTGGTGAAGATCAAGATGTAGGCGTGAGTCGAGGCGATGAACAGATGCTCGACGAAATCCTCGTCGCGCGTCTTCATGCCGGTGCGTCCGGTGCCGCCCCGCCGCTGCATGCGGTAGGTCGAGATCGGAGTGCGCTTCATGTAGCCGGAATGACTGACCGTGACCGCAACTTGCTCGTCGGCGATCAGGTCTTCCAGCATGATTTCCGCGGCTTCATCTTCAATCACAGTCCGCCGCGCGTCGCCGTACAGTTTCTTGACCTCTTCCAGTTCCTTAATGATGACGCCGCGCAGCTTCTTCTCGGAGGCGAGAATCGCTTCGTACTCGGCGATGGCTTCGCGCACCTGCTTCAACTCGTTCGCAATTTCTTCGATCGATAGCTTGGTCAAGCGGTGCAGTTGCAGTTCGAGGATGGCGTCGGCCTGCTTCGCGGTGAACGGTTTCTCGGCGTCGAGCTTTGGAGCGCGTCCGGTAGTGTTGATGTCGATCTTCTTGCCGCCGAAGTACGCGACTAAGTTCTCTCGTGCGTCGGCGCGGTTGGCGCTGCCGCGGATGATCGCGATCACGTTATCCAGGTGATCGAGCGCGGTCAGGTAGCCTTCCAAAATGTGCTCGCGATCGCGCGCTTTGGCCAGCAAATACGAAGTGCGGCGGCGCACCACATCGACGCGATGGTCGATGAAGTGTTTGATCGCCTGGATCAGCCCCATTTCCTTGGGCTGGCCGTTGACCACGGCCAGCAGAATCATGCTGAAGCCTTCCTGCATCGAAGTGTGCTTGAAGAGCTGGTTGAGCACGATCTGCGGTTCGGCTCCGCGCTTGAGCTCGATCACGATACGCATGCCGTCGCGATCGCTTTCATCGTTAACGTCGGAGATGTCGTCGATGGTCTTGTCATTGACCAGGTCGGCGATGCGCTCGATCAGCCGAGCCTTGTTTACCTGATAAGGAATCTCGGTGACGATGATCGCCTGCTTGTCCTTGGTGATGTTCTCGATGGCGGCGCGGGCCCGCATCATGAAACGTCCGCGGCCGGTGCGGTATGCCTCGAAGATTCCAGCGCGACCGTGAATGATGGCTGCCGTCGGAAAGTCCGGTCCTTGCACAAATTTCAGAATCTCCGGCAGCTGCGCGCCCGGATTATTCACCAGCGTGATGGTGGCATCGACGATCTCGGTCAGGTTGTGCGGCGGAATCTTGGTCGCCATGCCGACGGCAATGCCATCCGACCCGTTGACCAGCAAGTTGGGAAAACGCGCGGGAAGAACCGCGGGCTGCGTTTCCGTGCCGTCGTAGTTCGGATAAAAGTCGACCGCTTCTTTGTCGAGGTCTTCGAGCAGAGCGGTAGAGACGCGCGTCAGACGCGCTTCGGTGTAACGATCCGCCGCGGGCGGATCGCCATCGACCGAGCCGAAGTTGCCTTGTCCATCGACCAGCGGCGCGCGCATGGCGAAGGGCTGCGCCAGTCGCACCAAGGCGTCGTAAACGGCGAGGTTCCCATGCGGATGGTACTTGCCCATGACTTCGCCGACGATACGGGCGCACTTGCGTGTAGCCCGTCCCGGAGCCAGGCCCATCTGCTGCATGGTGTAAAGAATGCGGCGATGGACGGGCTTCAATCCGTCGCGCACGTCGGGCAGGGCGCGGCCGATAATCACCGACAAGGAATAGTCGAGATACGACCGCTTCATCTCCTCTTCAATATTGACGGGCTGTATGTTGAGGGCGCCCGGACCCGTAGGAGATTGACCGTCGCCTCCGGGAGGAGGAGTAAGTGGAAGCTCAGGATTCTGATCGTCAGCCATAAAATTAGGTCTCAGGTCTCAGTTGTCAGCTCTCAGTGAAGGCACTTGTGATTCAGTGTGGCGACGGGCGTCTCGCCCGTCCCAGCGGAGCGAAGCTTCGCCCACTCTTTCCTCGGCGCAAATGTCGCTAAGTTCTTGCATCTACAGGCACTATCGGGCTGGATTTATAGGAAAATTATACCACGTTCAGGGTGATTTCCGGCAGTGGGTCGGGTGCTGGGAAAGGATCAGCGAATGTCTGCGCGCTCCAGCAATCGTTGGGCGCGGGCGCGGGTTACGTTGATCACGGAGGGATCGGCGATGATCTGATCGAGGATCGGCCGAATGGCGGTGACCCCGATCAGTTGATTGGCGCGGGCCAGCTCCTCCATACCCTTGAGTTCTTCGTCGAGCGCTAGCTTTTGATAGTGTTGATCGTACTGGAGGCGATGTCCGAATTCGAGCGTGGTCGAGAGGCTTTGCATCAGGCTGGTCAGGTCCTGCACTGCCGGCTTGGTGGAATAGTTGTAGGTGGACTCTCCGCTGCGCCGCGCGTCTTTGTAGCCGAGCGTCTTTTTTCCGGTAAAGGCGAGGCTCTTGTGATGGGAGTCAACGTCCTTCTGAAAATAGCCGGCCTTCGCCGCGAGTTGGAAGATTTTCTGCCGCGTTTCCGCGGCTAGGGTGAAGTCAAGATCGAAGCTGCCGTTGTTGTGAGAATCGTTGTCGTGAGAATCATTGTCGTTAGAATCGTTGTCGTGGGAATCGGTCTCGTCGGGATCGGCGGACAGGCGGCCGCTGGACTGGTAGCGGCCCGAGCCATCGGATTGAACGCGGATCGAGTAATGCTCTGGCTGGGAGGTGGGGAAATCGAGGCTGAAGTCGACCACGGCGGGGGCTTCGGCTTGCGAATGGGCAGAGGTCGAAGAAAAGACGATCGAAAG